>JAUMZD010000050.1 GCA_030528325.1 Lautropia sp. | reverse complement strand
ATGGGGCAAGAAGCGGGTGCAAAATGGGCCGGCGCGGCCGGTTTGCAGCCCGCGATTTTCCTGCCGCCCAAGCTCCTCAGGGAATCCAGCCTGTCCGACGGCCGGTCGCTTCGATCTCAAGCCGGCTGCCACCACAGGCATCGAAATGGAACTGCCCCCGCAACTGTAGGCACGGAGCCTGCTTTCAATGAACCACTGAAGCCACGGGCCAGACGGCCCCACGGATTCGGGAAGGCGAAAGCAGGCGATGAACTGCCAGTCAGGATACCTGCCAAAGCCGTTTTTTATGTTCATGGCCGGCGGGGTGTCCGGAGAAGTGAGCGATACCTGTTCCGTTCGACCGGCAGGCTGCCCGTCTGGCGCCACGGTCTGCCGAGGCTGAACTGCCGGCGCCGCTGCGAAAGACTGCCGCTGCTGTCGAGGCACTCTGTGGGCTGCATGTCCGGGTACCACTGGACGCCAGCCGCTCCGAGCCGTGGCCGCGCGGTGGCAAAGACCTTGCCTCAGCCATGCGCCACGTCTGCCGGCAACAGGTTTCTTCACCTCATCAGCGCCCCCAAGGCATTTTTGCCGCTCGGATGATGGCTCTTGCCCTTCGAGCAACGGGAGTGAAGCGATGATGATGCGACGTTTTTCCATGACCGCCCTGCTGGCTCTTGGCCTCGGCACGACGGCCGCCCATGCCACCGACTATCCCTTGTCGGTCGAGAATTGCGGCTACCAGCTCGACTTTGAAAAGACGCCGGCCTCGGTCGTCACGATCGGTCAGGCTGGCACCGAAATGCTCTATGCGCTGGGTCTGGGCGACAAGGTCGTCGGCACCTCGGTCTGGTTCAACCCGGTGCTGCCGCAGTACAAGGCCATCAATGACCGGATTCCCCGGCTGGCCGACAACGATCCCAGTTTCGAGTCCGTGATCGGCAAGCGCCCGCAACTCGTCGTGACCCAGTTCGAATGGCATGTGGGCAAGGAAGGTCTGGTCGGCACCCGCGAGCAGTTCCACGACCTGAAGATTCCCACCTACCTGATGCCATCCGATTGCGAGGGCAAGGACAATCTGGTCGGCGCGGACGGAACCCGTACGTCCCCTTACAACATCGAAGCCCTGTACAAGAGCATCACGCAGCTTGCCACGATCTTCGACGTGGAAGCCGAGGGCGGGAAGCTGGTCGATGACCTGAAGGCGCGACAGGCCAAGGCCATCGCCGACGTGAAGTCGGTCGATGTGAAGGATCTCTCGGCCGTGGTCTGGTTTTCCAGTGCCGATATCGCCCTCGATCCCTATGTGGCCGGCGAACAGGGCGTGGCAGGCTACATGCTGCGCGAGCTGGGCCTGCGCAACGTGATCACCTCGGCCGAGGAATGGCCGACGGTCGGTTGGGAAAAGATCGCCAAGGCGAACCCGAGCATCATCATCATCGCCCGCATGGATCGGCGCCGCTTTCCGGCAGACGACTACGAGAAGAAACTGGCGTTCCTGAAATCCGATCCGGTCACGAAACACATGGATGCCGTGAAGCACGGTCGGATCGCCATCGTGGATGCCGACGCCCTGCAGGCTTCGATCCGCATCGCCGACGGCATGGAGCAGATCGCCGAGACGGTGATGAAGCTCAAGCCGGCCGCGCAGTGAGCCAGTCCCGCGCATGATCTCGCACACGAGACCGGGCTGGCCGACATGGCTGATGGTGGGCGCCGCCGCCCTGCTCCTGCTGCTGGTGGCCATCGTGCTGGGCACCGCCATCGGTGAAACCGACATCCCGGTGAAGACCGTCTGGCAGGTGCTGAGCAACCGGTTGTCCGGCACCGACCATCCGGTCGATGCCCTGGACGAGGGCATCGTCTGGAATTACCGGCTCACCCGGGCCATCGTCGCGGCCTGCTGCGGTGCAGGACTGGCCGTCTCGGGGCTCATCCTGCAATCGATGCTGCGAAACGCGCTGGCCGACCCGTATCTGCTGGGCATCTCGGCGGGCGCCTCGACCGGTGCCGTGCTGGTGACGGTGGCCGGCCTGGGCGCCGGTGCCGTCTCGATGAGTGCCGGGGCCTTTCTCGGTGCCGTCACGGCCTTTGCGCTGGTCAGCCTGCTGGCCCAGGCCGCCGGCGGCAGCGGTCTGCGCAACAGCGGACAGATCGTGCTGGCCGGCATCGCTGGCTCCCAGCTCTTCAACGCGCTGACCTCGCTGATCATCACCAAGTCCGGCAGCGCTGAACAGGCACGGGGCATCATGTTCTGGCTGCTGGGCAACCTGAGCGGCGTGCGCTGGGACGACGTGGGGCTGACGGCTGCCGTGGCGGTATCCGGCGTCCTGGTCTGCTGCCTTCATGCGCGGGCGCTGGATGCGTTCATCTTCGGCACCGAATCGGCGGCCTCGATGGGCATTCCGGTTCGCCGCACACAGGCACTGCTGTTGCTGGTGGCCGCACTGATCACCGCCGTGATGGTCTCGGTTGTGGGGGCCATCGGCTTCGTCGGGCTGGTCATCCCCCACATCACCCGGATGCTGGTGGGCGTGCGTCATCAGCGCCTGCTGCCCGCCAGCGCGCTGATCGGCGCCATTTTCCTGATCGCCGCCGACGTGCTGTCGCGCACGATGATCCAGGGACAGGTCATTCCAATCGGTGTCGTCACCGCACTGGTGGGCGCGCCCGCATTTGCCCTGATCCTGCTCAGAAGCCGGAGGCAACACTGATGCCACCCGCCGGGACAAACGCTGTCGCCGCGCCGGGTTCAGCCCCGGTCTGGTCGGCCCCGCCATCGCCAGGCCCTGACCGCTTCAACCATGAAGCCTCAACCCATGACGCATCCGTCGGCCACACCGGCGAAACGGCCCCCACCATGCCGGCTGCCACGTCCCCGGTCGTGCTGGAAGCCCGACAGGTGAGCTGGCAGGCCCGCCAGAAGACCATCGTGCAGGATGTGTCGGTGAGCGTCCGTGCCGGTGAGATGCTCGGGCTGATCGGCCCGAATGGTTCGGGCAAATCGACCCTGCTGCGTCTCCTGGCCGGGCTGCTGCCACCCAGCCGTGGCGACGTGCTGATCAACGGCCGCCCGATGAAGCGGATGCCGCGACGCGAGCTGGCCCACCTGCTCGCGCTCGTCTCTCAGTCGGCCGACACGCAGGAGGCGATCACCGTGCGGGACGCCGTCGAACTGGGACGCACGCCGTGGCTGTCGGCGCTGCAGGGCTGGTCGGATCAGGATGACCGGATCGTGCAGGATGCCTTGCAGGCCGTCGGCATGCAGGACAGGGGTGCACAGATCTGGCATCAGCTCTCGGGCGGCGAGCGCCAGCGCGTGCACATCGCTCGCGCACTGGCCCAGCAGACGCCCATCCTGCTACTTGATGAGCCAACGAATCACCTGGACATCCACCACCAGCTGTCGCTGATGGCACTCGTGCGGCAGCTGCACGGCACGAAAGTGATGGCCATTCACGATCTGAACCAGGCGCTGCTGTGCGACCGCCTGCTGGTGATGCACGAGGGCCGACTGATCGCCGAAGGCCTGCCATCCTCGGTTCTGAAGCCCGACTTGCTGGAACGGGTTTTCCGGGTCGGCGTCCATGAACTGCTCGACCCCTCGGATGGGACACGGGTACTGCGCTTTTTGCCGCTACCCGACCCTGACATGGAACCTGCAACCAGCAAGCAAAGAAACCAATCACAAACCGGCCATAGCCCATAGCCCATAGCTATGGCCATCATCTCCCGCATGCCAAAGTCTGCTGCCTCATGTCGCCGCTTGAGCATCAGTCGACACTGTCCAGCCCGCATGACGGACGCGACTGACAAGTTTTTTCCACCAGAATGCCATCCATGAAGAAAACGACCCTTTCCTTCCTTCCGCGGCCAGCACTGTGGCTGTCGCTGGCCGCCCTGAGCGCCCTGTTGCACGCCCCTGCATCGGCAGAAACCCATCTCGTGCGGATGCTGAACCGCAATGCCACCGGCGCGATGGTGTACGAGCCGGACTTCCTTCAGATCAGACCGGGCGACACCGTCAAGTTTCTGGCCACCCGAAGCGGCCACGATGCCGCCTCGATCGAGAACATGATGCCTGACGGTGCCAAGCCCTTCAAAGGCGGGATCGACGAGGAAATCGAGGTCAGCTTCGACGTGCCCGGCCTCTATGGCGTGAAATGCCTGCCTCATTATGCGATGGGCATGGTCATGCTGATCCAGGTCGGTGATGGCGATGCCCGGCAGATGCTGAAGATTCCCTCGGACGTACCTGCCCTGGCGCGCAAGCGTTTCGAGGAAATCCTGAGTCGGCGGTGACACCGGACAGCCCCCTCCTCCCAGCCAGGCGTACGCCTCCCGCCATCGTCCAGGAACTTGGGCAAACAATGTGTCATCCGGAAGAAACACATGGCAGGATTTGCCATCAAGCGTGATGATCTTTTCGAAATGACGGCAAACCCCTTTTACACATGGGAATACCAGGACGAACAACGGAAACGCCGTATCGAAGCAAGCTTGCTGATCGACAATATCGACCTGAAGGACAACAGCTTCGCGCTCTGCATGGTCTTCTTGGAGGGTGTTGGGGTCTCCCTGATACAGCCGTCGTTCAAACAGACGCGTAGCACCTGCACCCAGTGGCAGGTGCCATCCGACTGGCAGCCCGGTGGACACAGAGACCCCATCCGAAACAACCGCTCACACCCACTGAAAGCACTGGGCCATTCCGTCATGATCACGTATTTCGATCCGGTGATGCATGATTCAAGCCCAACGCCAATCGATTACGCAGTCAGTTACACACAGTGGCGTTTCCCGGCAGATAGCTCACCCGAGAACTGATACTGCCTCCCCCAAACCCCTGATCGGTGCTTGAATTTTCCAGTAGCCCCTACCATATGCAGCTGGAGACGAACATCTGCATGCACGCGCTACGGGAAGACTCATGACCGATCAGGACATCAAGGCCACACTGACCATCAGCCTGCTGGCGGCCTATGCCGACAGCCACAAGCACGACCGCGAACGCGACGAGATCCGCCGGATCGCCGAAGGACTGGCCGGTACGGCCGAGATCAATCTGGCCTCGCTCTATCAGGACGTGCTGTTCAAGCGCACGAGCCTCGAAGCAGCCGCCCGCCAGTTGCAAAGCGATGAATCGCGCCAGCTGGCTTATGAAATGGCCGTCTGTGTCTGTGATGCCGACGGCAGCACCAGCGACCGGGAACTGGCCTTCCTGAAGGAGCTGCGAAGCGCACTCGGGCTGGATGCCGGCTTTGCCCAGGAGACGTTGGACGAGACGGCCTCGGTGGCCGATGCACCACTGGCCGGCTCGATATCCCTGCCGGATTCGGCCTCGGCTGCTGATACACGCGCAGAGGCTCCCGCGCAAGCCTCCCCGGCCACCCGCCCGAGCACGATGAGCCAGGCCGAGATCGACCAGAAGATCCTGCGCGCCAGCATCACGAACGGCGCCATCGAACTGCTGCCGGAATCACTCTCGACGATGGCGATCATCCCGTTGCAGATGCGGCTGGTGTACCAGATCGGCGAAAGCTATGGCTATTCGCTGGACAAGGGCCATATCCGGGATTTTCTGGCCACGGTCGGCATCGGCATGACCTCGCAGTATCTGGAGCAGGCAGCCCGCAAGCTGCTGACCGGGCTGCTGGGCAAGAAGCGCAGCAAGGGGCTGTTCGGCAAGGCGGGCAGGCAGGCCATCAGCTCGGGCATGAGCTTCGCCGCCACCTATGCGCTGGGCCATGTGGCCAACCAGTATTACGCGGGTGGCCGGACGCTCTCCACCGACGTGCTGAAGAACACCTACAACCATATCCTGCAACGGGGCAAGAGCCTGCAGACGCAGTATCAGCCACAGATCGAGGCCGAAGCCCGGACCCTCGATGCCGGCAAGGTGATGGCGATGGTGAGCGGGCGGGCCTAATCCGTGGTCGGCTGCAGGGCGATCACCGCCATGCCGGTCAGCGCGATCACGGCCCCCACCACATCCCAGCGCGTCAGCGAGACGCCATCGACGAACCGCAGCCACAGCAACGCCATGGCGATGTACATGCCGCCATAGGCTGCATAGGTGCGCCCGGCCGCGCTCGGATGCAGGGTCAGCAGCCAGGCGAACAGGGCCAGCGACACGGCCGCCGGCACCAGCAGCCACCACGATCGCCCCTGCCGGAGCACGAGCCACGGCAGATAACAACCCACGATTTCGGCCAGCGCGGTCAATGCGAACAGGCCAGCGATGGAAAGCAGTTTCATCCGGTCATTTTATTCCCCACGTATACCCGTACACTCGGCCGCCCCTGCCCGCCAGAATACGGCCGCCCTCTTACAATGGGCGCATCCCGCGCCATCCGGGCGCTGCATCGAGGATGCTTTCATGAAGATCACCAGCTTTGGCGAAGTGTTGTGGGATGACTTTCCCGATGGCAAGGTGCTGGGCGGCGCCCCGCTGAACGTGCTGGTCCGGCTTGCTGCGCTGGGCGCGGACTGCCACATCATCAGCAGCCGGGGCGAGGACGAGGATGGCGAGATCCTGCAACAGCAGGTCGAGGCCAGGGGAGTGAACAGCTCGCTGCTTCAACGCTGTCCCGACCAGCCCACGAGCCTCGTGAAGGTCAGGCTCGACCAGGATGGTATCGCCACCTACGACATCGTGTACCCCTGTGCGTGGGATCGCATCCGCCTCGAAGAGGAGGCCCTGCAACGCGTTGCCGAATCGGATGTCTTCATCCATGGCAGCCTCGCGGCCCGCGACCCATTCAGCCTCGCCACGCTCGAACAATTGCTCGAACGAGCTCGCTTCAAGGTCTTCGACGTGAACCTGCGTCCGCCTCACTATCAGGCGGAACAGGTGCTGACGCTGATGAAGGCGGCCGACCTGATCAAGCTCAACGACGACGAGTTGTATGA
This sequence comes from Lautropia sp., assembly GCA_030528325.1. Taxonomy (GTDB): domain Bacteria; phylum Pseudomonadota; class Gammaproteobacteria; order Burkholderiales; family Burkholderiaceae_E; genus Lautropia. Next base: position 17,865 of record JAUMZD010000050.1, on the reverse strand, counting down.
ACTGGCCGACAAAGCCGGCTCCCCCTATCACTCGATGCTGCAGAACATGCTGTTTCTGGCCGAACTGACGAACACGCCACGGATGTGCGTCACGCTGGGCGGGCACGGCGCCGTCTACCTGGAGGACGGCCGCTTCTATCACCACAATGGCTACCGGGTGAAGGTCGTCGATACGGTCGGATCAGGCGACAGCTTCCTGGCCGGGCTGATCTTCAAATTGCAGGACAAGGCGCCCCCCGACGACGCACTGGCCTTCGCCTGTGCACTGGGTGCGCTGGTGGCCTCGCGCCAGGGCGCCACGCCCGAGATCAGCCAGCAGGACATCGAACGGTTCATGAACCCGATGTCATAGTACCAATCCCGACAAGGCAGCACGATGACCGACACCGCAAAAGCCACCCCTATTCGCGCCCTCTTCCTCGGTTATGGCCGGATGGGCTCCGCCCTGGGCGAGGCCTGGCTGAAGGCCGGCCTCGTCGACCGGATCGACGCCGTGGATCCGAACCTGACGGCCCCCGTACAGGCTCGCGTCTTCCGCTCGACCGCCGAACTGCCCGCTGCGCCTCATGAGCTGATCGTGCTGGCCGTGAAGCCAGCCATGGCACGGGAAGCGCTTCGATCGCTGCCACCCGGGCGATTCGAGAACGCCACCGTACTGTCGGTCATGGCGGGTGTACCGATCAGCACCCTGGAAACCGCCCTGCCCTCGGCCCGCCCGGTGGTTCGCAGCATGCCGAACACCCCGGTGATGGTGGGCCAGGGCTGTACGGGTCTGTACGGCAACAGGCTGGTCACGCCAGTCTTGCAGAAAACCATCGGACGACTGTTCGGCGCCGTGGGCAAGGCCTTCTGGCTGACGGAGGAAGAACAACTGCACGCCGTGACGGCTCTCAGCGGCAGTGGCCCGGCCTATTACCACCTGTTCAGCGAGGCACTGGCCGAGGCCGGCGTGAAGCTCGGCCTGCCGCGTCAGATGGCCATCGAGATGGCGGCCCAGACCGCGCTGGGTGCCGCCACGCTGCAGAATCAGGCTGGCGCCGATTTCGTCGCGCTGAGGCAGGCCGTCACCTCACCGAACGGCACGACGCACGCCGCCATCGTCCGGTTCGAGGAGCAGGGCGCGCTGCGCACGCTGGTGGAGGAAGCGGCCACCCGGGCCTGCCGGCGCTCGGAAGAACTGGGTGGCAGCTGACAGGAGAAACCCTCACCCCTTCCCGCACACCACGCTCATGAACTCCGCCACATAGTCGTTGGCCGGGTTGTTCATCAGCTCGTCCGGCGTGCCGGTCTGCACCAGCTCGCCAGCGTTCAGGATCGCGATGTGGTTGCCCATCTTCATCGCTTCGTCGATGTCATGGGTGATGAACAGGATCGTCTTGTTCAGGCGCTGCTGCAAATCGAGCACCGTGTCCTGCAGGCGGATGCGGATCAGCGGGTCGAGGGCCGAGAAGGCCTCGTCCATCAGGATGATGTCGGTGTCGGCTGCCAGTGCACGGGCCAGGCCGACGCGCTGGCGCATGCCACCCGAGAGCTGGTCGGGGTAGCTGTCGAGCTGGTCGCCCAGACCCATTTCATTGAGCCAGTGCGCCGCCCGCTCATGCCGCTGGGCACGGGGCATGCCTCGTACCCGCAGGCCATAGCAGGCGTTTTCCAGCACCGTCATGTGAGGCAGCAGACCAAAATGCTGGAACACCATGCTGACCCGTTCCTGACGGAACTGCCGCAGCGCCTTCTCATCGAGCGCCGTGACATTCACGTCACAGGCCCAGATCTCCCCCTCGCTCGGTTCGATCAGCCGGTTGACATGCCGCACCAGCGTCGACTTGCCCGAGCCGGACAGGCCGATGATGCAGAAGATGCCCCCTTCCGGGATGTCCAGCTCGATGTTGCGCAACCCCACCTGGCAGCCCGTCCGGTTGAGGATCTCCGCACTGGAGACTCCTTCGTGCAACAGCGCGAGCGCTGCCTGGGGTGAAGGACCGTAGACCTTGCTGATGTTCCTGAAGGACAACGCACTCATCCGCGCTTTCTCCCGTAAGCCTGGGTGATCCGGTCGATGACGATGGCCAGCCACACGATGGCGGCACCGGCTTCCACCCCCTGTCCGATGTTCAGGGTCTGGATGGCCTGCAGCACCGGTTCACCCAGACCGCGCGCGCCGATCATCGAGGCCACGACCGCCATGCCGAGCGCCATCATCACGGCCTGGTTGATGCCGGCCATGATCGAAGGCCGGGCCTGGGGCAGCTGAACCCAGCGCAACAGCTGCCAGCGCGTGCTGCCGAAAGATTCGGCAGCCTCGACCATTCGCGGATCCACCTGACGGATACCCAATGCCGTGAGGCGGATCAGCGGCGCGATGGCATAGACGACCGTGGCGAAGAGCGCCGGCACCTTGCCGATGCCGAAGAGCATCAGCACCGGGATCAGGTAGACGAAACTGGGCATCGTCTGGATGATGTCGAGCACCGGCGTGAACAGCCGATGCAGGCGGTCACTGCGCGCCATCCAGATCCCGAGTGGAAAGCCCAGCAGCAGGATGAACAGAGCCGAAGCCACGAGCAGCGCCACCGTCTGCATCAGGGCGCCCCACAGTCCGATGGCGCCGATCAGATAGAAGCCGGCCACATACAGGCTCGCCTTCCAGAAACTTCGGGTGGCATGCCAGCCCAGCATCGCCAACAGTACCAGCACAAGCCAGACCGGCGCCCCGATCAGCACGCGCTCAAGCGGCAGCAGCAGATGATCCAGCATGAAGCGGCTGACGGCCCGGAAGCGCTCGCCATGCCGCTGCACCGTCTCGCTGAGCCAATGGTTCAGGCGATCGGCCACCGACCAGGACGGGAAGAAACCGCCGCCTCTGACCTGGCCTGCCGCTTCATCCAGCCCTGCCTGCACACGCGCCCGCGCCTCCTGCGACATCCACGTCGACCAGACCTCCGGATACTCGCGCAGGAAGACCTCAGCCTGGGCATCGGCCTTGCGCTGATTCTGCGCCATTTCCAGTATCAGCCCGTTCAGCAGCGCCGGCTCGAATTGAAGGCGCTCGATCATCGCCACCAGCTCGGGATGTTGCTGATGAAAACGTGTGGACACGGCCATGGCCAGACGCGAGACCGGGAAGCCCGACACACAGCGGTTTCGCTGTTCGCGCTGCAACAGCGCCTCCCAGCAAGTGGCATCGTAAGCCGGGAAATCAATGCGATGGAGCTGATATTTCGCCATCAGCGCCGAGGGCTGCCAATAATAGAAGAGCACCGGTTTGCGCTGTTCGATGGCCGCGGCAATTTCCGCATCGAGTGCAGCCCCGGTGCCTGGGCGCACGTTGCTGAAACGGCTGCCAAGGCCCGTGTTGTCGAGCAGCCGGGTATTGAAACCCTCGCAGACCCAACCGGCCGGGCAGTTCAACAGCCGCGCCTTGCCCGGCTGCTCGGGATTCGGAAACAGGTGGGCGAAGCTGGTCAGATCCTCCACGCGATTCAGCCCGGGATTCGCATCCTTCACATACTGCGGCACATACCACCCCTGCTCGGCCCCGCCCTTCAGGGTATCGCCGAGCACTTTCACCTGCCCCACCCGTTCGGCCTGTTCCATCACCGCCGAGCGCCCGACCCACTGCTCGGCAATGATCTGGATGTCGTCCTGCATCAGGGCGGTTTCAAGCGAGGTCGTCGAGCCAGGCACGATCTCGGTTTCGCACCCATAGCCATCGCGCAGCAGACGGGCCACGATGGCCGTCGTGATCTGTCCACTCTCCCAGTCAAGCCCTGCCAGCCGGATCGGTTGGGCCGTCGAACAGGCAGCCTGCACACCGATCGAACAACAGAACAGCCAGACAGTGATCAGCACTTTCTTCAGGATCATGTTTCTTCCCATGGCCCATGCCGGGCATCCGGACGACAAACATCCCGGCAGGCCAGGCTGCCCGTCGGCAGACGGCTCTCCTCCGCCCGTCGACGCCCGGACACCGGTGTGATGCGCCTTCAAAAAAATACCCCGGCAAACCTGCAAAAGGTCTGCCAGGGTCTTTCAGGTGTTACCTGGTCTGGACAAAATGCAACGCAATGCTACCAGCCCAAGTCTTCAACGTGGATCAGCCACAGCTGCCCACCATGCCGCACTGGGTGCAGTAATCGCAGCCATCCTTGCGGATCACGGCGTGTGCACCACACTCGCCGCATTTCTTGCCGGCCATGACACCCGGGTTCAGCGATCCAGGGCTGACCACCGGCTCGGCTTCTTCACGCGGCAGCAGCTCTTCCGGCTCGAAGAGCGAAGCCTGCACGGCTTCCTGTCGCTTGGCGATCAGGTTCTGGATCGCATAGGCGATGGCCGCCACCTCGCTGTCATGCCAGCGGGGCACATGCGTGCCATCGGCCTTCTCGTAGGTGCCCAGGCGCACCGGGCCACGATCCCAGCTGACCTTGCGCATGTCGGACAGCGCCCGATCCAGAAAACCGCCACGGGCAGCCAGGCTCAGCATCCGCATCGTGGCCGTGATCCACTGCTGCGACTCGCCACTCTGCCCGACCGGCATGAAGAACTCGATGGCCCGCTCGACCTGGCCCTTGCCGTCGGCCGTGGGCAGCGGCAGGAAGGAGACGATCAGGTAGAGGCGCTGCTGGCCCTCATGTGTCCAGTACTCGATCTTGTCGGCCACGGCCTGCAGCGCCCCTTTGGGCCGGCGCTCGACCACGGCACGCATCGGATCGTAATCGGTCTGCACGGCCACCGGCGGCGGTGCGGCGACGGGAGCCTCGGCCTTCGGCGCCTCTTCCTTCTTCGCCGGCTCGGCTTCGAGCACGGCCCCCAGGATCAGGTTCGGCCGGTAGGTGGCCAGACCCTTCAGGCGCGCCTTCCAGGCCTTCGCGTACAGGTCCTTGAAGTCCTCATACGGATAGTCGGCCGGCACGTTGACCGTCTTCGAGATCGAGGTGTCGATGAAGGGCTGCACCGCCTCCATCATCGCCACATGCTCCTCGGCCGTCATCGCCAGCGCGTTCACGAAGTACTCGGGCAGCGTGTTCACATCACCACCCTGCGCCTTGTACAGACGCCAGGCATGATCCTCGACCTGATACTCGCTGCGGCTGCCGTCGGCCTCACGCTTCTTTCGGGTATAGGTCCACGAGAACGGTGGCTCGATGCCGTTGGAAGCGTTGTCGGCAAAGGCCAGGCTCACGGTGCCGGTCGGCGCGATCGACAGCAGATGACTGTTGCGCAGGCCATGCTTGCGGATATCGGCCTTGATGTCATCCGGCAGACGGCTCACGAAGCTGCTGGCCGGCTTCTTCGCGGTACCCAGGTACTTGTCGGCATCGAACTTCGGGAAGGCGCCCTTTTCTTTCGCCAGCTCGACCGAGGCTCGATAGGCGGCGTTACGCATCGTCTCGGCGATGCGGGCTGCCATCTCTCGGCCTTCGGCCCTGTCGTAGCGCAGCTTCAGCATGGCCAGCGTGTTGCCCAGACCCGTGAAGCCCACGCCGATGCGGCGCTTGGCCGCACTCTCGGCCTTCTGCTGCGCCAGCGGCCAGAAGGTCACGTCCAGCACGTTGTCGAGAGCCCTCACCTGCACGGCCACCACCTTCGCAAAGCTCTCGAAATCGAACTCGGGCTCGCCCCCTTCGCCGAAGGGGTTGCGCACGAAGCGCGTCAGGATGATCGGGCCCAGGTCGCAGCAGCCATAGGGCGGCAGCGGCTGCTCGCCACAGGGGTTCGTGGCCTCGATCGATTCGCAGTAATTCAGGTTGTTGTCACGGGCGATCGCATCGATGAACAGGATGCCCGGTTCGGCGAAGTCGTAGGCCGACTTCATGATCGTGTCCCACAGCTCGCGGGCCCGCAGTGTCTTGTAGACCCACTTGCCATCCTCACGCTGGTAGCCACCATTGGCCAGCACCTTCTTGCCGGGCCTGGCCTTGTGAACCAGCGTCCAGTCGGCATCGGCTTCCAACGCCCGCATGAACTCGTCGGTGACGCCCACCGAGACGTTGAAGTTGTTCCAGCGGCCCGGCGTGCGCTTGGCCGTGATGAAGTCGAGCACATCCGGATGGTCGATGCGCAGCACCCCCATCTGGGCACCACGGCGGCTGCCGGCACTCTCGACCGTGGCACAGCTCTGGTCGAAGACGTTGATGTAGCTGCATGGCCCCGAGGCGATCGAGTGGGTGCCCTTGACCTCGGCGCCATTCGGGCGGATGCGGGAGAAGTCGTAGCCCACGCCACCGCCCCGGCGCATCGTCTCGGCCGCCTCGCGCAGCGCCTCGTAGATGCCGGGATAGCCATCGTCATCCATGCCCTGGATGCAATCGCCCACCGGCTGCACGAAACAGTTGATCAGCGTGGCCTGGATGTCGGTGCCGGCGGCACTCATGATGCGACCCGCACCGATCGCGCCGGCATGCAGATTGTCCAGAAACTTTGCCTCCCACTCGGCCCGCAGCTCGGGCTTCTCAACGGAGGCCAGGGCGCGCGCCACGCGGGCGAACAGCTCGGCTTCGCTGGTTTCACCGTGCTTCAGGTACTTCTCGGCCAGCACGTCATGGCTGATCGGCTGCACGGGCAACGCCGTCGCCAGTGAGGGGAGAGCATCACGTTTCATAGAGCTTGCAAATTCCACGGCAAAATAGGGGCCTCCTGACCCGAGCGGCCAGGATCCAGCATTTCAACACATAAACGCCGCCCGATGCCGCTGTCGTGACCCGACGACAGCTGACGGCCTCCTTCGACGGGAGCACATGGTCGCGAAAACGCCACGTGGCCAGAAAACCGCAGGACGGCACCGGGAGCTTGGGCGGTAGGAATCGCGAAGGCGAAAATCGGCCCCGTCGGGCACGGTTTGTGCCCGATTCCAGAACCCGCTCAACGCAGGTTGCGCATCGCCCGCCGGCAGATGCGCTGCGTCGCTGCAGGAGGATCTTCGGACAGCCACCCGGCACACAGCTGTCGCACCCAGTCCGGGTTGTCCTTGGCGGCATCATTGAGCCAGTTGGCAACCGAGTCCTGTACATAGGGGGCCGGGTCGGCCTTCAGGGCCTCGAGCAGCGGCAAGGCCTGCTGCGGATGTTGCTTCAGCACAGCAACATGTGCGCACCAGACGCCACGGGGTCGAATCGACTCGGTGACGAAACGCCGAAGGTTGGCCGACGGTTCGCGCGTCCATGGCAGCAGCCACCCGATGCTCTCGTCGAGCGCATCTGCCAGATGCGGGCGCACCGCCATCCAGGCCCATTCACGCACACCAAAATGCGGGTCGTCGGCCAGCGGGCGGAGGAGCGCCAGGCGGGCATCCAGCGTCAGGTCAGACATTGCCCCCACCATGAAACAGGCCCAGCCCCGCACGGTGTCCGAGCCATGCCGAACGCATCGATGAAACCCTTCTTCACGCAGCACCTGCCAAAGCAGCGCACCAATACCCGTCATCCGCTTCAGGACACCCTGCTGGCAGACTTCCCTGGCCTGTGCGAGCACACGGGCATCCAGCTGGGGAAAGACCGTCGTCAGCAGACGATACTGATCAACGGCCAACGCCTCGGTCAGCGTGACACTCTCGGCCTCCCCGCGAGACAGAGCCTCCAGCAGCTCCGGCGGGATGTCGGATGCGCGGGTGGCTCCCTTGCGGGGCGCCCCCGTCGCGGGCGTGGCGGCAGGTTTCGTGGCGGGCTTCATCCCCGTTTTGCTCATCCTGACCGTTCTCCTGTGGCTCGCCGTAGAGCGTGGTGCCGTCCGTCAGCCGATCTTCCTCGCCATCAGCCAATGACGGCACGCCTGCAGGACCTCGGCCGGCTTCTCCCGATGGGGTACATGGCCGCAATCGTCCAGCATGGCGATGGTGGTCTCGCCCGGCACCTGATCGGCAATATGGCGGGGCTGGTCATGGGTCGAGAACTCGTCGTTGCCCCCCTGAATGGCCAGCACCGGACAATGCACCTGGCGCAGGATCTCGTCGTGCGACCAGTGCTTCATTTCCTCCGACATCCAGGTATCGAGCCAGGCATCGAGCACCCACCGACTCTTGTCGCCATGGTACTTCAGCAAGCGCTCGAACTGCATCTGATCGGCAAAGGTCTGCCGAGCCTGCAACAACCCGGCCACGGTTCGCTCCTCGACAAAAACCACCGCTGATTCGGAGATCACTCCCACGCAGGACGTGGGATGATGCACGGCACAGCACATGGCAATCGCCCCGCCCACGCTGTGGCCATAGCCCACATAATCCCTCAGACCCAGCGCGCGCTTGACCTTGTCGAAACCGTCGCTGGCTTCTTCGACCATGAAACTGCGTGGCTTCAGCATCCCTTCATACCGGTCGGATCGTCCGAAACCCAGACGGTCATAGGCGATGACTTCACGCCCCGTGGCCTGGGCCAGCGCCGCCGGAAACTGACGCCAGGCATCCACGCAGCCCAACGACTCGTGGAACATGACGATGGGCGCCAGCGCAGCGGCCCGCCCCCCCTCGGGATACCAGCGGCGTGCAAAGAGCCGCCCCTTGTCCGTGTCGATCCAGACATCCAGCGTTGACAGCTCGGGCATGCGAGTCTCCTTCCTGTTGGTTTGACGCAGGCATTGTCCGGCAAAACCGGCCACAAATGGTGCCAAGCACGTGTCATGAATCAGGGCGATTCATGACAGCCGAGGACGCATCGGGCTGCTGTCTGCCCTGTGCCGACAGCACCGTGGCCAGAATGATCAGCACACCACCCAGCAGCATCCGCCCCGAGGGCTGCGCCGAGAACAGCCACCAGGCGCAGGCGATCGCATAGACGGGTTCCAGCGCCACGATCATGCCGACGGTTCGCGCATCCAGATGATCGAGGCTGCGCACGAACAGGTAGTGGCACAGGCCCGTGCACAGAATCCCGAGCAGGCCCAGATACCACCAGTCCAGCGCCCACAGCTCACCGAAGCCCTGGGCCACGGCCTGATGATCCCCCCCCGGACTGCTGCCCCAGCTGACGACCGGCAGCAGCACCAGCGCGACGACCAGGTTCTGCCAGAACGACACCTGAACCGCATCCACACCACGGGTGGCCCGCCGGTTCATCATCGCCAGCAGCGCGAAGGTGAAGCCGGACGCGAGCCCCCAGAGCAGGCCGACCGTACCCTGGTCACCGAAATCGAAGGACGGGGTGACGAGCACGAGGCCCAGTGTCACCAGCCCCAGTAAGCCCCACTCGCGCCCCCCGATCCGCTCGCGAAAGACCAGCCAGTCCATCAGCGCGATGAAGGCCGGAAAGGCAGCGAAGCCGAGCGTCGCCACGGCCACACCACCGGCCTTGACAGCCAGGAAGAAGGTCACCCAATGGGCGGCCAGCACGATACCGCCCAGCACCAGGGCCACGACCTGCCGGGCACGGAGATCCCTGAACACCGGGCGCCGCAGCCAGAGCGACACCAGCCCGAGCGCCAGTGCGGCGAACACGGCACGACCGCTGGTGATGACCCAGGCATCCGCCCGGATCAGGGCGCCCAGGATGCCGGTCATGCCAAACATCAGGGCGGAGAAATGAGCCGCGATCAGCGCCTGACGACGGGCGGGATCGCTCCCCGTCATGGCTGGCGCCCCCCGGTCGCCGGCTGGCGACTGTGCTGCTGCCGGAACTGCTGTGGCGTGACCCCCGTCCAGCTCGTGAAGGCACGGGCAAAGCTGCGGGCATTGTCGAAGCCCACCTGCCCCGCCACCTTCTTGATCGGGTCGTTGGTGCGGATCAGCAGCTGGCGCGCACGCTCCTCCCGCACCTCGTCCTTGATGGCCTGGAGGCTGGTGCCATCCTCCTTCAGGAAGCGATGCAGGCTGCGCACCGACACATGCAGCGCCTCGGCGATGGCGGTGGCCGTCTGCTCCGCCCCCGAACCGGTATCCCGCAGCAGATGCTGCACACGGTGACGGACGAGCCGATCTCGCCGATAGGGTTTGACCACGACCTGCATCGCCCGCTTCAGCATCTGGTTCAGCGCGGCCTCGGTTCTCCGGATCGGCATGTCGAGATAACAGGCATCGAAACGAACCATGGCCTGCTGGGCACCGTAGCGGATCGGTCCCGGAAACATCCGGGCCAGCTCGGCCGCGTAATGCGGCCGCTCGAACGGCAGCGCCACCTCCTCGAACGAGACCTGCGAATCGAGCCACCAGCACGAGATCCCGTGCATGTTGCGCAGCAGAGACACCAGCGCAAAGACCCGGTTGTCCTCCGCCAGACGCCGGTTCTCGAACAGCGTGACGGTAGCCCAGCCCCCCCCCGAGGCGCACTGGCGCCCGGCCGGATCGCCCGCGCCCGGCGGACACTGAACCTGCAGGCTGACATCATCGGTCAGCAGACCGTGATGCCGGCACCAGCGCTGCAGCGCCACCTTCAGGTTCGGCGAGGACAGCGAAGCGCGTGCCAGCATGCCGTAACTGCCCCAGCCCAGCGGACGGCTGAAGGCGCCCAGCGCCTCGTCATCCAGCTCCTGCATGGCGTAGGCCGACAGCCGCTCGATCTGCCCCGAGGTGACACAGCCATTGGGGTCATGCAGTTCCTCTGGCGTGATTTGCGCATGTGCGAGCGCGTCGGCCGCGCTCATCTGCCGGGAAGTGTAGGCCCGGATGATCGCATGGATGAAGGGCACGGGCGTGGCTCGTACCGGCTGGGTATGCCGTCCTTTCATCAGTGTTGGCTCATCGGAAATTGACATGTTGCCCCAATGGCAAGGGATGGACGAGAGGCGGCGGGGGAAAACACGGATGGACGTTCTACCGCCGACCGGGTACTTCTACCAGCGTCTTGATATGTCAGAACGTTGGCACTAATTGTCTGCGCATTATCGCAAACCTTTGGCCTGAAAATCATAAGATCGACGACAAATCAGGACGCGCCCCCGAATCACCGTCCACGCCCCCTGCAGGAGACACACCCCATGAGCGCCAACCTCGACTCCCAAGCCACGGCCCCCAGCTATGACAAGGGCGCACAGGATCAGCCCCTGATCGAGCAGACCATTGGCGATTTCTTCGACGACATGGTGGCCCGTCAGCCTGAGGCGCTGGCCCTGATCAGCCGCCATGAAAACCAGCGCCTCAGCTATCGTGAGCTTCAGCGTCAGGTCAACCAGCTGGCCAGCGCCCTGATCGCCGCCGGCCTTCGCCCGGGGGATCGGGTCGGCATCTGGTCCCACAACAACCTGCCCTGGCTGCTGATGCAGCTGGCCACGGCCAAGGTCGGCCTCATCCTCGTCAACATCAACCCTGCCTACCGGCTGGCCGAAGTCGATTACGCGCTGAACAAGGTCGGTTGCAAGGCGCTCGTCACCGCCCCCCGCTTCAAGACCAGCGAATATCTGAACATGCTTCGCGAGCTGGGTCGTGCCAAGCTGCCGATGCTGGCCCACATCTGGTGGATCGACAGCGAGAACGACGCCGACGAGGTTGCCGGGGACATCCCGATGGCCCGCTTCTCGGCGCTGATGGCCACCGGCCAGGCCGACGACCCGCGCGTGGCTCATGTGCAGAAGGCGCTCAAGGCCAGCGACCCGATCAACATCCAGTTCACCAGCGGCACCACCGGCTTCCCTAAAGGCGCCACGCTCACGCACCGCAACATCCTGAACAACGGCTTCTTCGTCGGCGAGTGCATGAAGCTCACCCCGGCCGACCGGCTTTGCATCCCGGTGCCGCTCTATCACTGCTTCGGCATGGTGCTGGGCAACCTGGCCTGCCTCACCCATGGCAGCACCATCGTCTACCCGAACGATGGCTTCGACCCGCTCACGGTGCTGGAAACCGTCTCCGCCGAACGATGCACCGGTCTGCACGGCGTACCGACGATGTTCATCGCCGAGCTTCAGCACCCCCGCTTCAAGGAATTCGACCTGTCCTCATTGCGTACCGGCATCATGGCCGGCTCACCGTGCCCGATCGAAGTGATGAAGCAGGTAGTCAGCGAGATGAACCTCTCGGAAGTGACGATCGCCTACGGGATGACCGAAACCAGCCCGGTCAGCTGCCAGAGCAGCACCGACACCCCGCTCGACAAGCGGGTCTCCACCGTCGGCACCGTCCAGCCTCACCTGGAGATCAAGATCATCGATCCTGAAAGCGGTGACACCGTGCCACGTGGCCAGTCCGGCGAACTGTGCACCCGTGGCTACTCGGTCATGCACAGCTACTGGAACGACCCTGACAACACGGCCAAGGCCATCGATGACGAACAGTGGATGCACACCGGTGACCTCGCCACGATGGACGAGCAAGGCTATGTCAACATCGTCGGCCGCATCAAGGACATGGTGATCCGGGGCGGCGAGAACATCTACCCGCGAGAAATCGAGGAAATCCTCTATCGCCACCCGAAGGTTCAGGATGTCCAGATCGTCGGTCTGCCCGACAAGAAATATGGCGAGGAACTGTGCGCCTGGATCATCGCCAAAACTGGCGAGACACTGGAAGAAGACGAAATTCGCGACTACTGCCGTTCCCAGATGGCCCATTACAAGGTGCCCCGCTACATCCGCTTCGTCACCGAATTTCCGATGACGGTCAGTGGCAAGATCCAGAAATTCCGCATCCGCGAACAGATGACGGAAGAACTGGGCCTCTCCGCCGACAAGACCGCCTGAACCCACCCGCCACCGTCTCCCGGGCACGGCCACCGCCCGGCAGACGGCCAGTCACGACCAGGACCCGGTACAGCCCCGGATCAGCAAGGAAAAACATGGCCATCCTGACATCCAAACTCAACGTCCGTTCCGCCGACTTCCAGGCCAGCGACAGCGCTATGCGTGCGCTGGTGGATGATCTGAACAAGACCTTCGCCACCATCGAGCAGGGCGGCGGGCCTGCCGCGCAGGAAAAACACCTGTCCCGCGGCAAGCTGCTGCCCCGTGATCGCGTGCAGGCCCTGCTCGACCCGGGCTCACCGTTTCTGGAAATCGCCCCGCTGGCCGCATTGAACGTCTATGACAACGCCGCCCCCTGTGCCGGCGCCATCGCGGGCATCGGACGCATCAACGGCGTCGAGTGCATGATCGTCTGCAACGATGCCACCGTGAAGGGCGGCACCTACTTTCCGCTCACGGTCAAGAAACACCTGCGCGCGCAGGAGATCGCCCAGCAGAACCGCCTGCCCTGCGTCTATCTGGTCGACAGCGGCGGCGCCAACCTGCCGAACCAGGACGAGGTGTTCCCCGACCGCGACCACTTCGGCCGGATCTTCTTCAATCAGGCCAACATGAGTGCCCAGGGCATCCCGCAGATCGCCGTCGTCATGGGCAGCTGTACCGCGGGCGGTGCCTACGTGCCAGCCATGAGTGACGAGACCATCATCGTCAAGAACCAGGGCACCATTTTCCTGGGCGGCCCGCCGCTCGTGAAGGCCGCCACCGGTGAGGTGGTCTCGGCCGAGGATCTGGGCGGCGGCGATGTCCACACCCGCCTCTCCGGCGTGGCCGACTATCTGGCTCAAAACGACGCGCACGCCCTGGCGCTCGCCCGCGAGAAGATTCGCAACCTGCACTGGCACAAGGAAGAGAACCCGGCCGATGCTCCGCCGAAGCCCCCGCGCTTCGCCGCCGAAGAGCTGTACGGCGTGATCCCCACCGACACCCGCAAGCCCTTCGACGTGCGCGAGATCATCGCCCGCATCGTCGATGACAGCGACTTCGACGAGTTCAAGGCACGTTTCGGCACGACACTGGTCTGCGGCTTTGCCCGCATCGAGGGCATGATGGTCGGCATCATCGCCAACAACGGCATCCTGTTCTCCGAATCCGCCCAGAAGGGCGCGCACTTCATCGAGCTGTGCTGCCAGCGGAAGATCCCGCTCGTGTTCCTTCAGAACATCACCGGCTTCATGGTGGGTCGCAAATACGAGAACGAGGGCATCGCCCGCCACGGCGCCAAGATGGTGACGGCCGTCGCCACCGCCAATGTGCCCAAGTTCACCGTCATCATCGGTGGCAGCTTCGGGGCCGGCAACTACGGCATGTGCGGTCGGGCCTACAGCCCGCGCTTCCTGTGGATGTGGCCCAATGCCCGGATCTCGGTCATGGGCGGCGAACAGGCTGCCAGCGTGCTGGCCACCGTCAAGCGTGACGGCATCGAGGCCAAGGGCGGCAGCTGGAGTGCCGAGGAAGAGGCAGCCTTCAAGGCGCCCATCCGCGAACAGTACGAGGCCCAGGGCCATCCTTACTATGCCTCGGCCCGCCTGTGGGATGACGGCGTGATCGACCCGGCCGACACCCGCCGCGTGCTGGCGCTGGGTCTCTCGGCAGCCCGGAATGCACCGGTGCCGGAGGTCAAGTTCGGGGTCTTCCGCATGTAAGCACCCATCAGGCCGCCCGATCCATCATGCTCCAACCAGCGCAGCGCCATCCGGCAACACGCGGAGAACCGAACCGGCAGACGAACGGCCGGGCCGGTGGCTCCCATGCCCCCGCCCTCCAGGGGCGAGGCCTTAGCCTCGCCAGGTGCCCGCTGCACCTCACCCGCTGACAGGAACCTATCGATCATGTCCTCCAACCTTCGCATCAGCCTGGACGGCCAGGTTGCCACCGTCACGCTGACACGCGCCGACATGCGCAATGCCTTCAACGACGAGGTCATTGCCGACCTGACCCTGGCCTTCACCGAACTGGGTCAGCAGGCACAGGTGCGAGCCATCGTGCTGGCCGCCGAGGGCAAGGCCTTCTGCGCCGGCGCTGACCTGAACTGGATGCGCCGGATGGCCGATTACACCCGTGACGAGAACCTGGCCGATGCCGGCAAGCTGGCCGGGATGCTGCGGGTCATCTACGAATGCCCGAAACCCACCATCGCCCGCATCCAGGGGGATGTCTATGCCGGCGGCATGGGACTGGTGGCCGCCTGCGACATGGCGGTCGCCATCGAGACGGCCGGCTTCTGCCTGTCGGAAGTGAAGCTTGGGCTGATTCCGGCCACCATCAGCCCCTACGTCATTCGGGCCATGGGGCCACGTGCCGCCCACCGTTACTTTTTGACGGCAGAACGCTTCGATGCCGTCGAAGCGCTGCGCATCGGTTTCGTGCACCGTGTGGTAGCCGATGAAGCCGCACTGGACGCCCGGGTGGCCGAACTGACCCAGGCGCTGTGCAGCGCCAGCCCGCACGCCGTGGCACTGTGCAAGCAACTGGTGCAGGATGTCGCCGAGCGTCCGATCGACGCGGCGCTGATCGAACGGACGGTGGCCGGCATCGCCGACGTGCGTGCCAGCGAAGAGGGGCGCGAAGGCGTGCAATCCTTCCTGCAGAAGCGCAAACCCAGCTGGCTCGCCGACGCCTGACCCATCCCCGACCTGCCGGCATGAAGGCGCCCTGCTCCGGCACCGCGCCCCTGCCTCACCGAACAAGGAAAGCTCACTATGTTCAGCAAGATTCTGATCGCCAACCGGGGGGAAATCGCCTGCCGGGTGGCCGCCACGGCTCACCGTCTGGGCATCAAGACCGTCGCCGTCCACTCGGATGCCGACGCCCGCGCCAAGCATGTGCAGGTCTGTGACGAGGCCGTGCACATCGGCGGCAATGCCCCCAAGGACAGCTACCTCCAGTGGCAGCGCATCATCGACGCGGCCCGTGCCACCGGCGCCCAGGCCATCCATCCCGGCTATGGTTTCCTGAGCGAGAACGAGGATTTCGCCCAGGCCTGTGCCGATGCCGGCGTCGTCTTCATCGGCCCCCCGGCCTCTGCCATCTCGGCCATGGGCCTGAAGGCCGAATCGAAGCGCCTGATGGAAGCCGCGGGCGTGCCACTGGTACCCGGCTATCACGGCGAGAACCAGGATCCCGCCCTGCTGCGTCAGGAAGCCGACCGGATCGGCTACCCGGTGCTGATCAAGGCCAGCGCGGGCGGCGGTGGCAAGGGCATGCGGATCGTCGAGAAGGCCGAAGACTTCGATGCTGCACTGGCCTCCTGCAAGCGTGAAGCGATCAACAGCTTTGGCGATGACGCCGTGCTCGTCGAGAAGTACGTGCTGCGCCCCCGCCACATCGAGATCCAGGTCTTCGGTGACACGCAGGGCAACGTCGTCTACCTGTTCGAGCGGGACTGCTCGGTGCAGCGCCGTCACCAGAAAGTACTGGAAGAAGCGCCCGCCCCCGGCATGACCCCCGAACTGCGCCAGCAGATGGGCGAAGCCGCCGTGGCAGCCGCCAGGGCCGTCGGCTACGTCGGCGCCGGCACGGTGGAGTTCATCGTCGAGCAGCCGGGTGGCTATGAGGCGCCTGAGCAGATGCGCTTCTATTTCATGGAGATGAACACCCGTCTGCAGGTGGAGCACCCCGTCACCGAGGCCATCACCGGTCACGATCTGGTGGAATGGCAGCTGCGGGTGGCCTCGGGCGAGCCCCTGCCGAAGCGCCAGGACGAGCTGGCCATCCACGGCCATGCCATCGAGGCACGGATCAACGCCGAAAATCCCGAGAAGGACTTCCTGCCAGCCACCGGCACGCTGCACGTCTATCGCAAACCGGCCGCCAGCAGCTTCTCGATCTCGGACGTCCGCGTCGATGACGGCGTGCGCGAAGGCGACAGCATCAGCCCCTTCTACGACTCGATGATCGCCAAGCTGATCGTGCATGGTGACACGCGCGAACAGGCGCTGGCCCGTCTCGACGAGGCGCTCTCCCAGCTTCACGTGGTCGGGCTGCCGAACAACATCCAGTTCCTGCGCCGTGCCATCGCCACCCCCTCCTTCAGTCTGGCCAGACTCGATACCGCCCTGATCCAGCGCGAGGCCGACAGGCTGTTCGGACAGCGCCCGTGGCCGGTCGCCAACACCATCGCCGCGGCCGTCGCGCAGATGCTGCTGGCCGAAGAACGCTCGGAAGGCGCCGACCCCTTCGACCAGCACAACGGCTGGCGCGGCTGGGGAGAAGCCAAGCGCTTCTTCATCTTCGAGAGCGAAGGCACGAAATACGACGTGCAGCTGCGCTACCGGCACGATGCCAGCATGAAGCTGCGCGTGCGCCCCTATGGCGATTACAAGGCGGCCCCCATTGCCGAAGGCCCTCTGAACTTCAGCACGCTGCCAGACACCGACGCCATCGAAGTCGATTTCGCCGGCCTGCCCCTGAAAACCCATGTCTACCGCAACGGCAACATCCTCGAAGTCTTTGCCGACGAGGGACAGGACAGCACCACCTGGATCGACCCGCTGGCCCAGGGCGAAGACACCGCCGACGGTGGCCGTCTGACCGCACCGATGCCGGGCAAGGTCATTTCCTTCGCCGTGAAGGAAGGCGACAAGGTCACGAAGGGCCAGCCCCTGGCCGTGATGGAAGCGATGAAGATGGAACACACCATCTGCTCGCCCTCCGATGGCGTCGTGGCCGAACTGCGCTTTGCGCCGGGCGACCAGGTCATGGACGGCGACGAGCTGCTGAGCATCAAGGCCGAATGATGAACCACCAAACATTTCCGACAACGGAGACCTTTCATGAGCATCCCTTCCATTGATTTCCAGCTGGGCGAAGAACTGGACATGCTGCGCGACATGGTGCATTCGCTTGCCCAGAACGAGATTGCCCCGCTGGCAGCCGAAGCCGACGAAAAAAGCACATTCCCGCACCAGCTCTGGCGCAAGCTGGGTGACCAGGGCCTGCTCGGCATCACCGTCGAAGAAGAATACGGTGGCAGCGGCATGGGCTATCTGGCCCACATGATCGCGATGGAAGAAATCTCCCGCGCCTCGGGCGGCATCGGTCTGTCGTATGGCGCCCACTCGAACCTGTGCCTGAACCAGCTGCGCAAGAACGGCTCGGAAGAACAGAAGAAGAAATACCTGCCCAAGCTGTGTACCGGTGAACACGTCGGTTCGCTCGCCATGAGCGAACCGGGCGCCGGCTCCGACGTGGTGTCGATGAAGCTGCGCG
>JAUMZD010000049.1 GCA_030528325.1 Lautropia sp. | reverse complement strand
GCTCATCCACACTTTCAGCATGCCGTGGCCTTCGGGGGTGTGGAAGTCCTGGATGCCGTCGAGCAGTTTGGTGTGGCCGCGGGCGCGGACTTCGGCGTAGCCGAATTCGCGGGTGTGGCTGCCTTCGACCTGGCCGCCCAGCTGCATGGCCATCGTCTGCATGCCGTAGCAGATACCCAGCACGGGCACACCCAGCTCGAAGACGGCATCGGGCGCGCGGTCATCGACCTCGTAGACGCTGGCATGGCTGCCGGAGAGGATCACGCCCTTCAGCTGCCCGTCGGCGGCATATTCTCTGACCCAGTCGCTGCTGACATCGCAGGGGTGCACTTCACAGTAAACATGCGCCTCACGAATACGGCGGGCGATGAGCTGGGTGACTTGGGAGCCGAAGTCCAGGATCAGGATCTTTTGGTGGGTCATGGCGTGATCCGAAAAGCGTGCGCCAGCCGTGAGATGGCGGATGTCTGGCAGAAAGTGGCGGAAAAATGCAGGGCCGGCGTGTCCGGTTCATCCACACCATGATCGACGGGATGAACCGGAACACACCGGCCGGCTGAACGTGTCAAGCGTGACGCGGGAAGCGACCGAACTTATTCGCCGATGTGGTAGTTGGGCGCTTCCTTCACGATCTGCACGTCATGGACGTGGGATTCGCGGATGCCGGCGCCGCTGATCTCGACGAACTGGGCCTGCCTGTGCAGCGTGTCGATCGTCTGGCAGCCACAGTAGCCCATGCTGGAGCGGATGCCGCCGCAGAGCTGGTAGACGATGGCGGTGACGGTGCCCTTGTAGGGCACGCGGCCTTCGATGCCTTCGGGCACCATCTTCTCGGCAGCGGCCGAGGCATCCTGGAAGTAGCGGTCGGCGGCGCCCTGCTGCATGGCGCCGAGCGACCCCATGCCGCGGTAGAACTTGTACGAGCGCCCCTTGTACAGGACGATCTCGCCCGGGGCTTCTTCGGTGCCCGCGAACATGGAGCCGAGCATGACGGCCGAGGCGCCGGCAGCCAGTGCCTTGGCGGCGTCACCCGAGTAGCGGATGCCACCATCACCGATCAGCGGCACGCCGGTGCCGTCGAGGGCCGCGGCCACGTCGCTGATGGCCGTGAGCTGGGGCACACCGACGCCCGCCACGATGCGGGTGGTGCAGATGGAACCCGGGCCGATGCCGACCTTGACCGCGTCGACGCCGGCATCGACCAGCATGCGGGCGGCGTCACCGGTGGCGATGTTGCCGGCGATGACGTCGAGCTTCGGGTACTGGCGCTTGATTTCACGCACGCGCTCGATCACGCCCCGCGAATGGCCGTGGGCGGTATCCACCACGACGACATCGACGCCGGCGCCGACCAGCAGCTCCAGGCGCTGCATGCTGTCACCGCCGGTGCCGATGGCTGCGCCCACGCGCAGCTTGCCGCTGGCGTCCTTGGCAGCGTCGGGGTGGGTGTCGGCTTTCAGGATGTCCTTGACGGTCATCAGGCCGCGCAGCTCGAAGTCGTCGTTGACGACCAGCACGCGCTCGAGGCGATGCTTGTGCATCAGGCCCTGGGCTTCTTCGAGGCTGGCGCCTTCCCGGACGGTGATCAGCCGATCCTGGGGCGTCATGATGTTGCGCACCGGCTGGTCGAGGTTCGACTCGAAGCGCAGATCGCGGTTGGTGACGATGCCGATGACCTTCTTGCCCTCCACGACCGGCAGGCCCGATATGCGGTGCTGGCGGGTGATGGCGGTGACCTCGCGCACCGTCATGTCGGGCTTGATGGTGATCGGGTCGGCCACGACGCCCGACTCGAAGCGCTTGACGGCCAGCACTTCGGCCGCCTGTTCGGCAGGCGAGAGATTCTTGTGGATGATGCCCAAGCCACCCAGCTGGGCCATCACGATCGCCATCTGGCTTTCGGTGACGGTATCCATGGCCGCCGAGACGAGCGGCATGTTGAGGGTGATGTTGCGGGTGAGGCGCGTGCGCAACGAGGCGTCACGGGGGATGAAGTCTGAATAAGCGGGGACGAGCAGTACGTCGTCGAATGTCAGTGCCTTCTTGGCTAGCCGCATCGTAGTTTTTCCGCAAAGCGGCATCATACCAAGAAAATGCCGATCGGCACAAATAGTGTGGTGTCTGGGGCGCAAGCCGTACTGCTGGCGCCGGTTTCAGGCAAACTGCCCCCGTCTGAACGTGGATTGAGCGGATACATGGATTCCCTGACACAGATCGTACTGGGTAGCACGGTGGCCGCGCTGGCAGCACCTGCACATCACCGGCGGGCGGCCATCGTGGCCGGCGCGGTTCTGGGCACCCTGCCCGATCTGGATGTGGTGGCGCTGAAACTGCTCGCCAGCGGCAGCGACCCGATCACGGAAGTGACCTGGCATCGAGGGCCTTCGCACTCGCTCTTCGTGCTGCCGGTGGCGGGATGGCTGCTGTGGCTGCTGTCGAAACGATTCAGCGCCCGGGTGCGCGAGGCACCCCGCGCCTGGCTGTGGGCGATCTGGCTGGCGCTGATCACGCATCCGATTCTGGACGCCTTCACGGTGTATGGCACGCAGTTATGGTGGCCGCTCTCCAGCCCGCCGGTGATGTGGGCCTCGGTATTCGTGATCGATCCGCTCTATACGCTGCCGCTGCTTCTGGGGGTGATCGCGGCCTGGTTGCTGGCCCCCGGGGAGCAGGAGAAGACCGACGGACGATGGCGGGAGTCTCACAAAAGCCAGGGATCGCCAGCAGAACCTGCCCTCCGGCCGATGGGCGGTGCCATGCCCCGATCCTCACAAGGCCCGACGGCCTCGGGGGCCTGGCTGATGATGGGGATGGTGCTGAGTTCGGGTTATCTGGCCTGGAGTCTGGCGGCCAAGGCCTGGGTCGATCACAGTGCCAGCCAGGCATTGGCCGGCATGGGGCTACAGGATGCGCGACGCTTTTCAGTTCCAATGCCTTTCAACACGCTGCTGTGGCGGGTGGTGGCAATGGCGCCCGACGGCTACTGGATCGGAGACCGTTCGCTGCTGGTGGATCAGGGGCCGATGCGCTTCCGTTTTCATCCCAATGACCGCTCGCCACTGACGGCACTCGCCCCGGACGACAAGGTGAAGCGGCTGCTATGGTTTGCGCATGATTTTGTAAGCGTGAAAACGGTGACAGCGGAGGATGGCACGCCGCGCTTGATCCTGACGGATCTGCGCATGGGGCTGGAGCCGGACTATTTCTTCCGCTTCGACATTGCCGGCCAGGATGTTGACGGCCGATGGGTGGCGGCCCGCGAGGTGAAGCGACTGGACACGATGATGACGAACCAGGGCGCCGCGCTGGCCTGGATCTGGCGGCGGATCTTCGACAGTGAAGCCCGACGCTAGAGCGTGTTATGCAGACTGCGACATTCGCCACTTGCGGGCTCGGTTCTTCGCGACCCGCTCGAAACGGGCCTTCCGGGCATCGATGAGGATCGGCAGCATCACTTCGACCCGATCGGCCTCCACCAGGACGTCATCCAGCCAGGCGCGTCGGCCGTGGCGTGACAGCCCCCGGGCCTTGGTGTCGATGTCGGCGATGAGGCGATCCGCCATGGCCGGATCCATGCCATGCACAGCCTCCCCAGTTTCCACCGAGCCGGTCTGACGATCCGGATACGCGAGCTGGAGCAGCTGGCGGATGGTGGTACCGGCTGGAATTCGGTGAACGCTTCGCCACAGTTCATGATGCGCTGCTGGAGGCGGCTTCTCGGGCATGCCCGCCGCACAAACGCCCTCTCCGATCGAAGTCTCCTGCCCTCCTTCACTGCCCGCCCCGACGCTCAGGCACTGAATGACCAGCTCGACGCTGATCATGGGACGATGGGTCGTCTGCCCTTGGGCATGCTGCCCTGCTGCTGGCGACGTGTGTGCTTCGGCAGGCTGGAGCACGGATTCAGCCATAGCGGCGCTCGGCTTCCTGCACGAAAGCATCGACCATGCTGGTGGCGATGTGCCCGAAAACCGGGTTCAGCACCCGCGACAGCAGGCCGCTCTTCACTTCGTAGTCGAGTCGAAGATCGATCCGGCACGCATCCTCGGCCAGCGGCTTGAAGTGCCAGCTGCCATTCAGGCGGGAGAACGGGCCATCACGCAGACGGATGTCGATCTGTGTCGGCCAGTGGTGGGTGTTCTCGGTACTGAAGGACTGGCGGATGCCCTTGAAGTTGATCATGATGGTGGCGGCCATGCCCTGCTCGTTGCGATACAGGACTTCGGAGCCTCCACACCAGGGCAGAAAACGGGGATAATCCTCTGCCCGTTGCACCAGGTCGAACATGGCCTCGGCCGAATAAGGCACCAGGGCGGATTTCTGGATCTGGGGCATGATTCAGTCTCCACGGATCAGCGGGCCCGGGCCGTCACCGTCGGCCAGCCGGAAACCGGTACGGAAGCCCCCTGATGCCGGGCGATGCCCGGCAGCACCCCGGCGCGCCGCGCTCGCCGCAGGCACAGAATCCACACAACAGCCCGGTACACGGCGCGATTCAACAGGCACAATAACGACTATGTCGACCATTACAGAAAACCGGAAAGCCGGGTTCAACTATTTCATCGAGGAACGGATCGAGGCCGGCCTGGTGCTGGAAGGCTGGGAAGTGAAAGCCATTCGCGCCGGCCGTGTGCAGATCCAGGAAGCCTACGTGATTGTAAGGGGGGCCGAGCTGTTTCTGATCGGCGCCCACATCACGCCGCTGATCTCGGCCTCCAGTCATGTGAAGCCGGATGTTACCCGCAACCGCAAGCTGCTGCTGCACGCAGCCGAAATCGCGAAGCTGATCGGCAAGGTCGAGCGCTCAGGCTATTCGCTGGTGCCGCTGAACCTGCACTACTCGAAAGGCCGCATCAAGCTGTCGCTGGGGCTGGCCCGCGGCAAGAAGCAGTTCGACAAGCGGGCCAGCGAGCGCGAGAAGGACTGGCAGCGCGAGCGCTCGCGGCTGATGAAGAACAACAATCGCTGAATGACCGGCCGTACTGGCCACGCACAACCCCCGGGAGTTTCAGCGCATCGACGGCCTGATCTGGGAGGACTGGGCCTCCCTAAGGAGCTTGGGCGGCAGGAAAGTCGCGGGTTGCAAACCGGCGCCCTGGCTGACCCGGCTTTGTTTTCACTGCCACGGCATCCTCCCTGCCAATGACCCGTCTGTCCGACGCACGCCGGAGACGGGATTGGCCGAACTGAGCGAGTCTGGGAATCAGCCCTTTTCTGTCGTCCCCCCACCGGTCTGAACGGCCTTCATCGCGGTGGCGATCATGCCGGCCACGTCACCCAGGTTGGCCGGGACGATCATCGTGTTGTTGGTTCTGGCCAGTTTGGCGAAGGCATCCACGTACTGCTCGGCCACGCGCAGGTTCACGGCGGCGTCACCGCCCGGCAGACGGGCTGCTTCGCCCACACGTTCGATGGCCTGTGCCGTGGCCTCGGCAATGGCCGAGATGGCGGCAGCCTCACCCTGGGCCCGGTTGATCTCGGCCTGCCGCTCACCTTCCGAGCGCTGGATGGCGGCCTCGCGCTCGCCCGAGGCGATGTTGATCTGTTCCTGCTTGCGGCCTTCAGAGGTGGCGATGACGGCACGCTTCTCACGCTCTGCGGTGATCTGGGCCTGCATGGCGCGCAGGATCTCGGCGGGCGGGGTCAGGTCCTTGATCTCGTAGCGAAGGACCTTCACGCCCCAGTTGGTGGCCGCCTCGTCCAGCACGCCAACCACGGCCAGGTTGATCGACTCGCGTTCCTCGAAGGTCTTGTCCAGTTCCATGCGCCCGATGACCGAGCGCAGCGAGGTCTGGGCGAGCTGCGTGATGGCGTCGATGTAGTTGCTCGACCCGTAGGAGGCGCGCATCGGATCGGTCACCTGGAAATACAGGACACCGTCGACCTGCAGCTGGGTGTTGTCGCGGGTGATGCAGATCTGGCTGGGTACATCGAGCGGGAACTCCTTCAGCTCGTGACGATAGGCCACCCGGTCGATGAAGGGGATGATGATGTTGAGGCCCGGCATCAGGATGCGATCGAACTTGCCCAGGCGCTCGACCACCCACGCATGCTGCTGGGGCACGATCTTGAGTGTCTTGGTGGCGAAGATGATGGCCAGCACCAGAATGGCCAGGGGGATCGTGGTCGTGAATTCGAACATGGCTTTGCTCTTCCTGTGATGGGGCGGGGAAATGGACAGCATCGGTGCGGCAGCAGGCCGACGCAAGACATGGGTGACCAGCGGACGCGCCGGCATGCCGGAGCCGACATCCCGGCAAGCTGCCATGATCCGGCAGGCAAGGCCGGATCCACGCCAGGTCATCCCAGATCACACCGGGTCATGCCAGTCATGTCATGCCAAGTCAGCTCACACCTGGTCAGGCTGATCGTCTGTGCCTGTTCAGCCCATCCGCAGGTTCAGCCCTGCCCGCTCTCGGCCGGGATCAGCACCAGCTGGCTGCCCTGGATGGCATGGATCCGATAGATGCCGTGCCGGGCAGGATGACCGGGCAGCAGCATGGCCTGCCAGGAGGCGCCCCGGTAGATGACCCGCGCCGTGCCGTCGGGCGCCCAGCTGTTCACCATCACGGTTTGTCCGATGTCCAGATTCAGGTCGGGGCTTCGATCCGGGCTCAGATCCTTCGGCCCCAGGGAGCGAAACCGATGGACGAGCACCGAGCCAAGCACGCTGACCACCGCCGCCACCAGCAGCTGCAGGGAAAAACCCCCTCCCAGCATCGCCGCCACACCGGCGCAGGCCAGACCCAAGGCGATCACCAGCAGGTAAAAGGAGCCGGTCACCAGCTCCAGAATGCCGAGCACGATGGCAGCGAGCCACCACAGGTGCTTTGCCACGAACCATGAATCCCAGCTCTCCACCCTATCGCTCCCTTTCGACCATGAATGCCACTGCTTTTCATTTTGCAACCGTGGGGACTGATGTCAAGCATCGGAAACGCCGGCGGTCGTCAGGCGCCCCTGGCTGACGCGAAAGGCATGCCACACTTTGAGTTTCTGTCGTTGTGAGTAGGCAGGGCAGGCAAAAATCCATAAAATTCATATTATCCGGATAATCCAGATCTTACGAACCATGAGATCCGTCAACCTCTGAACCTACCACATGAAAACGCTGAGCTCCCGAGAAGTGCAGAAGAATTTTGGTGCTGTGGCCGATATGGTCGCGGCAGGAGAAGGGGTGCGCATCACGCGACATGGTCGCCCTGCCTTCCTGTTGATACCGGATACGGGCGATGCCGAGGAGCTTTTGCGGGCGTTCGCGGCACGCCGACTGGCCCGGTTACTGGAAACGGCAACGCCAAACGAAGCTGCACAAGCATTGAGTCAGGAACAGATCAATCAGCTCATCGCTGAAAACGATTGAAATGTCGCGCCAGACACTGGTACTGGATACCAATCTTCTGGTCAGTGCCTTCATCCGTCCGGACGGCGCTGCCAGCCAGGCCTTGCAGAAGGCATTGCTTCAGTTCGATGTCGCTGCCTCTGACGAGACGCTCGTAGAAGTACATGAGGTCTTGAATCGCCCAAAGTTCGACCGGTACCTGTCCGCGTTTCAACGCCTCCAGTACCTCCGTGCTTACCGGGAGGCTGTCGTGCTGATAGAGGTCAGAACACACATCACCGACAGTCCCGATCCCAAGGACAACAAGTTTCTGGCACTCGCCCTGGACGCCAGGGCAACGCTACTGGTCTCAGGTGATAAGAAGGATCTGCTGGCGCTGAGTCCTTATCGCGGCGTCCGGATTCTATCCGTTGCCGAGTTTCTGGCTCTATGATTCCACCGTGGCACGGCAGATCCAGTGATCGTGACGAGCGCCCTACTGACGCGACAAAGGCCGCCCCGAAAAGGCGGCCTTTGTCGTTCAGGCATCGTGGGGCCGGGCGATCAACCCTTGCTGCCGATCCGCTGCCAGGTATTGACGACGGTATCCGGGTTCAGCGAGATCGAGACGATGCCCTGCTCGACCAGCCATTCGGCCAGATCGGGGTGATCGGATGGGCCCTGGCCGCAGATGCCGACGTACTTGCCCTGCTTGCGGCAAGCCTCGATGGCGCGGGCCAGCATGGCCTTGACGGCGGGATCCCGCTCGTCGAAACCGTCGGCCACCAGGCCCGAATCGCGGTCGAGGCCCAGCGTGAGCTGGGTCATGTCGTTGGAGCCGATCGAGAAGCCGTCGAAGTATTGCAGGAACTCGTCGGCCAGGATGGCGTTGGAGGGCAGCTCGCACATCATGACGATCTTCAGTGCGCCGGTGCCGTCGGCCGCACCGCCCTCACCCCGCTTCAGGCCGTGGCTGGCCAGCAGGTTGATGACCTGCTCGGCTTCGCGCAGCGTGCGCACGAAGGGCACCATCAGCTGGACGTTGTTCAGCCCCATCTCCTCGCGCACGCGCTTCATGGCCTTGCACTCCAGTTCGAAGCACTCGGCAAAGCTCGCGTCGATATATCGCGATGCACCGCGAAAGCCGAGCATCGGGTTCTCTTCTTCCGGCTCGTAGCGCGAACCACCGATCAGTTTGCGGTATTCGTTGCTCTTGAAGTCGGAGAGGCGGACGATGACGGGCTTGGGCCAGAAGGCGGCTGCGATGGTGGCCACGCCTTCGGCCAGCTTGTCGACGTAGAAGGCTCGCGGGCTGGCGTAGCCGCGGGCGACGCTCTCGACGGCCTGCTTCAGGTCGGCATCGACGGCCGGATAATCGAGGATGGCACGCGGGTGGATGCCGATGTTGTTGTTGATGACGAACTCGACGCGGGCCAGGCCCACACCGTCGTTCGGCAAGGCTGCGAACTCGAAGGCGAGCTGCGGGTTGCCGACGTTCATCATGATCTTGACCGGGATCTCGGGCATCGCGCCGGTCTCGACCTCGGTGACTTCGGTTTCCAGCTGGCCATCGTAGATGAAGCCGGTGTCGCCTTCGGCGCACGAGACGGTGACGAGCTGGCCTTCCTTCAGCACGTCGGTGGCATTGCCACAACCGACCACGGCCGGGATACCCAGCTCACGCGCGATGATGGCGGCGTGGCAGGTACGGCCGCCCCGGTTGGTGACGATGGCCGATGCGAGCTTCATGACGGGCTCCCAGTTGGGGTCGGTCATGTCGGTGACGAGCACATCGCCCGCCTGCACGCGATCCATCTCCGATGAATCACCGACGACGCGCACACGGCCCGCACCGATCTTCTGGCCGATGGCGCGGCCCGAGGTCAGGACGTCGGAGCTGCCCTTCAGCACGAAGCGCTGCTGGCGCGTGTCCTTCGCCTGCGACTTGACGGTTTCGGGGCGCGCCTGGAGGATGAAGAGCTGGCCGTCGATGCCATCCTTGCCCCACTCGATGTCCATCGGGCGGCCATAGTGCTTCTCGATGATCGTGGCGTACTTCGCCAGCTCGATCACTTCGTCGTCGGTGAGCGAAAAGCGGGCCCGCTGCTCGGCCGGCGTGTCGAGCGTCTGCACCGTGCGACCGGTGTTCTTCCTGTCGGCAAACGCCATCCTGATGAGCTTCGAACCCAGATGGCGACGGATGATCGGATACTTGCCGGCGGCCAGCATCGGCTTGTGGACGTAGTATTCATCGGGGTTGACGGCGCCCTGCACGACGGTTTCGCCCAGCCCGTAGGAACTGGTGATGAACACGACATCGTCGAAGCCGGATTCGGTGTCGAGCGTGAACATGACGCCGGCGGCGCCCAGGTCGGAACGGCACATGCGCTGGATGCCGGCCGACAGGGCCACGCCCTCGTGGGCGAAGCCCTTGTGGACACGGTAGGAGATGGCGCGGTCGTTGTACAGCGAGGCGAAGACTTCGCGGATGTGATCGAGGATCGAGTCGATGCCGACGACGTTCAGCACGGTTTCCTGCTGGCCGGCGAAGGAGGCATCCGGCAGGTCTTCTGCGGTGGCGCTGGAGCGAACGGCAAAGGAAACGTCCGGCGACGAGGCGGCCGTCAGGCGGGCGAACTCTTCACGGATGCCCTGCTCGAGGGCCGGTGGGAACTCGGCTTCGCAGACCCAGCCGCGGATTTCGGCGCCAGCCTGGGCGAGCGCCTTCACGTCATCGGTGTTCAGCGTGGCCAGCCGCTCGTTGATGCGCTCGGTGAGGCGATTGTGGGTGAGGAACAGGCGAAAGGCCTCGGCCGTGGTGGCAAAGCCGCCAGGCACCTTCACGCCCGTCTGGGCCAGCTGGCTGATCATCTCGCCCAGCGAAGCGTTCTTGCCGCCGACGACCTCGACATCGGTCATCCGCAGCGCTTCGAAGGGAATGACAAGGCGTCCTTCAAATGTGTTCATGGTCAGGTTTCAGGATGGTTGAGAATCTGTGTACTTGAGAAGCCGGGCTCTGCCTGCGGAACCGGGACCATGAAGCCGGGCCAGAAGGACACCCGGACAAACCGTGGCACACGAAGCCGGCTTCTCAAACACACAACGACTGACAGGCGGCCCACCGGACACGCCCGAAAGCTTTGGGCGTATTCTAGCGGTTCGGTGCGCCTGTTTCGACGCCAGAATCCGCAGGTCAGTCTGCTGTCACCAGATCGCTGGACATTGAAACCATCCTGAAAGCCCTGGGAGCTTGGGCGGCGCATTCGTTGATATGCTCACGAACGCCTGAGCATGGACTCTGGATGACTTCAGGCCCCCCCTTTCCCTTCAACTTTCAACCCTGGTGGATGACCCCGTTCATGCCTTTTTCGAGAATGCCCAGTGGCACCACGCCCAGCCGCTCTGCCTTTTTCATTTCGGATGGCACCGGCATCACGGCCGAGACATTCGGATGCTCGATGCTGAGCCAGTTCGATGACCTGCACACCCGCAACATCCGCCTGCCCTTCACGGACAGCGAAACCAAGGCGCACGAGGCCGTGGCGCGCATCAACCAGCAGGGCCAGGCTGACGGCGCCCGGCCTCTGGTCTTCTCCACGTTGGCCAATCCGCAGATCAGCGACATCGTGAAGACGGCCGATGCGCTGTATCTGGACCTGATGGGCACCTTCGTCGACCGGCTCGAGACGGAACTGGACAGGAAGTCATCGCACAAGCTCGGGCAGTATCACGGCATCAAGAGTCCGGATCAGTATCAGGCGCGCATCGATGCGATCAATTTTTCGCTCTCGCATGACGACGGGCAGCAGCATACCGATCTGGGCTCGGCCGATGTGATCCTGGTGGGCGTCTCGCGTTGCGGCAAGACGCCGACGAGCCTGTATCTGTCGATCCAGCACGGGATCAAGGCAGCCAACTATCCGCTGATTCCCGAGGACTTCGCTCGAAAGCGACTGCCGGATGTGCTGTATCAGTACAAGAGCAAGATCTTCGGGCTGACGATCACGCCAGAGCGCCTGCATGAGGTACGCAGCGAGCGCCGCCCCGACAGCCGATATGCGTCGTTGGAGAACTGCCGTGAGGAAGTCCGGCAGGCCGAGACGATGATGCGTCGGGAAGGCATTTCGATGCTGTCGACCACGACGAAATCGATCGAGGAGATCGCCGCCACGATCCTGACCGTGATCGAGATGGAACAGGCCTGCTGACAGGCCCGCGCACAGGGAAGTTCCCGGGAGCCTGATCCTACCCCAGCCGCTGGCGACGCTGCTCGAACAGGCAGACCGCCGCCGCCGCGGCCACATTCAGCGATTCCACGCCATCGGTCTGCGGAATCGTCACGCCCTGGGTCAGGCGGGCCCGAAGCGCGACATCGATGCCCTCGCCCTCATTGCCGAAGACCCAGGCCAGGGGCGGGCACAGATCGGCCTGATAGAGCGAGATCGTCCTGCCCGGTTGAACCACGGTGCCGACCAGGGGCAGCTTCAGACGTGCCAGCACGGCATCGATGGGCACCGATTCGAACATCGTCATGGCGAAGTGCCCGCCCATGCCAGCCCTCAGCACCTTCGGCGCCCAGCAGGCTGCCGTGCCGGGGGTGGTGATCAGCAACCGGATGCCGGCGGCGGCAGCCGTTCGGATGATGGCCCCCACATTGCCCGGATCCTGCACCCGATCGAGAATGACGGCATCCAGCCCCTCGATGGCATCGGGCAGCGGGGGCTGCGGCGTAGGCACGAGTGCAAGCAACGGAGCCGGCGAGGGCAAGACGTCGAGGCTGTCGAAAAGCCTGTCGTCCAGCACCAGCCAGCGGGCGGCACACAGCGCCTGCAAGGCTGCCTGGCCTCTCAACAGAGCTGTGTCATCCGACGCTGAAGGCCCGGTGGCCGCCGACAAGGTTCGGCCGGCCTCATGTGGGTCCGCCGCCAGCACGCGTGCCCAGGTACGCCGGGGCAGCACGAGGCTGTACAACTGGGGCCCGGCATGCCGGGCCTTCATGCCAGGGGCGCGGGTCTGAACGGGTGCGTCAGCGTCGGTCGCCACAGGAGTCGGGCCGGGCGACATCAGCCAGCTGTCGAGCAGATGCCAGCCTTCGAGCACCGTCAATCGCTCACGGCGGCGCGCGCGCGCCGACTCGAACAGCTCGGTGAGCTGTCGATAGCGGGAGTTGGCGGCCGAGGTGATTTCCACCGGCGATTCGGTGCGCTGTACCAGCGCCTCGGACAACAGGGTAATGGGTTCAGCCATGAGACCTCGGATGGCAGTGATGTGGCCGGAAAATGGGCCGGCGCGGTCGATTTGCAGCCCACACGCCATCACGTGTCCCGGGCAGCCAGCACACGGGCCACGGGGGCGAAACTTCGACGATGGATCTCGCAGGCGCCCAGCTCGCGCAGCGCCGCCATGTGAGCGGCCGTGCCATAGCCCTTGTGCTTCTCGAAACCATAGCCGGGAAAGGCTTCGGCATAGTCGAGCATCAGCTGATCCCGCACCGTCTTGGCAAGGATGGAAGCGGCTGCGATGGCCGGCTCGAGGTTGTCACCATCGATGATGGCCCTGACCGACATGCCTGGCAGAACCGGGGCACGATTGCCGTCCACCAGCACGCTGACGGGCTGTGGCTGCAGACCATCGACGGCCCGTTTCATCGCGAGCAGGGTTGCGCGCAGGATGTTCAGTTCGTCGATTTCCTCGACGCTGGCACTGGCAATCGAGTAGGCTGTTGCCCGCTCCCGGATCTCGACGGCCAGGCGTTCACGCTGGCGGGCCGTGAGCTTCTTCGAGTCTCTGAGACCCTCGATCGGCTGATCGGGCGACAGGATGACGGCGGCAGCGATCACCGGCCCGGCCAGCGGACCGCGTCCGGCTTCGTCGACGCCGGCCACCAGCCCGGTTGCCGTCTGGGCTGGGTGGCTGGATGGCTGGTCTTGCCTGGCTTGGGTCGCTTCGTTCACGTCTTGCACGGTGTACGGTCGTCGTCAGAGAGTCAACAGGTAGGCGTCAGGCCGTAGAACGGCCAACTTGGGAGGCGCAGGATGGCCGGGTGCCCGATTGCCGGGGCTGCGGGGCACCGGGTTGTCGACAGGCACCGAAGCGCCTGCCACCACGACACCTCAACCCATCAGATCGGCCATCACGGTGCTGGCCACCTTGTCGGCGCAACCACAGGCCAGCTCCTCGTGCATGGCCTGAAAGCGTCCGATCAGGCGTTCACGGTTGGCAGTATCGTCGATCTGCTGCTCGATGGCCCCGGCAAGCGCCTCGGGTGTGGCGGCATCCTGGATGAACTCGGGCACCAGGAATTCGCCGGCCAGGATGTTGGGCAGGCCGAACCAGGGCTGATAGGCCTTGGTCTTCATCAGATGATAGGACAGCGGCGCCATGCGGTAGGCAATGACCATCGGCCGCTTGAAAAGCGCTGCCTCGAGCGTGGCCGTGCCGCTGGCGATCAGCGTGGCATCGCAGGCGGCCAGTGCCACATGGGATTGCCCTGACACACGGTGCAGCGGCAGATGTCGGTACTGCGGCTCGATCAGCGTCCGGAGCTGTTCCAGCCGCTCAGGCCCGGCGGCCGGCAACACGAAGTGCCAGTCGGGGTGCCGCTGATGCAGCTGGCTGGCAGCCTGCAGGAATACCGGGGCCAGATGTTCGATCTCGCCGGCGCGACTCCCCGGCATCAGCGCGATGACGGTGGCGTCGGCGGGCAGGCCGAGTTGGACACGGGCCGCCGCCTGATCGACCTGAAACGGGATCTGGTCGGCCAGAGGGTGGCCGCAGTAGGTGGCGGAAATGCCGGCCTCTCGGTAGATTTCGACCTCGAAGGGAAAGACCAGCAGCATGTGATCGACGGCTTTGCGGATCTTCTCGATCCGCTCTCGCCGCCAGGCCCAGATGGAGGGGCTGACGAAATGGTAGGTTCGCACGCCACCGGCCCTGAGCCTGGCTTCGAGACCGAGGTTGAAGTCGGGGGCATCGACACCGATGAAGGCCCGGGCAGGCCACGCCAGCAGCCGCCTGAAGAGCTGATGGCGTACCCACAGCAGTCGGGGCAGCGCCTTCAGCGCCGCGGCATAGCCGTGGACGGCCAGCCACTCGGAGGGATACCAGGCCTCGAAACCCTGTGCCTGCATGCGAGGGCCGCCGATGCCAGCGCAGCGCGGGCGCTGGTCGGGGTCGAGGGTTTGCCAGTGCGCGAGCACCGAGGCGGCCAGCAGATCGCCGGACGCTTCACCTGCCACCAGACCGATATGCGGCTGCACGGCTCAGCGGGTGATGCCGCGATTGACGCCTTCGAGAAAGCGCAACAGCGGCGTCAGGCAGCGGTCGTGAACGGCATCGGTGGCGATCATGCCCTGGATGGCTGCCTTGGCCTCTTCGAGGCTCAGGCCCTGCCGGTAAAGCACCTTGTAGGCCCGGCGGATGATCAGGATCTCGTCGGGCGTGAAGCCACGACGGCGCAACCCCTCGCTGTTGATGCCATGCGTGGCAGCCGGATTGCCGGAGGCCATCACGTAGGAAGGGATGTCCTGCAGCACGATGGTGCCGGTGCCCGTCATGGCATGGGCGCCGATCTGGCAGAACTGATGCACCTGCGAGTTGCCACCCAGGATGACCCAGTCGCCCAGGTGCACATGGCCGCCCAGGTTGGTGGTGTTGGCGATGATGACGTGGTCGCCGACCACGCAGTCATGCGCCACGTGAACATAAGCCATCAGCAGGTTATGGCTGCCGATACGGGTGACGCCGCTGTCCTGCACGGTGCCCCGATTGACCGTGACGTACTCGCGGATGTTGTTGTGGTCGCCGATTTCCAGCCGCGTCGGCTCACCCGCATATTTCTTGTCCTGCGGATCGCCGCCGACCGCGCAGAAAGGAAACAGGCGGTTGTTCTGTCCGATCGTGGTCGGACCGTCGACCTGGGCATGTGCCCCCACCACCGTGCCGGCTCCGATGCGGACATCCTTGCCGATGACCGCATAGGGGCCGACCTGGACACTGCTGTCCAGCTCGGCGGAAGGATCGATGATGGCGGTCGGGTGAATGCCGGGTTCGGACATGATCGGCTCAGGCCCGGGTGACGTCGATCTTGCCGGGAGGCACGCCAGCCTCGGCTTCCGGGCGGTTGATTTCACGCAGGGCGCACATCAGCTCGGCTTCGGCGACCTTCTGGCCGTCGACCAGTGCCGTACCCTGGAACTTCCAGAGCAGGCGGGACTTGCGCAGGATCTCGACTTCGAGGAACAGCTGATCTCCGGGACCGACCGGGCGCTTGAATCGCGCGGAGTCGATGCCGGCAAAGTAATAGACCGAGTTCTCATCGGCCTGACGCCCCATCGTGGCAAAGGACAGCACGCCGGCCGCCTGTGCCATCGCCTCCAGCACCAGAACCCCGGGCATGACCGGCACATGCGGAAAATGCCCCTGGAAGAAAGGTTCATTGATGGTGACGTTCTTCATCGCGACGATGCGCCGGTCGAGTTCGATCTCGGTGATGCGGTCGATCAGCAGGAACGGATACCGATGGGGCAGATAGCGCAGGATGTCGTTGATATCGAGCGCCGGTTGTTTTTCACTCATGCTTGAAAGAATGCTTTAGCTGTTTTTATGGGTCGACTGCATCGGTCGCTGGCGGCAGTGCCTGTTCCAGCCGACGCAGACGCTTGCGCATCTCCGGCAACTGCCGGACGACCGCAGCCGCCCTCTCCCACTGGGCGTTTTCCATCGACGGGAAGATACCACTGTAGAAGCCGGGCCTGGCGACGGAGCGCGAAATGAGCGTCATGGTCGAGACCACCGTGCCATCGGCCACGGTGATATGACCATTGATGCCCGATGCGCCACCGATCTGGCAGCCCTTGCCGATGACGGCACTGCCGGCGACACCGGCACAGGCCGCAATCGCCGTATCGGCGCCTACCCGGACATTATGGGCGATTTGAACCAGATTATCGATCTTGCAGCCATCTTCGATGACCGTATCGTCAAGCGCGCCACGGTCGATGCAGGTGCAGGCACCGATTTCGACGTCGTTGCCGATCACGACCGCCCCCAGCTGCGGGATCTTGCTCCAGCCCCCGCCCTGCCTGGGCGCAAAGCCGAAGCCATCGGCGCCAATGACGGCGCCGGCATGAATGATCGTGTTGTCGCCGACCACGCAGTCGTCACCCAGCACCGCGTTGGCATGCAGGCGCGTGTTCGTCCCCACCGAGCAGCCGGCACCGACGACCACGCCCGGCCCGATCCAGGCCCCGGCCGCGATCCGGCTGCCGGCACCGACCACCGCACCGACCTCGACCACGGCCTCGGGACTGACCTCTGCCGACGGATGGACATGAGCCCCTTCAGCGATGCCGGCCGACGGCCTGGGACTGACCCGGGCCTCGAACCACTGGGCAAGCCGGGCATAGGCCAGATAGGGGTTCGGGTCGAGCAGCAGGTTGGCCTCCGGCGGCAGCACGTCGGCCAGCTCGGGCGAGACGATGAAGGCCACGGCCCGACTCTCGAGCGCTGCCTCGCGCTGCCTGGCCCGCACCAGAAAGCTGATGCTCTGGGCATCGGCGCTGCGCAGACTGGCCAGCCGCCGGACGGTGACCGTCGGGTCGCCGCGCAGTTGCAAACCCAGAACCCCGGCAATCTCTTCCAGGGAAACGGGTGTCTCAAGAAGTCGTTTCATCGCGCACAGGTCTCCTGGAAGATCGAGGGCGGGTCAGCATGAAGACGACGGCGATCAGCGGCTGCCGTTCAGCTGCTTGATCACGTCGTCCGTGATGTCGAGCCGTGGGCTGACGTAGACGGCATCCTGCAGGATCAGGTCGAACTTTTCGCGCTCGGCAATGGCCTTGATCGCACGATTGGCCTTGTCCAGCACGGCGGTCAGCTCTTCGTTGCGACGCTGGTTCAGATCCTCACGGAACTCGCGCTGGCGGCGCTGGAAGTCGCGATCCATCTCGGACAGCTCGCGCTGACGACGGGCACGATCACTGTCGGTCATGACGGCGCCGTCCTTCTCGAAGCGCTCGGAAGCCGTGCGCAGCCGGGTGCCGAGGTCCTGGATCTCCTTGTCACGGCGGGAGAAGTCCTTCTCGATCTTGGCCTGAGCGGCCTTGGCCGGTGCCGAATCACGCATGATGCGCTCGGTACTGACGAAACCGATCTTGGCACCACCGGACTGCGCAACGGCAGGCGCTGCGCTGACCGCCATCAAGCCTGCCACCACAGCGGCCAGTCCGGTTCGTGCCACGAAGGTTTTGGTGAAAGCAAGATTCATAAATGATCACTCACGAGAATGGTGAAAACAGGGATGCTGCAGGCAAGCTGTCCGTCACGCTGCAGCCTGGCGCCTTTCTCTCAGGAGCTTGGCCGGCAGGAAAGTCGCGGGCTGCAAACCGGCCGCGCCGGCCCATTTTGCACCCGCTTCTTGCCCCATAGCTCGGGCTATGGGGCGGCGAACCGGGCACAAACTGTGCTCGGCGGGGCCGGTTTTCGCCTTCGCGATTCCTACCGCCCAAGCTCCTCAGGCCGTACGACCGGTCATTCTGACACACTTCAAAAGCTGGTTCCGATCTCGAACTGGACACGCTGGGTATCATCGCCCGGCTCGCGCTTGAGCGGGTAGCCCACCGAGAGCCGCAACGGCCCGATCGGCGACAGCCAGTTGATGCCGGCACCGGCCGAATAGCGCAGCTCGCCGAACCGGATCCGGCTGTCGAACACATTGCCCGCATCGGCGAACAGGAAGGCCCTGACCGTCTTGTCGTTGCCGGTGCCCGGCAGCGGGAAGAGCAGCTCGGCACTGGCTGCAAAGGAGGCAGTACCCCCCAGCGGCCGGTTGTCCTTCACGTCACGCGGGCCGAGGCTGTTCGGGCCGAAGCCTCGCACGGAACCGATCCCGCCCCCGTAGAAATTCTTGAACACGGGATAGGGTTTTCCGTCCAGACCACGACCATAGCCGACATCGGCGCCCAGCGAAAAGGTGTAATCCTTCGTGAGCGGGTAATACCACTTGTGCAGGTAGGTGGTTCGCGAATAGGCGATCTTCTGGCCCGGGAAGGTGACCTCGGTGCTGAGACGCTGCAGGCGGCCCCGCGTGGGCGCCAGACCGCTGTCGCGCGAATCGCGGGACCAGCCGAGCACGGCAAGCCAGGCCTGACTGGTGGCACCGAACTGCGACATGTAATCGAGATAGCGCTGCGGCATCTCGGTCGAACCGGGGCGGATCTGGTTCTGCTCGAAGAGCACGCCGAGCGAGAGACGATCCAGCTCGGTATAGGGAATCCCGAACCGCAAGCCAGCGCCTGAGGAACGGATCTTGTAATCGCCCAGCCCCGAGTTGGCGGCATTGAAGAGCCGTGAATACACATCGGCCGACAGGCTGACCCCATCCTGCGTGAAATAGGGGTCGACGTAGGAGATGGCGGCCGTGCGCTGCGTCTGGCCGGTGTTGACCTCGACCGACAGCGTGTTGCCGGTGCCGAGGAAGTTGGGCTCGTTGATCTGGGCTGAGATCAGCATCTTGTCGGTGGTCGAGTAGCCGACCCCGAAGCTGAAGTTGCCGGTTGCGCGCTCGGTCACCTGTACGAGCAGATCCACCTGATCGGGTACGCCCGGCACAGGGACGTTGCTGATCTGCACATCCTGGAAGTAACCCAGTCGCTCGATCCGGTCACGCGACAGCGAGATGCGGTCTGCATCGAACCAGGCGCCCTCGAACTGGCGGATCTCCCGCCGGATGACCTCGTCACGGGTTCGCTGGTTGCCGGCGATGCTGATTCGACGCACATAGGCGCGGCGCCCGGGGTCGACGTTCAGCGTGAAGTCCACCTCGCGCTTCTCGCGGTCGATGGCAGGCACCGGCGAGACGTCGGCGAAGGCGTAGCCGATCGCCCCCAGCTCGTCGGTGATGGTCTTGACGCTCTCGGAGAGCAGCTCGCCCGAAAAGGTGTCGCCAGCCTTGAGTTTCAGCGCCTTCCTGAACTGGGCCTCACGCCCGAGCGGGTTGCCGCCGAAGCGGATGTCGCGCACCTTGAAACGCTCGCCTTCCTTGATGGTCAGCGTGATGTAGACCTTCTCGCGGGAGGGGTCGATCGAAACCTGGGTGGACTCGATGCCGAACTCCAGATAGCCGCGGTTCAGGTAGAAGGAGCGCAGCGCCTCGAGATCACCGGCCAGCTTCTCGCGCGAGTACTGGTCGGTTTTCGTGTACCAGGACAACCAGTTCGGCGTGGTGAGCTTCAGCTGGTCGAGCAGCTTCGCCTCACTGAAGGCCTTGCTGCCGAGGATCCGGATCTGGGCGATGCGGGCATTGTTGCCTTCATCGATCGCCAGCGCCACGGCCACCCGGTTGCGCTCGAGCGGCGTGACCGACGGCGTGACCTTGACCGAGTATTTGCCGCGCGACAGATACTGGCGCTTGATCTCCTGCTCGGCGCGGTCGAGCACCGAGCGGTCGAAGATGCGGGCTTCGGCCAGGCCCGCATCACGCAGCGCCTTCTTCAGCGCTTCGGCGTCGAATTCCTTCGAGCCGCTGACATCGACCGAGGCGATGGCCGGCCGCTCCTCGACCGAGACCACCAGCACATCCCTGTCCTTGGCCAGCCGCACATCCTTGAAGAAGCCGGTGGCGTACAGCGCCTTGATGGCCTCGGTGGCCTTGTCGGGCGTCATCTCATCGCCGACCCGAACCGGCAGATAGCCGAACACGCTGCCGGCTTCCGTACGCTGAAGACCCTGCACCCGGATGTCCCGGACGACGAAGGTATTGAAAGCTGCCGCTTCTGCTGACAACAAGAACGCCGCCAGGCCCGACAGGACGGCGGCGCGCTTGTTGATCCTTGAGCGGGAAAACGTCTGTTTGATAGCAGCACCCCGGCACGATACCGAATCGCCCGGGCTTCGGTATCACGCAGTCAATCGTGGAAGAAGTGATGCCGCATGATGCCGTTGCGCAGGGCGATCAGCCGAACAACCGGGACAGGTCGTTGAACAGCGCAACGATCATCAGGCCGACGATCATGACAAGCCCGACCTGCTGGCTGGCTTGACGGAAGCGATCAGAAAACGGGCTGCCCTTGATCGCTTCAGCCGCGTAATATACCAAACGACCGCCATCCAGCACGGGAACGGGCAGCAGATTC
This sequence comes from Lautropia sp., assembly GCA_030528325.1. Taxonomy (GTDB): domain Bacteria; phylum Pseudomonadota; class Gammaproteobacteria; order Burkholderiales; family Burkholderiaceae_E; genus Lautropia. The sequence goes on along the minus strand of JAUMZD010000049.1, from coordinate 4,400 downwards.
AGCACGCCCAGGCTCACGCTGATCAGCGCCATGAAGCCCACATAGGCGTACCAGCCGATCGCGGCGGACTGCCCTGCGTAGTCGGCAATGGCCACCGGGCCGGAAAGGTTTTTCCACGACAGGTTGCCGGTGATCATCTTGCCGAGCATCTTCAGCGAGAAGATCGACATCTCCCAGGTACGGGCAGCACCATGCGCCAGGGCCTCGACGGGCCCCAGGTCGATGCTGACCATCTCGAAATGCTGGTGCAGCGCGGCACCGATCCGCCCCTTTCGCAGTGGCGGCGCATCACTGTCGGCCTGGTCCTGCTCGTAGCTGAGCGCCGGCGTGACCGGCACCTCCATCTCGGCCCCATCGCGACGCACGAGCAGCGTGAGCACCTGACCGTCGTTGGCAGCCTGCACCTGCTCGATCAGCTGACTGGCGCGCGCGAGCGGCTTGCCATCGACGGCCAGCACATCATCGCCTTCCTTGAGCCCCGCCTGGGCCGAAGCACTGCCCGCCTCGACGCGGGCCACGCGCACGACCCCTGCCTTCAGCTCGATGCCGAGGGTTCGGGCAAAGCCCGGTTCAACCTCGCCTGGCGGCAGACCGGTCGTCTCGATGCTGAGCTGGCGGCTGCCGGCAGGCCCGTTGACCTGCAACACGATGGGCCGGCGTTCGACCACGGCATCGATCATCTTCAGCCGCAGATCGTTGAAGGACTGAACCGGCTGTCCGTCGATGTGGCTGACCCGGTCGCCATCGCTGACACCGGCCACGGCGGCAGCCGTACCACCCGGCGGTGTGCCGAGCACCGGTGCCGGTTCCTGCAGGCCGGCCATGCCGAGCACGGCATAGAGCACGATGGCCAGCAGGAAGTTGGCGAGCGGCCCGGCCACGACGACTGCCGAGCGCTTCAGCAGCGGCAGGCGGTTGAAGGCACGATGCGCCTCGGCCGGGTCGACCTGACACTGCTCATCCTCTTCATCGAGCATCCGTACATAGCCGCCGAGCGGGATCGGTGACAGGCTCCATTCGGTCTGATCCGGCCCCACCTTCCAGGTGAAAAGCGGCTTGCCGAAGCCGATGGAAAAGCGCAGCACCTTGACGCCGCACCAGCGGGCCACCAGGTAGTGCCCCAGCTCGTGCACGAAGACGAGCACGCCCAGGGCGAACAGAAAGGCAATCAGTGTGGTCATTCGGGTCAACCCCTGACAAGTTGCGAAGCGTGCCGACGCGCCTGAGCGTCGAGCACCACCGCCTCGTCGAGCGAGGCCGGCGCGCCAGCCGATCCCAGGGCGGACAGCACGGCTTCATTGATGCGGGCAATATCGGTAAAACCAATGTGGCCTGCAAGGAAAGCCTGCACACTCACTTCGTTGGCGGCGTTCAGCACGCAGGGGGCGCCACCTTCGGCCACCATCGCTTCGCGCGCCAGCCGCAGGCAGGGAAAGCGCACTTCATCGGGTGCCTCGAACTGCAGCCCGCCCGAGGTGAGCAGATCGAGCGGTGTGGCGCCACTGTCCACCCGTTCAGGATAGGCCAGTGCGTGTGCAATGGGAACCCGCATGTCGGGGTTGCCCATCTGGGCCAGCACGGAACCATCCAGGTATTCGACCATCGAATGAATGATGCTTTGCGGGTGGATCAGCACATCCAGCCGTTCGGCCGGCATGTCAAAAAGAAAATGGGCCTCGATCAGCTCCAGCCCCTTGTTCATCATCGTGGCGGAGTCGACCGAAATCTTGCGCCCCATCGACCAGTTCGGATGCTTGCAGGCCTGATCGGGGGTGGCGGTCTTCAGCTGCCCGGCCGTCCACGAACGGAAAGGCCCGCCCGAGGCGGTCAGGATCAGGCGGCGGACGACGTGACGGGCATCGACGCCGGTGGCCTGATCCGGCAGACACTGGAAGAGTGCGTTATGTTCACTGTCGACCGGCAGCAGACGAACCCCGGACTGACGGCAGACCGACAGGAACAGATGACCGGCCATCACGATGGATTCCTTGTTGGCCAGCAGCAGTGACCGGGCACTGCGGGCAGCGGCCAGTGTGGGCGCCAGTCCAGCAGCCCCCACGATGGCCGCCATCACGCAATCCACCTCCGGTGTGCCCGCCACTTCCGTCAGCTCCGCGGGCCCGACCGCGAGGCGGGCCGTCACGCCGGCCGCACGCAGCCTGCCCTCGAAGCCGGTGGCCGCCTGTGGGTCGGAGAGTGCGACGACTTCGGGGCGGTGCTTGAGCGCAAGCGCCAGCAGCTTGTCGGCATTGTGATGAGCCGACAGGGTATGAACGCGATAGCGATCCGGGTGACGAGCCACGACATCCAGTGTGCTGTCGCCAATCGAGCCGGTCGCACCCAATACAGAAACGGTTTTCATCCGGGCACCATCAAGGGAGCATCAGTATCCAAATCAGCAGGCACAGCGGCATGGCCGGCACCAGCGCATCGACGCGGTCGAACACACCGCCGTGTCCCGGCAGCACCTGGCTGCTGTCCTTCACGCCTGCCGTTCGCTTCAGCAGGCTTTCATAGAGGTCGCCGAGCACCGACAGCATCACGATGAACCCGAGCGACAGCAACATGGCCCCCACACCGAAATGCATGGCAACGGCCGTGGAGAAGATGCTGCCGGCCGGCAGGTCGGCACTGCGCAGTACCAGCCAGGCCACGAGGCAGACGAGCACGATACCGCCCGCCACGCCTTCCCAGGTCTTGCCCGGGCTGACCTTCGGCGCGAGCTTGTGCCGGCCAAGGCTTCGGCCTGCGAAATAGGCGCCCGTATCCGCCAGCCAGACGATCGCCATCACCGACAGCAATGCCCACGGCCCGACCACCCGGAACTCGTAGAGCGCCAGCCACAGGTTAAAGAGCGACAGGCAGGCGAGCCAGACGGAAGCGCCGGAAGTAAGCCGTGCCCTGAAGACGGCGGGAACCGCCACGACGAGCCAGGCCAGGAGGCCCGCGGCCAGCAGGGGTACGAGCCAGGCGGGCGGCGCAGGCAGATCGGCACGGTAGACGTGATAAGCGAGCGCCGCGCTCAGACCGAGAACGACCGGCACGGGCCAGGCACGCGACAGCAGACGGCACCATTCCCAGAGGGCCAGGCCCAGCAGCGGCAGTGTCAGCATCACCCAGGCCACCGTCGAGCCCCAGAACAGGACGCCGACGATCAGCACCACCAGAAACAAAGCCGTCACGACACGCTGTAGCAGCATATGCCGTTCTCCCTTCAAAAGCGTGTCATTCACGGGTGCTCACACCCGCCCCGGGCAGAATGATAGCGCTGCCAGGCCGTTGAAGCGGTGCCCCCGGCACTGTCGAACAGGCACAACGATGAACACCTCCCGGAGATCCAATGTCCGGCGACGGAAAAAGGGCGGGCTTCGCTCCTGATACGTCGATGGCGACGGATCGGGCCAGCGGCACCAGCAGCATCTGAAGGGGGCATGCTCCCTGCCCTGTCGACGCCGGCCGGGGTCGCCCGGCGTCGGGTTCCCAAGGGAATGCGCACGGCACGCACAGCGGGCATGGCCCGGCGAGGCAAGAAATCAGGCGAGGCAGGGGTCAGGCTTTTTCACCCTTGATCTGCCCACTGGTTCGGCCAAAGCGGCGCTCACGCTGGGCATACCAGGCGATCGCCTCGGACAGGCGATCATCGTTGAACTCGGGCCAGAAACACTCGCAGAAATACAGTTCGGTATAGGCAAGCTGCCACAGCAGGAAGTTGCTGATGCGCTGCTCACCGCCCGTTCGGATGAAGAGATCCGGCTCGGGTGCGTAGGACATCGACAGATGACGGGCCAGCGCCTCTTCCGTGATCGGCTGATCCAGCGCCTCGCCCCGCGCGACGCGTTCGCGCATCAGCGCGTTGGACGCCTGAAGGATGTCCCAGCGGCCACCATAATTGGCAGCGATCGTCAGCGTCATCCGTGTGTTGCCGGCGGTGCGTGCCTCGGCATCGGCGATCATCTTCTGCAGGCGGGGCTCGAAGCGGCTCCGATCCCCGATGATCCGCAGCCGGATGTCGTTGCGATCGAGCTGCTGCACTTCACGCTGCAGGGCCGACAGGAACAGACGCATCAGCAGCGATACCTCTTCGGCCGGACGCCGCCAGTTCTCGGAGCTGAAGGCAAAGAGTGTCAGGTATTCGACCCCACGGCGTACGCAACCTTCAACCGTGGCACGAACAGCCTCCACGCCCTTGCGATGGCCGGCCGCCCGCGGCAACAGCCGTTTCGTGGCCCACCGGCCGTTGCCGTCGAGAATGACGGCAATGTGCCTCGGTACCGCCGAGGCGACCGGAACGGATTGGGTCGAACTGGAGAAACTCATTATCAGGACGGGTGGACAGTTCTGGTCGACGGATCAAACCGTCATGATTTCCTGTTCCTTGGCGGCCAGCAGCTTGTCGATCT
>JAUMZD010000048.1 GCA_030528325.1 Lautropia sp. | reverse complement strand
GTGCTCGGCGGGGCCGATTTTCGCCTTCGCGATTCCTACCGCCCAAGCTCCTGGGAGTCCCGCCCGGGATCTGATGCTGGCCTGTGATTCAGGCGCTGGCCCCGATCCGCGTCCGGGGTGACACCGGCGGTGTGCGCTTGGCCCGCTGGGGCCGCCGGATCAGGTGCCGCGTCAGGTAGGTGCGCACCGGCTGCTCGTACAGCAGGTAGATGGCAGCGGACAGGGCCAGCGTGCTGACACTGACGATCAGCACGTATACCGGCATGCTCTGTTCAAGCGCACCGAAACGTTTGACCAGGCCCATCACATAGACGTGGAAGATGTAGATCGGGTAGGACAGCTCGCCCAGGAAATTGATGCCGTTCTTGGCCGTGCTGCCCAGCTTCTGGAAGGACTGTTCGCAGGCCAGTGTCAGCAGGACGAGTGCTGTGCCGGGCAGGCCGATCACCAGGACACGAACCCATTTGTCCGCGGCCATCGCTGGCGTGACCAGGCCGGTGGAGGGCAGGAGTAGCACGCAGAACAGCGTCAGCCCCAGGATGGCCACGGACATCGGCAGCCGGGCGTACTGAAGGAAGCGGGTGCTCATCACGAGCTGGGCCACCAGCATGCCGTAGATGAATTCGATGACGTAGGCATCACTCCAGTAGCTGAGGGCCGACCGGGGATCGGTGAACGGATGGAGCAGTGCCAGCGTCACCAGCATGACCGAGCTGATCAGCAGCCGGTGCTGGTGCGAGATCTTCAGCGCCACGAAGTAGATCAGGTAGAACAGGATCTCGTAGTTCAGCGACCAGCCCAGCATCAACAGCGGCATGTGATACTGGATGCTCTCGTTCCAGACAGGCCAGAAGAACAGTGAGCCCAGCAGCAGCGGCAGGTCGAAACTGATCTGGTTCAGGATGCCCGGCGCCAGCAGGGCCACGCCAGCCAGCCCCAGCGTGCCGAGCCAGTACAGCGGCACGATGCGGATCAGGCGTCGCGTGAAGAACTGGGGGGCACCATGACGGGTGACATAGTGGATGATGAAGCCCGACATCACGAAAAAGATGTCGACCCCGGCGCTGCCGAACGGCGCCATGCCGTATTCGGTGCGAATGTGGCTGACCACGACCAGGGCTGCGGCGATGAAGCGCAGGGCCTGGATCGAGTAGATCGTTTTGTCCTGGGGCTGTTGGCTGGCCGTGGGGCGGACGGCGGAGGCGGACATGGCAGACATCAAGATCACCTATTGACAGGAGGGCGAAGGGCTTGTCGCCTGCAAAGGGCTGATTGCCTTGCAGAAGGCCTAATAAAACAACAGAAAGTGTGCTTTGTCGGTGACGTATGACGCCAATGGCATGACAGGCGGATGCCTTGTGCCGCCAATCGCCTGTTTTTCGATCGGAATCAGGGGCTTTCGCGGGGACGAATAAGTGCATAACACGCTCTAAGTGCCGGTGTCGTGCGCTGAACGAGCTGGCGGACACTTGTCTGAGCATCTTTATATAGGCATTTATGTGACATTTTTGTTTCATTTATGCCAAGAAAAGAAAATGCCCGTCGGTTTGTCGATTAGTGTGATCTTCTGGAAAACGCACGGATTGCGTAGACGGTGTGCTGGATGACGAACTGGCCGCCCAGGCTCCAAGGGGCGCATCGCCTCACGGGACTTGTTCAGCGTATCCCTTGTGCCTGGAAACACGCGCGGCCGAGAGGGGGCGAGATTTCGGACACAAAAAAAGCCCTCCCGGTCGGCGGGAGAGCTTGCAGGTGGACGGACGGATGGCTTTGCCGAGTGGATGGAACGGGGGGCCGGATCAGAGCACGTCCGCCGCAAAATCGGCCAGTCGCGAGCGTTCACCACGCTGTAGCGTCAGGTGGCCGCCATGAGCCCAGCCCTTGAAGCGTTCGACCACGTAGGTCAGGCCCGAGGAGGCTTCCGTCAGGTAGGGCGTGTCGATCTGGGCGATGTTGCCGAGGCAGACGACCTTCGTGCCCGGGCCGGCCCGGGTGGCCAGCGTCTTCATCTGCTTCGGCGTGAGGTTCTGCGCCTCGTCGATGATCAGGTACTTGTTGTTGAAGGTGCGGCCACGCATGAAGGACATCGACTTGACCTTGACTCGCGAGCGGATCAGGTCGGTGGCGGCGGCACGGCCCCACTCGCCGCCGGCGCTGCCCCGGTTCAGCACCTCGAGGTTGTCTTCCAGTGCACCCATCCAGGGCTGCATCTTCTCTTCCTCGGTGCCCGGCAGATAGCCGATGTCGTCACCGACCGGCACCGTGGCGCGCGTCATGATGATTTCCGAGAAACGCTTCTGGTCGAGTGTTTGCGCGAGGCCCGCCGTCAGCGCGAGCAGCGTCTTGCCGGTGCCGGCCTGACCGAGCAGTGTCACGAAGTCGATGTCCGGGTCGAGCAGCAGGTTCAGCGCAAAGTTCTGTTCCCGGTTACGGGCGGTGATGCCCCAGATCGCATGGCGAGCCTGGGTGTAGTCGCGCACGACGCGCAGCACGGCCTGGTTGCCCTCGATCCGGCGAACCTGGGCGAACAGCGGCGTGCCCCCATCCTCCAGGTAGACGAACTGGTTGATCAGCATCGAGGGAACCAGCGGGCCGCGGATGCGGTAGTAGCTGTGGCCACCTTCCTGCCACGACGTCATGTCCTCGCCGTGGGTCTGCCAGAAGTCGGCCGGCAGGGCTAGCGAACCGCTGTAGAGCAGGTCGAGGTCGTCGGTGACCTGGTCATTGAAGTAGTCCTCGGCGGCCAGCCCCAGTGATTGGGCCTTGATCCGCATGTTGATGTCCTTCGACACCAGCGTGACCTGACGGCCCGGGTGGGCCTCGCCCAGGGCTGCCGTGACGGACAGGATGCGGTTGTCGGCCTTGCCCGGCGGCAGGGCGTCGGGCAGCGGGGCGTCCAGTACGCGCGTCTGCAGGAAGAGTCGGCCGGTGGCATCGATGTTGCCGAGGCTGTCGAGCGGAATGCCGGCCTCGATCCGATCCGGCGCCTGCGAGATCAGCTCGTCCAGGCTGCGGCTGACCTGCCGGGCATGGCGAGAGACTTCGCTCATGCCCCGCTTGTGGTCGTCCAGCTCTTCCAGCGTCATCATCGGCAGGAACACGTCGTGCTCCTGGAAGCGGAACAGCGAGGTCGGATCGTGCATCAGCACGTTCGTGTCCAGCACGAACAGCTTGCGAGCTTCCTGCGTCGGTGTGCCGGCCGTGGCCGGCCCGTGGGTCGCGCGACGTTTGCCGCCCCGGCCCCGCGAGGCCGCCGGCTGGGCGGCGGTAGCTGAACCGTCCGGCAGGGTGTCGGGTTGGCGTCCGCCGGGCTGAAGGCCCGGCCGGCCGGCGGCAACGGTGGGCGTCGGCGTCCGGCCGGAAGCTGGCGTGGCAGGTGTCGGGGTGGCCGGCATGGCCTGCTGAGACAGGGCACCGGCAGGTGTGGCAGCCGCCGTTGCGGTGGCTGCGGGTGTGGCCGTGACGGCCGTGAGGGTCTCCACGGCCTCTGCCATGGGCAGCAGCGTTTCGTCCGTGTCGGACGTGCCGCGCTTGCGCCGGGTGGCGGGGCGGATTTTCGCTTTGTTCTTGGCAGCAGCCTTGATGTCCAGACGGGCACCTCGGGTGCTGGGAGCTTTGGGTAAGGGCATGTTCTTCTGTTCGTTGTTCAGGCGTCCTGAACGGCTTTCAAGACTTCCTCGACGTGGCCCGGTACTTTCACCTTGCGCCAGGCCTTGACGAGAACGCCTTCTCGGTTGATCAGGAAGGTCGAGCGTTCGATGCCTTGCACCTGCTTACCATACATGTTTTTCTGGCGGATGACATCGAACTGCCGGCAGAGCGTTTCCTCCGGATCGGAGATCAGCGCAAAGGGCAGGGAGAGCTTTCGCTTGAAGTTGTTGTGCGACGTGAGGCTGTCGCGTGATACACCGAAGACCTCGGCGCCGGCACTCAGGAAAGCTTTCCATTCGGCGGCGAAATCGGCGCCCTCGATCGAGCAGCCGGGCGTGTTGTCCTTCGGATAGAAATACAGCACCACCATACGGCCTTGCAGCGACGACAGCCGGATGGGGCCATCGGTGGTGATGGCTTCGAAATCCTCGACAGGTTCGCCCAGTGCGACGGTGGGAACAGGGGTGGACATGGGGATGTTCTCTCGTGTTTTCAAATGTTCGGTGAGGTCACGGGCCGGTTCGGCCCGCTGCGGAAAGGGGGGCGTGCATGACACGCTCTAAGCATGGTTCAGCGGCGCAACAGGGCGGCCAGCACCTGACGGCCTTCGCCCATCAGGATGTTGTAGGTGCGACAGGCGGCCACGACATCCATGACTTCGAGGCCGATGCGCGCTTCCATCAGCGAGCGGGTCAGCGCCGGGGCCGGAAAGCGCAGTCGCTCGCCCGTGCCCAGCAGGATCACTTCGGGCTGCATCTGTCGCAATGCCTGGAAATCGTCGGCCGTCAGCGCTTCGAAGGTGTCAACCTGCCACGGCAGGATCGGGCCCGTGGGCTGGATCAGCAGCGCGCCGTGATGGCGGGCACCGTTGATGTCGACCCAGTCCTCGCCATAGGCCGTGATGGTGTTCAGATGCTCGTTGCGGTCTGCGTGCAGTTTCATGTGCTCAGGGACTCTCCCCGGCGTCGGGGACGATGGGTGCGGTTCGGGCCCGCGTCCGGGGAGGGCGGCCTGCAACAGGCCATGCCCGTGAACGGGTCGCGGCCGTCGGGCGCAGGGTGGTTGGCCGCCTCGTGGCTGCCCGGACCAGCCGTGGCGTGCCCCGGAAATCTGCCCGGAGCCGGGTGCCAGGCCCCGGAAAGCAACAGGCCATGCCTTGTGTTCGTGTTGTTGAATCGCAGCACCAGCGTTCTACGGTACATTAAGCGGTTGCTTCCATTCATAGTACCGCAACCCTCCCGTCATCGAGTCCATCATGAAGCCGATCCTCAAATCCGCCAAGCTCGCCAATGTCTGTTACGACATTCGTGGTCCGGTGCTTGCCCGGGCCAGACAGATGGAGGAAGAAGGGCAGCGGATCATCAAGCTGAACATCGGCAACATGGCCCCGTTCGGCTTTGATGCACCCGACGAGGTCCGGCACGACATCATGGTCAATCTGTCGGATGCTTCGGGCTATGCCGATGCGAAGGGCCTGTTCGCGGCCCGCAAGGCCATCATGCATTACTCGCAGTTGAAGGGTATCCGTGGCGTGGGGCTCGATGACATCTTCATCGGCAACGGCGTCAGCGAGCTGATCGTGATGTCGATGAACGGGCTGTTGAACAATGGTGACGAGGTGCTGGTGCCGGCACCCGATTATCCGCTGTGGACGGCTGCCGTCAGCCTGTCCGGCGGTCATGCCGTGCATTATCGCTGCGATGAAGGGGCCGGCTGGCTGCCGGACCTCGACGATCTCCGTTCGAAGATCACCGAGAATACCCGGGCGATCGTCATCATCAACCCGAACAACCCGACGGGCGCACTATACCCCGATGACATGCTGAAGGCACTGATCGATGTGGCCCGGCAGCATCAGTTGATCATCTTTGCCGACGAAATCTACGACAAGATCCTCTATGACGGCGTGCAGCACACGTCCATCGCTTCGCTGGCCGATGATGTCCTGTTCATCACCTTCAACGGCCTGTCGAAGAACTACCGTGCCTGCGGCTACCGCAGCGGCTGGATGATCATTTCGGGGGAAAAGCGGCATGCAGCCGACTACATCGATGGCCTGAACATCCTCGCCTCGATGCGCTTGTGTGCCAACGTGCCGGCACAGTTCGCCATCCAGACGGCATTGGGCGGCTATCAGAGCATCGACGAGCTGGTGCAGCCTGGTGGGCGGCTGGCCCGCCAGCGTGATCTGGCCTGGGACATGATCACCAGCATCCCCGGTGTCAGCTGCTTCAAGCCCCAGGCCGCGCTCTATCTGTTCCCGCGGCTCGATCCGGCCATGTATCCGATCCAGGACGACCAGCGCTTCATCCTCGAACTGCTTGAGAAGGAGCGGGTGCTGCTGGTTCAGGGCAGCGGCTTCAACTGGCCGGAGATGGATCATTTCCGGGTGGTCTTCCTGCCGAACAGTGACGACCTGACCGAAGCCTTCAAGCGGATCAGCCGTTTCCTGTCCGAATATCGCGTCCGGCACGGCACGGGGCCCCGCTGAGGGAGCGCGCCAGGCGCCATGAATCGTCCTGGCCGGCGTTCCCGGTGTTCATGGCCAAAGGCGTCTTCCCTGGCCAGAGGGCCCTACACAGACAACCAGGCAATGTCATCAGACAAGCATCAGGAGTTTTTCCAAGCATATGAAAGTGATCAAGGTCGGACTGCTCGGATTGGGCACCGTCGGTGGCGGTGTGTTCGAGGTACTGCGCAACAATGGTGAGGAGATCAGCCGCCGTGCGGGACGCAGGATCGAGGTCGTGCGTGTGGTCACCCGGGATGTGGCCCGTGCCCGGGAGGAAATCGGGCCCGGCATTCCCGTCAGCGACGATCCGTTCGACATCGTCAACGATCCGAATGTGGACGTGCTGATCGAGGTGATGGGGGGCACCACGCTCGCGCGTGAGGTGGTGCTGGCCGCCATCGACAAGGGCAAACAGATCGTCACGGCCAACAAGGCACTGCTGGCGGTGCATGGCAACGAGATCTTCCGGGTGGCCCAGCAGGCTGGCGTGATGGTGGCTTTCGAGGCGGCGGTGGCCGGGGGCATTCCCATCGTCAAGGCGCTGCGCGAAGGGCTGGCAGCCAACCAGATCGAGTCGCTGGCCGGCATCATCAACGGCACCACCAACTTCATCCTGTCCGAGATGCGCGACAAGGGCCTGTCCTTCGAGGCCGCGCTGGCCGAGGCCCAGGCGCTGGGTTATGCCGAGGCCGATCCCACCTTCGACATCGAAGGCGTCGATGCCGCCCACAAGGCCACGCTGCTGGCTTCGATGGCCTTCGGGGTGCCGGTCCAGTTCGACGGCGCCTACGTCGAGGGCATCAGCCAGCTGGCTGCCGAGGATTTCAGCTACGCCGACCGTCTGGGTTACCGGATCAAGTTGCTGGGCATCGCACGGCGTCGCAACGTCGGCATCGAATTGCGTGTGCATCCGACGTTGATTCCGGCCAAGCGCCTGCTGGCCAATGTCGACGGGGCGATGAACGCCGTCTGGGTCAAGGGCAATGCCGTGGGCGAGACACTCTACTACGGGCCGGGGGCCGGCCGCTTGCCGACGGCCAGCGCCGTGGTGGCCGATCTGGTCGATGTGGCCCGGATGATCGACATCCCGGCCGAGCATCGGGTGCCGTATCTGGGCTTCAAACAGGATCGGCTGGCGCAGCTGCCGGTACTGCCGGCCAGCGCGATGGAAACAGCCTATTACCTGCGCATCCATGTGCTGGACGAGCCGGGGGTGCTGGCCGACATCACCCGCATCCTGGCCGACGAATCGGTGTCGATCGACGCGATGATCCAGCGCCAGCCGGACGATGGCGACATATCCACCGACATCATCATCATGACGCATCAGACCGTGGAGCGCCAGATCGACGCGGCCATCGACCGCATCGAGGCGCTGGCTTCCGTCAGGTCGGCCGTCACCCGTCTGCGTGTCGAACAACTGGATTGATCCCTGACCATGCAATACCTGTCCACCCGGGGCGGCATGCCCCCCCTGCGCTTCAGTGACATCCTGCTGGGCGGCCTGGCACCGGATGGTGGCCTGGTCATGCCGGCCGAGATTCCGACGATCGACGCAGCCACGCTGGCGTCCTGGCGCGGGCTCTCCTATCCCGAGCTGGCCTTCGAGGTGCTGTCCCGCTATGCGGACGACATCCCGGCCGACGAGCTGAAGCGTCTGGTGGCCGACACCTACACGGTCGACACCTTCGGCACGGAGGACATCACGCCGGTTTCGATGCTGGAGGCGGGATCGGACGCCGCCGGCCCGCTCTACCTGCAACACCTGTCCAATGGCCCCACGCTGGCCTTCAAGGACATGGCCATGCAGTTGTTGGGGCGACTTTTCGAGTACACGCTGACGAAGCAGGATCGCTGGCTCAACATCGTGGGCGCCACCTCGGGCGACACCGGCAGCGCCGCCGAGCATGCGATGCGTGGTCGCCGCAACATCCGTGTTTTCATGCTGTCGCCCGCTGGCCGGATGAGCGCCTTCCAGCGCGCGCAGATGTACAGCCTGCTGGATGACAACATCTTCAACATCGCCGTCGATGGCGTGTTCGACGACTGTCAGGATCTGGTGAAGGCGATCTCGGGCGATCTGGCCTTCAAGGAGCGCCACGCCATCGGCACCGTCAACTCGATCAACTGGGCGCGGGTCGTGGCGCAGGTCGTCTACTACTTCCGGGGCTACCTGCTGGCCACGAAGGATGAGCCGTTGGACGCTGCTGGTGAGCTGCGCCGGGTTTCGTTCACGGTGCCCACCGGCAATTTCGGCAACGTGCTGGCAGGCTACATCGCCCGCCGCATGGGCCTGCCCGTGTCGAAGCTGGTGGTGGCGACGAACGAGAACGACGTGCTCGACGAGTTCTTCCGCACGGGCCGCTACCGGGTGCGCGGCGCGCGGGAAACCCACGCCACCTCCAGTCCCTCGATGGACATCTCGAAGGCCTCCAACTTCGAGCGCTTCATCTTCGACCTGCTCGACGGTGACGCCGATCGGGTGCGGACGCTGTGGCAGCAGCTCGACCGGGAAGGGCAGTTCGACCTCGGCACGGCACCCGAGTTCGCCCGCGTGGCCGGGCTGGGCTTCTGTTCGGGCGCCAGCACGCATGCCGACCGGATGGCCACCATTCGCCACTGGTTCCAGACGAAGGGTGTGCTGGTCGATACGCACACGGCCGATGGCCTGAAGGTGGCGCAGGATCACCGCGAACCCGGTGTGCCGATGATCTGCCTCGAAACCGCATTGCCGGCCAAGTTCGCCGACAGCATCGAGGAGGCCATCGGTCGTCGTCCCGATCCGCTGCCCGGCTATGAGCATCTGGAGGAACAGGTGCAGCGTTATACCCGGATGCCGGTGGATCTGGGCATGTTGAAGGGCTATATCGCCGCACGAACCTGAGCGGTATCGCGGCCGGTTTGCAGCCCGCGACTTTCCTGCCGCCCAAGCTCCTAGGCGCTGGGCGCGCTGGCCGACGCAGGCAGTGGCGGGCTGCCATCCTGGCCAGCACGGGCAGGCCTGGTTCGCTGAGGTCCGAAGGCTGCGGCGACAAGAGGAGAACGGATGAAGGTCATGGGCTTTGCCGGTTTTTCCGGCTCGGGCAAAACCACGCTGATCGAACAGGTGATCGGGCTGCTGAGATCGGACGGTCTGAGCGTCTCGGTCATCAAGCACGCCCATCACCGGTTCGACATCGACAAGCCAGGCAAGGATTCCTGGCGGCATCGACAGGCCGGGGCTGGAGAGGTTCTGCTCACGTCCGAGCACCGCTGGGTTCTGATGCACGAGCTGGGCGATGAGCCCGAACCGCCCATCGAGGCCCATCTGGCGCGGATGTCGCCTTGCGATCTGGTGCTGGTCGAGGGGTTCAAGCACGCCGACATCCCCAAGATCGAGGTGCACCGGCCCTCGGTCGGCAAGCCCTTGCTGTATCCTGATGACGAGCGGATCGTGGCGGTGGCCACCGATCAGCCCGACCTGCCGCTGCGGGCCGGGCTGAGGCGGCTGGATCTGAACCGGCCGGCAGAGGTGGCCGACTTCGTCCGTCATCATCTGGGGATGTGCTGAACGACGCCTGTGGATGAGGGCGCACGGATCGGCGTACCGATCCGCGCTGTCCGTTCCGCCGGCCGCCGCGTGTTGCCGATGCATGCCATCTCGTTCGTGTCGTGTCCTGTCGTGAACCCCTCCCTGCCCATGTCCTTCTCTGGAAGTCCCATTCATGTCCGCACCCTTGTCCTTTGAAGAGGCGATGACCCGCCTGCTGGGTCATGCCGAAGTGCTCGATGGCATCGAGACGCTGCCGCTGATGGAGACCGACGGCCGGGTGCTGGCCGGGGATCTCATGTCTTCGCTGAATGTTCCGCCCTGGGACAATTCACAGATGGATGGTTATGCCGTCCGCGCGGCCGAGCTGGCGGACAGCGACGGCCTGTGGCCGGTCTCCCAGCGGATTCCGGCCGGTCACCAGGGGCAGCCCCTTCAGCCGGGCACCGTGGCCCGCATCTTCACCGGGGCGGCGCTGCCTGCCGGTGCCGATGCAGTCGTGATGCAGGAGGAGGCCGAGGCCAGCGAGGCCGGCGTACGGTTCCGGCGGGCCCCCGGTGCAGGAGAGTGGGTGCGCCGTCTGGGTGAGGACATCCGGGCCGGTGAAACGGTGCTGACGGCCGGTACCCGGCTGTCACCGGCCGCGCTGGGGCTGGCGGCCTCGATCGGAGCCGCCCGGCTGTCCGTGCGTCGCCGGCCTCGGGTGGCCTGTTTCTTCACCGGCGACGAGCTGGTCATGCCGGGTGAGCCGCTGCCGCCCGGGGGCATCTACAACTCGAACCGTTTCGTGCTCAGTGCGCTGATCCGCCGGCTGGGCTGCGAGCTGGACGATCTGGGCATCGTGCCCGATGATCTGGATGCCACCCGTGCGATGCTGCGTCAGGCCGCCAGTCGTGCGGATCTGATCATCAGTGCCGGCGGCGTCTCGGTGGGGGAAGAGGATCATGTCCGCCCGGCCGTCGAGGCCGAAGGCGAGATCGACCTGTGGCGGCTGGCGCTGAAACCGGGCAAGCCGCTGGCCTATGGCCGCGTGCGCCGGCCGGATCAGGCCGGGCAGTTTGCCCATTTCATCGGACTGCCGGGCAACCCGGTGTCGGCCTTCGTCACCTTCCTGGTGCTGGTGCGCCCCTTCATCCTGAAGCTGCAGGGCGCCCAGACGCTGGCGCCGCAGGCCCTCACGCTGGAAAGCGCTTTCGAGTGGTCGCGTCCCGATCCGAAGCGCCGCGAGTTCCTGCGTGCCGTCCTGCTGCCTGGCGGCAACCGGCTCGACCTGTTCCGGCATCAGGGCTCTGGCGTGCTCACCTCCACGGTGGTGGCCGATGGCCTGATCGACAACCCGCCCGGGCAGGTGATCCGGCCCGGCGATCCGGTGCGTTTCCTGCCTTTTGACAGCCTGCTGGGCTGAGGCTCGTTCTTCAGGAAGGGCTGACTGCCAACCCGATGAGCCGGGGGCGGCCGCGTGAACCGGAGCTCAGCCGTCTGAACCGGAGGCTGGTCTTTGCGTTTACCCGGCAGGGTCCCGGGCTCTTTCATCTTTCATGATCGAGAACCGAACCTGCGATGAAGATCCGTGTCTTGTATTTTGCGAGCCTGCGTGAGCGGCTCGGCACCGAGGCCGAAACCATCGACCTGCCGGCTGGCATCGGCACGGTCGGCGAGCTGCGGCAGTGGCTGCTGGCCCGTGGTGGCGTCTGGGCCGACGCGCTGGCCAGGCCCGACAGCGGGCGAGACCTGATCCGTGCTGCTGTCTCGCAGCAGATGGCCACCGCCGACACGCCGCTTGCCGACGGAGTCGAGGTGGCGTTCTTCCCGCCCGTCACCGGCGGGTGAGTGAAGGGCGCGGAAGTCTGGCAGCGTGACTGTCCATCTCCTGCCCGCCGTCCGTTTGCTGCCGTCCTGATCTGCAAACGCAGGCCAGCGCGGGAGCAAGCCAGTTCATGGCATCGTTCTACACCAGGCGTGAACCGATCATGTCATCGTCATCCCAGTTGATCCCGGTCATCCGGATCCAGACAGCAGATTTCGACCTCGGTGCCGAATTGCGCCGCCTTCAGCAGCGCACGACCGACAGTGGCGCCGTGGCCTCCTTCGTGGGCAGTGTGCGCAACCAGAACGAGGGCGACCAGGTCTCGACGCTGACGCTCGAACATTATCCGGGCATGACCGAGCAGTCGCTCGCCGCCATCTGCCGACAGGCCGGGGCGCGCTGGCCGCTGCTCGATGTCACCATCATCCACCGCGTCGGCACGCTGCAGCCGGGCGACCAGATCGTGCTCGTGGCCGTCAGCTCCGCCCACCGCGCCGCCGCCTTCGATGCCTGCCGCTTCATCATGGATTTTCTCAAGACCGAAGCGCCATTCTGGAAGAAGGAAAACACCCCCGACGGCAGCCGCTGGGTCGAGGCACGGGCGAGTGATGAGGAAGCGGCCCGGCGCTGGGACTGATCACTGCTACAACAACGGCGCAGCCAGCCGGGCCAGGCTGGCCACCAGCCGCTCGTTGAAGTTGTCCGGGCTCAGATCCGGGTGCAACTTCGTGGCGGATTCGGTGTCTTTCAGGAATTGCGAGGCCATGTCGGAGGCAGTCTGCTTGTCGTAGATGGCGGCCATCACCTCGAAATTCAGCCGGAAGCTGCGGTTGTCCAGGTTGGCGGTGCCGATCACCGACAGCTCATCATCGACCACCATCGTCTTGGCATGAACGAAGCGGGGCACGTAGGCATAAACCTTCACGCGATGGCTCAGCACTTCTTCGACGAAGGTCGAGGCCGCCAGTGCCGTCAACAGCTGATCCGACTCCATCGGCACCATCAACCGGACATCGACGCCACGGGCCGCGGCCGTCGTCATCGCCATCAGGATCGGTTCGTCCGGCACGAAATAGGGGGTGGTGATCCAGACCCGGCGGCGGGCCGACGAGATGGCCGTGAAGAAGAAACGGTGAATGGGTGAGGGATCCCGATCCGGGCCGGCATCGATGATCTGCATCCAGGTGTTCGTCTGCACGGCCACGTCGGCATCCCACGGAAACCAGGCCTGGATGTCCTGTGGCGTGGTGAGCGCCTTGTCCAGCCGGGACAGGTGGCCCGACCGGGTGCCGGCATACAGCCAGTCTTCCAGGAACACCCGTTGCAGATCGAGTACCGCGCCGCCTCTCATGGCCAGATGGGTGTCACGCCAGCCCTGTTCACCCGAGCACTGGGCCGACTGGTGCCGCTCCACGTTGACGCCACCCGTGAAACCATAACGCCCATCGACGACGACGATCTTGCGGTGCGAGCGGAAATTGACCATGCTGGGGCGTACCGGCAGCAGTCGGGGCGGGTTGAAGACGCGCACCTCGGCACCGGCTTCGCGCAGGGGCGCCCAGAACGCCTTGCGGCAGCGTTTCGAGCCGACGGCATCGACCAGCAACCTCACCTTGACGCCGGCCTGGGCCTTGTCGATCAGCAAATCCCGCCACCGGGTGCCGATCTCGTCCGGCTCGAAAATGTAGTACTCCAGATGGATATGGTGCTCGGCGGCCCGCATCCGGGCCTCGATGGCGGCATAGGTGGCATCACCATCGATCAGGATGTCGAGCACCTGGGTGGGACGGGGTGGCGGGCAGCCGGCTTCGATGGCCACCCGTGCCTGCGTCAGCAGCCAGTGTCGCGAGGCCAGCGTGTCGGGCAGGCGCTGATGCTGCATCGGCCCATGTTGGGCGGCCAGGTGCCGTGCCAGCTCCCGCCGGAAGTTGCGGCGCTTCAACTTGCGCGGGCCGAACACGAAATAGAAGAAGGCGCTCAGCACCGGCACGCTGACGAAGGCCAGAATCCAGCACAGGGTGGCAATGGGGGGCCGACGCTGCGCCAGGATGTACAGCGTGCTGGCCACGACCCAGACCAGGTACAGCATGGCCCAGGACGAGCTGGGAATGCTCTCCCAGACCTGCCGGGCGGTGTTCACGAGGGGGTGAAGCGAAGCAAGCAAATCAGTCAACCACCGTCAAGGGAGAAGAACATCTGACAGATGTCTTATTTGCAAAATAGTCTTGAATTCTGAGCGGCCACCCCCAATTCAGAATCATTCTGGAATCGATGGTCACGCCTGATCCAGGCCACGGACATCTGAGATTCTGCCTCATAACAGGACAACAAGACGGATGCGAATCGACAAACTCACCACGCAATTTCAGCAGGCGCTTGCCGATGCCCAGAGCATGGCCGTGTCTGCCGACAATCCCTATATTGAAGCCATTCACCTGCTGGCCGCCATCATCAACCAGCCGGACGGCTCGGGCCGGGCCCTGCTCGAACGGGCTGGCGTGCGCATCTCCGCCCTGAAGCAGGGGGTGGACAAGGCGCTGGCAGCCCTGCCCGAAGTCAGCGGCCAGTCCAGTCAGCCGGGCGTCAGCCGTGAGCTGCTGAAACTGCTCAACAACGCCGAGAAGGACGCCGAAAAGCGCGGCGACCAGTTCGTCGCGCTGGAGATGTTCCTGCTGGCGCTGACCGAAGGCGATGGCCGCCAGGGCGGTGAGGCTGGCCGTCTGCTGCGCGAGGCCGGGCTGAGCCGCAAGGGGCTGGAAACAGCCGTGGACGCGGTGCGCGGCGGCCAGAAGGTCGAGTCTGCCGATGCCGAGGGCCAGCGCGAGGCGCTGAAGAAATACACGCTGGATCTGACCGAGCGCGCCCGTGAAGGCAAGCTCGATCCTGTCATCGGTCGTGACGACGAGATCCGGCGCACGATCCAGATCCTCCAGCGGCGTACCAAGAACAACCCGGTGCTGATCGGTGAGCCCGGCGTGGGCAAGACCGCCATCGTCGAAGGGCTGGCCCAGCGCATCGTCAATGGCGAGGTGCCCGACACGCTGAAGGACAAGCGCGTGCTGTCGCTCGACATGGCGGCGCTGCTGGCTGGCGCCAAGTATCGCGGCGAGTTCGAGGAGCGCCTGAAGGCCGTGCTGAAGGACATCGCGGCCGATGAAGGACGCACGATCGTCTTCATCGACGAGCTGCACACGATGGTGGGCGCGGGCAAATCGGACGGTGCGATGGATGCCGGCAACATGCTCAAACCCGCGCTGGCCCGTGGCGAGCTGCACTGCGTGGGCGCCACCACGCTCGATGAATACCGCAAGTACATCGAGAAGGATGCGGCGCTGGAGCGGCGCTTCCAGAAGGTGCTGGTGGGCGAGCCGAGCGTCGAATCGACCATCGCCATCCTGCGTGGCTTGCAGGAGCGCTACGAGATCCACCACGGCGTCGAGATCACCGACCCGGCCATCGTGGCCGCGGCCGAGCTGTCCAACCGCTACATCACCGACCGCTTCCTGCCGGACAAGGCCATCGACCTGATCGACGAGGCTGCCTCGCGCATCAAGATGGAAATCGACTCGAAGCCCGAGGTGATGGACCGCCTCGATCGCAGGCTGATCCAGCTGAAGATCGAGCGGGAAGCCGTGCGCAAGGAAACCGACGATGCCTCGAAGAAGCGTCTGGAACTGATCGAGCAGGAAATCGAGCGGATCGGCAAGGAATATGCCGATTACGAGGAAATCCTGAAGGCCGAGAAGGCCGCCGTGCAGGGCAGTGCGCAGATCAAGGCCGAGATCGACCAGCTGCGGGCGCAGATGGCCGAGTTGCAGCGTCAGGGTCAGTACGAGAAACTGGCCGAGATCCAGTATGGCAAGCTGCCCGAGCTGGAAAAGCGGCTGGCCGAGGTCAACGACGCCGAAAGCCGGCCGAAGGCCGACGAGGGGACTGCAACGGGCAAGCCGAAGCTGCTGCGCACGGTCGTGGGCGCCGAGGAAATCGCCGAAGTCGTCTCGCGGGCCACCGGCATCCCCGTGTCACGGATGATGCAGGGCGAGCGCGAGAAACTGCTGAAGATGGAAGAGGTGCTGCACCGGCGTGTGGTGGGGCAGGACGAGGCCGTCACGCTGGTGTCGGATGCCATCCGCCGCTCGCGTGCCGGTCTGGCCGACCCGAACCGGCCTTATGGCTCCTTCCTGTTCCTCGGGCCCACCGGCGTCGGCAAGACCGAGCTGTGCAAGGCACTGGCCGGTTTCCTGTTCGACTCGGAAGACCATCTGATCCGCATCGACATGAGCGAATTCATGGAGAAGCATTCGGTCGCCCGCCTGATCGGCGCGCCGCCGGGATACGTGGGCTACGAGGAGGGCGGCTACCTGACCGAGGCCGTGCGCCGCAACCCGTACAGCGTGATCCTGCTCGACGAGATCGAGAAGGCGCATCCGGACGTGTTCAACATCCTGCTGCAGGTACTGGACGACGGCCGCCTGACCGATGGCCAGGGCCGCACGGTGGATTTCCGCAACACGGTCGTCGTGATGACCAGCAACATCGGTTCGGGTGAGATCCAGCGCCTGTCGGCCGACAGGACGCTGAACGATCCGGACGTGATCAAGGAAGCCGTGATGGGCGAGCTGCGCCAGCACTTCCGGCCCGAGTTCATCAACCGGATCGACGAGATCGTCGTCTTCCATGGCCTCGACAGTCAGCACATCGCGAAGATCGCCGCGATCCAGCTGGAGCTGCTGAAGAAGCGTCTGGCCGAGCGCGATCTGGAGCTGTCGGTGAGCGATGCGGCGATGGACGAGCTGGCCAAGGTGGGCTTCGACCCGCTCTATGGCGCACGGCCGCTCAAGCGCGCCATCCAGCAGCACCTGGAGAACCCGATCGCCCGCCGTGTGCTGGAAGGCCGGTACGCGCCGAAGGAAACCATCCCGGTGGACTTCAAGGACGGAGAATTCACCTTCGAGCGGACGGTGCATTGAGAAAGGGAAGGGGCACGGCGCTGGTCGTGAAGCTGGCCTGAGCACCCGTCGACCGATTCGGTGCCCGCCCCATCAGGCCGCCCCGAAGCGGGGCGGCCAGCACCAGGACAACCCCGGTTTCCCGTGGCACTTATGCCATCGGAATCCGGGGTTTCTTTTTGGCGGTCTCCGCTGATCGGGTGTTGATGCACGGTGGAGCGCAACAGAATCGTAAGCTCTGTCGTCGGGTGATAGCGTGCTGCTGCATGGGATAAAGCATCACGGAGAAGGCGCGATGGGAGCGATACTTTTTCTACTGGCACTTGTCAGTGCGGGCTTGATGTTCACAGGGCTGCTGTTTCCACGGATGGTGATTCGTTCCGGTTTGGTATCTCGTGGGAGGGTTATCAAGCGTTACGCAAGCTGGTTTGCCGTGTTTCTGGGCGGAGCCCTCTTCTTTGGCGTGCAGTCTTCGAAATCGGAGGCAGAGAGCATCTCGGTCGCAGGCAACAATAGCGCCTCCCGGGAAAAAGAAAGCGCAAGCGTGTCGAATGGCAAATTCGACGTTCAGAATGGGGAGAAAGCAGCGTTGGCCTTGAAAACTTCTCTGTCAATTTCTGCCGAACCCAGTGGTGCTTTGCAAAGCTCGCGTGAAGATGAAAAAGCCGTCGCCGATATGAAACAGCGGCTGGATGAGGAGGGGCGGGTCAAGACCATGCTGCAAAAGGCTTCGGGCTCGTCCGTGACGATCAATGCGGTCAACAACGAGAAAGGAAAGTACCGGATCCTTGCCTCGTATGAACCCGAGGCTGTCTGGAGTGAAAGCTCCTTCCTGACGGGGATGGCGATACGCGCGGCAGACATTGCCAAAGCCATGAAAAAAGGCAATCTCTCGGTGGGCGCCATCATCGTGGCTGGTTATGGCAAGTATGTTGACCGATACGGCAACGAGAGCAGAAAGGAGGCCATGACCCTTGAGATTCCCGGTGCGGACTATGAAAAGGCCAACTGGAACAACATGACCCATTGGGATGTTCTGAACGTTTCAGAGGTTTCGATGAGGCCTGTTGGAAAAAGCGCTGCGAAGAGCTTCTGTGATGATCGAAGCAATGCGGAGAATGCGGACATGTTTTGTTCCGCCGTCAAGGCCGGGAAGCGGAAGCTGGCGCTCTCTCAAACGATGTCATCCGACACGTCAGAGAACAGGATGGGCGGATCCATGCCGATGCCTGGTGAATCCGGAAAGGGAAAGGAAGTGGTCGTTGCCAAGATGGACCTGGACCTCGGGACCTTCATCAAGCGCGTGAACAAGGACCTGAAGACTGCTCAGTACCCGCATGCCTTGTCGTCAAGTGTGCGACCAGAATCCGATGGTGGTCAGCTGAAAAGCGCACGATTTGACCTGAGCGACGAACTGAGTGCATTGGTGATGATGGATGCCAAGACGGGCAAGCTGAGCAAGATCGTGACGATCACAGTGCCGAGCGGGGAAGCAGGGGATGACCTGGCCAACGCGACCGCTGCCGTGCTGGTGGTCAGTGCTCCGGCCGGGCGTGATGGGGAGAAGACTGTTGGCGGCCCGATCATGAGAATGTACTCGGGTGTGATGCAGAAATTCCTGAAATCCAGAGAACCGGAAAGCGACAGTTTCGTGCGTTCGGGTGTGCGTTATGGGGTTCACATCAGCCAGATGGCGGGCATCATGGTTTACGCAGAGGCAGAAAGCGGCAATTGAACGGAGAGAATCATGGCGGAAACGACGTCGATTCTGGAGTGGACCCTGGTTGAGGAATGTCCGATTCCTGATGATGTTCAGGCGCTGATGGTTTCAGGTGAAACCGCAGTGGCTGCTTACAAGACTTTCAGGGACAGCGCGGTATTCACCACCAGACGTCTCATCGTCAGGGACGCGCAGGGCATTCGCGGCAAGAAGGTCGAAATCTATTCGCTCCCTTATGGCAGCATCAATCTCTGGTCGAGCGAGAATGCCGCCGGTTTTCTGGATTTCAGCGCCGAGCTGGAGTTGTGGACGCGCGCCGGGCACATCAAGGTCAAGTTGTTGAAGGGCATCGACGTGCGCAAGCTGGACATGCTGATCGCGAACTGCGTGCTGGGCGCGAAGACCTGATCCAATCATTCAGGCAGGAAAAAATTGCATGAATACGGTGAATTTCTCGCTGGATCCTGAGGAACTGAGACCCATCATCGAGCTGCTTCAGGACACGCTGCTGAATCGCCCGGAGCTTGATGAATACGACCCCTATGATGATGTCGATGAGGCCATCGACAGCGCCAGCCCATTTTTTGACGCGTTCCAGAACCTCATCGCCCTGCCGGTTACGGGCCTGGATACTCAGGTGCTGATGGATACGGTGATGGGGATCAGGGACGGTTATCAGACTTTCTGGCAGCGACCGTTTCCTGATGGACTGGAAGCAGGGCAGCCCTTGTTCTCCGCTGTGATGGAGCGTCCCATGCGGGAGATGCTCAGATTCCTGACGCAGCTCAGCCGTTCGGCGAATAACGGTGATGCTGGTGATTCAACGCTACAACTGTTTCTGGATGCCGAAGAGGAAATGGCCTGTTTTCAGGCGTGGCGCGAGGAGCAGGAGGAGAAACAGACCCGTCACTACTCATCGTCTGTCAGCAAGGGCACGGGTTTGGGGTCTCTGGCGCTGGCTTTCGGATTGGGCTGGCTGCTTGGAAACGATGATGACTGAAGGCAAGGCAGGGCATGATCATCCGGCTCTGACGGCTATCGGGCCTCATTGACAGCATTTGATGGATAGTACATGATCCTGTACATGGACGCGATCACGTACACAACAGCCCGGGCCAAATTGGCCGACACGATGAACCGGGTCTGCGAAGACCATGAGCCGCTCATCATCACCCGCAATGGTCAGCAATCGGTGGTGATGATGTCGCTGGAAGATTACAAGGCCTTGGAGGAAACTGCCTATCTGTTGCGCAGCCCGGCCAATGCACGCCGCCTGCTTCAGGCTATCGAGCAACTGGAATCAGGTGGTGGCACGCTTCGCGATCTGGATCTGGCATGAAGCTGCTGTTTTCGGAGCAGGCGTGGGAGGATTACCTGTACTGGCAGCAGACCGACAGGAAGGTCCTCCAGCGCATCAATGCCCTGATCAAGGAAGCATCGAGAACCCCTCATACGGGCACGGGCAAGCCTGAGCCCCTGAAGCATGCGCTGGCCGGCTACTGGTCTCGACGCATCAATGACGAGCATCGTTTCGTCTATAAATCCACGTCGGACGCCCTGCTGATCGCCCAGCTTCGCCATCACTACTGATCAGTCGGCCCCTGCGTCAGCAGTGGGGGGATTACCGATTCACCGCTCAACTGAAAAGCCTGCTCAAGAAGATCCGGGTCAAGGGCGAGATTGGTAGCCATGGGTTGTTCTCCGTTGGGTAATAGTCTACACATCGGAGGGCTGCGGACAACAGGCTGAGCGGATCGCGGACGGAGAATCGGTTCGAGCCCTGAGACGTTTCTGCCGCCCGGCGGCAACCATGAATCGTTTGTACGCCGCACACGGCCATCACCCCGATGGGATGCTAGGTTGAGACCCATCCAGTGCCTTATCGCGGGGGGACCTCATGCCGATCATCGAGAAGTTCCGTGCAGCCGGTTTTTGTCTGTGTCTGGGGGCCGGCCTGGCCCTTTCCGTTGCCAGCCCTTCAGAAGGCGTGGCCGCAGGATCAACGGGATCAACGGGGACGGCCAGTGCGGCCGTGGCGACCAAGGGCAGCACGCTGGATGAGGCGGGCATCCGGAAGCTGCTGGCCGAGGGGCAGGATCCTGCCGTGAAGCTTGTGTGGGTCGGGCAGCGTCAGGGGGCGTTTCTGCTGCACCATGATTATGAGGTGAAGGCGCTGCCGGACCCGGTCGATTTCATCACCGACGTGGCCAACGCGATGCGTCGACAGATCTGGGTGCTGAAGCAGAACGGCATCGCGCTCGAGCTGCTTTCCTTCAGTGCCTTCGTGCCCGAGCTGGTGGATGATGGTCGGGGCGGACTGAAAGAGGGCAGTGGCAGAACACGGGTGCTGCACCTCGTGGCGCTGCCGAAGGATCTGCAGAATGTTCCGGACTGGCACAAGGTCGAGGATCGGCTGATGCTCGACGTGGCTCAGGTGTCATTCAGCCGCGCTGGCCGGCGGGCGGCGAAGGTGTACTGCGAGCACAAGGTCGATGCCAAGGGGGAGGATCCCCGGGGTGCATTGTTCTGTACGGCCGTGGCATCCGGGGCGAATAAGGAGGCGATGTCCGTGATGCTGGAGGCCTTGGGACGTGCTCAATCGTCAAAGTAAGGCGCCGAATCGAGTCCTCGCGTGATCCCTTCCTTCACGGGGTTCGGCGGAAATGGCTCAACGCGTCGATGATCCGGTCGGCCGTCGTGTACCCGGCCGATAGCGTCTGCAGGTGGCCGTCTCGTGTCCACCGCCAGCAAGGGGGGGTAGGGTAGCTGGGCTGGTTGCATGGAAACAATGACGGGATTGGAGACGAAGGTTGTGTCTGTTGATCTTGGCGTTGACCCATCTTGAACCTAAAATGTACAAAATATGTACATCAAGGTGCCGATCCATGTCCAGCACACTCTCCATTGCCGATTTCCGCAGGAATCTGCCAGCAACCATTCAGCGAGCCGAAGGTGGTGAGGCCATACGGATTTCGCGTCATGGCAGGCCTGTGGCCGTCGTGATCTCCCACGAAGAATACGAAAGGCTGAAAAAAGAGCGTCCTCCCATCGGTGAGATCCTGGACGCCTGGCAACGACGATCCAGAGCCGCGGGCCTTCCGGACGACGACGAGCCGTTCCGCAATCTGCGCGATCATGTCGAGCGACCATTGCCCGAGCTGGGCTGAGAGGGCAGCATGGAGGACGTTTCATCATCCGGCCTGCGCTATCTGCTCGATACCAACATCGTTTCAGAACTGTCACGTACTATCCCGGATCCCAATGTCGAGAAACGGATCAGAAACTGGCAACCACGATGTGCGGTGGCCGTGATCACGCTGGAAGAGCTGGCTTTCGGTGTATACCGCCTGCCTGACGGTGTGCGTCGATCCCTGCTGGCAGGTTGGCTCGAAGACATGAGGGCGGCATTCGTCACGCTGCCTTATTCGGCGGCCGCCGCTTTGTGGCTTGGTCGGGAACGCGTCCGGTTGTCAACGAGTGGCAGGGCACTCTCCCGAGCCGACGGTGAAATTGCTGCCATTGCGGTGCAGAACGACTTGACACTCGTCACCCGAAATCTCAGCGACTTTCAGCACATTGCAGGACTACGGACGGAGAATTGGTTCGAGGCGTGAGGAAGCTGTGAGGTAGACGCAGGCTGAGGCTGTCGTGTCTGTGTGCCATTGATCGGCTTTTCAGGGCGTCCCATTTCGCCATTCTGAAGATCTCGGGTCTATGGCTTGTGGTGGTCATGACCGAAACGACTGATTCCCTTCAGGCAGACGTGTCGTCGCTTCGCCTGAATTGGCTCAACGCGTCGATGATCCGCCCGGCAGTCGTGTACCCGGCCGACAGGGTCTGCAGGTGGCCGTCCTGTTCGATCAGGAGGGTAGGGAAGGAGAACACGCCCCAGCCACGGCAGCGGGCGAAGGTCTGCCGGGTGGCCTCCCTTGCCTCATCGGAGAGGAAAAGCGCCGAAAAACGGGGGACAGCGACCCCCAGCTGCTCGCAGATGCTCGCGTAGAAATCCACCTGCTTCGGATCCTGTCCCTCGACATAGAACTTGCGCTGCACCGCACTCATGAAGGCGAGTGGCAGGCCGCTGTCATTGGAGGAGGCCTGTCCGCTCGTGTCGGCGTCGGCGTTCTGTCCGGCGGCGATCAGCTGTGCGCACACCACCGCCCGGCAGGCTGGTTCGGTGTCATAGTGGAACTCGGGCAGATCCAGCAGCGTATAGCCGAAGGGCTGTCCCGTGACCGATGCGATCCGCGTCCACTCACGCCGCAGGAAGGTCTTGAAAACCTCGTTCCAGGCGTCACCGCCGCCGGCGCGAAGGCCGCCCACGGTGATCTGGAAGCCGATGCCGTTGGCCTCGCACCAGGCAGCCGCTTCCTGAACGGCTGGCGAAATGCCCCAGCACCACGAGCACATCGGGTCACCGATGTAGTGCAGTGTGAGCGCCTGCCTGGGCTGCTGGGCGACAGGACTCGGGGCGCCGGTCTCCGGCACCTGACAGACACCGCTCTGGGGATCGCATGACATCATCGTGTTGGCTCCTGCTCGGGCGACAGGGTGGCGGGGCGAAACCTGCGTCTGCGGTGACATACGCTGACTTGTACGCGCCCTCGGCCCGTCGATCGCGGACTTCCCCGATGATAGAGGATCAGGCATCTGCCGATGAAGCGGGCTTGCCCTGATGGAGGGGGTAGGGGATGCCGCCTGTTGGTTTTCGGATGCTTTCGGCAGGGCATGCGTGCCGATGGCGTGATTTTGGGCTATGGTGTGCTTATAGGCCTTTCAACCCCGCAAGGAGCAAGTGATGGCAGCCTGGTTCGAACTCGGCAAGAGCAGCGATGGTCAATTCCGTTTCAGCCTCAAACATGAGAGCGGCACCCTGCTGAACAGTGAGCTTTACAAGGCGAAACCCTCGGCTCAGAGCGGTATCGCCTCGGTGCAGAGCAACAGCGCCAACGAAGGCCGTTATGAGAAGAAGGCGTCCTCCAACGGCAAGCACTATTTCAACCTGAAGGCGAGCAACGGTCAGGTGATCGGCACCAGTCCGATGTATGGCACCGAGGCCGATCGAGACGACGCGATCGCTGCGGTGAAGGCTGGCGGCGCCACGACCGACATCCGGGACAGCGCCTGATCGACGGCTGATGCCGGAAAACATCAGGGGCCGCCGTCTTCAACCACAGCAGCCCCTTTTTCACGCTGGCCGCCCAGGCACCGAGGCGGCCAGCCAGCCTAATCAACCGGCCGCGCGCTGCACCCGCCTGCTCAGCATCAGCACGCCGATGATGAAGGCGGCGAGCCCCAGCCACTGGGACGTCGTTTCCCAATCCCCCAGATCCAGTGCCAGCGGGGCCTCCGAACCACCACTGGAGACCGAGACGGCGATGATCAGGGCGAGTGCGACGCCGACCAGGCTTTCACCGACGATCAGGCCAGCCGCGAACAGCGTGCCGGTTCGTTCCGCCCGTTTCTGGGCCTTGTCGGCTCGTTCGCCATGACGGGCGGCGATCCGTCGGCGCAGCAGCGCAGCCAGGAAGGCGCCGATCACGATCGGCATGTTGATCGACGGGGGCAGGTAGATGCCCATGCCGACGGCCAGCACCGGCAGGCTCAGCCTGTCCTGACTCTGGCGTTTCAGCAGGATGTCGACGATGATCAGCACGACGCCGATGCCGATACCGGTCAGGATGTAATTCCATTGCAGGTTGTGGGCGAAGATCCCCTCGGCAATGGTCGTCATCAGCGTGGCCTGCGGGGCGGCCAGCGCCTGCGAGGCGTCCATCCCTTCACGTGGCAGCGCGCCGGTGAAGCCGTAGGCTTGATAGAGCAGTTGCAGGACCGGGGCGATGACGATCGAACCCACGATCACGCCGATGATCAGCGCCACCTGCTGCCGCCACGGGGTGGCGTGAACGAGGTAACCGGTTTTCAGATCCTGCAGGTTGTCGTTCGAGATGCAGGCCACCGCCACGACGGCCGTGCCGGTGAACAGCGTCAGCGCGATCAGGAACTGCCGGTTGGCCGGATCGGCGAAGAGGCCGGAGGATTCGCCGATCACCATCAGCACGAGCGAAATCGTGATGACCGAGACGATGCCGATGCCCGAGATCGGGCTGGAAGAGGAGCCGACCAGACCTGCCATGTAGCCGCAGGCCGCTGCCACCAGAAAGCCGATCACGAAGGCCAGCAGTGCGCAGGTGAGCACCAGTGTCCAGGCCAGCCCCGCCGACAGGTTGGCATCGGCCACGAACTGCTGGAAGCACAGCACCAGCACCAGCAGCATGCCGATGGCCCACATCAGCATCGAGCGGGCTGACATGTCCTGCTCGACACGGGCCCGGCTGTCGGTCTGCCGGCCGCCCCGCTGGTCTTTCAGTGCCTGCACGGACAGCTTCAGGCCCTCCATCATCGGCTTGAACAGCACGATCAGCGTCCAGATGGCCGCGATGCCGATGGTGCCGGCGCCGATGAAGCGCACCTTCTCTTTCCAGATCGTCATGGCATGGCTCACCATGTCCCCATCGGCGGCCATCGGGAAGACCGTTGTCAGCCAGGGCACGGTCACGCCCCAGGCAATGGCGATGCCGAGCAGAATGGCCACACCACCGGCCACGCCGATCAGGTAGCCGGCGCCCAGCAGGGCCAGCGAAAAGCCCATCGGTACCTGAAAGATGGCGTTGCCGTTCTTGAACCAGTAGCTGGCGCTGTCGGCCAGCAGCCGAAGCCCGCCCGTGCAGAAACTGATGACACCGGCGAGCAGGCCGCCGGCGGCGATCTCGCGGATGCCGCTGTCGCCGTGGCGGGCGGCGGCAGGCTGGCCGTTGGTGCCAGCCTGCGCGTCGCGGCTCGTCGCCTGCTGTACCGTGTCGCCCGGGATGTCATCCTCATCGAAGTGTTCGCCGCTGCCAACTTTCAGGATCTCGGCGGCTGCCACGCCTTCGGGGTAGGGCAGGTCGCTCTTGACCACCATCGCATAGCGCAACGGGATGCTGAAGATCACACCGAGAATGCCGCCCCCGATGCAGACGAGGGTGGTCTGCCAGAACGGAAAACCCGTCCAGTAGCCGGCCATCAGCAGCCCGGGCAGCACGAAGATGATGCTGGAGATGGTGCCGGCCGCAGAGGCCTGCGTCTGCACCATGTTGTTCTCGAGGATGTTGGCCCCCTGGGCGAAACGCAGGATGGCCATCGAGATGACGGCAGCCGGAATCGAGGACGCGAAGGTCAGGCCCACCTTCAGACCCAGGTAGACGTTGGACGCGGTGAAGACCACCGTGATCAATGCGCCCAGGATCATGCCGCGAAGCGTCAGCTCGCGGTAATGGGCATAGGGGTCATGTACATCAGAGGGCATCGTTCTTCTTCTCCTGTCCTGTTGTGTTGGGCATGGAGGAATCTTAACCCTAGAGCGTGTCATGCACTTATTCGTCCCCGCGCTGGCCCCAAAACTGCGGGCTGACAAGGCGCCAC
>JAUMZD010000006.1 GCA_030528325.1 Lautropia sp. | reverse complement strand
GGCGCGGCCGGTTTGCAGCCCGCGACTTTCCTGCCGCCCAAGCTCCTAGGCTCCTGGAGTGGCAGGCTGGCGGCAGGATCAGCCGTTGCGTAGCGCCTGCCAGATGGCGGTGCAGGGGGCCGCCTGGTTCATCGTGTAGAAATGCAGGCCCGGTGCGCCACCGGCCAGCAGCGTGCGGCACAGCTCGACCACCACGTCATGGCCGAAGGCGCGCAGTGAATCGACATCATCGTGGAAGCTGGCCAGACGCAGACGTACCCAGCGGGGAATTTCGGCGCCGCAGTTGTCGGAGAAGCGGGCCAGCTGCGTGTAGTTCAGGATCGGCATGATACCGGGCACGATCGGGATCGTGACGCCGGCCGCCCGGGCGCGCTCGACGAAATCGAAGTAGGCTTCGGCGTTGTAGAAATACTGCGTGATGGCCGAGTTGGCGCCGGCCTCGACCTTGTCGACGAAGTGCTGCAGGTCACGATCCGGTGATTCGGCCTGCGGGTGCATTTCGGGGTAAGCGGCCACTTCGATGTGGAACCAGTCCCCACTGTGTTCCCGGATGAAGCGTACCAGATCGCTGGCGTGGTGGAAGTCGCCCAGCCCGACCATGCCGGAGGGCAGGTCGCCCCGCAGTGCCACGATGCGCCGGATGCCCTGACCGCCGTAGTCGTCGAGCAGTTCACGGATGTTGTCGCGGGTGGCGCCCACGCAGGTGAGGTGTGGCGCCACGTGCGAGCCGGCGGCGGCGATGGCCTGAACGGTTTCCGCGGTGCGGGTCTGGGTGCTGCCGCCGGCACCGAAGGTGACGCTGAAATACTCCGGGTTCAGCTGTTTCAGCGCCAGGTGTGTCTCGCGCAGTTTTTCGGCTCCGGCATCGGTGGCTGGCGGGAAGAATTCAAAGGACAGGCCGATGCCGGTCGGCGTGGCGTCGGCCTGGGTGTGTGGGGTGGGGGCGTTGGCACTCATGTTTCGACGAAAAGAGGAAGCAGGAAGACGGGAATGGGCCGGAGAGGCGTTCCGGTGCTGCGTCACGCAGGCCCTGTCGAGGTGCCTGGTGTGGCCGGGTGTGGCCCGGTCGAGGTGAGCGGGGCACGGGGCGCTGTGGATGCATGCGCCATCGGGCGCGCCGTCTGCCGGGTGGCGATCAGGAAATACTCCTGGTTGCCGTCCCCGCCGGTGATCGCGCAGGTCAGCCACGCGTCGGCACGCCAACCGGCCTGCCTGGCGGCCTGCATCACGTGCTGACGCAGGCCCTCCAGATCGGCGTCCTTGCGGACGATGCCCTGCTTGTTCAGGGCATCCGGCCCCAGTTCGAACTGGGGCTTGATCAGGCAGACCAGACGGCCGCCGGGGCGTGCCAGCGTGGCCAGATGAAGCAGCAGCTGGCTGGCGGCGATGAAGGACAGATCCACGACGATCAGCGCAAAGCCGTCGGTCGCCTCGGTGCCATCCGGCAGATGGAGCTGTGGCAGCCCGACTTCGCGGATGTGCGTGTGTTCGAGGCAGCGCACGCGCGGATCGCGCTGCAGCAGGTCGGCCAGCTGGCTGTGTCCGACTTCGACGCCGACCACCTGACGGATGCCCCGCATCAGCAGGCAGTGCGTGAACCCGCCGGTGGACATGCCCACATCGAGGGCATCCAGACCGTGGCAGTCGATGCCGGCCTCTTCGAGGGCGGCTTCCAGCTTGTTGCCGCCCCGGGAGACATAGCGGTCGGTGTCACTTTCGAGCACCCGCAGTGTCTGGTCGGGGTAGATGGGCTGCGAGGCCCGCTGCACGGGCACTTCGCCACCCTGCGCGTCGGTCAGGACGGCACCGGCCTCGATCAGCCGGCGGGCCAGCGTGCGGGAGCGCGCCAGCCCGCGTGCCACCAATGCCACATCTGCACGGCTGGGGCGCAAGGCGTCGGGCATGGGGGGCATCGGCTGTGACACGGACGGATCAGTAGCGGTAGGTGTCAGGCTTGTACGGCCCCTCGACCGGCACGCCGATGTAGGCGGCCTGCTCGGGTGTCAGCTCGGTCAGCTGGGCGTTGAGCTTGGCCAGCTGCAGGCGGGCGACCTTCTCGTCGAGGTGCTTCGGCAGCACGTAGACTTTGCCGGGCTGGTAGTGGTCGGGCCGGGTGAACAGCTCGATCTGGGCCAGCGTCTGGTTGGCGAAGGACGAGCTCATCACGTAGGACGGGTGGCCGGTCGCGCAACCGAGGTTCACCAGACGGCCCTGCGCCAGCAGGATGATGCGCTTGCCATCCGGGAAGATGATGTGATCGACCTGGGGCTTGATGTTTTCCCACGTGTATTGTTCGAGCGAGGCGACGTCGATCTCGTTGTCGAAGTGGCCGATGTTGCAGACGATGGCCTCGTTCTTCATTGCGGCCATGTGCTCGTGACGGATCACGTCCTTGTTGCCGGTGGTGGTGACGAAGATGTCGGCCTTGTCGGCAGCGTATTCCATCGTCACGACACGATAGCCTTCCATGGCGGCCTGCAGGGCGCAGATCGGGTCGATTTCCGTCACCCACACCTGCGCGGACAGCGCGCGCAGGGCCTGGGCCGAGCCCTTGCCCACGTCACCATAGCCGGCCACGACGGCGATCTTGCCGGCGATCATCACGTCGGTGGCACGCTTGATGCCGTCGACCAGCGATTCGCGGCAGCCATACAGGTTGTCGAACTTCGACTTCGTGACCGAGTCGTTCACGTTGATGGCGCGCAGCTTCAGCTCGCCGCGGTCGGACATCTGCTGAAGGCGATGCACGCCGGTGGTGGTCTCTTCGGTGACACCGAGGATGGCGTCGAGGTTGCGCTGGTAGAACCCGGGGTCGGTCTTCAGGCGCTCCTTGATGGCGGCGAACAGGCAACGTTCTTCCTCACTGCCCGGTTTTTCCAGCAGCGATGGATCCTTGGCAGCGCGGGCACCCAGGTGCAGCAGCAGCGTGGCGTCACCGCCGTCGTCCAGGATCATGTTGGACGGCTTGCCATCGGCCCACTCGAAGATGGCGTGGGTGTAGCGCCAGTAGTCTTCCAGCGATTCGCCCTTGACGGCAAAGGTCGGGATGCCGGCCTCGACCATGGCGGCAGCGGCATGGTCCTGCGTCGAGAAGATGTTGCACGAGGCCCAGCGCAGCTCGGCGCCCAGGGCAACCAGCGTTTCCATCAGCACGGCGGTCTGGATGGTCATGTGCAGCGAGCCGGTGATGCGGGCACCCTTCAGCGGCTGCGAGGCGGCGTATTCCTGGCGGATCGCCATCAGGCCCGGCATTTCGGTTTCGGCGATGGCGATTTCCTTGCGCCCCCAGCCAGCCAGGCTCAGGTCGGCGATGCTGTAGTCCCTGGTTTCGAGGACGGTGTTCTTGACAGGTGCGTTCATGAATGCTCCGGTAGTGATGACGTCCGGCCGAGCGAGGCGCGCCGGGCGTGGCGGCAGGCAAAAAAAAGACGCCTGCACCGTTTCAAGGGGATGCAAGCGTCGTTCTGCTTTCAATCAGGTCGAGCCTGGCCAGCGGGACTGGTCGCAACGCTTCTCGATCTGATCGGGTTAGGGTGATTATAGGGCCACCAGCCGGGGTGTTGTGCATGGCCTGCCACCGTTTGCCTCCATCGCGGCACCGTGTGGCAGTCATGCAACGGCCCGGGCACCCGGGCTGCAGCGACCGCGCCGGCCCATTTTGCCCCCGATTCCTGCCGCCCAATCTCCCAGGTTCAGACAGCTTGCCGGCCTTCCGGATGAGCGGACGGCCGGCAGCGCCTGAACCGGTGAGGACATGGCGGCTGGACGAGGTTGGCCCTGGCCTCAGAGCCCCGCGTCGGCACGCAGGATGGCGGCCTTGTCGGTGGCCTCCCACGAGAACTCGGGCTCTTCGCGGCCGAAGTGACCATAGGCGGCCGACTTGCTGTAGATCGGGCGCAGCAGGTCGAGCATCTGCACGATGCCCTTCGGACGCAGGTCGAAGTGCTTGCGCACCAGTTCGGCCAGCTTCTCGTCGGAGACCAGGCCGGTGCCCTGCGTGGTGACGAGCACCGAGGTGGGCTGGGCCACACCGATGGCATAGCTGACCTGTACCAGGCACTTCTTGGCCAGACCGGCTGCCACGATGTTCTTGGCGACATAACGGGCGGCGTAGGCGGCTGAGCGGTCGACCTTGGAGGGATCCTTGCCCGAGAAGGCGCCACCACCGTGGGGCGCGGCACCACCGTAGGTGTCGACGATGATCTTGCGACCGGTCAGGCCGCAGTCGCCCTGCGGGCCGCCGATGACGAAGCGGCCGGTGGGGTTGATCAGGTACTTGATGTCACCCTTGACCAGCTCAGCCGGCAGGATCGGCTTGATGATCTCCTCGATCACGGCCTCTTTCAGATCCTTCTGGCCGATTTCGGGGTGGTGCTGGGTGGACAGCACGATGGTCTCGATCGAGTGGGGCTTGCCGTCGACGTAGCGCAGCGTCACCTGCGACTTGGCATCCGGGCGCAGCCAGGGCAGGCGGCCATCACGGCGCAGCTGGGCCTGACGTTCGACGATGCGGTGGGCGTAGTGGATGGCGGCCGGCATCAGCACCGGGGTTTCGTCGCAGGCATAGCCGAACATCAGGCCCTGGTCACCGGCGCCCTGGTCGAGGTTGTCGTCTTCGGCCCGGTCGACGCCCTGGGCGATGTCCGGGCTCTGCTTGTCGTAGGCCACCTGAACCGAGCAGCCCTTGTAGTCGATGCCGTAGTCGGTGTTGTCGTAACCGATCTTCCGGATCGTGTCGCGGGCGACGTTGATGTAGTCGATGTTGGCCTTGGAGGTGATTTCACCGGCCAGCAGCACCAGACCGGTGGTGCACAGGGTTTCCGCAGCCACGCGGGAGGAGGGATCCTGGGCCAGCAGCGCGTCCAGGATGGCGTCGGAGATCTGGTCGGCCACCTTGTCGGGGTGACCTTCGGAAACGGATTCGGAGGTGAAGAGGTATTCGCTCATAGATTGATGGGCATTCCCGGTGTGTTGAGAGGGCGTTGGGCCCGACACCGATCCGGGCTTGTCTGGCCCGGGAGGGCGCCGGCGTTGCCAGCTTCTTGGGAAGCCGCGACGCTTTAGCGGAAGACACGAAACTGTTGCAATATAGAGGCCCGTGCGCATGGTGCGTCGGGCCTTTCGCCACCCCGCAAGTTGTCCCAATTAACTCGGTGGCCTCGTAAATTATAGCGACGGTGACTTCTCCAGCGACGGAAATCAATCACACCAGCCATGTTTCTTCCCTGCTGATCAAGGGGGTGAAAGCCTTGGCATGCCTGCCTTTGCCGGTGCTGCATGCCGCCGGCAGCTGCGCGGGGCGCATGGTCTATCTGCTGAGCAGCGGCATGCGCGCCAAGACGCGCGCCAATCTCGAAAGGGCGGCACTGTACAGCTGGAAACTGGCCTGGAAAAGTGCGGCAGCAGCCGGCAAGGCGGCGCTGGAGAGTGCCTATGTGTGGTTCAGAAGCGACACTGATCTGCTGGCGCGCAGCGACCATCAGGCCATGACCCGTCTGGCCCAGGAGACGCTGGCCCGTCAGGCCAGCGGTGACGGGCGGGGCCTGTTGATCCTCACGCCGCACATCGGCTGTTTCGAAATGGGGGCACGTGCCTACGGGGCCACTGCGCCGATCACGGTGCTGTACAAGGCCCCCAAACAGGCGGCCCTGCATGACCTGTTGAAGGTGGCGAGGACGCAGTCCGGGGTGACGCCGGCTGCGGCCGATACGGCCGGTGTCCGTTCGCTCCTGCGAGCCCTGAAGCGGGGCGAGGCCATCGGCATCCTGCCTGATCAGGTGCCCTCCGACGGCGATGGCCGGTGGGCCGATTTCTTTGGTCGGCCTGCCTACACGATGACGCTGCCCCAGCGCCTTGTCGAGAAGACGGGGGCGCGGGTCTGTCTGCTGGGGGTGTGGCGTCGTCCCGGCGGTCAGGGCTGGGACATGGAAGTCGAGGAGATGGACGAGCTGCCGACACCCGAGGCCATCAACCGGCGGATCGAATCGCTGATTCGCCGTCATCCCGAACAGTACGTCTGGAACTACAACCGCTACAAGGTGCCGGGGGGTGTGACGCCGCCCGAGGCGCGGGCATCGGGTGAGCACACCGTGCCATCCCCTTCGCCCGTACCTGCCGAGGCGCCGGGCCCGGGAGGCATGCACCCGTGAACCTGTCCCGGTTGTCGCTGGCTTTCTTCCGCCTGCTTTCGAATCTGCCCTATGCCTGGCTCAGACGCCTGGGCAATGTGGCAGGCATCCTGCTCTATCACGGCGCCAGAGAGCGCCGGCGGATCGCGGACGTGAATCTGAGGCTGTGCTTTCCAGAAATGAACGCGGCCGGGCGGGCCGCCATCATCCGGTCGCACTGCCAGTTCTTCGCCCGCAGCTTTCTGGATCGTTTCGTGCTGTGGTACCAGCCCCCCGAGCGCATCCTGAAGATGGTCAGGCTCGAGGACGTGCATCATTTCGACGCCCTTCAGGGCAAGCCGGTGATCCTGCTGGCCCCACATTTTCTGGGGATGGATGCTGGTGGCACCCGTCTGACCATCGACCACACGATGTTCACGATGTTCGCCAACCAGAAGAACAAGGTGTTCAACGAGGCGATGCGCGAGGGGCGCAGCCGTTTCAGTGGCGCCACGCTGCTCGTGCGGCAGGATGGGCTGCGAGGCGCCATCCGCAAACTCCGGGAGGGCCTGCCCTTCTACTTCCTGCCGGACATGGATCTGGGGGCGCGCGATTCGCTGTTCGTGCCTTTCTTCGGGGTGCCGGCGGCCACGGTGCCCTCGGTGGCCCGTCTGGCCGAGCTGACGGGCGCGAAGGTGGTGCCCTGCGTCACGCGCATGACCGACGAGGGCTATGTGACGCGCTTCTACCCGGCCTGGGAGGGCTATCCGGGCGATGACATCGAGGCTGCCACCCGGCAGATGAATGCCTTCATCGAGGCGCGTGTGCTGGAGATGCTGCCGCAGTACCTGTGGACGCACAAGCGCTTCAAGACACGTCCTGAAGGAGAACCCGATCCTTACCGGAAGGAGCTGCAGGCATGAAGTTGAAGATCACGAAGATGCACGGGGCTGCCAATGATTTCGTGGTGATCGACGCCACGGCCGGCATGCCCGGGCTGACATTGGCCCAGTGGCGCTGGCTGGCCGACCGTCACCGTGGGGTGGGGGCGGATCAGATCCTGGTCGTCCAGCGTCCGACACCCGAACAGCAGCGTGCGGCCGGGCCGGAAGGGCTGGATTTCGTCTACCGGATCATCAATGCCGACGGACAGGAGGTCGAGCAGTGTGGCAACGGGGCGCGCTGCTTCGTACGTTTCGTCCATGATCAGGGTCTGACCGACAGAACCGCCATCCGGGTGCTGACCCGGGGTGGCATCATCCAGCCCAGGTTGATGCCCGATGGCCAGGTCCAGGTCGACATGGGGGCGCCTTCCTTCGAGCCGGCCGCCCTGCCTTTCACCACCGATGGGCTGGTGCCCGAGGCGAAGGGGGAGGCGATGCTGTGGCCGCTGGTGCTCGATCTGTCGGGCGGTGAGCGCAGAATCCGGTGGGTGGCGCTGGTCTCGATGGGTAATCCGCATGCCGTGCAGGTGGTGCCGGATGCCGAACAGGCGCCGGTGGCGGAGGAAGGGCCGCTGATCGAGCATCATGTACGTTTCCCCGCCCGGGTCAATGCCGGTTTCATGCAGGTCCTGTCCCGGCGCGAGGTGGCGCTGCGGGTGTTCGAGCGGGGCGCCGGCGAGACGCTGGCCTGCGGAACCGGCGCCTGTGCGGCGGTCGTGGCCGGCATCCGGCAGGGGCTGCTGGACGAGGAGGTGCTGGTTCATGCACGCGGCGGCGACCTGCGCATTCGCTGGGCGGCCTCGGCGGGGCAGGCAGCACCGGTGCTGATGACGGGCCCGGCCGTGACGGTATTCACGACCGAGGTGGATGTACCGGCTCTGCCATGATCAGTTGCCGGGGGGCCGGTCGATGGCCTGGGAGCTTGGGCGGCCGGTTTGCAGTCCGCGACTTTCCTGCCGCCCAAGCCCCTGGGGTGTTTTTGAGGTGAGGTACGGGATGGGATCTGCCACGATGAACGATGGTCACGGAGGTCATGGCAACGGCGAGGATGTCCGGCCGGCGCTCGATGCCGGGCAGGTTGCCGCCTGGCTTCAGAAACACCCGGAATTCTTCGAGCAGCATCGGGATCTGCTGAGCGGGTTGACGCTGAAGCATCCACACGGCGGGCGGGCCATTTCGCTGATCGAGCGTCAGGTGGCCGTGCTGCGTGACGAGAATCGCCGGCTGGAGAAACGTCTGGCCGACTTCCTGCGCATTGGTCGGGAGAACGATGCGCTGTCGATGAAAATGCAGGCCCTCAGTCATGCGATGCTGGGCGAACGTGATCCGGCCCGGTTGCCCGGCATCCTGGTGGCCAACCTGAAAAAGGGTTTCGATGTGCCGGCCGTGCTGGTACGACTGTGGGCAGATCTGCCGATGCCGGAAACGTCCACCGGGCCGGTGTCCACGAAACTCCAGCAATGGGCTGACCGGCTGGATCACCCCTATTGCGGCCCCAGCACGATGGACGAGATCGCCGGCTGGTTTCCGGACAGGGGGGCGAGCGTGGCTTCGGTAGCGGTGATGCCGTTGCGGGCCGGAAACGACACCCGGGCCTTTGGCCTCCTGGTGCTGGCCAGTGACGATCCGGATCGCTTTCAGCTGGGCATGGGGACGGTGGTGCTGGAGCAGCTGGCCGACATGGCGGGTTCGGCCCTGTCGCGCGCCCTGCCGGCCGATCCGGCCCCGGCGGCCTGAGGGCCGGCCTGCCATGGCAGCGTTGCCGCCGGCAAGGCCGCTGAACCCGCCTCCGGTTGCAGGCCCTGATGACCGTGCCGTGGCAGCAGGCCACCATGGCACGGTGCAGGGCCGTGGCGACGTTACGGCGGAGGCAGCCCGGGAAGCGCCCGGTGCAGAGGCGCCAGGGGCTGCGATCCAGCGCCATCTGACACGCCTGCAGGTCGAACGGGGTTATTCGCCGCATACGCTGGCCGGGTATCGGCATGAGCTGTCGGCGCTCGATCAGGCACGCCGCAGCCTGCCAGCAGGCCGGCAGGGCTGGGCCGCCGTGACCGAGGCGGACATCCGGCGCTGGGTGGCCGCGGCTGCGCGTGAAGGGTTGTCTCCGGCATCGCTCGCGCGCCGGCTGTCGGTCTGGCGAGGCTTCTTCGACCGCCTTGCACTGGACGGCGTGCTGCCCGCCAATCCGGCGCGTGGCGTGCGTGCACCGAAGCGTCCGAAGCGTCTGCCGAAGGCACTGCCGGTCGATCAGGCCGTGCAGCTGGTCTCGGGGCGGGAAGACGAGGACGGCAGCGACTTCCTGCATGCCCGTGACCGGGCCATGGCCGAGCTGTTGTATTCAAGTGGTCTGCGTCTGTCGGAGCTGACGGCACTGGATCACGCCTGGGTCGAGGACAAGGCCCGGGGATACCGTTCGACGGCCTGGCTGGACCGGGACGCAGCCGAGGTGCAGGTGCTGGGCAAGGGGCGCAAGCGCCGGACGGTCCCCGTGGGCCGTGCTGCACTGGCGGCGCTGGCGGTGTGGCTGCCGTTGCGCCAGGCGGTGGCCGGGCAGGACGAGCCGGCCCTCTTCGTCTCGCAAAAGGGCGAAAGACTGGGCAACCGCTCCATCCAGCTTCGTCTGGCCCGTCTGGCCGTGAGCCAGGGGCTGCCCTCGCATGTGCAC
Source organism: Lautropia sp. (assembly GCA_030528325.1). Lineage (GTDB taxonomy): Bacteria > Pseudomonadota > Gammaproteobacteria > Burkholderiales > Burkholderiaceae_E > Lautropia. The sequence goes on along the minus strand of JAUMZD010000006.1, from coordinate 92,232 downwards.
CCGCACGTGCTGCGCCACTCTTTTGCCAGTCATGTGCTCCAGTCGTCGGGGGATCTGCGTGCGGTGCAGGAGCTGCTCGGCCATGCCAGCATCAGCAGCACGCAGATCTACACCGCGCTGGATTTCCAGCATCTGGCTGCCGTCTACGATGCGGCGCATCCGCGTGCCAGGCGGCAGGGATGATCGACAGGCCGGCCTGTTCGTTGCTCAGGGGGCAGACAGTGTGGCCTCTGCCGGCTGCTGCTCACGGAGCGGGGGGCCGATTCCACGGATACTCTGAACAAGTCCACGTGGACGCCGCATCCCGTGTCGGAGCGCGCTTCCTCGTGGGACTTGTGCAGCGTATTCCTAAGGATATGGCCGACGCGCAACAGAAATCGATGTCATCATACAACGGTACACACCGGCACCGGTCATGCCGATGAACGGCAGGCCCTGAGGCTGCGACGGTCTTCATGGTGTTTTCCTGAATGGACACACCTGCTGGCAGGTTCTTCGATGTGTGCCGTCAGCCAGGAGGCTTGCAGGGAGGAGAGGAGGCAAGTCGGCATTTGTGGCCAATAGCGCTGCTGTTGGCCACAAATGCCGACAATAGCATCCGGTGCCGGGAGCCGCCCGGTCAGACGGCGTCTGCCGGCTCGGTCGCACGCGGTGGAGCCCAGGTTTTCCTGATGTTCCATTCGTGTTGTCGTGTGCAAAATCGGGTTACTTGCATCGCGGGGGGGAGCGCGTACAATCCGCGGTCTTTCAAGGCGAGCACGGGCGCTCCGGGGCATGGGGGCAGACGCAGGGCCACCGGACGGTCAACGTCCGGCCTGTCCGCTCACCATGGCCAGCGGGCAGATGCATCCGATGTCCGGAGCAACCAACAGCAGGATTGACGCATGGCAAACGGTCTTATTCCCACCACGATCCTTACCGGCTTTCTGGGCAGTGGCAAAACCACGCTGCTCAACAAGATTCTGCGCGATGACCACGGCCTGAAGATCGCCGTCATCGAAAACGAATTCGGTGCCGAAGGGATCGACAATGATCTGCTGATGCAGGGTTCGGGCGAGCAGATCGTCGAGATGAACAATGGGTGCATCTGCTGCACGGTTCGTGGCGATCTGGTTCGTATCCTGCTCGACCTGAAGGCCCGCCGTGATGCGGGCGAGATCCATTTCGACCGTGTGGTGATCGAGACCACGGGCCTCGCGGATCCAGGCCCGGTGGCCCAGACCTTCTTCATGGATGATGAGGTGGCTCAGAGCTATCTGCTCGATGCCATCATCACGATCGTCGATGCGGTGCACGGCGAGAAGCAGCTCGACGAGAACAGGGAAGCGCAGGCTCAGGTCGGATTTGCCGATCGCATCCTGATTTCCAAGAGCGATCTGGTCGATGAGGCCAGGCTCGATCGCCTGCGCAAGCGGCTGGTTCAGATGAATCCGCGTGCGCATGTCAAGGCCATACAGTTCGGCAATGCCGAGGTGGCCGAAGTGCTCGATCTGAAGGGCTTCAACCTGAACGCCGTGCTGGAGCTTGACCCGGACTTTCTGGAAAGTGACGAGCATTCGCACAGTGACGAGGTGTCATCCTTCGTCTTCAAGTCGAAGCGTCCCTTCGATGCGCTGAAGCTCGAGGAGTTTCTGGGAGGCCTGATCCAGGTCTATGGCCCGGACATGCTTCGCTACAAGGGTGTGCTGTATCTGAAGGGATCACCGCGACGCATGGTCTTTCAGGGTGTTCACATGATGATGGGCGCAGACGCCGGTCGGAAATGGGAACCCCATGAGAAGCCTTCAAGCAAAATGGTGTTCATTGGCCGGAATTTGCCGAAAGACGTATTTCTCAGTGGTTTGAAGCAGTGCCTTGCCTGATGAGCTGGTAAGTTCGTAGTGCAGGTTCATTCATTGATTCGGGACGGTAGCGATGTCCTGTTCTTGATCTCTGGTTTTTTTTGCATCCAGAAGGGAGTAGTGATGACAACCACCAACGAGGTCATCTTGACCGAACAAGAAATCCTCAAGATGCCGGAATCAGACTACATGAATGCGGCACAGCTTGAATTCTTCCGGGATCGCCTGAAGAAAATGGAGCAGGACATCCGCAACAATGCGGATGAAACCACCGAGCATCTGCGCGAGACCGTCATCGTGCCTGATCCGGCAGATCGGGCCACGATCGAGGAAGAGCATGCGCTGGAGCTGCGCACCCGTGATCGTGAGCGCAAGCTGCTGAAGAAGATCGAGCAGGCTCTGGCCCAGATCGACAGTGGCGATTATGGCTACTGTGAGGAAACCGGTGATCCGATCGGACTGCCGCGCCTGCTGGCACGGCCGACGGCCACGCTGTCGCTCGAGGCCCAGCAGCGGCGGGAGTTGCGCCAGAAACTGTATGGTGACTGACCAGTGCCCGCCCTGCTGGCTCGTCGCCAGAAGGGCAGGTGAAAGGAAAGGGAGCCGCATGGCTCCCTTTTTCATGGGCCGATGCCGATCGCCCGGTTAGCCTCTCCGATGGGTCTGATGTTCGGGTTCTGAGATCCATCCGGGGTTGTAACCAGTATTTTCATTGTGTCTTCGGGTGAAATCATTGTGTGCCTAGGAGATTGGGCGGCCGGTTTGCAGCCCGCGACTTTCCTGCCGCCCAAGCTCCTAGCCAAGACGGTCATGCGGCCTGAAAACATCAGGTGCATGGTTTTTTTGCTGAATGAAGCCTGGGTTGCCCCGTGCCCTGATCTGGCAGAAACGCCTGTTCGACCGGGGTGGCTGCCGATCGGGTACGGGGGGCCGACTGGCGGGACACGGACGGCTTAGCGATGACAGACCCCGGTGCTACACTGAAAATCAAGGCCAGTCAGGGGGCATAGTCAAGGTGGGTTTCTTTTCATTTTTCAGTAGAAAAGCCAGGAATCGACGCAAGAATGAGGCAGTCTCGGGGCCGGATTCGGCCGAGGCGCTGAGTCCTCGGGAGATTGCACGTCGAACGGCTGAGAAGATCGACGAAATCGAGTCGCAGATGGTGGCCGAGGGGGCTTCGCTGGTGAATCCGGCTGCTGCCCAGGAATCGTCCGCGAAGCCTGTGCCTGTCCAGCCCCAGGGGACGCCCGTGCCCGCGGTGCCCGCGGCCCGCGCGCCCAAACGCAATTCCATCGAGATCCACAGCTCCGGCCTGTTGCCGGTGCTGGAAGAGGTGTCGGTTCTGTTCGCCAATGGCCAGACGGCCGAGGCCACGAGCGTGTTGCGCCAGGCCATCCAGCAGGATCAGCTGGGCGATCACACGCGTCTGGCCTGGAAGATGCTGCTGGAGCTGTATCAGGCCGGCGGCATGCGGCAGGAATTCGAGAACCTGGCCATCGAATATGCGTCATCCTTTGAACTGTCACCACCGGCCTGGGCCGATGAGCTCGTGTCAGTGGTGGTCGATCAGAGTCCGGCTGCCTCCTCGTCGACCGTGCTGTTCCCGGCCGTCGTCGATGCGCAGGTGGTCAAGCAGACCGAGCAGATGAACCGCGCCATCCAGCGCAAGCGTCTGCTGCGCGTGGATTTCAGCCGCGTCACCAGTATCGACATGATCGGCGCCGATCTGCTGATGCGGGTGCTTCGTGATTTCCTGAAGGGCCGCCAGGAGCTGACCGTGATCGGTGTGGAAGCGCTGGAGAAGGCGCTGCGTCCGATGACGGAAAGCGGCCGTCGTGACCCGGACGAGCATGGCTGGGCGCTGCGCCTGCTGGCCATGCGGATGCTCGGCCAGCAGCAGTCTTTCGAAGACCTGGCCATCGAGTATTGCGTCACCTATGAAGTGTCGCCCCCGTCATGGGAGCCGCTGCCGGATACGATCAAGGTCGTGCTGCAGGACAGTGATCCGGTGACGGAAACGGAAGAGCCGCCGGCTGCCTATGTCGGTGAGACCTTCGTCCTGTCGGGTGTGCTGACAGGGCGTGCCGAGATCATGTTCCAGCAGCTGCGTGGCTGGGCCGAGCCGAGGGCCGAGGTCGTGTTCGACTGCCGCGAGCTGGTGCGAATCGACTTCGCCTGTGCGAGTGAGCTGCTCAACGAAGTGGCGGCCCTGCACGGTCAGGGCAAGCAGATCATCATCCGCAAGCCGAGCTACCTGGTGGCCTACCTGATGATCGTCATGGGCCTGGGGGATCTGGCCGAGATGCAGCTGCGTCACGCCTGACGCGCAAGCTCCTGAGCGCCTGAGGCCTTTTGCACACCGCAAGCCCGGATGCCCGTGATGGGGCAGGCCGGGCTTTCTGCCGTCTGGCGCGGATGGCTGCCAGTGCCCGCGCATCACGGCTCCGCCATGGCCCGCTTGAAAAAGTGACGTGTCGTCACAACGTGAGCTGAAAACCGTATTCAGGACTTGCTATGACGACAATCGTATCTGTCAGACGGGGGGATCAGGTCGCCCTCGGTGGCGATGGCCAGGTGACACTGGGCAACATCGTGGTGAAGGGCTCGGCACGGAAGATCCGCCGTCTGCATGGCGAGAAGGTGCTGGCAGGCTTTGCCGGCGGCACGGCCGATGCCTTCACGCTGTTCGAGCGCTTCGAGGCCCAGCTCTCCAAGTATCCGGCCAACCTGATGAAGGCGGCCGTCGAGCTCGCGAAGGAATGGCGAACCGACCGCATGCTGCGGCGGCTCGAAGCCATGCTGGCCGTGGCCGACAGACAGTATTCCCTCATCATCACGGGCAATGGCGATGTGCTCGAACCCGAGCATGGGCTGGTGGCCATCGGTTCCGGTGGGCCTTATGCCCAGTCGGCTGCGCTGGCCCTGTTGCAGAATACCGAGCTGAGCCCGGCTGACATCGTGGCCAAATCGCTGAAGATTGCCGGCGATCTGGATATCTATTCCAATCAGAACCATACGATCGAGACACTATGACCCAGATGACGCCTCAGGAGATCGTCTCCGAGCTGGACAAGCACATCATCGGCCAGGACAAGGCCAAGCGGGCCGTGGCGATTGCTCTGCGCAACCGCTGGCGCCGTCAGCAGGTGCCTGAACCGCTGCGCCATGAGATCGTGCCGAAGAACATCCTGATGATCGGCCCGACCGGGGTCGGCAAGACCGAGATCGCGCGCCGTCTGGCCCGTCTGGCCAATGCGCCCTTCATCAAGATCGAGGCCACCAAGTTCACCGAAGTGGGCTATGTGGGCAAGGATGTCGATTCGATCATCCGCGATCTGGTCGAGACCGCCATCAAGGAAGAGCGTGATCGTGCCAAGAAGCGCGTCGATGCGCGTGCCTATGATCTGGCCGAGGAGCGGGTGCTGGATGCGCTGCTGCCGCCTTCCTCGCATGGGCGCTCGGCCGGCTCCCCGGATCATGACAACACGGCGCCTCGCGGTGAGGACTCGGTCGCACGGCAGAAATTCCGAAAGCGACTGCGCGAAGGGGATCTGGACGACAAGGAAATCGAGATCGACGTGGCGCAGCCGCTGCCCGCCATCGGGTTGATGGGGCCGGTGGGCATGGAAGAACTGACCAGTCAGCTTCAGGGCATGTTCCAGGGCATGCCGGGGCGCAACAAGACGCGAAAGATGCGCATCAGGGACGCGATGAAGCTGCTGGTGGACGAAGAGGCCGGCAAGCTCGTCAATGACGAGGACGTGAAGCTCGAAGCCATGGCCAACGTCGAGCAGAACGGCATCGTCTTTCTGGACGAGATCGACAAGATCGCCGTGCGTAGTGGCGTGCAGGGCGGTGATGTCTCCCGGCAGGGGGTGCAGCGCGATTTGCTGCCGCTGGTCGAGGGCACGACCGTCAACACCCGGCATGGCTCGGTCAAGACCGACCACATCCTGTTCATCGCCTCGGGCGCCTTCCACATGGCCAAGCCCTCGGATCTGGTGCCGGAGCTGCAGGGGCGCTTCCCGATCCGGGTCGAGCTGGAGTCCCTGTCGGTCGATGACTTCCGGCGGATCCTGACCGAAACCGATGCCAGCCTCACGAAGCAGTACGAGGCGCTGCTCGGCACCGAAGGGGTCACGCTCGACTTCCGCGACGACGGCATCGAGCGTCTGGCCGAGACGGCGTTCCGCGTGAACGAGGGCACCGAGAACATCGGGGCCCGCCGTCTGCAGACGGTGATGGAGCGCCTGCTCGAGGAGGTGTCCTATCAGGGCAGCCGCCAGTCGGGCCAGACCGTGGTGATCGACGCTGCCTTCGTGGACGAGCGTCTGGGCGAGATCGCCCGCGACGAGGATCTGTCGCGCTACGTGCTGTAAGCCTGCCGCTGGTGCCGGCATGGGTAGCCGTCCGGCCGACGGTTGCTCGTGCCGTTTTTCGTTCCTGACTAGATTGCTTCCGGATGTCGGTGCAGTGGGGCACCGGCCGGAGTCATGAGGTCTGATCAGCGAATGAAGGGCGGAAATGTTGCCAGTCGGGGTGGCATGATGCGCGCGTTGGCGGTGCTGGGGATTCTGGCGCTGCTCGCTGCGCCCACGCTGTATCTGTATCACGCCTGGACACAGCTCTCCGACGGGATGCAGACCTCGGCCCGCCAGTATGCCGCTTTCCTCGAGGAGCGCCTGAAGGCTGCCGGTTCGGGCTGGCAGGATCAGGTCGCCACGCTGGGCAGGGATGCCACGATACTGGCTGGCTTCGAAGGTCGTGCCCTCGTGCGCGATGCGCAGGGGCGCTCGCTCGCTGTCCGGGGCGCCGCACAGTCCAGCCCTTCCTTCACGGTGCGAACCGCGTTCACATTGCCTTCCGGTGAGCCCGCCGAGGTGGAGCTGCGTCGCGGCGCGCAGCCCGTGTTGTGGGAGATTCTGGGCGTGGGTTCCCTGGCGCTGGCGCTGGGCGCACTGATCGGCCTTGTCACGGTGCAGAGCCTGCGCCGCTCCCGTCAGCAGGTGACTGGGGCCGACGGTGGCTCGTCCGATGGTGTGTCCGGCCTGGATGCCGTCGTGCTGACACTGCGCCCCGAGACGGTTCGTGCCACCGGCCTGCTGACCCGCTCCGCCTTTGCCGCGCAGGTTCGCTCGGCCCTGAGCGAGTCGTCAGGGCCGTCGGCCAACTGCACGGTCTTTCATCTGGATCTGGATCATTTCAAGTCGATGAACGGCATGGTCGGCATTGCCGTGGCCGATGCCCTGCTCGATCAGGTGGCGAAGGCCGTGCAGACCCGCGTGGCCTCGCTGACCGAGGAGGCAGGCCTGTCGCCGGCCGTCATCAGCGCGCCGGGTGGGGATGTGTTCCTGATCCTGGTGCGGGATCTGCCGATGGCGCAGAACGTGGTGGAAGCCTTTGCCCGCGGCGTGCTGGAATCGCTGAGTCATGTGTTCGAGGTGGGCTCCCGCCAGCTGTACATCTCGGCCTGTATCGGCATCAGCCGCCAGAATGGCCGCGAGCTCGATGCCGAAGTCCTGATGCGCGAGGCGGAGCTGGCCAAGTGCCATGCCAAGCGGCAGGGCAGTGGCAGCTACGCCATCCATGATCAGGAGATGGAGGTCATCGCGCAGGCCCGTGATGCGATGGGCTATGAGCTGCGTCAGGCGCTGGAGCAGGACGAGTTCCAACTGTATTACCAGCCGAAAGTGCATCTGGTGACGGGCGCCGTCACCGGGGTGGAAGCGCTGCTGCGCTGGCAGCCGGCAGGCCGCCAGATGGTGATGCCTGACCAGTTCGTGCCCGTGCTGGAAGACACCGGGCTGATCGTGCCGGCCGGGGCCTGGGTGCTGCGCCAGGCCTGCCGTCAGATCATGGCCTGGCGTGAGCGGGGCATGCCGCCGATCAGCATCGCCGTCAACGTGTCGGCTCGGCAGTTGCAGCAGCATGGCTTCGTCGACACGGTCGAGCAGGTGCTGGCCGAGACGGGGCTGGAGGCCCGCTATCTGGAGCTGGAGCTGACCGAGAGCATCTTCATCGACAACGCCACCGACAACGTGCGCGTGCTCAGCCGGCTGGCAGCGCTGGGTGTGAGCCTGGCCATCGACGATTTCGGGACAGGTCATTCCTCGCTCAGCTATCTGCGCAATTTCAGCCCGCGCACGCTGAAGATAGACCGTTCCTTCCTGTCGGACACCTCGGTGGATGAGGCCGACAATATCGCCATTGCCCGTGCGATCATCGCGCTGGGGCATGGGCTGGGCCTGCATGTGGTGGCCGAAGGGGTTGAAACCGAGGCGCAGGCCGAGTTTCTGCGCGGCTACGGCTGTGACCAGATGCAAGGCTATCTGCTGAGCCGTCCACAGAGCGCGGACATGATGGAAGCCTGGCTGTGGGCGCATCTGAAAGGTCGTGAGAGCCTGGATTCGGCACGGCGGGCGGTGGTGAGCTGAGCCTAGGCTCTCTGTCAGCATGTCCTTCTGTCGACGGGATGTTGCCGTACGCAAGCAGGATGCAACAGGGTGCTTCCGATAAGCCCCCGCTGCGACCGGGTTTTCCGGTGCGCCGTGTGTGCTGCCGTTAGTATCGGCCTTCACTGATTGCCCGCAGGGGGCGTGCTGCTCATGGATTTCGTCTTGACGGTCTTCCAGGTGTTCAAGAACACGGTGGAAGGGATTTCTCACATGCAGCGGGATGCGCTGCATGTTCATTTTGGCCTGTTCCTGTTTCTGGGCTTTGCCACGGTCTTCCGGGGGAAGGGGCGTTTTCGCCACGCGCTGATGCTGACGACGGCCTTCTGCCTGCTGGGCGAGTTCTTCGACGCGGCCAATCGCCTGAGCGGCGGCCGCAGCCCGCACTGGCTGGGCTCGCTCAAGGATGTGGTCAATACGCTGATGTGGCCGTATCTGGCGTATTTCGCCGGCCCGTGGCTGGCCAGGCTGCTGGGCCTGAAGGTCTCCCCGGTCGAGGCACCCGTGGAGGCTTCGGGCGATGCTCCGTCCGATACCGTGCCTGCCGCCAGGGCATTGTTCAATTCCCGCGGCTGATCCTTTGTGTGATGCCCCGTTCCGGGCTACCGGAACGGATGCTGCCGAGTCATGCAGCCTGCTGTGATGCGTGCGGGTTGGGCCGATGGCCTGCCGACGCGCTGAGCGCAGCAGACAAGTTCACAACAGCAGTCGGCTTGACACCGGTTTTCAGGGGGATATGCGCTGCTAGAATGCGGTCGCCGTTGCGGATCTGACTGATATTCAGCCTGTCCGGTGTGCTGTCGTCCCAGGGGAGTGTATGCTGATGACCGAAAACCTGTCACCGGGCCTCAAGGCCGAGATCCTGTCCGAGGCCCTGCCTTACATCCGCCGTTTTCATGGCAAGACCATCGTCATCAAGTATGGTGGCAACGCCATGACGGACGAGCGACTGAAGCGCAGTTTTGCTCATGATGTGGTCATGCTGAAGCTCGTCGGCATCAACCCGGTGGTCGTGCATGGCGGTGGCCCGCAGATCGAGCAGGCCCTCAGCCGCATGGGCAAGAAGGGCGAGTTCATCCAGGGCATGCGCGTCACCGACGAGGAGACCATGTCCATCGTCGAGATGGTGCTGGCCGGGCAGGTCAACAAGGAGATCGTCGAGCTGATCAACACGGCGGGCGGTCAGGCCGTGGGCCTGACCGGACAGGACGGCAACCTGATCCGTGCGAAGAAGATGCTGCTGCCCAGCAAGGACAAGCCCGGCGACCTGATCGACATCGGTCTCGTCGGAGATATCGAGAGCTGCGATCCGGCCATCATCCGCACGCTGACCAGCAACAGCTTCATCCCGGTGGTGGCGCCGATCGGCTCGGGCGAGCAGGGTGAAACCTACAACATCAACGCCGATGTGGTGGCGGGCAAGATCGCCGAGATCCTGAAAGCCGAGAAGCTGATCCTGCTGACCAACACCGCTGGCGTGCTGGACAAGGATGGCAGGCTGCTGACCGGGCTCACCTCCGCGCAGATCGACGAGCTGTTTGCCGACGGCACGATTTCGGGCGGCATGCTGCCCAAGATCTCGTCGGCGCTCAATGCGGCCAGGTCTGGCGTCAACGCCGTTCACATCATCGACGGTCGCGTCGACCACTGCCTGCTGCTGGAGATCATGACGGCGCAGGGCGTGGGGACGATGATCCGCAGCCAGTAGCGCGTGTCGCACGGTGGATGATGCGCTGGCACAACAGTCACGCGCACATCAGGGCCTGTCGGGCCGGCTACAATGTAGGGCACCGGTTGCGAGCAATCACTTCATTTGTTCGCCAGGGCGGTGGCCCCCTGCACTACCTGACCGCAAATGAACGATTCTGTCGATCCCCAACTTTCTGACGCTGCTGTTGCCCCCGCTGATCCTTCACGGCCGGGCGGGGCTTCGGCTGCGCCGGTAGGGGATCAGCCTGATGACGATTCGCTGTCAGGCAAAGGCACGGCGGGCACGCATCAGGCGGACGCCGGGCTGGATGCCGAGGACGAGGTGCCGCTGCTGTCCGAAGTGGTGGATGTGCCGGAAGGCGCGGCTCAGCCTGCCACGCTGGGGGCAGATCTGTCTCCCACGATGATGGCAGAGGCCGCTGTCCCCGGGGTTGCCGCTGCCCGGGGGGCGGCTGCATCTGCAGCATCAGCTGCTGCGGGTGCGGCGACCTCTCAAGCATCACCGGCAGTGGGCGCTGACGGGATCGTGGCTGATCCGTCGATGCCGCCAGCGGTGGGTGCCGTTGGCTCGGAGATGGATCCGGTCGGCTCGGAGGCGCCTGCCGTGTCGGCCGCCGCTGTCGTGCCTGATGTGCCGGCCAGGCCGGCCAGGACGCGAAAGCGGCCGAAACCGGGCGAGCGCCGCCTTCAGATCCTGCAGGCGCTGGCCGAAATGCTCGAGCAGCCCAGGGGGGAGCGGGTGACGACCGCTGCGCTGGCCGCCAGGCTCTCCGTTTCCGAGGCGGCGCTGTATCGTCACTTCGCCAGCAAGGCCCAGATGTTCGAGGGGCTGATCGAGTTCATCGAATCGACGCTGTTCGGGCTGATCAACCAGATCACCCGTGACGAGGAGAATGCGCTGACCCAGGTTCAGCAGGTGTTGAATCTGTTGCTGACCTTTGCCGAGCGGAATCCGGGCATGACCCGGGTTCTGGTCGGCGATGCACTGATCAACGAAGATGATCGTTTGCAATTGCGCATCAACCAGCTGATCGATCGTCTCGAATTATCGTTGAAACAATGTTATCGCCAAGCCGTTGCGCAGGGAGGTCTGCCTGAAGAGGCCGACGCCAGCGCCCGAGCGGATCTGGCGCTCTCTTACGTACTGGGGCGTTGGGCCCGCTATGCCAAGGGGGGCTTCAAGCGGATGCCGACGGAGTCCATTTCGGCACAGTGGGTATATTTTCTTGCCTGACACAGGCATTCGCAGGTTTGTAAGCGAGTCGGTCGCTTTGTCATTGAGCTGTGAGCCGCATGGTCGCTGACAGGGGGCAGCGACTAGACTGTCATGCGTGTGTTCGTTCAGGGAGATGCTCTGATGCAGCTCTCGTTGGTGTTGATTCTGGCGGCAGCGCTGTTTGTGCCAGCCTCTCCCGTTCTGGCCCTTCAGACCGCCCAGACGGCTTGGGAGGAGGGGAAAGCGGTCAGCCATGGCTTTAGATCCCATGGTGTTCCTACGCCCGTTGCGCAATCTCGGGGTATCGTTTCAACCGTCGATACGGACGGGCGCGACGTGGTGCTCAGCTGGCTGCAGGATTATCGGGGGGGTTATGCACTGCTGATGGTTGATGCCGAGAGTGGCTTATCCCAGCAGTTCGACACCCCTTTTCCGGTAGGCGGTGAAGAGCCATCGGCCGTGTTGCTCTCTTCGCGTAATCGTTTCTATACGCTGTTCAATGGTCATTTCGTCGAGTTCGATGTAGTTGAACGCCGCTTTTCGTTCTGGCAGAAAACGGTTCCAGCTTCTGCCATGAGCCTCACCGAAGATGGTCAGGGGCGTGTCTGGGCAGCGACCTATCCCGACAATCATGTCCTGATGTTCGACCCGAGCAGCCAGCAGCTGCAGGTGCATGGCCCCCTTGCCCGCGAGCGATGGGCGCAGTATCCGCGCTCCATTGCAGCAGACCGGCATGGCTGGATATATGTTGGTGTCGGGATCGCTGCCTCCCAACTGTATGCATTGAATCCGCAGAGGGGGTTGGTACGATCGCTGATACCGTCGAGGCAACGGCGGACAGGCCGGGCTGAGGTTGTACAGTCTGCCGGTGGCAGCGTGTTCGCCAGGCATGGGGAGCAGCAGTTTCTGCTCTCGGGAGGGAAGATTCACGTCTTGCCTGCTGATGCCAGACTGCCAGAATCCGCCATGCCGGCGGGTGCCCAGAACCTGATGCACACACAGTTTCCTTCGGGCCGGATACTGTCGTCTTTCGACCTCGAACAGCGCAGTCTGGAGACGCGCTTGCCGGGGGGGACGGTGCACCGAGCCAGGTTTCGCTATGAAACCAGAGGTGCCTTCCTGACCGTGGTGTGTGTTGCAGCTGGCGGACAGGTATGCGGTGGTACCCGCTTTCCGATGCACACCTTTCTGTATCACCCGGCAGCACAGCGTTTCGACAGTCGGCGTTTTCCCCGACAGCCGAACATCATGATGTCCCTTGGGGAGCAGCTTTATGTGGCAGCCTATCCGGATGGTGCGCTGTTCGAGGCGAAGAGGGCCGGAGAACTTGCCTACGAACGGCTTCTGTCGGCCACACCGGTTGTCAACCGGCCTCATGCTCTTGTGTCCCGGGCGGATGGGAGCCTGCTGGTGATGGCGGGTACCCCAGACTACGGACTGACCGGTGGAGGGCTCATTTTCTGGGATCGCAAGCTGAGTGAGGCATTCACCGTGCCTCATGATCGTCTGATCCCCCGTCAGGCAACTCAGACGATGCTGGCCTTGCCGGATGGCCTGATCCTGGGCGGCACGACGGTCAAGCCCGGTACGGGAGGTGTCGGCAACCCAGAAGATGCTGCCTATCTTTACCTGCTCGATCCTGATCGCCGGCAGGTGATCTGGAAAACGCAGCCAGTGCCGGAGGCCGGAACCATCACGGATCTTGTTCGGGCGTCAGACGGGTATGTGTATGGTCTGGCAGACAGTACGACCCTGTTTGTCCTTGATGTGAAGCGCCGCCAGATCGTGGCGCGGCATGAATTTGGTTCCCGGCTCGGCCCGTCGGTCTTTGCTCAGGGAACGCAGGCTTTTGTGCCGGTGCCTGCATCACCGGAACGTGAGGCGGTGGTGTATGTGCTGCTCGATAGAGGCATTGCCGTCGTGGATACGCAGCAGCACGGCATACGGCCTGTGGCGCGTTCACCGGTGCCGATCAGTGTCGGCGGTTCTTACATTGATGGGCGGATCTATTTTGGCTCAGACCATCAACTATTCAGTTGGAAGGTTCCCTGAGGTCTGCCTGCCACGGTGGCGCGGCGGGAGGGGGAATTCCGCCGGGCAGGCTGATATTTTTGTGCGCTGCAGCTCAAAGCACACTATATTTGACGCTTGATTATTGACTATCCGAGAGCTGTCGCGCCATGTCGAAACAACGCATCTTTTCTGTCGTCGGGGCCCGTCCTCAATTTGTGAAGGCTGCCATCGTCAATCAGGCTCTCGACAAGTACCCTGATGTCCAGCACCAAATCGTTCATACCGGGCAGCATTACGACCGTGGCATGTCCGACATCTTTTTCGAGGAGCTGGGAATCCCTGATCCCGCATTCAATCTGAATATTGCCGTCAGTGGTCATGGCGCCATGACGGGGCGGATGCTGGAAGGCCTTGAAAACCTCTATCTTGCCGAGAAGCCTGATGTGGTGGTGGTCTACGGTGATACGAACAGCACGCTGGCTGGTGCGCTGGCTGCTGCAAAGATTCACTTGCCACTGGCGCATGTCGAAGCGGGTCTGCGTTCCTTCAACCGGATGCCCGAGGAAATCAACCGGGTTCTGACCGACCACGTCACGGATGTGCATTTCTCGGTGACGGATGTGTCGACGGCCAATCTGCTTCGTGAAGGAATCAGTGGGCCCAACGTCATGCAGGTGGGCGATGTCATGTATGACTGTGCCCTGCAAATGGCAGCTGTGGCCGAGCGCCGCTCCTTGGCGATCGAAACCTTCGGCGTCAAGCCGGGGGAGTTCGTGCTGTGTACGGTTCACCGTGCCAACAACACGGACGATCCGAAACGGTTGCAGACGCTGATGGAAGGGCTGGATCTGCTGGCCAGGCATCTGCCCGTCATTCTCCCGTTGCATCCCCGAACCCGGGCGCGGGTGGAGGCTCTGGGCTTTTGTGCCAAATCGGCAAATTTTCACATCGTGGACCCGGTCGGCTATATCGACATGGTGAGGCTGGAGCGGGCGGCTGCCCTGATCGTAACCGACTCTGGCGGGGTGCAGCGGGAGGCCTTCTTCCACAAGGTTGCCTGTGTCACGTTCAGAGACGAGACCGAGTGGATGGAGCTGGTGGATTCTGGTTGGAACGTGTTGGCCCCGCTCGACGATGCCGGGCGATTCAAGGATATCTGCCTGTCTCGGGTTGACTCCCGGGGCGATGATACCGAGCATTACGGACAGGGCGATGCCGGTATCAAAATAGCAGAGGCTTTGGTTAAAATGCGACACATGGCCTTCAAACGTTAAAAATTTGTCTGTGGAACGGGCAAGTTCGCGCTTGAACCTGCTTTGATCTGCTCGGGTCGGTTGGGCTTTGCCGCCCGAGGGTACGCAGTGCTTGCCTGACATGTCGATGCCAATCATCCTGGGAGCCGTGTTTGAAGATTCTCTTTCTGTCGGACAATTTTCCTCCCGAGCGCAATGTGCCGGCCATGAGAACGTGGGAGCATGTTTCCCGTTGGGTGAGGGATGGCCATGAGGTCACCGTCATCACAACGGCGCCTAATTTCCCGGAGGGTAAGCCCCTGTCTGGCTACAGGAATCGCTGGTACGCCGTCGAGATGATGGAGGGGGTTCACGTCATCCGGGTCAAGAGCTACATCGCTGCCAACGAAGGGTTCATCAAGCGGATTCTCGACTATGTGTCCTTCATGCTCAGTGGGGGCGTCACCGCCATGTTTCAGCCCCGTCCCGATGTTCTGATGACGACCTCACCGCAGTTCTTCTGTGCGGTCGCCGGCTGGTTGGTATCCCGCATCCGTCGCTTGCCCTGGGTCTTCGAGCTACGGGATCTGTGGCCAGCTTCGATTGTGGCAGTCGGAGCCATGAAGGAAGGCCTGATCATCCGCATCCTGTACTGGATGGAGATGAGCATGTATCGTGCGGCAGATCGGGTCATTGCGGTCACGAAGGGTCTGAGGCAGGATCTGGTTGATCGCGGCATCGATCCCGCGAAGGTTGTCGTCGTTCGCAATGGCGCCGATACGGTTCGGTTCAAGCCGGCGCCGAAGGATGAGACGCTGCTGGATCGTTTCGATCTGAGGGGCAAGTTCGTGGTGGGGTATTTCGGTACCATTGGCATGGGCGCAGGGAACGAGACCGCTGTCGAAGCGGGAGCATTGTTGCGAGATCGTGATGACATCGTGATCCTGCTGGCGGGTGCTGGTGCCGAATATGAGAGCATCGCCCAGTCGATCGAGCGCCAGGGGTTGAAGAATGTCCGGTTGTTGCCTGCCTTCTCCCAGACGGAGATGCCGGCTGCATGGAACCTGCTGGATGCCGCGCTCGTCATGATGAAAGATCGGCCGTTGTTCAAGGCGACGATTTCGTCCAAGACCTTCGAGGCATTGGCCACCGGCAAGCCGGTGATCATGAGCCTGCCGAAGGGAGAGGCGACAGGTCTGGTGGATGAATATGGTTTCGGACTGAATGTGCTGCCGGAAAACCCGCAGGAGATGGCCGATGCCATCCGACGACTTGCCGATGACCCTGGCTTGTGCCGGGAGCTGGGAGCAAGGGCATTGAGTGCGTCCAGTGATTTCTCACGAGAGCGTTCGGCGGGCCTGGTGATGGATGTCCTGCAGGGTCTGGCCGGATCTAAAACCCGGAAAACTCGGTGAAACGATGATGACAGAATTGCTTGTGGACGGAGAAGGTGGCCGCAAGGCTATCGTGCTTGTATTGGCTCCCCACACCGATGATGGTGAGTTGGGCTGTGGTGGCACGATAGCCAAACTGGTTGCGCGTGGTCATCGGGTCATCAGTGTGGCGTTTTCCGCTGCGGAAGATTCCGTACCTGAAGGATTTCCACGCGATATCCTCCGGAAGGAAAACCGGCGTGCCACGGCGAAACTCGGCATCGCTGATGAAGACAGCATCGTGCTGGATTTCAAGGTACGAACATTTCCAGAGAATCGCCAGCGCCTGCTGGATACGATGATTCAGCTGAATCGGCGTTATCAGCCGGATATGGTGTTTCTGCCCAGTGCAACGGACACTCATCAGGATCACAAGACGGTGGCGGATGAGGGATTCCGGGCCTTCAAGCGTGCAACGATGCTCGCTTATGAGGTGCCGTGGAACAATACGGCGTTTACAGCACGCTGTTTCGTGACGCTGTCCGAGGAGGAGCTCGACAGGAAGGTGGATGCCTTGCAGTGCTATGACTCGCAGGCAGGCAGAAGCTATGTCAGTGCGGACTATGTGCGTGCGCTGGCGAAAGTTCGGGGTACCCAGATTGCCCAGCCGCTGGCAGAGCTTTTCGATGTGCCGCGTCTGATTCTTCGTTGACGATTCCGATCACGCCCGCATCAACTGTAAGCGGTTGATGCGAGCGTTTACTGTCATGCAGTCAATGACTCAGGGTGCAAGATGCAGCACGACAGGCCAGTTCGAATCATTGCGTGAATGCCAGTAGTTCCAGTGATAGCTGTCTCTCCAGGTTCCATTCTGGCGATGCTGGGCGCGTGATTCGGTGAAGGCAGCGGGCCAGGTGAAGCCGTGGTGTGAACCATTGCGATGATCTGCAAATTTCCATTGGCTGTTTCCTTCGGGATGAAATTCCAGATCATAGGAACGCCGTGCTTGCAGTGTGATCGTTTTCCCTCCTGGAATCTCCACGTCGTACCAGCGGGTTCCGCCAACCCGATATCCGGCATTGCTTTTCAGTGAACGATAGTTGGCGCTCGACTGCCAGATACGTCCGGCTGCTAGCTCGGTATTGCCATCCATCAGCCGCCAGCGCATGCTCCCACCGTGGGTTGCTGCCGTCGCAACCGAAAAGGCGGTGACGCGCTTTGTGCTGCTGGGCGTGAATCGTTCACGTACGGGCTTGCTGCGGGTGGCAGTGAAGATCAGCTTCGGGTCGACGCTGCCACCTTCCATGTCGGCAACGCCCTGACTGCGACCATTGCTGAGCCTGATCTGCAGGATAGGGGTGTAATAGTTGTTGCGTGATCCGTTCGCTGTGAGGTCGGACCAGTTGAAGGCCTGATTGGACCACTGGCGACGCATGCCGAGCAGTGTGCCCCAATCCTGGGGGCTGACCCAGCGGCTTGGACGACCATTGCTGGTATGCGTCACGACATTGTTGCTGCTGATGTAATTCTGGTGAGGGGCACCATCGACATTGTCCATCACCAGGTGATAAAGGCGCCCGGCAGAGATGGGGGCACGGCTGCTCAGATAGATTTCATTGAAAATGGGACGCCCGGCGCTTGTTGCCCCCCAGCCAGGCTGAAACATGCCGGTGGCAAGTGGGGTTGCTCTCAGGTTGGGTT
Source organism: Lautropia sp. (assembly GCA_030528325.1). Taxonomy (GTDB): domain Bacteria; phylum Pseudomonadota; class Gammaproteobacteria; order Burkholderiales; family Burkholderiaceae_E; genus Lautropia. The sequence goes on along the minus strand of JAUMZD010000006.1, from coordinate 74,694 downwards.
GAGAGGCCCCATTATCCGGCAGCAGCCGAAGGCGGATCTTGCCGCCACTACCTGATGAGTAGCCTCGGCCAGGTTGCCAGTAAAGGCGAACGCTCGCGATATGTCCGCTGACGGTGGCACGGAACCGGTTGGACACGATCCGGTCATAGCCGCTGACACTGCCGATGATCGTGTTCCCCAGTGCGTTCTGGGTAAAGATGCCCGGGCCGTAAAGGCGGTGAACCTGGGAGGACACCATGCTGTATGAGCCAGGGGAAACCATCCGGTGCGCGGGTGCTTTCAGGCGATAGCTCGATGTAGCGGAGATGTTTCTGCCGCTATGAGCAAGATCCGCCGACGCCTGTTGCTGACTGAATGTGTTGATGTTGCCGGTATTTGGCAACGCTTTCGTCATCAGCTCGTCGATATCGGGTTCGGCAAGAATGGTCAGTTGCTGCTTTTCAGATGTGATGTCCGCTGGGGTATTGATCGGCTCGGCTGCGCTGATGGCGGCTGATTCGTGCGTCTTGTCATTTTCACCGCCGCAGCCTGCAATGCCCAATGTCAGCATCACGCTGGCCAACATAATGCGATGTGTCGACGCTGCATTCCTCAATGCTGGTTCCTTCAAAACCAGTTCCTCCTGTCGGTATCGTCAAGGGTTATCGAAAAGCGCGCATTCTACTCGTAGAAATTTGCATCTTTGTTAAAAATTCCGACATGTGATCATCGCTTCGAGATCGCCGGGTTGTTCCTGTTTCCGGTTATTGCCCATGAAGGTGTCTGACAGGGGGTTGCCGCCAGAGGCCACGCCGCAGGGCAGAGCGTCGGTCGAGAGGAAAAGGATGAGGGAGCGCAGGCCGTCCTGGCGCGAGGTGTACGAGCAGGCCGGCATCCCGGATGCCAATGGGGAATTGCGGGATGGCGCCCTTCGGATGGCTGGTGGAGCGGCGCGTTGAGCGGACGCTGTTGTCTCCGTATTTCGGGCGCATGGCACTGAGTGGCGTCAGGCCATGCGGATATTGGCGCGATCAGTCAGAGTTGCCCTGTTCAGGGGGCCAGATGAAGCACGACTGGCCAGTTGGCACCGGTTCTGGAGCTCTTGTAGTCCCAGTGATAGGTGTTGATCCAGTTACCGTTATACCAGTGCTGGGCCTGTGATTCGGTAAAGGCTGCAGGCCATTTGAAACCGTAGGCAGCGCCATTGCGGTGTCCTGCAAACTTCCAGGTACTGATGCCTTCGGGCGTGAATTCCAGATCATACGATTGGCCTGGTCTGAGGGTCAGGGTCTTCCCGTCGGGAATTTCTATGTCGTACCAGTGCATCCTGGCCAGCATGGGGCCGGAATTCAGTTTCAGTGGCGTGTAATTCGGGCGTGGTTGACGAATGGTACCGCTGGCCAGCTCAGTACGATTGTGCATGATTCGCCATTTGAGGGAACCACCTACCGAAGCTGCCGTTGCAATGGAGAAGCCGGTTATCTGCTTGACGCTTGAAGGGGTGAAGCGCTCGCGAACCGGAGTATGGCTGTTCGAGGTGAACACCAGTTTGGGATCGACGCTGCCTCCTTCCATGTCGGAGTTGCCGAGGCTCTGCCCATTGGACATATTGAGCTGAAGGATGGGAGAAAAATAATTTCCACTGGAGCCCTTTTCCGTCAGATTGACCCATTTGTACTGTGATGTCGTGCCACGGGGGCGCGTTCCGGACAGTGTGGACCAGTCTCTGGTGTTCAGCCAGCGCGAAGGACGTCCATTTCCGTTGTGCGTGATGGCATTGTTGCTGCTGATGAAATTCTCATTGGCCCTCGCATCGATGTTCTCGATCACGAGATGGTAGATCTTGCCGGCTTGAATGGCCTGATGGCTTTCGTGAAAGCGGATTTCCGGGAAAAGAGATCTTTTTTCTCCTGGTGTCAGGCGTGGATGATAGACGGCGGTCGCCAGCGGTCTGGCATTGAGGTCTGGCAGATGATCCGAGCTGCCGTCGTCCGGCAGTAACTTCAACTGGATGGTGCCACCATGACCTGCCGCGTAGCCCAGTCCGGTCTGCCAGTAGAGACGGGCAGTTGTCACGTAGCCACCCGTCGTGGCCAGAAAACGGTTCGAGACAATCCTTTCCCGATTGTGGTAAGTGCCGACAATGGTATTGGCCAGGGCGTTCTGGTTGAAAATCCCCGGGCCGTACAGGCGTTTGAATTCGGGGGCGGTCACACTGAAGCCCTCACTTGTGGGCATGACGAGCCGGGAGCCTCCACGCGGCGCCGGGCTGGTGTTCCCGGCGGCAGTCGGGGGCGTGCCGGCGTGAGTTTGCCCGGAGCCATTGTCCGTGGGGTGGGAGGCGGCAGTGGAAGATGAGCCCCCTGCGGATGTCCAGCCGTCAGTTGCTGGGCGTGTATCCTCGCTCGCAGACGGCCTGCTGCTGGACGGCATGGCCAGGTGGCGCCACATGCTCGATGGCATGGCACTGGGAATGAACCAGGGGACAGGCTGCTTGAGCAGGCGTCCATGACTCATTCGGGATACGATGTCCGTCTGAATGTCGTCCTGAGCCACGCCTGCTGAACTCAGGGGCCTCAGGGTGAGAGTTGCCGTATCGATGTTCTCGAACAATGGCACTGGTGCATCGCTGATTGCATCCGCCACATCACTGGCTGAGGTGATCAGATAGCTCGGGATGACGGTTTCCGCGTCGTCAGCTTGACTGACAGAGGGCTCTCCCAGCTCACCATGACCACCGCAGGCGCTCAGGGCAAGGGAAATGAACAGACAGCTGGTCAGCATACGTGAATGGGCCAATTCATGATTAGCCCCAGAATAAAGTGGGCGAGGAAATGAACCTGACATGATGGGCAGACGATCTGAGAGCAGTAGGAGATAAGCTGCTACAGGCTGTGCGGAGACACTGAAGCGTGAAGAAAGTCACGAATTCAGTGTATGTCTGCCAGGGTGTTGTGTTAAAACAACGTCTCGGCAGACGGTGATCAGCAGCCGACAAAAGGCGTCTGTCCATGCAAAAAGAGCGGGCTGGCCCCATCGCGAGGCAGCCCGCTCTTTATACATGCAACCATCCTCAATGGTTGAAAAAAAATGTTAGTATGGTTACGCCCTTAAGGGTACTCTTCAGACCCCCAGTATCTGTTGATACAGTATTTTCAGTTTTTCGCCTTGGGGGCTCCAGTTGTAATGTTCGAGCACGGCTCGCTGGCCGTTCCGGCCCATCTCTGCGGCCATGTCCGGATTGTCCCGCAAGGTGATGATGGCTTGCGCAATGGCATCGATGTCCATCGGATCGACGCAGATACCCGTGTTGTGTTTTTCGACGTAATGTACCCAGTCCGGAATCGACGACACAATGCCAGGGATACCAGCCGCCATGTATTCAAACAGTTTGATCGGTTCGGAATTGAGATGACTGGATGTGGGATGCAGAATGCACATGCCGGCAAAACTGCGTTTCAGGATCTGCGCCACTTCCTTGCGGCTGACCCAGCCGATGTCCTCGACGCGAGACCACCCGGGCAGTGACATCGCCTCTTGCCGCTCCTTGTCATTTCTGAACGTCCCAGCCAGAAGCAGCTTGACATCGGCTTTTTCGATGGCCTGCAACGTTTCATTGATGCCTCGGATACGGGTAATGGCGCCGATATAGGCGACATGGGTGTTCGGGCGCGGCGCTGTCGGCTGGTTATCGTGATCGCCGTTTTCGGTAGCCGGCAGCGTCAGCTCGTGCAATAAGGGGTAATTGTGGGCCACCACGACCCGTTTTGCCACATCCTCGAAAAAGGCCGCCTGGCGGGGCGTGGCTGTGACCACGCCATCAAAGAAACGGGCGCCGATACGCTCCGCCGTGCGCGACAGGCGGGCCACCATACGGCGTGCCCAGGGGGGAATCCAGTGTTTGGTCAGAATCTGGTTGGCCAGATCTTCATGCACATCCATCACGACCCGGTAGCCGAAGCACTTGAGCAGCAGTCCGAAAGGGATCAGTTCCGGATCATGGAAGTGGTAGAGATCGGCATCGACCTCCCGGCAGCGTTTCCAGGCGGTGTACATCTTGCTGGTCATCCGTGCGAAGCGGTGGTTTTCCTGGCTTTCGGGCAGCGGATGGATCGTGATGCCGAGCTGCCGAGCCTCGGCGACTTCGGCTGGCGTGGCGGAGAGGATGGCGTGGGCATCGTATCCGGCTTCGGCCAGTGAGACCAGTTCCTTGCGGATGATGCGGATTTCGACACCGCGGTGTACGGTGGATACGTGGCAGATCTTGGGCTTGTTCATTGCCAGCCTCTTCCGAGTTTGAATTGCAGGGCTTCATGGATTCGCGTCGTCAGCTCCCTCAGGTTGGAGACGCGGTTGACCCGCCAGCATTTGGGGTGGGTCAGTATGCCCAGGGGAGTGGTATTGGTTTCGAGCAGCGAGAAAGGCTCTCCACGTATCCAGAAATCTGGCGGAGTATGATCCGAAATGTAGGCGGCAAACGGTTTCATGACCTCGTCGTCATAACACTCGCTTCGGATGCCCAGACGCTCGCGCAGAGCCTGATCCTTCAGCAGCTGCCAGTTGGAAATTTTCAGGTAACGATTCATCCAGTCGCCGTGTGAGCAGACGATGTCCAGAGGCAGCTTGAAGCGCTTGCGCCAGTCCTCCAGGTTTCGGGCGAAGGCTGCCTGGATGTCGGGCATCGCTGCTTCGACAGCGGCAGGTGTTCTGAGGCGCCTCTGTTTGGCAATCGTTGCAAGCTCTTCAAAGTGGTAGCTGACATGCACACCCGCATCGGCGAGTTGCCCGATGACGTCGACGTCAGCCGTGCTTTGGCGAAAGAAATAGCTCGCGCGACAGCCGAGGTCACTTTCTATCCGATGCCAGTCGAGTGCCAGACGGGGATCCGTGTCGATGTCATGCCGCATGACCAGGATTTTCCGCCCGGGCATGACAGCGTGCTCACGGATCATCGTCAACCATTGTTCATTGTCGATGACTTCATAGTCGCGATGGCGCGCCGTTTGCAGCAGGCGCCGGTAATCGTCGAGACGCGATGGCTGCCACAGCTCTTCGTACAATCGCCAGCCAAGCCGTCGTGATCGTGCACCAATCATCTCTTGTCCCATTGATTTGCGTGGATTGCCTGTATTCCTGTCCGGGCTGCAATTCTCTTTCGTGTGCCGGTATCAGCGGACACGACGGCTGCCATAGCGTGCCTGCGCCAGGGTGGCGGAGGCGAAGCCCAGACAGAAGAAGAGGGCCACGAAGCCGATATTGCGTGAAAGGGACCAGGATAGGGCTGCAAAAATGAGGACGGGTAACGCTTCCTTGGCGAGACGTGGCCAGCGAGCCAGGCCATTGAGTAGCCCGATGAGCAGATAGCCCCAGATGCCCATGAAGATGAGGAATGGAATGATGCCGGCCTGTGCCCAGACATCCAGCGCGTTGTGAACGTAATAACCGGCGAATTTGAGCTCGCTCAGCTGGAATGCCCACTCGCCGGTGAACGGTTTGCTGATGAGCAGCGCCATACCGTATTCCATGATCTCCTGACGGATGTTCCAGGAACCGTCTTCTCCGCCGGGGGTCAGGGCCGATTCGAAGCGGCTGCCTTCGAACCACTGGGCGAACAGGCCGCTTTCGTAGCCGAAGAAGATGCTGATGCCGAGCAGCACGATGGACGTACGAATGAACATGTTGCCGAACAGAACCGGTACGCTCATGAGGGCCACGGCGCCGAAGAAGGCAGCGCTGCGTGAGGGGATGATGAACATGACGCCGATCGAGATAGCGATGAAAACCCACTGAAGCAGAGGCTGTCGGATGCGCGGCGCGAGGATCGCGCAGCAGATGGCGAAGGCATCGCCCATCTGCTGGTAGTTCAGTCGGGTGCCTGTTTCGAGCGTTGATTCGTAGAGGCTGCGAGGGTCGAGATTCCGGGCGTTGATCGCCACATAGCAGATGATGATGGCCCAGGCAGCCCACAGCGCACGGTAGATGCGATGGCTGCGTGTGGCTGCCCCGTTCAGGTACAGGGCCAGGCCCAGCAGCATGATTGGAATGCATTGCAACAGCAGGGCTTCCCGTTCGCTGCTGTATTGTCCCCACGCCTTGTAGCTGATCCAGCCGAACAGGGGATAGCTCAGGCAGAAGACCAGGGTACAGGTTGTGACATTTCGCAGTGAAATGCTGCTGTGGCGTGCGGCAATGGCTGCCAGCCAGAGCAGTGATGCGGCTGCCCCCGTCCAGACGATGCTGGGTACGCTGGACAGTTCCTGCCAGAGGATGGGCAGTAGCCCGAAGTAGAAGATGACGGCAGCACCGGTAAGCCATACGGACAGCTGCGAACCCGGCATGGGCCGGCTGCCATAGCCAAGCGCTGCAAACAGCGTGTCCTGTGTCTGTCGGACGTTATTTAGGGAGATGCCCGCCATATTGCGTTGAATGTCCTTGCTTCAGTCGTGTTGTTGAATACGAAGGGGTCGTCGTCGTGGCCTCCCGATCTCGATGGCAATCGGTGAGGCGCTGGTGTCACCGTCTTGCGTTCGCGGCTTGCCACTGCAGAATCAGATAGATCACGTACATGCTGGCGTAGCCTGCCGAAAATGCCTTGAAGGCCGTCATGGCGGTCTGTGGTATCACGAAAACAGCCAGGCTCATGAACAACAGACCGATTTGCCACCACAGCTCAACCTTGGGTCGGCGTACGATGAGAAAGGTATAGCCAAGCGGGCTGGCAAAGAAGCGCAAGTACAGCAACGGAGCAAAAATCTGGGTGATCTCGCCTGCTGTCCGGTATTGTTCGCCGAAAGCGATGGCAAACAGCGAGGGGCCCCAGATGAACAGGATGAGCGACGGGAAGATTGCCAGAAAGGCCAGCAGCCGCAGTGTCTGGAGATAGGCGGAACGGCACTGGCCAGTCTCATTGTATTCGTCGGTGGCACTCTTCTTGAACACGTCGAGTGCCGAGTTCGAGATGATGGACATGGGAGCCGATATGGTTCTCCATGCAATGCCCAGAAAACCGGCGGCCTCTTCTCCAAAGCGTACGCCCGTCAGCATCAGAGGGATCTGCTGCGCAATCGTGTTGATCAGGGCTGCCGGCAGGGCAATCATCGGTGTGCGACCATGCTGGCGGAGCAGATCTCGATAGTCCGTCGCGGGCGCGGAAAGGCTGGCGTCATGGGGGGGGGCGTCAGGCTGTGAGCCGTCTTGCCGGCGTGTGAGGCTTGACCAACCGGCAAGACTGCCGCAGCTGGTGCCGATGACGAAACCCAGCATCAGCATCATGGCACTGGGGTGGTACCAGAGCAGAACCATCTGCAGCAGCGCGGTCAGTCCGGCAGAGGTGATGCGGATACGGTTGAGCGTACCGAAGGCACCGGTGGCAATGGCGCGAGCAAGCCAGAGGGTCTGCATGGCCAGCGCACACACGCCGAGGCCCAGAAGGAGGGAGGCGGACAGATCCCAGCCGGGCAGTTTCGTCTGGATGAACCCTGTAGCGGTAGCGGCCAGAAGCGAGAGCAGTCCTCCGACCAGCAGGCTGCTGCTCATGCCGATCCGGAAGGCGAGAAGCCGGTCTGCGGGATGCGGCAGTGAAACGAGCAGGATATCCATCCGGGCCGTTGCCAGCACCAGAGCGATGTAGATCACGCTTTGCCAGATGGCAAAGACGCCGAGGATGTCCACGCTGACCAGACGTGTCAGCAGCAGCATCATCAGGATCGGGATGGCCTGCGCAGTGGCGCTGCCACCCAGCACCTTCAGAACCGAGCGCAGGTAGGTTGGCGAAGATGCCTGTACGGGACCGGAGGCCGGCTCGGATGTGAGAGAGGTCTTGTCGCTCACAATGTGCTGTCTACGGCGGCGATCAGGTGTTCAATGATCCGGATCTGCAGCTCATGGGCCAGATCAGGGTACATGGGCAGGCTGAGAACCTCCGCTGCTGCGGCTTCTGCGTTGGGCAGGCTGAGACCGGCATGCGTGGAGGCATAGACGGGCTGTTGGTGAAGGCAGACCGGATAATGGACTGCCGTGGGAATGCCGTTGGCCTTCAGTACGTCGATCACCTGGGCCCGATTGGGCACGCGCACCGTGTACTGGGCAAAGACGCTGGTGTTTCCTGATGTTACAGGTACCGTGCGGATGTGAGGGTGTCCGACCTTGTGGATCAGCGCCGAGTATCGATCACCGGCTTCAGCCCGCTGGCGTACCTCCTGCGGAAACGCCTCCAGTTTGGCCAGAAGCACGGCGGCCTGCAGGGTATCGAGGCGTCCGTTCAGTCCGATGGTGGTGTGAACATAACGCTTTGACTGACCATGTACACGGATCTCGGCCATCTTCCTGGCAAGATCGGCATCGCTGGTGAAGCAGGCACCGCCATCGCCATAGCAGCCCAGCGGCTTGCTGGGAAAGAAGCTGGTGCATCCGATGGTGCTCAGAGCGCCGGAGCGCCGGCCATGACGGGTTGCGCCGAAGCTCTGCGCGCCGTCCTCGATGACGGGCAGCTGATGGCGGGCTGCGATCTCGTTGATGGCCTCCATGTCGGCACATTGGCCGTAGAGGCTGACCGGCATGATGGCACGGGTTTTCGCGGTGATGGCAGCTTCTAGCCGGGAAGGATCGAGGTTGCAGCTGTCTGGGTCGATATCGACGAAGACAGGGGTGGCGCCTAGCAGACTGATCGTTTCGGCAGAGGCGATGAAGGTGAAGGGAGAGGTGATCACTTCATCACCGGGGCCGATCCCCAGCGCCATCATGGCGATCTGCAGCGCGGCAGTGCCGTCACTGACGCCTACGGCATGATCCACGCCGACAAAGGCTGCCAGCTTCTCTTCCAGCTCAGCGACTTCCGGCCCCATGATGTACTGGCCATGATCCAGAACCGCCTGTATTCTCTGGTCGATGGCCGGTTTGAGGCGGCGGTATTGTTGCTTCAGGTCGATGAAATGGATGCCGGAAACGGGTGCGGGCATGGTTGTCTGTGATGGCTTGGGTGAACGACGGCGACGTGACAATGAGCGAGGGGTGACGGAACAGCGAATCCCTCGTGTACGGTCTGGGCAGACAGCGACAGCCTTGCTCAGACCAGATTCATGTCGGCTGGGCGGGGTCACACCGGGTGGCCGAAACGCGGTAAGCCGTGTTGCATTCTGAACAATTTACCGCAATTCCGTCAGAAAAACCCGGTAAGTCGGCTGGCTCCTTGGGCGTGAGGAGCTTGACGCCGCATTGGCAGACCCAGCCATTCTGTCGTGCAGGTACGCCCGTCATCAGTGCATGGGCAGGCACGTCATGGGTGACGACGGCGCCGGCGCCAATCATGGCGTAACGGCCAATTTCCACGCCGCATACGATCGTGGCATTGGCGCCTATACTGGCGCCCTGGCGGACGAGTGTTTTCCGGTACTCGTGTTTTCGGGAGATATGCGCACGCGGGTTCATCACGTTCGTGAACACCATGCTGGGGCCACAGAACACGTCGTCTTCGAGAGTGACATCGTCATAGATCGAGACGTTGTTCTGGATACGAACGTTGTTGCCGAGCACCCCGCGGTTGCCGACGAATACATTCTGGCCGAGCGAACAGTTCTCGCCGATCACGGCTCCGGCACTGACATGAACCCAGTGCCAGACCTTGGTGCCAGGGCCGATCTGCGCACCGTCGTCGACGACGGCCGTAGGATGGATGCTGGGAGGGATATGGGTTTCGTTCATGGGCATGGCTGGCAGGGTAGGATGGCGGGCGAACAGCATCGTGCCGCAAGCGTAGTTTGGTGTAGGAGCTGTTCGGGGTTTACCGTTACATTGTAATATTTTGTTTATTTCTTGTTTCCGGGCATATTTGTCTGAAACACTGTCTGAAATGCCTTCGGCCCAAGCTCCTGGGAGCTTGGGCGGCAGGAAAGTCGCGGGCTGCAAACCGGCCGCGCCGGCCCATTTTGCACCCGCTTCTTGCCCCATAGCTCGGGCTATGGGGCGGCGAATCGGGCACAAACTGTGCTCGGCGGGGCCGATTTTCGCCTTCGCGATTCCTACCGCCCAAGCTCCTAGGCGCTTCCACGATGAGACCCTTGCTCCTTGCCGCCTGCTTCTTTCGGCTTCACGGGACGGCGAGGGTGGGGCAGCGGGAATACAGGTTGTATCATTGAACCTTTCCGGATCACCATTCAGTCGGTGCATCCGGTTGTCGCACGCCTTGTGATGATGGCATCCTCATTGCCGCGGAGTATGTACCCGCGAGCAGGCCCGAGTCGCATGCCGGGGCCTGGAAGACAGGGACAACGCCATGTCACATGCGTCGCGCCGTCGGGTAGCGGCTGGTCTGTTTACAGGGCTGCCGGTTCAGATGCTTACATATCCTGGCCGGCAATGGGGCTGTCTCCGGAAGCGTCAGGCCCCTGTCTGGGCTGGCTTTGCCCGTTTGAACCCTGCCCGGGCCATGCTTGGATGCCCGGGGTGGGGTATTTGTTTCAATTTGATTCGTTGGCGAAAAAGTTTTGAAGCGCGCTCTTCTCATCGGTGCCATGGCAGAGTCCCTGGTCGAGTTTCGTGCCGATCTCATCCGGGATCTGGTGGCCAGAGGATACAAGGTTACAGGGGCTGCCGCAGCCCCGCTGACCCCTGAGATTCTTGATGAAATCAAGGCATTGGGCGCCGATTTCGTCCCGTTGCCGCTCTATCGCACGGCGTTGAATCCGTTCAAGGACATGGTGACGATGGTGGCGATTGCGCGTCTGTTGCGAGCCCTGCGGCCCGACGTCCTGATCTGCTACACGATCAAGCCGGTCATCTATGGGGGGCTGGCCATACGGCTGTCGGGCGTCAAGCTCCGCTTCGTTCCAATGATAACCGGGCTGGGCTTTGCCTTTCATGGGGGTAGCCGGATGCGTGACGCGTTGGCGGGGGTTGCTTCATCGTTGTACAAGCAGGCGCTGGTTCCGGTGTCCACCGTCATTTTCCAGAATCCGGACGACCGAGAGCTGTTTCTGGAGAAGAGCCTGATTTCCCCGGAAAAGACCAAGATCGTCAATGGTTCCGGTGTCAACCTGAATCAGTACGCCCGAGTGCCGTTGCCGTCCGGGCCTGATGTGACCTTCTTGCTGGCGGCGCGTCTGCTGAAAGCCAAGGGGGTTCGCGAATACGTCGCAGCCGCCGAGATCGTCAAGAAGAAGTATCCGAATGCGCACTTCATTATCATAGGCCGCAAGGAGACCTCCCCCGATGCCATCGCGTCGGATGTTGTCGATGCGTGGGCCGATTCCGATGTGATCGAATACGGTGGGGGCGTCAAGGATGTGCGTCCATTCGTGGGGAAGGCAAGCGTGTGCGTTCTGCCTTCCTATTCGGAGGGCTTGCCTCGCACCATTCTGGAAGCGCTGTCGATGGGCCGCCCGGTGATCGTGACGGATGTTCCGGGGTGTCGTGAAACCGTCGTTCCAGATGTGAACGGCTGTTTGGTGCCGGCACGGGATGTTCCAGCGCTGGCGCGGGCGATGGAGTGCTACCTGAAAGACCCTTCATTGATCGAACGTCATGGAGAGGCGAGCTACCAGTTGGCTCTCGAGAAATTCGATGTCCGCAAGGTGAACCTGGATATCCTGGCAGAGCTGGAGTGATGCCATCTGGCCGGTTGGCCGCATCGTCTGCAGGTCGGGGATGGGGCGCAGAAGCTCCGGCCTGATCTGGAGGCCGTGAGCGGGGCTATTTCCGACACATTGTCCAACAAACGTCACAACAACCGATAAGGAACAGCCAGATGGCTGATCAGAACACCGAGAAACCGCTGTGGTTGCAGAATAGCTTCAGAGTGGCCTTTGCCATCCTGTTGTTCTTGACGATGGTGATCCCCAACTCGATCAAGCTGGTATCGGCGGGGATGTTGGGCCTGACGGCCTTGCTGGCCTGGCCTTTGGTGAATTTCAACCCCGCCTTCATGCGCGTGGTATGGATGCATGTGGCGGCATCGGCCGTGACGCTGGTCTATCTGGTCGTTGGCCTGCTCAACGGGGCGACGGACGAGGCACTCTATCAGACCCTGTTCATCTACATCGTGTCACCAGCGTTGTGGATACTGATTGCAGGCGGCGTGCTGTCCACGATGAGCACGACGAAACTCGAGAGGATGATGGAGAACTACACCATCCTTGGTGTGTTGACTGTGCCGTTGTTCTTCTACCTGTTCCTGACGGGGGGCCCTCAGGCTGTGGCCTTCTTCATCGATCCCGAAGAGGCCAACGTCAATCTGAACGATGGGTATTCCGGTGCCACGATGTTCGTGTATGGCACGCTGATCTTCATGAGCAGCGCCCTGTTTGCCATGCTGGCGCTTGGCATGATGGGGCCGAAACTCCTGATCACCCTCGGTGCCTTGGTGATCGTGGCGGTGACGTCGGGTCGTTCGGCATTGATGCTTTCCGTACCGGTGGGGCTGGCCGTGGGGGTCGTGTTACGGCCAGGCATCCATGGACAGCTTCCGGGCACGATCATGCTGTCCCTTGTCAAGCAGGTGCTGATCGGTCTGGTGGCGGGCGTCGTGTTCATCGTGTTGCTGAGCGTCTTTACCGAGATCGATGTGCTCTACATTCTCGGCGGGTTCTGGGAGGAGCTGTCGGGCGGGGGCGGCAGTGAACGAACCGGGCAGGCCGGTGCACTGCTTGACGGCATCATCCAGACCTTCGGGCTGGGGGCTGGTCATGGTATCGGTGTGAGCTTCATTCGTAGCGTGCGTTTCCCGTGGCGTTATGAAATCGTATTGCTGGCAACCGTCTACCGTGTGGGCATCATTGGCGCGTTGATCTATGCCTGGCCGTTCATCCGTTATGGTTGGGGTGTCTTCGAGGCATGGAAACGCCAGCGTCTGACGAACTTCGATGTCTTCCTGTTTGCAGGCTGCATCAGTGCATTCATGGCTTCGGCAACCAATCCCTATATCGAGGCCTATACCTTCCAGTGGATGTTCGTGCTGCCACTGACGATTTTCCTGGTACGTCATCCGGGTACATCCATGTTTGATGCGCGCCCGGCACGGCGGCGCCGCTCATCACGCAGATCCTGATGTCTGATTTACGGAAGAAACGCGTTTTTCTCAAGACGCTTGGGGGGGCTGGTGCCGTCATCCTGGCGGCACGTCAGCTGCTTGCGGCAACGCCTTCCGGCCCGACGGCATCGGCACGGCGGGTCAGTCCGATGGATTTTGGTGCTATCGGGGACGGTATACATGATGACACCCGCGCCTGCATCGAGGCGGCGAGAGCTGCTGACCGGAGCGGTGCGTGGCTGGTGTTTCCGAAGGGCATTTACCTGATCACCAGCCAGATCACGGTTCAGGGGGCCGTAGCCGGCGTGAAAGGGGAGGGCGGCAGGATCCGTCTGGTCAACCGAGCCGCCAGGGCTGGTTTCATCTTTCGTGGGTTGACCCGGGTCGATCCGGTGCGACGCCCCTTTCTGGTGGCTGACCTTGATATCGAGTGTCAGGTCACCTATCCGGATCAGGCAGCGGTTCTCTATGGCATAGATGTCATGGGGGTGCACATCGTCAATAACCGCATCCGCAACATCCAGGTGGGCCGGGGCGTCTATCTCCGGGGAACCAGCAAGGGCGAAGAGGGCAAGGATAACTGGGCCCTTCACTCGAATGTGGTGCGCAACAATGTGATCGAGATCCATCCCTTGCCGGATATTGACTGCTTTGGGGTGGACATCGAGGCTGAACGTGTTTTGCCGAAGGGAGATCAGGCGCCGAGAGATACCTGGCTGCGGGATTTTGTCCTCCCGAACATTCCGGTGCCTGCCAGAAACAATGTGGTGGAAGGCAACCAGATCGATGGTGGCTATTATGGGATCACGTTTCTGGGTGTACACCGGAGTGTGGTGCAAGGCAACAGGCTAAGGGGGCAGATCCGTTCCATCTCGATCCAGCACGCCTCCTACACCAATCTTGTGCTGGACAACGAGCTGACGGATTCTCTGTCCTCATCCATCCATCTTGCGTATGGTGCTTCGCACAACGTGATCAGTGGCAATGTGATCCGTAATGCGCGGGCTCGTGGAGAAGGCTTGCTCCAAGCTTATGTGGGGTCCTCCAAGAACGATTTTTATCTCAACGACATTCAGGTACTGCCTGGTGGCGCGCCGAAGTATCACATCTATTGTGCCGTGGCGGCCAACGAGAATTCGTTCTGGGGAAACCGTCTGTCCGGTGGTGCGGCCAGAGCCTATGTGGCCGTGGAGTCTGCGTTCAACAGTCGTACGAAGCGCAAGAGTCACAGAGGCTTCGGCCTGAAGGGTGGCGATGATCACTTCACCAATCGGGGCATGTATGGTGTGCGCTTCGTCGGTAATGAGATCGAGGCCACGACTGATGTACCGGTGCTTGTCATGGCGCAGGTGGGTGACGAGAACGGGGACTATCCACTGCTCATGTGTGAAATGGCCGGCAACCGTGTCAGATGGCCGGGCAATGGGGTCGTGCTGGAGCTGTCGGAAAGCCGCGCAGGGGCTTTAAGGCATCTGGTGTTCGTGGGTAATGTGGTTTCACCCGAGCCCAGTGCCGGGCAGATGGTGCTGCCTCGCGGCAACCAGCATTTCTCTGATCACATCGATCGGGCCAACACCCCGCAGTTGCAAGGGGTGTAAGTTCAGCAGACCCGGCCCGGCTCGCCCGTCACGAATGGCTTCTACACAGGCTGCTGCTCCTGGGAGGCTGTCACCTGTGGCGTCCGGCGTGATGCCACGAAGGCGAGTGCGGCCGCATCGAAGAAACTCCGGCATACCCAGCTGATTGCAGCACCGTACAATCCGTAATGCATTGTGACGAAATACAGCACAGGGATGTAGATTGCCAGTTCGATCAGCTGGATGGTGGCACAGATCCTGACCCGACCCTGGGCATGCAGGTACGACGTATAGATCACGGAGACGGTGTAGAAGAAGGCGCCCAGGCACAGGATCTGTCCGATGGTCGTGGATTCTGGCCCGACCTTGTCGCCCATCCAGTAATGCAAGATGACAGGAAAGGCGATGCTCAGCACGACATAAAGCAGTGCTGAAACGATCAGCAGGCGGTTTCTCCAGAGCAGGAACACCTTCCGCCCCTCTTCCGGGCTGGCCTGCAGGCGGGCGGTCAGCATGGGGAACATCACGGTGGTGACGGCAGATGCAATCATCGTGCTCTGGATGATGATTTCGTAAGGGATGTAATAGGCCGTGACGGCAGCAGCCGAGATGGCGGACGCTATGATGAAGCGGTCGGACTGCATCAGCAGGGGATGGGCGATGTTGCTGACCGTCATCCATTTGCCGAAGCGGTTGAGTTGTTTGCGGATCGCCTTGCCGTCCCGTGCCTTGATCCGAGCATGTCGGTCACCATGGCGAACCAGCCCGGCACGAACCTTGCGGACCCACCGGTTTGCTGCGTAATACTGCATCACGAGACCGGCGAGTCGGCACACAAAGAGCGCCGTGGTCAGGGCAACCAGTGAGTCGGTGTAGAGTGACACCAGAAAGGGGCCGGCAAAGTTCACCACACCCAGGTACAGTCGAACCAGGCTGGTGGCTTTGAAGTCTTCAAAAGCTTCACTGATGCCTCGATAGAGTGCGGTCAGCACCTGAATGGGTAGTACGGAGATGACGATGAGCGCCGATGTTTTCAGTTCGGCCGCACTGACAGTTTCGTGATTGATCAGGCTTTCCACATCGAAAGCGATCAGGATCAGGAAGACCAGCGCACCAAGGACGCTGTAAGTCAGCGACAGACGCCAGGCCACCCCAATGGTGGCGGGCACTTCATAGAGTTTCTTCTGGCCCCGCAGTGTGGCCAGATACTGAGTGGTGGCGCGTCCGATACCGAGATCCAGTGCGGAGGCCGAGCTGAGAAGCGCCCAGGCAAGGGCGATGATGCCGAAACGTTCATTGCCGATGCGCGACAGTAGCAGAGGAATGAAGACGGCAGCCGATATCAGTGGCGTGGCCAGGCCCGTCACAGACCAGAGGAGTTTGGAACGATACATGCTGGGTGGGTCAATCTGTCGAAGCGGCCCGTTTCATGATCTCGGCCAGTTGAGAACCTACAGCGGCAATACTGTAATGGGTTTCTGCTTCCCGTTCACCGACTTTCCCCATCCGTGTGCGCAGTTCGGGAGATTCCGCCAGCGTTCCGATGTGTTGAACCCACTCTTCGTTATTGCCGGCGAGGAATCCGGTTTCTCCCTGGAGAACGATGTCCTTGTTCATGCCGACGGCACTGCCGATGACCGGCAGGCCCGTGGCCATGTACTGGATGAGTTTGAAGCCGCATTTGCCCTGTTCCCAGGGGGTATTCTTCAGTGGCATGACACCGACATGCGCCTTGGCAAGCTCGGCAGCCTCCGTCTCGCTCTTCCAGGGAATCGACTGGGTGTTGATGCCAGGCAGCTCCGGGGCGTTCGCGCCGATGACGCGCAGCTCGATTGGATGCCGGCGGCAGGCCTGAGCCAACACAGGACGAAGGAGCTCGAGATAGGGCGCTGTGGACGGAGACCCGATCCATACCAGCCGCAGCGGATTGTTCGCATCGATGGCCGGTTGTACCGGGGTAGGGTGATGGCGATACTTTTCGAAGTCGATCGTACTCGGGAGGATTTCCACCCAGGGGGCGCCAGCGCGTTTGGCACGCTCAGCCAGGTAGCTGTTGCCACAGGTGACGAGACGGGCGCCGGCCATCAGCCGGTCAATCTTGTTGCCGAGCAGGTGCTGGACGACGGGATTGGTCGACTGGTCGTAGTTATGGAAGATGGCGTCATCAAAGTCCAGGGCGTAGGGGACTTCGTTGCCCAGCAGATGTCGTTCGAGCTGATAAGGAAGATAAGGGAGCAGTTCCTTCTCTATCCACAGCAGGTCGAAGCGGCCAGCCTTGGCGATGGCCGGCATTTCCCGGATTCGTTTCCAGGTTCGCTGGATCTGCAGGCGTCGGGTGCTCTGTCCTGCGTAGAGTTGTTCCAGATAGTCGTTCGAGAGCAGGGGAAAGAACTCGGTTTCGATGCCCGCCTGTTGAAGGGAGGGCAGATACTGAAGTGTGCGAACCCGGGATGAGGCGCCCATCGAGTCGTAACGGGTCAGCAGGGCAATTCTTGGCATGTTCGGGACAGGATGGTTGGTCTGGCATGAGGGAAGCTGTGAGAGGAGCTGTCTCATGCCGCCATGGAAGGGATGAACCAGACGCATCGCTTGGATAGGGCTTTTCCTTTCAATCCTACCACCCAGGCTCTCTGGTTGCGATGTCTGAAACCGCGTCCGAGATCGGAGAGGAAACGACAGCGCCCTCATGTAGAGGGCGCTGGTGTCTGCATCAGATAGGCTGCGACGCCCTCATTGTAGCTTGGCGCCGCAGTGGGCTGTCATGCTCAGGGTTTGTGGTTGGCCCCGTAGTAGCCCTGGCCGTAGGCTTCGCCATAAGCCGAGTATTCGCCGTAATAACGGCCGGCCTTCTCGAAATCGTGGTTGTTCAAGACTACACCGAGGATGCGGACGTTGGCCGCGCTCAGGCGATCCAGGCCGCGGCGGGCCAGCGGGATCAGCGTTTCGCCGGCTTTCACGACATAGATCAGGCCGGTGGATTGCAGGCCGATCGGCAGGGCATCGGAGACCATCTCCAGCGGCGGCGTATCGATGATGACCAGCTCGAAGCGTTCCTTCAGTTGCTCGATGATCTCACCGAAACGTGGACTCATCAGCAGATCGTGAGAGTGCTTCGTCTTGTTGCTGCCGGCCGTGATGACCCACAGGTTCAGCTCGTGCATGTAGACGATGCAGTTCTCGATCGGCTCGCCGGTGAAGATGTCGCTCAGACCCTTCTGGCCTTCCGGGATGCCAAGCATGCGGCGGATGCTGGGTTTGCGGATATCTGCGTCGATGAGCACTGTCTGCTTCGTGCGGGCCTGTTCGATGGCGAAACTGCAGGCAGTCGTCGACTTGCCTTCACCCGGCAGGGTGGAGGTGAACGAGATGACCGGGCGGCTGACATTCATCAGCGACAGGCGGACACCGGTCAGTGCGGAACGGATCGACTCGGCGAACAGTGACTGTGGTTCCAGTTGTTGCAGGTGAGGCAGCTTGGCAGCTTCTTCGGCGGGCAGTTTCGGTACTGCCACCAGCAACGGCGCGCCCAGCTTTTCGAAGACTTCGTCGCTCGAGCGGACGACGGCATTCTTCTGATCGCGTGAAATGGCCAGCATGGCACCCAGCAGTGTACCGATCACGGCGGCCAGCAGGATGATCTGAGGCTTGGGGGGTTTGACGGCCATGATGGGCGGGACGGCAGGGTCGACCACGCGGGCAATGGGGTTCTGGAAGTCTGCCGTTGCGTCGGTTTCCTTCACTCGTGCCAGGAAGGTCTGATAGATCTGCTGTGCCGTGGCCACATCACGCTGCAGCACGTTCAGGCGGCCTTCCTTGCGGTTGATTTCCTGAATGTTGCCTTTGGAAGAGGCCACCTCCTTTTCGAGGGCCTTCTCTGTCTGGACGGCGACCTCGTAGGCTTTCGCAATACTGGCGATCACGTTTTCCGACTGGCGGCGCAGATTGGCACGGGCCTGATCCAGTTCGGACTGGGCTGCCTTGTAGGCAGGGTGGGACGGACCCAGCGAGCCTGCGATGTCCGCCATGCGCTGCTCTGCGGCGCTGACTGCTGTGCGAGCTGACACCACAGCAGCGTTATTGAAGACTTCTGGCACTTCATAGCGGTTCCGTGCGCCGCGAGCGACCTGGCGATAGATCTGTTCGGCCCGCGAGCGCTCGACACGGGCGGCGATCAGCCGGTCGGAGGAAGTGTCGAGCTGACGTTCATTGCCGCCCAGTGTGGAGGAGGGCGTCGCAACCAGACCGATTTCCTCACGATAAGCCTGCAGATTGGCCTCGGCGGTTTCCAGATCGGTGCGCAGCTGGTTCAGGCGCTCGTTCAGCCAGCGGCTGGCGGTCTGCTGCATGTCGAAACGTGCATCCAGGTCGGCCGTGATGTAGGACTCCGCGGTCTGGTTGGCCACTTTGGCTGCGAGGACGGGGTCGGGTGATTCGAAGCGGATCTCGACCAGCTGGCTGTTCTTGACGGGCACGATGTCCAGGTTGGCCTTGTAACGGGCGAGCACCTGCTCTTCCAGCGCGTCCTCCGACAGATAGGGGTTGATGCCCGCTTCGGCCGACACGCCCTGGCCAGCAGCCTGCTGTTCGGTTGTGGGGGTCTCGGTGCTGCTGGCGGACTCGGACTGCTGTGCGCTCTCTTCCCCGCTGTTGCCGCGAAGATCCCGGTTGAACAGCGGGTTGTTGACCAGATCGAGACTCTTGACCACACGAATGCCCACTTCGCGCGAGCGCATGAACTCCGCCTGGGTCTGGAAGAATTCGCGGCTGCCGGCAGGCACGCCATAGATTTCCTCGAAGGAGATGACGTTGCGCTTCGAATTCTCGATCAGAATGGTGGCGCTGGCCCGGTAGATGGGGGTCATCAGGTTGACGATGACGGTGGCCAGAATCGTGACGATGATGGCCGTACCGAGAACGAGCCATTTTCGTTCCCGGATGATGGCCAGATAGGTACTGAAGGTTGGTGCGGCTTGACGGGGCGGTGTCCCTGGACGAACCGATGGGCTTGGGGCATCACTGCCCGGCGCGTCGTCGTTGGGAAACGGGTTGGACATATTCATGATGGAATTCGCTGCAAACGAGATGCGGAGGATGGCAGGAAAGGTGAAGACTCAGCCTCAGCCTTGAAATGGACTGTTGCAATAATGGCACACTCGGAGCGCGGCAGTGTTGCCTCCCTGTCGACAGGACGAGCGGGAGTTGCAGCTGAGTACCTTGGATGACAACCCGTAATTATGCCGGGATTAGCCGAATCATGACAGCGATGAGTGGGCCAGGGGTCGGGGATTCGGGCTGGTACTGGCGTTTGGTGCTTTGGATGTTGCTCCTTCGGGAAGTGTTCCAACGAATATGGCTTAACTTACCCTGTTGTCTTGTTTCTTACATTTTTTCCTTGAATGTAATTTTCTATTTTTTACATCCAACTCCTGCATACTCGGGGTGTCACAACTTTTCACTGATGCCGGCTCCCGCTTGAAGTCCGTTGCTCCTCTGCCATTCAGGGAGGTCTATCAAAACCTGCTTTGCCTGCTTTGTCGAAAAAATTTACAGATACGGGCGGATACATCGAGGCGGCGAGTGTTGTACAGGACTCAGGATCGAGATCCGCCAACAATCGGTTTTGACTGAGCCGGCTTCAGCGTATCGCCGCGGTACGTTCCCATCCAACCTTGGAGCGTGGCATGAACTTATTCGCCCCCGCGAAACACGCTCTAACTCTTTCTTGGTGTAAACACTGTGAAACTACCGGCTGATCGTAAAATCCGTTTCGCTCTGGTGGGGTGTGGTCGTATTTCAGCAAACCACTTCATGGCGCTTGAGCGGCATGCTGATGAGGCGGAACTGGTCGATGTGTGTGACATCGATCCGAAGGCCTTGAAGGCTGCCGTCGAACGCACGGGAGCAGGCGGGCACCTTGATCTCGGCGACATGCTGAAGAAAACCACAGCAGATGTCGTGATCCTGACGACGCCATCGGGCTTGCATTCCCCTCAGGCGATCGAGGTTGCACGCAGTGGTCGCCATGTCATCACCGAGAAGCCGATGGCAACGCGGTGGGAGGACGGTCTGGCGATGTATGCCGCGTGTGAGTTTGCAGGTGTACGCTTGTTCGTCGTGAAGCAGAACCGCTGCAACGCTACGCTCCAGTTGTTGCGCCGCGCCATTCAGCAGGGACGTTTCGGGCGGATCTACATGGCGGTGGTCAATGTGTTCTGGACCCGACCGCAGTCCTATTATGATGCCGCTCCGTGGCGCGGTACATGGGCACTGGATGGTGGGGCCTTCATGAATCAGGCCAGCCATTACGTCGACCTCCTTGACTGGATGATCGGCCCGGTGGATCGGGTTCACGCCTACACGGCCACGCTCGCACGGGATATCGAAGCCGAGGATACGGGGGTCATGGGCGTTCGCTGGAAGAGCGGTGCCCTGGGCAGTATCAATGTCACGATGCTGACGTACCCGAAGAACCTTGAAGGCAGTATTGTCGTTCTGGGAGAGAAGGGGACGGTCAAGGTGGGTGGCGTGGCAGTCAACGCCATCACGCACTGGGAGTTCGAGGACAGGCATCCCGAGGACGACCTGGTGTTGGCTTCAAACTACGAAACCGAATCTGTCTATGGCTTTGGGCACCCGCTGTACTATCGTAATGTGATAGAAGTGTTGAGGGGCAGGGCGCTTCCGGAGACCGATGGCAGCCAGGGGCTGCGCTCTCTTGCCTTGCTATCAGCGGCGTACCGCTCCGCGCGTGAAGGGCGTGAAGTGGCCATTGATGAATTTCGGCAAGACTTGGTGAGTTCGGTCCAGGGGGTTTGAACGGGCGCATGCTGGCAGGCGCCCATCCTTCCGGGGTACCCGGATCAGTCTTCGCTGTTTTGGGTTTGAGCAAACCTGTCGATGATTGACTTGCATTGTCATTTGTTGCCGGGCGTCGATGATGGCGCCCGGACAATGGACGAGGCGCTTTCGCTGGCTCGTGCCTCGGTCGCCAATGGTGTCCATACTGCAGTGCTGACGCCGCACATTTATCCAGGTATTTTCGATAATCGGCGCTCGAGCCTGTTGCCGGTGTTCCATGAGTACCGGCAGGCTTTGGCAGATGCCCGGATTCCGCTGAAGGTTTGCCTGGGGGGCGAGGTGCATCTGCACCCTGATGCGCTGGATCTCCTGGATCAGAACGAGCTCCCCATCATTGGATATTGGCTCGGACAGCCCGTGATGCTGATCGAGTTCCCGGACGGAAGTATCCCCGTTGGGGCTGATATGGTGTGCAGGATGTTTGCGGACCGAGGCATCCGGTGGATGATTGCCCACCCTGAACGGAACAAGGTGGTGATGCGTGATCCGAACCGGATCAAGCCTTTCGTCGACATGGGGTGCTTGCTGCAGTTGACCGCGGCTTCCGTGATCGGGGCTTTTGGTCGTGCAGCCGGCCAATGCGCCCACCTGTTGCTGACGCGTGGCATGGTCAGTGTCGTGGCGTCGGATGCCCATAATCTGGCTCATCGCCCTCCGCGCATGGGCGAAGTCCGAACATATTTGAACAGTAATTTCGGCATGGGTATCGCTTATCGGCTGACGGAGGAGTCGCCGATGCTGATCGTATCGGAACATCCAGACTTCCAGTCACCCGGGCATGGGCAGGGGGGCGGGTTTGGCTCCCTATCGGCGTAGACGAGCTGAAGCGTGCAGGTGGGCATTCTCCTTGATCCAGTCCGTCATGCGGGAGACAAGGAGTTTGCGGGCAGCAATCCGGGTGAATGAATGATCTGTGTCTGCTACGAGTTCGACATGGAAATGCCGGTGCTGCCTCAAGGGTCTGAATATCTGGCTCTGATGCCGCCAGAGGTCGAATCGGCCCATCAGCGAGTTCGCATAGATCAGTTCCAGATGGACTCCCCGCTTCAGCAGAATCGCCATGTCTTGGGCAAACGCGCGCGCACTCGGCGTGCTCCGGGCATCCTCTTCCGGATTCATCGGGAGGGCGCGTGTGGGCCCGGCCTGATTCGAGGGGGCTGTGCCAGCCTGGCAGTGTAGTTCGAGCATGCGTGTCAGTGCCCTGCGCAGCCCGTACTGCTTCAGACGTCGGACGATCCTGAGCGCTCCTGAGAGGGCGTTGGGGTAGTAATAGGGCTCTATCATGAACAGTCCGACGACCCGTGTGTCCCGTTTGGCCATCATGAGCCCGACGTCCGCGCCTGAGCAAAGGCCTGCGATCAGGAATTGATCCGGTGCGGATACCGTGCAGCCCAGTTCGTGCATGGCATGTTCGATGGATACGAGTGCCTGTTCGTCGTGGGGCAGCGTGCTGGTACTGAATCCGCTATCACCCAGGCCTGGAAAGTCGAAGCGGATCGCTGGTACACCATGAAGGGCAGCCGTGCGGGCCAGTTCGACGTTCAGTCGATGGGGGCCTATGCGGGGCAACACGCCGGCGTTGAGCAGGATCAGCCCGGGCATGGGTCGCATCGCGGGGGAGCGAGGTAGCGTCAAGGTGCCGATCAGGCGTTGGTCAGGCCCGAAGCAACGGGTCTCTTCGGTGTAGTAGTGGCTGGCGGTATTCATGCTGACGCGTGTCCATGGCACATGGCCAACAGGCTGGCAATGGCGTCATCAGGTACCCATTGACTGGCCAGCGCGGTATTCGAGGTCCATTCGATCATGGTGCGAAGTGGCATTTCCTGTAGCTGCGTGTGCTGACGTGCCCAGGCGGTAAAGGCCTCCCGGCCAGGGAGTCCCTCGGAGGCGATGAGCCCCAGGCTGGTGCAGGGAGGGCAACTGAAGGTATCGGGGCGAATGGCCTGGATGCGTTGCCGCAGGTGTAAAGGCATGGCGAAGCCGAGCACTTCGTCCGTGATGCCAGCATCTCGTGTCCAATATTCGTGCATGTGGCTCAGGTGTTGCAGATAGGCGTTGCCGTCCAGCACAGGTTCCCACAGGATCACCTGGCGTGGTCCGGGGAGAGTCCGGATTTCTACTGCTGCCTGAAGGGCCAGAGTGGCACCGAGTCGAAGTCCCACCCAGACGGTCTGGGGGCAGCCGGATAACTGGCGCAACATGTCGTCGGCCTGATGGATATCATGCCGCCAGCGACTCATCCGGCCATCCCCATCATCACCAGGCGAGTCGCCGGTGCCGAAGTAGTCGAAACGCAGGCTCGGTATGCCCTGACGGCCTAGTCGTTCCGATATGACACGTAGCGAACGGTGTGCGCGAATGGTTTCCTGGCCAAAGGGATTACAGATCAGCACGGCAACCTGCTGCTTTTCTGCTGGTTGGAACAGGCCGGCCAGGGCAGCTCCGCCGCTGGAAATGCGTACTGGCTTGACGAATTTCAGGTGAACCCGGCTTGGCCTGGCAGAAGGGATGGGTGAAGCAGGGGCAGAGGGCCGTTGGGTCATCACGTAAAGAGAGGCGACTGGATGATGGCATGCAGGATGCGGTCGGCGGCGTTTCCATCCCAGAGCTGTGGGCGTCGGTTCGAGGGAGGCAGGCTCAAGGCCCGCCGCGCCGTTTCGAGAATGCGGTCGGGATCCGTACCTGCCAGCACATTGGTGCCCTCGGTGATGGTGACGGGGCGTTCCGTGTTGTCACGCATGGTGACGCATCGAATGCCGAGGGCGCTGGACTCCTCCTGAAGTCCGCCGCTGTCGGTCAGGATGATCTCTGCATCTTTCCAGAGATTGAGAAAGTCCATATAGGACAGGGGCGGAAGGGGATGGATATGCGGGCCAAGGTCGATGTTGGCTGTATCAAGCTTCTGGCGCGTCCGGGGATGAACAGGAAAGACCAGCGGGATATCCTGTGCAAGTGTCTTCAGTGTCTTGATGATACCGGACAGCTGTTTCTGATCGTCGACATTGTTCGGACGGTGCAGCGTGACGACCCCGTAGGGCTTTTGTCCGAGTTGCTGCCGAATGGCGACACTGGGGCCCGTTGCGAAAGGCGACTTCCTGAGCTGTTCGATCTGGTAGAACAGGTTGTCGATCATGACATTGCCGACAAAATGAAGCCGGTCTGCCGGGTGGCCTTCCCTCAGCAGGGCTGCCTGCCCTGAGGGTTCTGTGATGAAGAAGAGGTCCGTGATCGCGTCGGTGGCCAGTCGGTTGATTTCCTCGGGCATCGTCCTGTCTCCACTGCGCAGGCCCGCCTCGACATGAATCAGCACGCATTGCATTTTCTTGGCCACGATGGCGGCTGCCAAGGTGGAATTGACATCACCGACCACCAGGACGGCATCGGCCGGGTATTCGCTCAATTCCTTTTCCATCGCAATCATCACCCTGGCGGTCACTTCCGCCTGGCTACCGCCAGCGCAATTGAGGAATGAGTCCGGTTCAGGTATGCCCAGCTCTTCGAAGAACACCCTGTTCATGGCCGGGTCGCTGTGCTGTCCTGTGTCCACCAGACGGAAGCGGATCCGTGTCGGGTGGCGTTGGCAGGCGCGGATCAGTGGCGCAATTTTCATGAAATTGGGTCGTGCGCCGGCAACCAGTGTGATGTTGATGACTTTCATGGATTCAGGAAAATGGGGGTGAGCCCAACGTCAGATTTCCGGAGATAGGCCGAACATTCCGCATAACACGCTCTAAATAGGGGTGATGTCTTTCAGGCCTTTGGCCTATCGGAATCGATGATAAGGCCAGGCAGAAAATCCGTATGCCATTTCCTGTGTTCCGGTCGTGTCGCGCCCCCGGTGAACATGGAGGCGCGATCCATCAGGGGCGATTGAGCACGCCACGATACAGTCTTTCCCGAAGTACAAGGCCCATGAAGCGTGGCAGGGCAAGCTGGCGTCGCCAGCGTTTCGGGTTCTGGATCAGGCGATACAGCCATTCCAGTCCCAGACGGCACCAGATGTCGGGGGCGCGAGAGGCGGTGCCTGACAGCACGTCAATCGTTCCTCCCACGCCTTGCAGCAGGCCGACGGGCAGGTGGGTGCCGACATCTGCCATCCATTTTTCCTGCCGGGGGCTGCCCAGTCCGACAAAAACGATATCGGGGCGAGCCTTCGTGATGCGGGCTGCCACCGTATCTGCGGAGGCTGGATCGTCAGGTGTGGCCACGTCGGTTTTATTGCCTGGCTCCATGAATCCGTGGCTGGCGCCCACGATCTTCAGGCGGGGCCAGCGTTTTTTCATGGTCTGGATGGCGCCCCTGTTCGATGCCGGCGATGCACCGTACAGGTAGACGGACAATCCCTCCCGCTCTGCTCTGTCGCAGAGTGCCGGCATCAGCTCGGATCCGGGAACCCGTCGCATCCGGACGCCATTGAGCAGTCGGGCGCCGATACAGGTTCCTATGCCGTCGGGGATCAGTATCGTGGCCTTTTGAAGCAGCTGGCGAACTGCGAGATCCTGGTTCGACTGGACGGACTTTTCCGCATTCATCGAGAAAACCAGTGCGGGTTGACTGGTTTCGGTTCTGTGATGTCTGGCCAGAGAGATGCAGTGATCGGCTACCCGATCCATCGGTTGGCTGCTCACATCCTGGTGGAATAGGTGTGTGGTTGTCAGCGTGGAAGGCATCACGTTTCCCCAAAGCCGGTGTGGAGCCTGCCGCGAGAGCATGCAGGAAGTCACCGGGTGTTCGCGAGGCCAATGTCGCACGATTCGGGTGAAGATTCTCTGAGGATGTGTAAGAAAGCTCGGTCTGATTAAATATCTAAAACATTTTTTTCATTTTCGTTCATAATTCTATTCATTCATATAAAGTGTCGATAGCATTAATCGAGCTCGTGTTTCCAGGATCAGAACCATGCCTATGATCAGATTCTGGAAAGAATAGTCGATGCTTTGCAGCATGCCATAAGCGCACAGTGCGACGAGCATGCCCAGTCCTGCAGGAAAGCCATGGCGTGCATTGCGCCAGGCCAGGCGATAGGCCATGCACAGCATGGCCATGAGGGAGATGAACCCGACGATGCCATAGGCGCTCAGCTCGTCCACGAACGCACTGTGTGCAATCAGGTGGTTTCCGGTCAGTCGTTCGATGTTGGCGCGGGTTCCCGCACGGCTAACACCAAAGATGAGGTGCAGCGGTTCGCTTTGCGACCACCCTTTCAGTGCGGATGTCTGGAGTGTCAGTCTGCCGCTGGTCAGCGTGTCTGCACTTGGCCCCTTGGTATAGAGCGTCTGTCCGGTCATCCGGTTATGTACCATGTCAATGATCTCCGGCTTGACGGATGCACTGATGGCGAGAGCTGCGACGATCAGCAGGGCCGGCGCTGCCAGCAGGTGCAGCTTCTTTTTGAAGGAGGCGACCACGATGAGACCAAGAATCAGTCCCAGCAGTCCGGATCGTGCGGTGGTGAGCACGGTCAGGCCAAAACAGCCCAGGCCGAGGACCAGGTAGAAAATTGCGGGCCGACCGGGAAAGCGGGCTGCCAGTGTGAAGGCGGCGATGCCGGCGATGGCATGGGCCAGTGAGGCTGAGTGCTGGTTCTGGAAGACGCTGTTGTAGGCGGTCAGATCCAGGCCGGACACGGCCGCCAGTGACCACTGGAGTCCGACCGGAGGGAGCCAGCCTGCCAGCAGGGGAATGGAGACCAGACACAGAAACAGTGGAAAGGCGCGAACGCAGAGGTCTGCAGCATCATAGCGGCGCAGCCCCAGCAGGGCCATCAGGATGATCGGCACGAAGAACCGGTTCATGCTCAATTCGATGGAATAGCTGATGTCGGAAATGCCCAGACCGACACTCCAGAGTGGTGCGCAGGCAAAGGCAACCCACGCCCAGAAGAGAGGGGCGAGCTCTCGTGTGCCGATGGGAAGGGGCCGTGACAGGATGATGAACAGGGCCGGGCCCAGTACCAGAGCCCGCCAGATGACGGCGTACTTGACGCCTCCCACGTTCTGGGTCTCGAAGTACGTCATGCCGAAGAAGAGCAGAACCCACATCAGCCAGAGGCTGCGCTGTGTCAGAGGGGTTAGCTGGCGTTGGACGAGACCTGGGGAGATGGCAATGTCAGGTTTGTTCATGCCGGTGTCCCGGGACGGTGGCCGTGTCCCTGCGGTTCGTGCGGTAGATCTCCCCGGCGCGACGGCGCAATTCGTGGAGGTCGAACAGGATCAGGCACAGATAGCCAGCGTAGGCGCCAGCACTGATCCATTGGTACTGGTCGTGATGTGCTGCCCAGGTGGCTATGGCTGCGCCGATGCCAAGGGCGGTGACGGCCTTGCAGAGATGGAAGCGCTTGCTTGCCCGGATGAGCAGCGGGGCCTGCAGGATGGCCTGGGCGAAGACCAGGGGCAGCAGTCCGCAGGCAATGCGCAGGTAGGAGGCTGACTCGACATAGTCCGGGCCATAGATGGCCGTCATCAGGGCTGGGGCAATCACCCAGAGCAGGCTGGTGACCGTCAGTGCGATACTGGCGGCAAACAAGGTCAGTCCGGCATGATGGTGGGGATTGATCGGCCCCGGGCGGAACAGGGTTTTGGCACCGACGATGGTAGCCAGCATGGCGGCGAAGGCAAAGGCAGCTTCGAGCAGTGTCATGGCAGCAGCGTACTGCGACAGCACTTCGCTGGGTATGCTCTTGCCGAGGGTGACACGGTCTATCCGGGACAGGGCGACCGAGGCACTGGAGGCCACGGCAAGCGCTGCTCCCTGGGTGAACAGCGTGCGCATCAGGCTCCAGTCGATCAGCTGGGGCTGGATCTGCCGTGTCCGGTACCAGTGCCGGCACAGTATCAGGCCGATCACGGCGATTTCGGTGATCCAGGCCCAGACGATCCAGGTGATAGGGCCTTCGAGCATCATGACGAGCAGTACCACGCCGAATCGGCATAGCATGGCGATGATGCGGGCGATCTGGGGCGTGCGGAAATCGTCGCGAGCGTAGGCTTCGTACACCGCCAGTGAAATGGGCATGTTGATCAGGAGCTGCAGGCACCACAACAGGCTCAACTGCAGGATGAGCGGGTCGGGCATGGTGCTTGCCCACAGTGCCAGCGGGATGGCTGCCAGCCCTCCCGTGATGAGCTTGGCTGTCAGGGCGGTGTTCCAGAGGGCAGGACGGTCAGCCGCGGAAACGGCGCACAATCGGGGCAGCAGGATCCGCTCCCCTGTGATGTTGCCGATGGTGCCGAACACCAGCCACAGGGACATGGCAATCTGCCAGTGGGCGAAGGTGGTCTGGTCGTAGTTGTGGGCGATCCGGCTGGCGATCCAGAGCCCGATACCCATTTGCAGGACACGTTCGGATGCCAGCATCACGAAGGTGCTGAAAGATGCTCGGTGGGTACGGCAGAAATGGCGCAGGGCAGTCAGACGCGGCATGGGGGGGTCGTGAGGCTGCGACTGGCTTCACGGTGTCTGAGGTGGCGCCTCGAGGACAAGGGGGGGGCCGGGTCGCCGGGCATCGACAGGAAGTGGGGACGATGCAGGGACAGAGATGCAACCGGAGGCAATGGGGCAGGGCTGGCGACTGTCAGTCGGCAGGGAGTCTGTCCTGTGCCCCTGGCGTGGCCTGAGCGAAACAGTCGGAAACCGGGTGCGTCAAGAATCAGAAGCGAAAGGTCATGGTAAGGCGAGCAGCTGTATGACTGACTTTTTCTAATGTAAGAAATTATGCAAGATGCAAGCAGTGTCGCTTTTATATATCAATACAACGTCCCATTCCCGGCCGGGCGTATCTACAATAAGTCGACCGCTGGTGCGGCCTGCTGCGGCAGCCGGTTGTGCCCGGGCTGCGCTTACCTCTTGCCTGCCGTGTTGATCGATTTCCCGTTTGCCGGGATCCCCTGTGGCTGACAGGGGGATGGGAGCGATGTACCGGGCCCTGTCCTGAGTGCCCGACGGCAACTTTCCCAAGTTTCTGGTGCTTCTTTATGCCTGACTTCGACCTGGCAGTTTTCATTGCCAAGTTTCCCTGGACATCATTTATCTGCAGCATGCTGTTGTCCATGCTCCTTCTGCTGCTGCTCAAGCCTGTGGCGCGTCGCACCGGCTGGGTGGACAAACCATCCCAACGCAAGGCGCATGTGGGGCACATCCCGCTGATCGGAGGGTGGGGTGTCCTGCTGGTGGCCATCTTCATGCAGGTGATCGGACCGTCGTCACAGGTCGCACCCTATGGTTACTGGATCGGCGGCCTGCTCCTGTTCGTCGTTGCCCTGGCTGATGATCGGCAGCCGATCAGGGCTCGTTACAGGGCCATGGTCCAGCTGGGGGCTGCCGTGTCAGGGGTGATGCTGGGCGGTCAGGTGCTGCCTTCCCTCGGCAACCTGCTGGGCTTTGGAGAGATCAGTGTCTGGTGGCTCATGGTACCGATCAGTATCCTGGGCACGGTTGCCGTGATCAACGCAGTGAACTTTTCAGACGGCGCTGACGGGCTGTGCGGCGGTCTGTGCTTCATCAGCCTGTTCTGGTTCCTGGTGGCGTTGATGGTTTCCGCACGCCTGGCCGTTGCCCTCGGTGAGCCGGCCGCCCCCTATGCGGCCAGCATGGTGCCGCTGGCTGCCGCGCTCTGCGGCGGGCTTGCGGGCTTTCTGTGGTTCAACCTGCGCTCGCCTTTCCGTCGCAAGGCGGCCATATTCCTGGGCGACAGTGGCAGCATGTTCCTGGGCTTCACCCTGGCCTGGTTTGCGATCCATGCCGCCTCTGCCTACGGTGCTGCCAGCATCAAGCCGGTAGTGTGTCTGTGGATTGTGGCGGTGCCGCTGGCCGATTCCGCGTCCTGCATCATTCGTCGCATCCTGTCAGGCGTAACACCCATGACGCCTGATCTCAAACATTTACATCATTTGCTGATTCGTTTCGGCTTGACTACAGCTCAGGCTGTGTTTGCGATCCATATTGGTTCATTCTTCTGCGGATTGGTAGGTGTGGTCGGTTGGGTGCTCAATGTGCCCGAGTCCGTTCTGTTTGGTGCCTTCGTCGTTACCCTGCTGTCGTTCATTGCCTGGACGAACATCATGTGGCGTCGTATCGACAGCTTGGCCAGGCAGGTCCGTTCGGAGCCGGTAAAGCCATAACTGCTGAGAGTCGCCAGCCCTGAGCGGACCAGGGCTCAGACGAACACCGCAGCAGATATGGGTTCATGAGCATTACTTCGTCCGTCGTTATCGCTACAGGTCCGGCCAGAGGTCTCGTTGGCGGGGTTACACGCCATCTGCAATTGCTGGAGCAGATTGCAGCAAATCTTTCGATTGATCTGGTGCACTTCGAGATCGGTCGTCGCCATGGGGAGGCGGGAGCCAGCGCCCGGTTGTGGCGGTTGATCACCGACTACAGGGAGTTTGCCCGGGCCCTGAAGGCTGCCGGCCGTTCCGGTCGCTCCGTCGTCGCACATGTCAACAGTTCCATCCGGCCAGTCTGTGTGGCCCGGGATGTCGGTTTTGTCCTGATCGCGAGGTTGCTGAGGGTGCCGGTCATCTATCAGGTACATGGTTGTCTGCTTCAGGGGCCGGATGATGGCAGGATCTGGCTGCGCCGCAGCGCTCGCTGGGTTCTGGGTCTTGCCGATCGGGTGGTGGTTCTGAGTCAGGCACAATCCCGGGCTATCGGGGGAGCGGCGGCGCAACGGGCCATTCCCGTAAACAATGCGGTGCAGATGATGCCCCGTGTCTACCGGTCGCCTGCCACTGCACGGCCGCTGCATATCCTGTTTCTCTCTCGTCTTGTGCCTGAGAAGGGTGTCATGCTCTGTCTCGAAGCCATGCAGCGCCTGAAGACGCAGGGGGTGGCTGCCCAGTTGTCGATGGCCGGGAGCGGGCCGATGCTGCACAAGCTGCCTGACCAGGTTCGTGAGATGGGTCTGGCAGACTGTGTGCGTGTACTGGGCTTCGTGTCGCCACAGCAGACCCGGGAGTGTCTGTTGGCCCACGATCTCATGTGGCTGCCCTCGCTGATTCCGGAAGGGCAGCCCTATGCATTGCTGGAAGCACTGGAGGTGGGCATGCCGGTCGTGGTGACTCGCGCAGGTGCGGTGCTGGGAGAAATGATAGACGAGGCCGCGCGCCATGGTGCGCCATTGCTCGAAATCGGGCCGACAGCTGAGGCACTGGCAGAGGTGACGGCTGCACTGGCTGCCGATGCTGATTCCTTCCAGGGGTTGCAGGTTGCCGCAAGGGAACTGGCGGAGACAGTCTATTCGATGAAGTCCGTCTTGCCGCGGTGGCGACACGTCTGGCAGGTGAGTACGTAGCGGCTCCTGTGTATCTTGAAGATGTGAGGCTGGATCTTGCCTGGGGTCTGATGTGGCCTGTTTGCTTGCCGGCTGTCCCTTGACTGTCCTGCCGGCGGCATGCGGCGTGAGCGACAGGCTTGAGTCGAGGGTTTTTCTGGAAGGCTGCAGTCCAGCCGACCGAACGTAAAGTGAATATGTCTGATCGTCAGCGGCCGGCATCTGTCGTGCCTTCGTTTCTGTCCCCGCTCGATGTGGCGCCTCCCGGGCGTTTTGTGCCCCAGGATTCGGGTCATGCCACGCCGGTGATCGTTGATTACTGGCGCCTGGCGCTACGTGAACGGCGCAAGCTGCTGGTGCCGGTGGTGCTGGCGGCTGTGGCAGCCTTCGTGATCGGTTTGAGAATGACACCGATCTACGAAGCGACTTCGACGCTGATGTTCGAGTCCACCAAAGGGCCGGTGTCCATTCAGGAAGTGGGGGGCGGTATTGCCAACGTTCCGGTTGAACAGGGGTTGGCCGAGTTTCTGCAAACCTCGGATGTGGCGTTGCGGGTGATTCGAAACCTCAACCTGACCGCGCGTCCCGAGTTCGTCGCATCAGGAGGGGCGGTGTCCGAGGTGATGGCGGCCTGGCGAGCCCGGGCTCCCTCCGACGCGACGGAGCTGGAGCAGAAGGCGCTGAAACATTTTCAGCAGAATCTCAAGGTAACGCGCACGCATCAGAGTCCGTTAGTGCAGATATCGTTTCAGTCCGCAGACCCCCGGCTGGCAGCTGCCATCGTCAATGAGTTGCCGACCGCCTTTATCCGGGCTGACATGGATGCCCGCTATGCGGCAACTCGTGAGGCCGATCAGTGGCTGAATGACCGGTTGGCCCAGTTGAAGTCGAGTCTGGACCGGTCTGAGCGCGCGCTGGCCGAGTACCGCAGTGAAAACGGGATCGTGGCCAGTGGCAGCGATGAGGCTTCGGAGCGGCAGATATCGTTCCTGAATCAGCGTCTGATCGATGCCAGAGCGCGTCTGGCTTCGGCGGAAGAGGCGCAGAAGCAGGCTGGCAGCTCGGAGTTTTCGGAGGTGATGGGAGCGCCGGGTATCGCCAACAATCCGGGGGTTGCCCGGGCGCGGCAGGCACAGAGTGCTGCACAGGCGCGCATGGCAGAGGTCCGCAGCCAGTTGGGGGATGCGCACCCCCAGTATCAGCAAGCCTTGTCGGAACTGCAGCAGGCACAGGAGGATCTGCATGGGCAGGTGGCCTCGGCTCGGCGTGAGATTGCTGGCGAGCTTTCTGCCGCCCGGGCCAATGAGCATCAGCTGCAGAAAAGTCTGGAGAGCGCCCGCCAGGCACTGAAGGATCTGGGCGGCAAGGAAATCGTGGCACGTCAGTTGCAACAGGAAGTGGAGACCAATCGTCAGCTCTACCAGACTTTTCTGGCGCGTGTGAAGGAAGTCACGGCCGCCGGCGATTTTCAGCGTCCGGCGGCACGCTTGATCGATGCTGCACAGGTGCCGACCGTTCCTGTCAAGCCAAAGAAACTGTTGATGACAGCCATGGGCGCATTGCTTGGCCTGTTGGTTGGTTTTTTCGCCATTGTGCTGATCGACCAGATTCGCAATACGCTCCGTCGTACCGACGATGTGGAGGGCAAGCTGGGTCGACCGTTGCTGAGTGCGGTTCCAAAGCTGGAGGGGGCCGGTGCGGCCAAGACGGCACGGATGCAGACGATGATGCCCGACTCCCTCTTTGCGGAGGCGATCCGGACACTGGCGACTTCTGTCACCTTGGCCGGGCTTGAGCAGAACATGAATGTGATAGCCGTCACGTCGGCGCTGGATGGAGAGGGCAAGACATCGGTTGCCTGTAATCTGGCGGCAGCTCTGTCAGCGACACGCCGTGTACTGTTGATTGACTGCGATTTACGCCGTCCAGCGGTTTTTTCGTCGCTCGGCTTGACACACGGCACACCTGGTCTGGTTCAGCTATTGACGAAACGGGCTGCTTTGGCTCAATGTATCAAAAGTGTTCCCGGAACGGATTTGAAGGTGATCGGTGCTGGCCGTGCAGTAGGTAATGCACTGGATCTGTTGATGAACGCAGGCTTCGATGGGTTGATATCGGAGTTGCAGCAGGATTTTGACACCATCATCATCGACTGTCCGCCGGTTCAGCTGGTTTCGGATGCGTTGATCCTGGGGCGTAGTGCGTCCAGCATGATTTTTGTCGCACGTTCTGACAGCACTTCATTGCAGGTCATCCGCAGAGCACTGCACCGTATTGACAAGGCTGGTATATCGGTTCTGGGCGTGGTGTTGAATGCGCATGATTTTGCCCAGGCTGATCGTTTCTATGGTGAAAACTCTGGTTATGCTCGCTACGGTTATCGCCAGAGTTATGGCTCGGCCGGAAAGCGGTCGAAGCGAAAAAAAGGTACCGTAGTTAATCAGGCTGCTCAGCGAAAGTCATTGATTTCTTAAGAAAGGTGGTCTTTGGGTGATTGACGTTCATTGCCATTATCTGCCCGCTGTTGATGATGGTGCCAGCGATTTGCAGACTGCGTTGAAACTGATCAAGCGTGCGTATGCAGATGGTGTCCGGAAGCTTGTGCTGACACCGCATATCTATGCGGGAAGGTGGGATAACTCCCTGAGTTTTCTATTGCCGAGGTTCGAGGCCTTTCGCAACCTGGTGGCTTCGAAGGGAATCGAGGTGGAGTTGTTTCTGGGGGCAGAGGTTCATCTGCTGCCAGAGTCGCTGCGTCTGCTTTCCGAGGGGGAAATTCCTTTCATCGGGGGCTGGGATGGCATGAAGGTGATGTTGCTGGAGTTGCCGGATGGCAGGATTCCGCCCAATGCGATCAGTGCGGTGAGGTACCTGATCCGGGAGGGTGTGCTGCCGATGCTGGCTCATCCGGAGCGGAACAAGATGGTGATGGACAAGATTCAGTCGCTCGAGCCTTTTGTGGAAGAAGGGTGCCTGTTGCAGTTGACGGCGGCGTCGGTCATCGGTGAGTTCGGTGATCGGGCACGCGATTGTGCCCAGGCCATTCTTCAGCGTGATTGGGCTACGGTCGTTGCTTCGGATGCTCACAATCTGCGTCATCGTACCTCCCGGATGAAAGCGGCCTATCGCCACCTGTACAGGCATTATGGCGAGGAGGTGGCAGACCGGCTGACGAAGACTGCACCCGGCCGGCTTCTGGAAGGACGGGTGAGCATGGGGGAGCATGCCGGCGCATCCGTCAAGGCGCTGGCTTACAGTCGCTGGTGATGGTGGTGCCTGGGCGCTGGCCCAGGTTGATTTGGGTTCGGAGGGGTCATGAGTAAGCTGCGCGTTGGTGTCCTGATCGAGCGACCCTTGGTCAGCCGTCATGCGCGGGATTTGATCGCCTGGCTGGAGTCTGAGCCATCATTCAGCCTGGTTGGAGTCTGGTATCCATCCAGGTTGCCGGTCTGGGGAAAGGCAGGGGGGGCGCTGGGGCGTCGATGTCGCCGCTGGCTACTGCGTCTGGATGCACGACTGGCACGTCTGGGCCTGTCAGGAGATCCCGGGCTTGGTTTGGGGAGGGTCTCCGCCCGGGTCTGGCGGATGGATTCGTCAGGATTCGAGGCGGGAGGGAACGCAGGGGAGACCGTCGACCTGCTGATTCGGGCTGGTGGCGTGCCGGATGATTGGACGCGGAAGATGGCGGCAGGTTGCCGTTATGGGGCGATAGGCCTGGATTTCAGTTTGAGCGCGTCACCTGATCAGACGGGGCTGGGCCTGAGGGAGTGCCTTTACGGCATGAATCAGGCAGGAATGGTGCTTTATGCCCTGAGTGGGGAGGCCGGTTCAACGCCGTGGATCATTCGCCGGGGCTGGTTTCAGCCGCATTGGAGTCTTGGTCGTACGAGGGCGATGTTGCTGGCAGCCGGCCTTCGCATGCTGAAAGATGCGATATCGCAGTGCCGGGATTGGCATCTGAGCCCGGAAGGCATCGGCGGTACCCGGGCTCAGGAGGGAGTCCCTGTCTCCAGGAAGGTTGTCGGGCGGGAGGCTGCGGCAGGGAATGCTCTGGGCAGACACGCCGGCCTGTCAGGGGCAGTCGCTGGCGGGCTGGCTGCTTCGGTGAAGGATCGTGCCCCGCTGAAGGAAGGGGCGGCGGGGAGAGCAGTCTCTGCACTCCATCGCCGGATATGGCCTGAGGGGCCACAGGCTACCCATCTGCGGGGTCGTGAGCGAGAGCTGCCTCCGGCGCTGAATCCGTCCCGTGTGGCGCCAGTTCCTCTATCGATGATGTTCGCCTATCTCGTACGGAGCCTGCAGCGGTTAGGGCGCAAAACCTGGGATG
Organism: Lautropia sp.; assembly: GCA_030528325.1. Lineage (GTDB taxonomy): Bacteria > Pseudomonadota > Gammaproteobacteria > Burkholderiales > Burkholderiaceae_E > Lautropia. Next base: position 38,662 of record JAUMZD010000006.1, on the reverse strand, counting down.
CCCGTCGTGGGCGTTCTTATACCTGGCAACTGGGGTTTACCTATGCGGGCAATCCGGCGGCAGTCGACTTTTCCAAGGTTCGACCCGCAGGCACGCCAGGACGCCGATTTCAGGCGGATCCGTTTTTGGTGCCGGCGCTGAGTCCGGACCAACGCCCGGTAGTATTTGTGGAGGAGTGGTCGCCGAGACGCAAGCGGGGGCATATCTCCGCGTTGGAGTTGACGACGCTGTCACGCAGCCTCGGGCAGGGGCCAGAGGTACGCCTCAAGCATCTGGGGAAGGTGATCCAGACGGAACACCATCTGTCCTTCCCCTTTCATTTTCTGTGGGAGGGCCAGCATTATCTATGCCCTGAATCGGCTGGTAGTGGGTGCATCACGGTGTGGTGCGCCGAGGACTATCCGACTCGCTGGACCCCTGCGGCCACGCTGATGCGGGACGTCTCTGCCGTTGACACAATGCTGTTCGAGGCGAATGGACGTTGGTGGATGTTGACGAACCTCGACCGAACGGCCGGCACGTTGGTTGCGGCAACCAGGGATTTCCATTCGGAGCTTCATCTTTTTCATGCGGACAATCCCCTGTCTGCCCATTGGACGCCTCATCCGATGAATCCGCTGCGTATCGACAGTTATGGCGGTAGAAACGCCGGATTGTCGGTGTCGGCGGAAGGGATATTCCGTTATGGGCAGATCCAGACCTTTGATTGCTATGGTCACGGGATGGCCATTTACCGGATTACGGCTTTGAGCCCGACGGAGTATCGGGAAGAACTGGTACGGGTCGTTTCTCCCGGCCTGCTGAAGGGCCTGAGTGGTGTGCGTGGCTTGCATACCTTCAATCAGGCAGGGGGACTGGCTGTCGTCGATCTGTTGCACCGGGGTGGGCTGCGCGTGCATGACCTTGCACCCGCAGGTGTCTCGACCCAACAGCGTCGCCGGCGAATCCGATCGGCCCGGATGTCTGTCTGACGGCAGGATAGTTGCCGGGTGCACGGAAGGATCGTTGTGGCCCTTTTTCCACTGCTGCTACGGATGCTGGCTGCATGCAGCGGGTTCGGACAGGACTCGGGCGGCAGGTCTGCGACGCCGTACGGTTCGCACGACTGCACGTCCTGACACTTCTCAGTGCCGTGTCTTGCAGACTGGGCACCCCGGATCCCGCGGCACACGGATGTCGGTGAAGCGAAGCGTGCGTGCGTCGATCAGGATCAGCCGTCCGCTCATGGGGGTGCCGAACTGGCCGGCCAGCTTCAGGGCTTCGGCTGCCTGCATCGTGCCGACGATACCCGTCAGCGGGGCGAACACGCCCATCTGCGAGCAGCGGGTTTCCTCAAGGTTCTCGCCTTCGGGAAAGAGGCAGTGGTAGCAGGGTGAGGCCGGCTTCCTGGGGTCGAAGACGGCCACCTGACCATCGAAGCGGATGGCAGCCCCGGAGACCAGCGGTTTGCGGTGCTCGACGCAGTAATGGTTGATGGCCTGCCGGGTGGGGAAGTTGTCGCTGCAGTCGAGCACGACATCGGCTTGTGCGATGGCGGCCGAGAGTGTGCTTGGTGGCAACGTGCCTGCTGTCGTGTCGGCTCGCGTGCCTGTACCGTCGTCATCGGACGTCGGGCAGGCTGCCGTGTCAGTCGTGTCAGCGGGCAGGCGTGGCAGTGCCAGCACCTCGACTTCCGGGTTCAGCGCCTTCAGGGTGAGCTGGGCCGAGGCGGTTTTCTCCATGCCGACCCGATCCTGATAGTGCAGGATCTGGCGCTGGAGGTTCGTGAGATCGACCGTGTCACCATCGGCCAGCATCAGGCGGCCCACGCCTGCGGCGGCCAGATAGAGGGCGGCAGGCGAGCCGAGGCCGCCGGCGCCGACGACCAGCATCGTACTGGCCAGCAAGCGTTCCTGGGCTTCGATGCCGATCTCATCCAGCAGGATGTGCCGGCTGTAACGCAGCAGTTGCTCGTCCTTCATGTACAAGGGGCCCTGGCAGGGGCCAGAGGCCTGAAAGGGGAACGGGCACCACCGGTTTTTTTTACCTGGGCGCCGCTGGGTGGTGGGCCGAGTGGTGGGCCATGCGTGTCGACCTGCCGCCTTTATCTGGACGGTTTGTCCTCGCCGCCAGCCGGGGCCTTGTTGACCGGGTCCCTGGACACGGCTTTGGAGGCCGGCCTGTCGGCCTTGTCCGAGGCGGCGGTCTTCGCATCGCTGGCCTTTGCGGAGGCCGGCGTTTTCTGCACCGGCTTGCCGTTCAGGTAGTTCAGCGCCTGCATCAGCTGGAAGTCGCTGGCGGGCACGCCGAACTCGATCGGCTTCAGGTTGCGCAGTCGCTGCTGGTCGGTCGAGGACGGGGCGGATGACTTCACTTCCGGCGTGCTGTCGCGATCGTTGCTGAGGTGGCGCTGCAGATCGGCCTCGCGGATGCGGAAGTTGTTGATGTCGCCATCAGCCGTTTCCTCGACGGTGTAGTCGGGGACGATGCCACGTGCCTGGATCGAACGGCCGTTCGGGGTGTAATAGCGGGCGGTCGTCAGCTTGATGGCCGTCTTGCGGTCGGCCAGCGGCAGGATGGTCTGAACCGAGCCCTTGCCGAAGGTCTGGGTGCCCATGACGACGGCACGCTTGTGATCCTGCAGGGCGCCGGCGACGATCTCGGAGGCCGATGCCGAGCCGGCATTGACGAGCACGACCATCCGGGCGGTTTTCGTCCAGGCGGGCAGGGTGGCGATACGGTCGATGCGCGAGCCGCCATACAGGTAGTCTTCGGGGCTGGCGTAGTAGCTGCGCTTGGCATCTTCGGTACGCCCGTCGGTCGAGGTCACTTCCATGCGCGGTTGCAGGAAGGCTGCCGAGACGCCGATGGCGCCATGCAGCAGGCCGCCCGGGTCGTTGCGCAGGTCGAGAATCAGCGATTTGACCGGCCCCTGCTTGCCGAGCTGGGTCAGGTGCTTGGCCAGGCTGTCGACCGTGTGTTCCTGGAACTGCGAGATGCGGACATAACCGATGCCCGGTTCCAGCATCTTGCTGCGCACGGATTGCACCTTGATGATGTCGCGCACGATCGTCAGGACGATCGGTTCGTTGACCCCCTTGCGCGAGATGGTGAGCGTGATCGGGCTCTTGGGTTTGCCGCGCATCAGCTTGACGGCCTGGTCGAGCGGCATGCCCTTGGTGGGGGTGTCGCCGATCTTGACGATCAGGTCGCCAGCCTTGACGCCGGCCTTCGCCGCCGGGGTGTCCTCGATGGGGGAGACGACCTTGACGAAGCCGTCTTCGGTGCCGATCTCGATGCCCAGACCACCGAACTGGCCCTGCGTGCTGACCTGAAGCTCGCTGAAGGCCGATTCATCGAGGTAGGCCGAGTGCGGGTCAAGGCCGGTCAGCATGCCGCTGATCGCGTCGGTGATCAGCTTGCCGTCCTTGACCGGTTCGACATAGAAGGACTTGATGGTGCCGAAGACTTCGCTGAACTGGCGAAGCTCGTCCAGTGGCAGGGCCGTGCGGGCATCTTCCTTTTGTGCCACTGCGCTCAGGCCAAGGCTGAGGGCAACCCCGGCAATGGCGCCGATACCGATGAGGCTGACGGGTCGGAGGGAGCTGGACATGGAGGCGCGATCCTTTGGCGGCAGTTCAGGCGGCATCGTGGCCTGGTCGATTCAAAAAAGGGAATCTTTCAGTATAGCGGCATTGGGCCTCCTGCAAGGCAAATGTTTCACATCACATGCCTTGTTCAGGGTATCCCTTGCGTTGCGATCAGGCCATGAGGATGCGTCGGGCTGTGCTGACAGGCCCTCAGAAGAGGGCCCGGCCGGCCATCGGTGTCAGGGCGGGGTCAGCCTTTGCTGGCGGTACCCTGCTTGGCAACGGCTGCCATGGCCGCCTCGATCTCGGCCTGATTGCCCAGATAATAGTGGCGGATCGGCTTCAGATCAGCATCCAGCTCATAGACGAGCGGACGGGCGGTCGGAATGTTGAGTTCAACGATGTCGTCGTCCGAGATGTTGTCCAGATGCTTGATCAGGGCGCGCAGCGAGTTGCCGTGGGCGGCGATGATGACGCGCTTGCCGGCCTTGATGGTGGGGGCGATGCTGTCGTTCCAGAACGGCAGGACGCGGGCCACGGTGTCTTTGAGGCACTCGGTGCGAGGCAGCTCAGCCTTGGGCAGGGCAGCGTAGCGCGGATCCTCGAGCTGCTCGATCAGTCGGGGATCGTCTTCGGCCAGCGGCGGGGGGGCGATGGCGTAGGCACGGCGCCAGATCTTGACCTGGTCGTCACCGTATTCGGCGGCGGTTTCGGCCTTGTTCCAGCCCTGGAGGTTGCCGTAGTGGCGCTCGTTCAGGCGCCAGTGGTGCACGACCGGCAGCCACATCCGGTCCATTTCTTCCAGCACCGTCCACAGCGTGCGGTTGGCGCGTTTCAGCACCGAGGTGTAGCACACGTCGAAATCATAGCCTTCGCTCTTCAGGAGCTGGCCGGCGCGTCTGGCCTCTTCCCTGCCGTTTTCGGTGAGATCGACATCCGTCCAGCCGGTGAAGCGGTTGTCGAGATTCCACTGGCTTTCGCCGTGACGGATGAGCACGAGTTTATAAGTCATGTAACAACTCCCAGGTGTTCCGTGCGCCACAGGAAGGCAGGGCCGACATCACCTGGAGACCGTTGTTTTTCGTCTGGCGAAGCACGCCGGGCCGCGGGTGGGGAGGACTGCCCCTTTCCTGGGGCGGTGACGGGAAAGATATAATTCTCGCCTATTTTCAATGGACGGTTGCCGTGAACTTCATTACCGAGAATGCCTTTCTGATCATCATCGCCCTGGTGTCCGGTGGCGCCCTGCTGTGGTCGGCCGTGAGCCGGGGCCGTGGTGGTGCGATGGTGGGGACGCTGGCCGCCACCCAGCTGATCAACCAGAAGGGGGCACAGGTGGTCGATCTGCGCAGCGATGCCGAGTTCAAGGCGGGGCATCTGCCCGGTGCGCGCCAGGTCTCGCCTGACAGGTTGCAGACCTACGTGGCCGGACTGGAGGCGACGAAGCCGGTGCTGCTGGTCTGCACCTCGGGCATGCGCGCGGGCAAGGCGGCTGCCAGCTTGAAGGCCTCGGGCCGTGGCGAGATCTATACGCTGGATGGCGGCATCAATGCCTGGCAACAGGCTGGCCTGCCGCTGGTGAAATGAAGACGCCTGCTCGGGTTGTCCTGCCCGAGATCGGGTGAATCCACTGGCTGACTTTTCAAGGAGTGTGTGATGACGGCCAAGGTCGTGATGTATGCCAAGTCAACCTGCCCCTACTGCCACAGGGCCGAGCTGCTGCTGCGCTCGCGTGGTGTCGAGGACATCGAGAAGATCCTGATCGACCATGATCCGGGTCGCAGGCCGGAGATGATCGAGAAGGCAGGGGGCCGGACGACGGTGCCCCAGATCTTCATCGATGGACACCATGTCGGGGGCTGCGATGATCTGCATGCACTGGATGGTGCCGGCAAACTCTTGCCAATGCTGGCATGATTCAGGGTGTCCGGCCGGAGAACGCTCCGGCCTTCCCTGGTAGACGTATTCAACCTGATGAGTGAGAGCATGGCAGAAGACAACAACCCGGTTTTCCAGATCCAGCGGATGTATCTGAAGGATCTGTCCCTCGAAATCCCCCACGCACCGCATATCTTCCTCGAGCAGAACTCGCCGACGGTCGAAGTGGCCATCGACACGGGCCAGGAACAGCTGGCCGATGGCATCCATGAAATCACCGTGACCGTGACGGTGACGACGAAGCTGGAAGAGAAGGTGGTGTTTCTGGTCGAGGGCAAGCAGGCCGGCATCTTCGAGATCCGCAACATTCCCGAAGACCAGATGGATCCGGTGCTCCACATCCTGTGCCCGAACACGATCTATCCGTACCTGCGCGCGAACATCGCCGACGTGATCCAGCGCGCCGGCTTCCCGCCGATCCATCTGGCCGAGATCAACTTCGAAGTGCTGTACCAGCAGCGTCTGGCCGCCGCCGCCCAACAGGGCGAGGGGCAGCAACTGAATGGCGATCAGCCGTCGCCGTCCACGACCACGCATTGAGCGCAGTTCGGGGCCTGACGGTGGGGTCATGCGTCTACGGAGTGAGCCGATGAAAGGAAAACAGGTGTTGGCTGCTGCCTGGGTGGCGGCCGCTTTTCTGGTCATGCCGGCGGCAGGGGATGCCAGCGCGCAGTCGAAGACGTCCGGCGCGGGGGACATGAAGCCCAGCGCCACGTTGGGGCCGGCCGCCAGGCCTGTGCCGGCATCGGCCGATGGCCCTGCCCCCCGTCAGGCCAGAATCCCGGGCATGGCCCGCTTTCGCTCGATCGGCACCGATGATGCCGTCATGTTCGATGCGCCATCCGACAAGGCCAGGCGCATCTATCAGGCCCCCAGGGGCATGCCGGTGGAGGTGATCTCGGTCCTGCAGTCCTGGGTCAAGGTGCGGGACATGCAGGGTGATGTGGCCTGGGTCAATCGTGATGATCTGGCCGATCGCCGGACGGTCATCGTCACCACGCAGGTGCCGCTCCTGAAGGAGCCGGGGGGCATGGCTGGCAGCTGGTTCCAGGCAGCACGCGGCGTCGTCTTCGACCTTCAGGATGAGCGGGTCGGCGCGGATGGCTTCGTCCGGGTTCGTCATGCCGACGGGCAGACGGGCTTTCTGGACAGTTCGATGGTCTGGGGGCTGTAAGTGATGAAGGTGGCCGTGCTGGGGGCCGGTGCCTGGGGAACCGCGCTGGCCATGCATGTGGTGAGCCGCCATCGGACGGTGCTCTGGTCTCGCAATCCGGCCGTGCTCAAAGCGGTGCGCGATCACGGCATCAACGACTGTTATCTGCCGGATGTGGCATTGCCGGCTGCGCTTCAGGTGACAGACGATCTGGCCGGTGCGGCCGCGCAGGCCGATCTGGTCGTCATGGCGACGTCGGTGGCCGGCATCCGCCCCGTGTCGGCCGCACTGGCCGGGGTGCTGTCGCCTGGTACGTGCCCTGGCATCGTCTGCCTGTCCAAGGGGCTGGAGGCCACGACACGGCTTTTCCCGCATCAGGTGCTGGAGGCTGCGTTACCCGGTTTGCGGGTCGGTTGCCTGAGTGGGCCGAGTTTTGCGCAGGAAGTGGCGGCCGGGCTGCCGGTGGCATTGACGGCCGCCTCGCTGGATGAGGCCCTGCCGCACCAGATGGTGGAGGCTTTCCATCATGGGCCGATGCGGGTCTATCGCAGCGCCGATCTGGTGGGCGTGGAAGTGGCCGGTGCGTTGAAGAACATCATGGCGGTGGCCACCGGTATCTGTGATGGGCTTGGGCTGGGACTGAATGCCCGCTCGGCCTTGCTGACCCGGGGGCTGGCCGAAATCACCCGCTTCGGCCTGGCGCATGGTGCTTCGGCCGAGACCTTTCTCGGGCTGGCGGGGGTCGGGGATCTGGTGCTGACCTGCACCGGCGATCTGTCCCGCAATCGCCGGGTGGGGCTGCTGCTGGCCAAAGGGCAGTCGCTGCCTGCGATTCTGACAAGCCTTGGCCATGTGGCCGAAGGGGTGGCCTGCTGTCCGGCCGTGGTCTCCCGGGCTGAGGAGGCCGGCATCGAGATGCCGATCAGTCAGGCGGTGCTGGCCGTGATCGAAGGGCGTCTGGCAGCCAGGGAGGCCGTCGGCAAGCTGTTGGCCCGCAGTCCCCGGCAGGAGTGATCAGGCTGCACCTGCGAAACCGTGCTGCCGCCAGGCTTCGAACACGGTCACGGCCACGGCATTCGAGAGGTTCAGGCTGCGGTTGTCGGGCCGCATCGGCAGGCGCAGCCATTGGTCGCTCGCGATGCTGCTGCGGATGCCGGCAGGCAGTCCGGACGTTTCGCTGCCAAAGACCAGGTAGTCGCCTGCCGAGAAACGGCAGTCGAAGGGGCTGCGCGTCCCGCGGGTCGTGAAGGCGAAGAGCCGCCCGGGGGCGGGGTTTTCTGCTGCCAGAAAGGCATCCCAGTTCTCATGGACCTTCATCGGTGTGAACTCGTGATAATCGAGGCCGGCCCGACGCATGCGGGCGTGATCGATCGGAAAGCCCAATGGCTTGACCAGATGCAGCTGGCAGCCGGTGTTGGCGCACAGCCGGATGATGTTGCCGGTATTGGGCGGGATTTCCGGCTGGACGAGAACGACGTTGAACACGGGGCAGGCTCGGGGAGGCAGGGAAGCCCTGATGATAGAGCGTGTCAGGAACGGGTTGCGACGGCCTGATGGTCGTGTTCCGGCGTCCGGGCGATGACGAGGGCGACCACCTTCGTCGCGCCGGCGGTTTTCAAGGCAGCGGCGGCGGCGAGCAGGGTGCTGCCGGTCGTCATCACATCATCGATCAGCGCGATACGTTTGCCTGCCGCCCGGGGAGATGCCCCGAAAGCTCCCGTCAGGTTTCGCTCGCGTTCATGGGCCGTCAGGCTGCTTTGGGGCCTGGTCTCTCGAAGCCGTCTCAACCAGCCGGTCTGGATGGCAGGCAGTCGGTGTCCCGGCAAGGTTCGCATGCCTCGTGCGATCTGATGACTCTGATTGAAGCCTCGTTCGGCCAGCCGCGTGCCTGAGAGCGGAACCGGTATCAACGCATCCAGGCTGCCGAGGGGAGAGTCAGGCATGCGGGCAAGTTTCTGCATCAATAATTCACCCAGAGAGATACCCAAAGCAGCCTGCTGTCCGAACTTCAGACTGCCCAGTGCCTGATCCAGTGGCGGGGCATAGTCGGCCAGACAGATGATGCGATCCAGATGAGGGGCGAATCGTTGCTGAAACGGGCATGAGCAGGGGGCGGGAGGCGGTTTTCCCGTTGCCTCATTGCATGCTTCATTCAGCATGAGAGGATGGCGCAGGAGCTTGGGTGGCAGGAAAGTCTCGGGCTGCAAACCGGCCGCCCAAGCTCCTGGCGGGCTTTTCCTGCCGACGTCCGGATGGTGGCTTCGGCAGGGCAGGGCACAGATCGGGCAGCGGGGTTCATCAAACCCTGGCAGGGCGTGCCGGCAGTGGGGGCACAGCGGTTTGTGAGCGCACGGAGCGCTGCAAAGCAGGCAGGCCCGTGGCAACAGTTGCCCCAGAAGCGTGCGGCCCACTTGCCGGAGGCGCTGCCAGGGCGGCAAATGCGGCAGGATGTCGTCCGGTTCTTTCACGTCGAAGCACTTTCGGATGGCATGCTGAATGATGAATGAGGCTGGTCGTGATCAGCTGTGCTTTGGGACATCGGTGGGTCATCCGGTTTAGGCCATCGGTAGGCAGGGGTAAGGGGGCGGGGAAGAAACCCCATGGCAGATCCGGTTTGCAGGGAGGGCTCTATACTTGCGCTCATGTTGAAACCCATTGGCCTGGATCGCACCCGGGTGCGTCAGCGCTTCAACCAGAAACGCCAGCCGGAGGCTCGCGCGGACTTCCTGCTGCAGGAGGCTGAGCGTCGTCTGCTGGAGCGTCTGCTTCCCATGCGTCTGCCGGCGGTATCGCGGGTGCTGGATCTGGGGTGTGGTCTGGGCCGTTCCCTGCCGCTGTTGTCACAGCGCTTTCCCGAGGCCGAATTGTGGGCGGTGGATCTGGCCGATCAACCCCTCGTCGAGCAGTGTCGAGTGGCCGGGCGTGCCAGCCGTGGCCTGCACGGTCTGCTCAAGCGCTGGCGTGCGCAGCCGGCGATGCGGCCGGTTCATTGGCTCGCGGCCGATGCGCATCAGCTCCCCTTCCCGGACAGTACGGTAGAGGTCATCTGGGCGAATCTGGTCTTTCACTGGTTCGATGACCCGCTGGCTGTATTGAAGGAGTGCTACCGGGTGCTTCGCCCGGAGGGCGTGCTGATCTTTTCCGCTTTCGGGGTGGACACGGCCCGGGAGCTGCGCGAGAAGGGCGTGCTGGCCGATGAGGGGCTGGCTCCCGGCTTTCAGGACATGCATGACTGGGGCGATGCGATGATGGAAACGGGTTTCGTCGCGCCTGTCATGGACATGGAGCATCTGCGCCTGACGTATCGGACGCGTGCTTCGCTGGTATCGGATCTGGACGCATTGGGCTTTCCGGTGCCTCCGCCCGATGCCGAGGTGGCAGCATTGACCATCGAGCTGGTTTTCGGTCATGCGTGGATGCCGGCGCAGAAGGCGCTGGCAGGGGGGCTCGCCCCCATCAGGATCGTGCGAAGGAGGTCAGGGACGTGAGTGCATCGACATCGACGACGGGCGTGACGGTCGCCGCCCACCTCGACGTGCTGGGCGCCTGGCAGCAGGCTCTGCTGTGGGTCTGCGTGGTGGGTGGTGTGCTGGTTTGCGCAGCCATTCTGCTGGCGACGCTCCGGCATCAGCGACTGAAAGGCGCTGGCGCGCCAGAAGGCAGCACGGCCATGGTGTCTTCAGATGGAGAGCAACCCGGGTCGCGGTGTCTCCGGCTACAGGCCCTGTTGATGGAGGCCATCTGGGTGATGGTACCGCTCTTGATCGTGCTGGGCCTGGGGGCGTGGGTGGTGGCTTCTCATCTGGGGTACCTGCGTTGAGGGCGCCCGCGTCCGGATCGACGGCCGGTGAGGCGCTGTCGGGCGTGCGTCGCCGTTTCCGGCGTCTGCTGTGGATCACGCTCTTCGTCACCTTTGACCTGATCATCTTCGGGGCCTTCGTGCGGCTGGCCGATGCCGGGCTGGGTTGCCCGGACTGGCCCGGCTGCTATGGGCACCTCAGTCCGATCGGCGCCATGGACGACATCCGTGCGGAAGTGGCGATCTTGCCGGACGGGCCGGTCACGGTCTTCAAGGCCTGGGTCGAGATGCTGCACCGCTATGTGGCGAGCGGTCTGGGGCTGCTGGTGATCGCGCTGGTCTGGCTGTGCTGGCGCTGGCGCCGGCAGGCGGGGGCGCTCGGGCATCAGGGGCGTTACGCCGATGGCGGTTTTGCCCCTTCGTGGTGGCTGGCCGTCCTCACCTTGCTGTGGATCATTCTGCAAGGGCTCTTCGGGATGTGGACGGTGACGCTCAGGCTGCAACCCATCGTCGTCACGGCGCACCTGATGGGTGCGATGGTGCTGTTCATGATGCTGATGGCGCAGTGGAACCGGGTGGCGGCCCAGCCGGTGGTCGATCGCCGGGCTCATGCCTTCCGCCATGCGTCACGGGTGGTGCTGCTGCTCATTCTGGTGCAGGTGGCGCTGGGGGGCTGGGTCAGCAGCAATTATGCGGCGCTGGCCTGTCAGGACTTTCCCCTCTGCCAGGGAAGTCTCTGGCCGACGATGGATCTGGCCCGTGGCTTCGAGTTGTGGCGACCCCTCGGCATGCAGGCCGATGGGACGCTGCTGCCTTTTGAAGCGCTGATCGCCATTCATTATGTGCATCGCCTGATGGCCTATGGGGTCTTTGTGGCGGCTGGCTGGCTGGCCTGGAAAACCCGTCATGTGACCGGTGTGCGCCATCTGGCCCGCTGGCTGGGCGCCGTGCTGCTGGCACAGCTGACGACGGGGCTTGCCAATGTCTTCCTTGGCTGGCCATTGCTCGCTGCGCTGCTGCACTCGGCCGGCGCCGCGGCACTGGTCGCCATTGCCTTCATGTTAGACTTTCGTGTCCGCCATGCAGGAACTCAGGAATTGAATGAGACCTGTCATCATTTGAAGCCGGCCCCTTCGGCGCTTGCCTGATACTGGGGCTGTCACCGCTTACCCGTTGCCTTCGTGCGCCGGCCTGCCTGTCCTGTCCGGTGATGCGAGCCGATCCGGATTGACGCCGTGTACCTGTCCGCTACCCGTCAACAGTCGTTTGCCAGAGTCGCCCGTCAGTATGCCCAGCTGACGAAACCCCGCATCGTCCTGCTGGCGGTATTCTGCGCCATGATCGGCATGTTCCTGTCGACCGATGGGGCTGTGCCCTGGCGCGTGCTGCTGGCCGGTACCTCGGGTATCGGGTTGCTGGCGTCGGCGGGCTTCGTGCTGAACTGCCTGATCGAGCGGGGCATCGATGCCGTCATGTGGCGTACCGCCCACCGGAGCTCGGCCCGCGGCGAGACCAGCAGTGTGGGGATGGGGGTGTTCGCGCTGCTCCTGGGGGCGACCGGTACCTGCCTGCTCTATATCTGGGTCAATCCGCTGACGGCGGTGCTCACCGTGGCCACCTTCGTGGGCTATGCCCTCGTCTATACGGTGCTGCTGAAGCCGCGCACACCGCAGAACATCGTCATCGGCGGCGCATCGGGTGCGATGCCGCCTCTGCTGGGCTGGGTGGCGGTCACGAACGAGATCAGCGCCCCGGCACTGGTGCTGTTCCTGATCATCTTCGTCTGGACGCCACCCCACTTCTGGTCGCTGGCGCTCTATCGGGCCGAGGACTATCGCCGTTCCGGCCTGCCGATGTTGCCGATTACGCACGGGCCCCTGTTCACGCGCCTGAACATCCTGCTATACACGGTGCTGCTGGTGTTCGTGACCTGTCTGCCTTTTGCCATCGGCATGAGCGGCCTGTTCTATCTGGTGTGTGCCCTGGCGCTGGGGGCCGCGTTCCTGGTGCTGGCATGGCAGATATGGCGCGATTACAGTGATACGCTGGCGAAACGAACCTTCGGTTATTCGATCCTGTATCTGGCGCTGCTCTTCGGCGCCCTGCTGATCGACCACTACCTCTGATGATGAAAACCTCTTCCTCTCCCTCCTCTTCTTCTGCCCGTGTGCCGGTGCTCCGCCGTGTGGCGGGCGCAGCCATCAGCGGTTATCGTCGTCGGCTGCTGTCCATCGGTACCGCCGTGCTGGTGGCCGCAGGTCTGCCCGCTTGCACCCAGGAAAAGCCTGCCTTCAAGCTGACGGATCTGAGTGGGGCCGATTATGGCAACGAGCTGTCGCTGACCAACGCTGCCACGGGCAAGCCCGTGACGTTGCAGGATCTGAAGGGCAAGGTGGTCTTCCTGTTCTTCGGCTTTGCGCAATGTCCGGACATCTGTCCCACCACGCTGCTGAAGGCCCGGGAGATCAAGGAGCAGCTTGGCAAGGATGCCGATCGTCTTCAGGTGGTGTTCGTGACCCTCGATCCCGAGCGTGACACGCCCGAGGTGCTGCAGGCCTATGTGCCGTCTTTCGATGAATCCTTCATGGCGCTTCGCGGTGATGACAAGGCCACGAAGAAGGCAGCCCGCGAATTCCGTGTCTTCTATCAGAAGGTGCCGAACCAGGATGGCTCCAGCTACACGCTGGATCACACCGCTGCGTCGTATGTCATTGACAGGAATGGTACGCTTCGCTTGCTGGTTCGGTACACTGACAACGTGGACGACGTCGTCCATGATTTGAAGCTGCTGCTGAAGGCCTGAGGCTTTCTCCCGGATCAGTCGGGATGACATTGTCCGGGGGGGCGCCAGGGCATCCGGGCTGTTGCCATGCTTCGGGTGCATGGGCGCATCGTGATGCACCGGGGCGTCCGGCTGTGTCCTGTGGCGGCAGCTGGGTGGGTGCATCAGCAATGCATCTCGATTCACGGTGCTCATGATGCATGCCGCGATGCAGGCAGGCGCTGATGTGCTCATGGGACAGGGGACTTTATTCGTATGAATGCTTTGGGTTGGCTGATTCTGGGTTTGCTGGCGGGGTGGGCGGTCGAGTTCGCCATCGACTTCTTTTACTGGCGCAAGAAGGCACGCCTGGAGGCTGAAGCCCTGGTCCAGCAGGAGGCCTTGCTGCTCGCACAGCAAACCGAGTTCGGTCACAAGCAGTCTGCACTGCGTCTGCGTGAGAAGGAAGTGGCCGATCTGCAGGCGTCGGTCGCCACGAGGGATGCGGAACTCCTGCAGGCAGCCCGCCGGATGGAGGAACGTTCCGACGACCTGAGCCGCCTGGAGCAACAGACCGAGAAGCGGCGCGCCGATCTCGACCGGATGAACATGACGCTGAGCGAGCGGGAGAAGGACATTGCCTCCCGCCAGGATCAGCTGCGCAGCAAGGAGGCGGATTACGGCCGTCGCCTGAATGCCCTGGAGGCCACCGAGCAGGAGCTGGCCCGCCGTGTTGCTGTCGTGGCCAACCGCGAAGATGCGATGCAGAGCTGGGAAGGCCGAATCCTGAGTCGTGAACACGATGTGACGGATCGTGAGGCTTCCGTCAACTATCACGCCAGCCGGGTTGCGTCCGACGCGGCGGCTTTCGACGCCGCGAAGCATCTGCTGAAGCAGCGCCATCGCACGTCGGAAGGGCGTGACAACCTGCAGGCGCTCGTCGGCATCGACCAGCGAGTCGCCGACCTGCTGCGCGACGCGGGTATCCGCAGCTTCGAACGCCTGGCCGAGACCTCGCTCGGCGAGCTGACCCGCATCCTGGAAGGGGCGGGTCCCCGCTTTGCGCTGGCCAACCCGCTCAGCTGGGCCGAGCAGGCCGCTCACTGGCTGAATGAAGATTACGTGGCGCTCGATCGCCTGCAATGTGAACTGCTGGGCATCGAGCGCGAGTCGGTCGGTGAACAGCTCCTTGCGCAGATGACGAAGCCTGCCACGAGCGCAGTCGGGGCCGCTGCTGGTGCTGAAGCCGGGCAGCCGACCGCCCCGAAAGAGGGGCATGAAGCCAGCGATCAGCCTCCGTCCGGTCAGCTACGGGCGGACGAGGCGACCGCAGCAGAGGACGGGGCGCCGACCGTTGCTGACGCCCCCGAAAGGGGAGGACAGGCCGGGGAGGATGCTGCAGCTGGCGCTTCTGCCGATGAGAGCCAGACGGCGGACGGTGCAGAGGAGAATGCTGGCATCACGACGGCTGTGAGCGAGGAAAGCCTGTCGTCGGATACGGCAAGCGCGATCCCGAATCCGTCCACGGACATCGGGTCTGATGGTGCGGGTGAGGCGGACGGTCGTCACGAACCGGGTGCCGAAGCTGCGGCAGGCACGTCGTCCGAAGTTGCCACGGAGGCCCTGACCGAAGCCCAGGGCCAGCGGGAGGCCGGCGCCGGGAGGACGGACGGCATCGAGGTCGTTCAGGCTGCCTCTGATGAAGCCGATGAACTGCTGTCGCTGGTGGCTGCCGAAGAAGTGGACGCTTCTGAAGGGGGTGTCTGGAAGGATCGCACCCAGGCGGTGGCAGATGCCGAAGATGTCGCGCTGGCGCCATCAGGCACTTCCCGTGACGGGCACGGACGCTGAGGCTTTGGACCGATAAGGAACAGTGTTGATGTCCACGACCGAGCCGCCCAAGTCCAGACAGGCTTCCGTTCTGCATCCGGCAGAATCCGTGCGCCGATTCACATCGCTGAAAGTCGGCGTTCTGTTGCTGCTGATTCTTCTGTTCACGCTCTTCGGGGTTCAGCGTGAAGAAGAGGGGGCGCAGCTTCCCGAACAGACCGAGTCCGTCACCTTTCCGCTCGCTACCGGGCAGGGCGGGGGGGACAGCCTGGTCGAGGTAGAGGCCGCTCTCAAGCCTGCCACCGGCAATGAGATGATCGAGCTGCCGGGGCCGCCAGCCTTTTCGATTCTGAGTGATGAGGCTCGCGGCATTCGCATTCGGGGTGAGGTGCCGGATACGCAGGCTCGTGACCAGTGGATGAATTCTGCCCGGCTGGGGGCCCGGGATGCGGCAGTCACAGGCTCCCTGAAAGTGGGTCGGATCGATCCTCACGCCTCGGCGGCCTGGGCGTCCCGGTTGACGGCGCTGGTAGCCCTGGTTCGGGAACGGGGCGTGTCCGAGATTCGTGTCCGGGGAGATGCTGTCGAGCTGTTCGGGCAGGTGGATACGGTGGCACAGTCCGATGAAAGCCTGAAGCTGTTCCGTGCCCAGGTGCCGGATGGCTACCGGGTGCTCGCGCGTTTCAATCTGCGGGGCGGCCAGAGCATTGGTGATCTGGCCGTGGTGGGCGAAAGCCGCGATCGTCCGCTGGCCAGTGCGGCTGATGTCGTCACCACGGCCCCAACGCCAGCCAGCCAGAGCCGTCAGCAGAAGGAAGCTGCCTCAAACGCCAACCGAAAAAGGCCGAAGAACTGCCCGAAGTCCGTGCGCAGTCTGGCCACGCCGGTCTATTTTCAGACCAATGCCTCTTCATTGAATGCAGCAGATCGCAAGCGTCTGCGTTTGCTGGGCGCCTGCCTGAGCAATTACGCCCGCGTTCAGGTGACAGGCTACAGTGATCCCCGCCATTCGGCGGCCTACAACAAGAGCCTCTCGGAGCGCAGGGCGCGTGCCGTGGCCGCCGGCATCATCGATGGCGGCTTTCCTGCTTCCCGCATCAAGGTGCTGGGCGCCGGTCAAACCCGGGAAAAGAGCACCAGCGAGAAAAACCTGAAGCGCAGCCGCCGGGTGGACATCAGGATCAACTGACGGCAGTCACAGCCATGAGCCGCCATGGAAAAAGCCCGGAACCTTGATGAGATCCGGGCTTTTTCCCTGTCGCGTTTACAGCGTCGTCTGCTCCCACGGGTTCAGACTGCTACTCAGCAAGCCATCCAGGCTGCCTGGCGCAGCAGGTGCAGGCGTGGGTGTCGGCGTCGGCATGACCGGGTTTGCATCGCCATTGCCCAGCAGTTCGTTCAACGACAGGCTCTTCAGCGAGCGCGTTGTGGTGGTCGCGGGCACGGCGGCATCGCCGGTGGGGGGCGAGGTCGAAGCACCCGGTGTGCCGGTCGTGCCGGTGCCCGGGGCCGGGACGCCGGCATCTCCGTTTGCACCCGCATCCGCTCCGGCCGAGCCGGGAGTTGCTGGTGCGGGGCCCGGTGCCGTCGGGGGTGTCGGCGCTGCGGCAGGCGCTGCCGGGGCAGTCGCGTCTGCCGGGGCAGGTGTCGTATCCCCTGCGCCTGTGGTAGCTCCGGGTGGAGCAGGGGTGCCAGGCACAGGAGCCGCAGGAGGGCTGGTTGTGCCTGCATCCGCACCGCCACCACCTGCCGAACCTCCGCCGGCGCCGGGATCCGTACCGGGGCCTGTAGGATCCGTCGGGGGAGGCGCCGGTGGCGGAATGGTTGGTGGTGGGGCGCTTGGTGGTGCTGCTGCTGGTACCAGTGTCACGGTATGTGTGGCGGGTGTGCTGGCATTGCCTGCGCCGTCGGTGGCAGTGGCGGTGATGACACTGGTGACGGGAGTGGCTCCTACCGCAGGCAGCTCGGCGGCACTGAAGGTGACACTCCAGGCACCGCCGGCCCCGGCCGTGGCAGGTTTTTCCACGCCTCCCCAGTTGACCCTGACCGAGGCGCCTGCTTCGGTGGAACCACTGACTGTCACGCCGTCAGCACGCTCGGTTGCCGTGATGTCTGGGCCGTCGTTGGTGGTCAGTCCGGTCAGCGTGGGGATGCTCCGGTCGACCTGTACCGTCTGGCTGGCGAGCGGTGAAGCAGCGCCTCCCACGGTAGCTGTGGCAGTGATGGTTTTCTCGCCATCACCCGCGGGAACGGGCATGGCGATGCTCCACTGCCCCTGGGCATTGGCAGTTGCCTGACGGGAGGCCTCCCCTTGCCAGCCGACATTGACCGTGGCGTTGGGAGGGGCTGAGCCATTGATGGTGAGCGCGGCAGCTTCTACCGCGTTGATGATGTTGTCTCCGGCCACCGTCGCAATGGTGGGCGCATTGGGCGCGGCAGGTTTACCCTCCAGCGTGACCGTCTGTGCGGCAACCGGGCTTGTGTTGCCTGCGGCATCGGTGACCTGCACCTCGAGGCCGAAGGGCTGGTTCTGTCCGTCCGGCACTTTCGGCAGCTGATCCTGGGTGTAGGACACGGTCCATTGGCCCTGGGCGTTGGCGGTGGCTTCCTGTGTCTGTCCGCCGAAGGTGACGGTCACTTTGGCATTGGCTTCGGCCCGACCGGAGATCGAGACGCCGTCCTCGGCTTCCTTGGCCGTGATGGGGTCGCCGTCACTGATCGTGATGCCGGTGGCTCGGGCAGGGGGCAGCGTGTCGACCGTGATGTCGCGCGTCGAGGCGGTGGCCAGGCCAGGCACCGTGACACTGAGCTTCTGTGCGCCCTGGGGCGTGCCGGCCGGCAGGGGCGTCTCGATGGACCAGATCCCGGCTGCGCTGGCCACGGCGGTGAACTTGTGCGCCCCCCAGGTCAGCTCGACCTGGGCATTGGGGGCTGCCGTACCCTGAATCTTGATCGGTGCGGCGGCTTCGGCCGCGTTGATGATGTCGTTGCCCGAGACCAGGCCGATGGCAGGCTGGGAGCCACCGGCGTTGATGGTCAGGGTGGCCGTCTTGGCTGGCCCCCGGTTGCCGGCCGCATCCAGTGCGGTTGCGGTCAGCTGGTACTGGCCATCGGCGATCGGCGTCAGCTCTTCGGCGGTCAGTGGCACGGACCATCTGCCTTCGGCGTTGACAGCCACGAGTTTCGTCAGCGTACCCAGCTTGATCTCGACGGCACCATTCGGCTCGGCCTTGCCGGCCAGCGTCACCCCGGCCGCTTTTTCTGCGGCCGTGATGATGTTGTCCTCTGCGATCGGATCGATCTCGGCCTGGGCAGGGGGCGTGTTGTCGAAGGTGAGCGTCACCAGCGCGAGCGGTGCGCCCTGCACACCGTTGAGCGTGCCCGATACCTCGAGGCTGTTGCTGTCCGCCAGCCCGGTGGCCGGCAGCTTGCCGGTGGCGGCCGTGGCGGTCTGCAGATTGACTGACCAGATGCCGGCGGCGTCAGCGGTGGCGGTGTAGGTGACGTCCTCACGCTGGTCGCCATCGGTGTCGATCCGCAGCGTCACGACGGTGCCCGGCTGTGCCGTACCGTGAATGGTCGGGAAGCGGTTGTTGAATGTCGTGGCCGATTTCAGCGCCAGCGGTACGGCGCCAGGGTCTGGCTGCCCATCGCCGCCACCGCCGCCGCTACCCAGTGCCAGGCCCAGTACGGCAGCACCGCCAAGCCCGTACAGAACCGGGCGAATGGGGAAATCACCTTCCAGCGCTGGCGCGGTGGGGGTTTCGAAACCCTGCTGGTGCAGGACGAATGTGCCATCGGACAGCGCGCCGATCGGTTTCGTGCTGATGTCGACCAGCGCCGTTGCATCGGCAGTGCTTTCGCCACCGACCATGACGGTACAGGGATCGGCTGCGCTGCAGACCCGGTAATAGTTTTCGAGCACGACCGTGGCTGCCTCGCCCTCGCCCTCGCCCTCGACGACGATGCCTTCGATGATCAGGTCATTGTCGGATTGCAGTACGCGCAGTGTGTTCGGGTCGATGGCCTTGTCCTGATCGACCAGTCTGAAATTGCGGCCCGGTTGTACCCTGATCTTGTTGGTACCGGCCTTGAGTCGAATCGGCTCGACGCCGCCATCGGTCGTCCGATAGATATCCAGTCTTGGGGCCATGATGTTATCTCTTCTCCTGCCTGAGAAATCAGGATGCGGGGTCTGGGATAGGATGGGTGCGGTATGGCGGGAATGCCTTGGGGCAGATCGACTGTTTCAGGTCGTCTGTCTGCCGCAGCTGCCCATCCGAACCCGTACATTGTGACATGGGTACTGCGGCATCCCTGTTGGGATTGGTTACAGCCCAGGACGGTTATTACCGTAAACGGGGGAGGAGGGAGGGGCGATGACAGCATCGGATCCGCTCCCACCGGATGACATGTCAGTGCAACTGCCAGTCCTGTGTGCTCTGGCCCAGCAGGTTGTCGAGCGGCTGGGCACTGAAGGCGCTGTCACCCTGCTGGAGAAGCTGGGCAGACGTATCCGGCAGGCTCTTGCTGGACAGGCTGCCCTGGGGCGCAGCATGGACATCGGCGCTGAGGCTCGCCGTATCGGCCTCGAACAGATCCTTGCTGGTCAGCACGTCATGGCTGGCGTTATCCGTGTCGTCTGTCTCGAGACTGCGAAAGAAGAAGCGGGGCCGAACCTCGACGGTGTGCGGTTGTGTCACGGTATTGCCTGCTGCATCCGTGGCCGAGACCAGAATGGAATGCAGTTGTGCCGTACTGACTCGTGGTGCCGTGAAGGAGGGGCTCGTCCAGTCGACTTCTTCGCCTTCCTTGCCGCCGATGGTGAACTGGTGGGTGACGACCTGGCGGGTGCGGCCCTGCAGATAGATGTAATCGACCACGATGCGTGAGCCACCTTCGGCCTCGCCGCTGACGGTAAAGCTCGAGCCGCTTCCGACGACGTTGTCACTGCCAACCTTGATGTCATCGAGCGTGGGCAGCTTGGTATCGATGGTCAGCACGGCAGGGGCGCTGGCGGGAGAGGCATTGCCGGCCTTGTCCGTGGCGGTAGCCGTTGCGTTGTAGCTGCCGTCCGCTGCCGGTAGCTGGGCAGCAGAAAACACGGCCTGCCATTTGCCGGCTGCATCGGCGGTCACGGTCTGAGAAACCGTGCCCAGTGCGACCTGTACCGAACTGCCTGCTTCGGCCGTGCCGTTGACAGCGGCGCCGGCCGGTTTTTCCAGGGCGTTCAGGTAATTGTCGGGGCCGGCAGTCGCCTGGATCACCGGTACGGGAGGCGGTGTCTTGTCGACCGTGATGGCCCGTGTGACCGGTGCCGTCACGTTGCCAGCGTAGTCGCTGGCCGTCACCGAGATGGAGGATGCACCATTGGCCGGAATGGCGGCCACAGGCACATTCACCGACCAGGCGCCATCCGCGCCCACGGTCGTTTCATACGTATCCTTGCCCCAGGTCAGCTTGATCAGGCTGCCGGCCTCCCCTCGACCAGAGAGGCTCAGCGGCGTGGCTGCTTCCGTGGCGTTGATCAGGTTGTCGGTCGCCACCGGCGACAGGGTGGGGGCTGCTGGTGGCGTATCGTCAGCCGTCAGCTTGAAGGCGGGCAGGGTGCTGGTGCCTGCCGGTGAGGTCTGCGAGATCCGCACCGAATCGGCGGGATCGAAGCCACCGGCCGGCCGTGTGCCCGTGGTGGGGGCGAGTGTGCCCAGATTGGCACTCCAGCGCCCATCGGCACCCACGGTGCTGCGGTAGCTGACATCCGTCTGGCCATCACCATTGGTGTCGATGTCGATCGAGATCTGGGCGCCTGCCGTGCCTGTGCCGGCCAGTGTCGGGGCAGCAGCCTTGCTGACCGAGGCCTGGGTGACCTTCAGGTTGGGATCCACGATACCGGGTGTGCCGGCAGGCGGTGGCGTCACCGGCGGATTGTCCCCCGGCGCGGGCGACGAGCTGACACTCACGTCACCGCCGCCATCACCACCGCCACCGCCGCCGCCGGCAGCGGCGGCAACCAGGCCGATGACCGCCGCGCCGCCCAGGCCGTACATCAGGGGCTTGTTGGCCGTGATGCTGGCCTCGCCTGCTGCTGTGGCAGCCACGGGCTGTGCCGTGTAGCCGGGGTCGTGCAGGACAAAGGAGCCATCCGACAGTGCGCTGATCGGGGCGGTACCGGGTGTGATGTCCACGGTGCCATGCTCGCCGTCAGGCAGGTGCAGGTGGCATGGCGAGCTGACGCTGCACGAGCTGTAGAAGCTCAGCAGTTCGACTTCACTCCCGGGCGCACCTTCCTTGCCCGGAACCTCGATGAGCATGCTGTTGTCCTGACGTTTGACGATGGCATTGGCGGGCGCCTTGCCACTGTCTTCGTCGATGAGCCGGAACACGTCGCCCGGGCGGACGTTGAGACGGAGGGTGCCACCCTTGAGCGGGGTGCGGGTCACGCGGGAGGTCGAGCCGTGACCCGAAAGGGTTTCAATGACGAGCGCCATGATGACAATCCGGAAAGCGGGGAAGATGCTGTTCGTCGGGTAAAAACGTCATTCTATCCGGCCAGTGTGGCGAAACAGCGAAAACAGAGATGGTATCCACCGGCGTTGATGTGGCATGGCACTTTTTCACGCTGCCCTGCTTCCGTGGTTCACGATCCCGTTGCCTCCCTGTGTCCGCGTGTGCCTGAGCGCGCCTGTGTGTGCTCGAGCCCATCGTCCGAACGACCGGGTCATGGCCATGGCAGACAGAGAAAAACCCGCCGATGCCTGAGCACTGGCGGGTGATCAGTGGGAAGAGTCGGCGGGCTCGGCGGGGCCGATTGTCGCCTTCGCGATGCCTGCCGCCCAGGCTCCTGGTCAGACGTAGTTGGCCAGGGCCGCCTTCATCTTCTTCATCGCCTGGGCCTCGATCTGGCGGATGCGTTCTGCCGAGACGCCGTATTCATCGGCCAGATCCTGAAGGGTTCGGCTGCCGCCCTCGTCCTCGTCGCGCAGCCAGCGTGACTCGATGATCTTTCGGCTGCGGGCATCCAGTCCGGCCAGCGCCTGTGAGAGCCCTTCGGTCTGAAGCCGGTCGCGCTGACGGCTTTCGATGATTTCGCTCGGCTCGGAGCCGGGGGCGGCCAGGTAGGCGGCCGGTCCGAAACTGCTGCCGTGCTCGTCATCGCCCTGTGGCTCCAGCGCGAGATCCTGACCCCCCATCCGGGTTTCCATCTCGATCACGTCCTTCTCGCGAACATTGAGCTGTTCGGCGATGTCCGTGACGGCTTCCGGGGTCAGGGTATCCAGCCCTTTCTTCATCGAGCGCAGATTGAAGAAAAGCTTGCGTTGAGCCTTGGTGGTGGCCACCTTGACCAGACGCCAGTTCTTCAGGATGTACTCATGGATTTCGGCCTTGATCCAGTGCAGGGCAAAGGAAACCAGCCGCACCGATCGTGACGGATCGAAGCGCTTGACGGCTTTCATCAGACCGATATTGCCTTCCTGGATGAGGTCGGCATGCGGCAGACCATAGCCCAGATACTGACGGGCCACCGACACGACCAGCCTCAGGTGGGAGGTTACCAGCGTGCGGGCGGCGTCGACATCCTGATGCTCCTGAAAACGGCGGGCCAGGCTCGACTCTTCTTCTGCACTCAGCATCGGCAGGCGATTGACCGCAGAGATGTAGGCGTCGAGATTGCCCAGCGAGGGCACCGCGGGTACCACCGCGCCGGAGGGCCGTTCAACAAGGGCAACAGCGTGGGTTGTCGTCATCAGGCAAGCTTCCAATAAATGACCAGCGAGTTAGATACTAGCATTTGTCCGAGAGAGATACTAGTCTTTTTTCGCAAAAAGGCGACGCTGGGTTGACACAGCTGCCAAGTGGCATTAATCGTTGAAGGCGGTGTCGGATGGGGCCTTGGCGCGGCAGGGGCTGCAGCGCTTCATTTCACTGTAGCATCAACATGGCTGGATGCTTCATGCTAATGCCGAATCGGCCGGCCGATGTTGCAATCTGTCTCGCTGGGGCCGGCGCGGCCGATTTGCAGCCGGCGACTTTCCTGCCGCCCACGCTCTAGGGTGTCGGCGCTCTGCGTGTGCATCGGTCTGTATCCGGTTCGGGCCCGATGTCGGTTCTGGCCTGGATCAATAGGCGTTCGGGTCGCGGAAGGAGACCCAGATGGTCTTGAGGATGATCTTCAGGTCGAGCCTCAGAGACCAGTGCCGCAGATACTCGAGGTCGTAGCGGATGCGCAGCTCCATCTTCTCGATGGTATCCGTTTCGCCCCGGGCGCCATTGACCTGCGCCAGCCCGGTGATCCCCGGCTTGACCTTGTGCCGGATCATGTAGCCCTTGATCAGCTTCCGGTATGTTTCGTTGTGCGCGACGGCATGGGGGCGTGGGCCGACCACGCTCATACGGCCCTGCAACACATTGAAGAACTGCGGCAGCTCATCCAGCGATGTCTTGCGCAGGAAACGGCCGATCGGCGTGATCCGGTCGTCGTTCTTGGTCGCCTGGCGGACTTCGGGCCCGTTTTCCTGCACGCGCATCGACCGGAACTTGTAGACGTTGATCTCCGAGCCATCAAGGCCGTAACGCCGCTGCTTGAAGATGATGGGCCCCTTGGAGGTCAGCTTGATGGCGATGGCGATGGCCAGTGTGACGGGTAGCGTCACGATCAGCGCGATCGTGGCGATCACGATGTCGGACAGTCGCTTCAACACGCCGGTGGTCCCGTAGAACGGGGTCTCGCAGACGGCCACCACGGGCAGGCCGCCCACCGAGTCGACCCGGGCCTGGATCAGGTCGAACATGAAGATGTCCGGCACGAAGTAGATGGAGGCTGTCGTGTCGCGCAGGTCTTCGAGCATCTTCAGGATGCGGGGCTGCGAAGCCATCGGCAGGGCAATGAAGATTTGGTCGATCTTGTTGGCGCGCACGAACTGGGCCACGGCATTGAAGCCGCCGGCAACCGGCGCCTCGGGTACCTCGCCCAGTCGGTCAGGCGTCCGGTCGTCGAAGAAGGCCATGATCCGTGTCTGCGAGAGCGGATCCTCCTGGATGGCACGAGCCAGCGTGCGGCCCAGGCTGTTGGCGGCCACGACGATGGCGGTCTGCTCCGGGCGCATCGACACGGCCTTGCGCAGGATGACGGGCGAGACCCAGTGGGCGAAGGCCTGCACCAGCGGCGTGGCGATGATCCAGGCGGCCAGCACGTTCTGATCGAACTGGCGGAGTGCGTCGATCATCAGGCCGAAGAGTAGCAGGAGCCCGACGACCAGCCCCCAGCTACCCAGCAGGTGACGCAGGTAGCCCGGCTGGTAGATCCGGAAAGGCACGCTGCCCGGGTAATTGAGGGAGAAGGTCAGTACCGCGAGCACCATCTCCTGTGCTCGGAGCGGTTCGCCCGCCAGCGTGGTGGCTGCCAGAAGGCAGATCACGGCCAGCGCCGGGTCGATCACCGACTTGATCAGCGAGATCACACTGCGGTTCCCGGTCCGGATCGGGACGATGGAGGTAGCGAGAGATGGGCTGTTCATACTGCGTACCGGGGCGCCCAACATGGGGCACACCCTTGAAAAGCTGCCAGGTTATCGTGTTTATACAACACAGGCCGACCAAATGTAGCCTTGAGATGTTATCCGCTTTGGCATGTTCGTGTCTGTCTACCGATGATTGGTCGAAGGGACTTGGCAGGTGTCGCTCAATGCTTTAGTGTGGCGTATAAGACAGTGAGGCGTGGCTGTACTATTTCCTCATTAGGGCTTTTTACGACAGGATTGCCATGAAAGAAAACAAGCGACATTCAAAACCCGACATGCAGGCTCCGCGTCTGCGTCTGTTGGCAGGCGCGATCGCCAGCGTGGTCTGTGGTCTGGCCGTGGCCCCATTGCAGGCGCAGGTTCACGTGCCGCCACCTGACTGGGAACCCAATCCTGACGCGGACGTCATCCTGCTGAAAGGCCATGTGAATGTTACCCATGACAGCAATCTGTTGCGCGTGGGCGACGAGTATCGCTCGGGCCTCTATGCCAACCACAAGTCCAGCGACCTCTATCTGAATGGCGGGATGGGCATCGAGTTCGACCGTCTGATCAGCCAGCAGCGTCTGCGGGCCAGCGCCGATGTCGAGGGCTTCAAATACCAGGAGTACGACGCTTTTGACAACGTCGGCTATCGGGCGGGCGCCACGCTCGACTGGGTGGTCGGCCGTCCGCTGTTCGGTAGTGTCGGCATCAACCTGCGGCGTCATCAGCCGACGATTCAGGATCGTTCCGACAACCAGACCACGAATGCCTCGGGGGATCGGAACGACATCGACTCGCAGTTGCTGTTCTTCAATGCCGGCTTCCGTTTGACCCCGAGCTGGTCGCTGATTGCAGGCGTCGATCTGGATCGCACTCGTAACAGCCTCGAGGTTTATAAAGATACGGACTTCGACCGGAAGTCGGCTGAGGGTGGTGTTCGTTATGCACCGGGCACGGGTGTTGAGGTAGATTTCGTCTATCGGCGCACCAATGGCGATTACAAGTCGGCGCAGCGGTACTCTGATGATGGATCTGCCCTGCTGTGCACGGGCGCGGCCTGCCGTGAGAACGATTACAACGAGAACGCGTTGCTGACCCGTATCCAGTATCGTCCAAGCGAAGACAGCCGCCTGGCCGGTTATGTTGGCTACACGAAGCGCGACTATGACCAGGGCGACCGGGATTTCAGTGGTTTGACCACGGGCTTCGACGTTGAGTGGGCCTATAGCGGAGCCGTCCAGATGCGTCTGGCCTTGGCGCGCTCCATCGAGCCGGATGACGAGGCCGTCACGGCGTCCTATGCAGATACCTACTCGCTGAACTTCCAGCCGGTGATCCAGGCCACGGGCAAGATCGCGGTATCGCCGTATTTCCGTTATTACAACCGGGCCTACAAGGGAGACCAGCTGGCAGCGGGTGAAGTCGAGCGCAAGGACAAGATCATGCATGTGGGGATAGAGGCCGATTACGAGTTCCGTCGGAACATGGCTTTCACCCTGAATGCCGGTCATGAAAAGCGCGATTCCAACCGCGCGACACTTGATTACACCGCCAACATCATCGGTGCAGGATTCAAGATCCAGTTCTGATCAAGGCCATCACATTGCCCCGCCACAGCAGTATCAGGCGGGGCTTTTGCCTTTTGGATTTCGATTCCAACCGGGCATGTGTAACAGGCTGGACATTTAATCCATCGGGATCGCGATAACATTCACATCCAGCTGATGGATACCGGTCTAGAATTGATAAACTCGGCTTTCCTAGGAGTTTGAGCGGCCGGTTTGCAGCCCGCGACTTTCCTGCCGCCCAAGCTCCTAGGCTGGTAGATATGCCTCTTCCTGGTGCAGCTCAACGCGCCGTGGCGTATCGATACCCTTTCCATAGGACGGCATTCATGATTTTTTCCCGTTTCAAGAAGTTCTTGCTGGCGCTGCTCGCCCTGGCGACCATCAGCTTGGCGCCGCAGGTGTCCGCGCAGACGGCTCGAAGCGACTACCTGCTCGGGCCCGGTGATGTCCTGCGAATCCAGGTCTTCCAGTCTCAGGATCTGACGGTCGAGGCCCGGATCTCCGAGAGTGGTGTCATTTCCTACCCGCTGCTGGGCGTGGTCAAGCTGGCCGGCCTTTCCCCGCAGCAGGCCGAGAACCTGATCGCCACCCGTCTGCGCGAGGGGCGTTTCCTGCAGAATCCCCAGGTGACCCTGAACGTGCTCCAGTTCCGCAGCCAGCAGGTTTCGGTGCTGGGCAACGTGGCCACCCCGGGCCGTTATCCGCTGGAAACCACTGGCATGCGCCTGTCGGAGATTCTGTCGGTGGCTGGCGGTGTGACCGAAACCGGCGCCAATACCGTCATCCTGATGACGACTCGCAATGGCCGTCCGCAGCGGCTGGAGATCGATCTGGTCGAGATGTTCACGACCGGCGACCTCAGCAAGGACGTGGTCCTGCAGGCTGGCGACACCATCTTCGTCAACAAGGCCCCCAACTACTACGTCTACGGTCAGGTTCAGCGCCCGGGCCAGTACGCGCTTGACCGCGGCATGACGGTGGCCCAGGCCATTGCGAAGGGTGGCGGTCTGACGCTGCGTGGTACCGATCGTGGCATCCGCCTGCATCGTCGCGTGGGTGATCGCAACATCCAGGTGCTGGAGCCCAAGCTGGATGATCCCGTTCGTCCGGATGACCTGCTGTTCGTGCGCGAAAGCATTTTCTGATCACTGTCGGTTCGACCAGTCCTGACGGTCGCGGGTTTGGCCCTGGTCGGTCAAACTCGAACAGAACGGCGCCATTGGGCGCCGTTCTGTTTGTGGCGGTGCGCCCAGCATGGGCGCACTCCTGGAGGTGAAAGTCCTCCCATAAGTTGATCACAGCGAATGAAGCGAAGCGCAACTGCATGAGGGCGACCAAGTGTGGGGAGGAAGCGTGGAGCATAAGCTGCGAGCCGATGGACAAGAACCGGATACAAGGCACTGCCAGGCAGGGCGAGCGGGCGATAAACCGCAAAGCTCTCGTGATCAAGGCGAGGTGGTGTAGATCCGGCGGTTGTGCAGTGAAGGAGTGCGTTCTTACCTGGGGAGATCTCGCTTCGAGCCTGAAAGGGTAACGGTGTCGAATCCGGTGTGAGAAGTCAGCAGAGGCCATAGTAGTGGGCGGATGCTCATGAAGGGCCGAACGGGAAGGAGTACCACTTGGCATGACGATGCAGGGCGTATGGCCTCAGATGTCTGCGATGTCAGAGCGGCCCCAGGTAGCGGAGGGTGAAGCCCGAGGCGAGCGGGGACGTGAGGAAACGGCTTGCCCGCGTCATGAAGATGAGGGTGCAGGGTCAGCGTTGCTGGAGGCGATGCTGACGAGGGAGAACCTGAAGCGGGCCTGGAAGCGGGTCCGGGCCAACAAGGGAGCCGCCGGCGTGGACGGACTGGACATTGAGCAGACGGCCCGGCAGCTGGTGAACGCCTGGCCGATGATCCGACAACAGCTGCGACAGTTGACGAGACGTTCAGGTGGCAGAAGCCTGCCACAAGTGATCGAGCGGCTGCGCGGCTACCTGCTGGGCTGGCGAAATTACTTCGGGCTGGCGCAGACGCCAAGTGTCTGGCAGAAGCTGGACGAGTGGTTGCGACACCGGTTGCGATGTATCCAGCTCAAGCAGTGGAAGCGCGGCAAGACGATCTATCGTGAGTTGATCGCGATGGGTGCGCCGCCGTGGCTGGCCCGGAAGGTGCCGGCCAACAGCCGGCGTTGGTGGCGCAATAGCGGTATGGCGCTCAACGGCGTGTTGAGCATCCAGTGGTTCGACCGGCTGGGTCTACCCCGTCTCTCATGACCTCAACGTCTCGAACCGCCCGGTGCGGACCCGCATGCCGGGTGGTGTGGGAGGGGTGCTGCCTGGGGTAGCCCCCTATCCCGATCCGTGCTGCCGTGCCTTTTCCCGAGTGGCCTTCCTGTCTTGATGCATGTGTGGCCGTTCCAACCGTTACCATCGCAACGCCGCAGTTCTGGCCGCTGCCTGGCGTTTTCATTGCCTTGTCAGGAAATCCGACACAGCACGGATGGCCTAACCTGTATAAGCTGCGGAGACAGGCTGTCAGATGTAACCCGCCATCAGACTGTGTGGTACGTTGATCCTCTCTGCGTGCCGTTTGAGGATGAGTCGGTTATTCTGGACGCTGTATTCGTGAATCTTGCCTCACCGATGTTGGGGCGCGTCGTGGGCCGACAGCCCGGAGCCGATACGCGGTCCGTGATCCGCGGGCCGGAAATCCCCTGCTGCCTGGCCATCATCCTTCTTCGTTCGTTCAGTCATGACCGTCATGTCCGGCTCCCACTCCTCCTCCGTTACCGGTAACACCGACCTCGTGGCGCTGGCCGCTACCCACGCCAAATGCCGTTTCTGTGGCACCCAGCTGCGTCATACCGTTGCCAACCTCGGCATGTCGCCCATGGCCAATGCCATCCGCAAGCCGGAAGACCTCAACAGGATGGAGCCGTTCTTCCCGCTGCATGCCTATGTCTGCGGCAACTGCTTCCTCGTTCAGCTCGAGGAGTTCCAGAGCGGTGAGGCGATCTTCTCGGATTACGCCTATTTCTCGTCCTATGTGCAGGCGATGCTCGATCATGGCAAACGCTATGCCGACGAGATGACCGAGCGGTTCAAACTGGGCGCCGACAGCAAGGTGGTGGAGGTGGCGGCCAACGATGGCTATCTGCTGCGCTGGTTCCTGCCCAAGGGCGTGCCGGTGCTGGGTGTGGAGCCGGCCGCCAACGTGGCCGAGGCAGCCCGTGCACTGGGCATCCCTACGGAAGTGATGTTCTTCGGTCGCGAGTCGGCCACGAAGCTCCGGGAGATGGGGCATGCAGCCGACCTGATGGCGGCCAACAACGTCGTGGCGCATGTGCCGGATCTCAACGACTTCGTGGCGGGGTTTGCGATCCTCCTGAAGCCGGAAGGCGTGGCAACCTTCGAGTTCCATCATGTGCTGAACCTGCTGCAGAAGAACCAGTTCGACAACATCTATCACGAGCACTTCTGCTACCACGGTTTCCTGACCTTCACGAAGATCCTGGCTCACCATGGCCTGTCGGTTTTCGATGTGGAAGAGATCCCGAACCACGGCGGTTCGTTGCGCGTGTACTGTCAGCCTGCCGGCAGCGGCAAGCAGCCCGTTTCCCCGCGGGTGGCCGAGATGGAGGCCCGGGAGCGGGCTGCAGGTCTCGACACGCTCGCACCGTATCTGGCACTTGAGGAACGCATCCGCGCCAGCAAGCGAAG
The DNA here is from genome assembly GCA_030528325.1 of Lautropia sp. Classification (GTDB taxonomy): domain Bacteria; phylum Pseudomonadota; class Gammaproteobacteria; order Burkholderiales; family Burkholderiaceae_E; genus Lautropia. The sequence continues at coordinate 8,838 of JAUMZD010000006.1, read as the reverse complement.
CCTCCTGCGCTTCGTGCTGCAGGCGCATGAGGAAGGCAAGCGCATCGCTGCCTATGGCGCGCCTGCCAAGGCTGCCACGCTGCTGAACTACGCCGGGGTTCGTGCAGACTACATCGACTATACGGTCGACCGGAATCCCCACAAGCAGAACCATTTCCTGCCGGGCACGCAGATTCCGATCTATGGTCCCGAGCGCATTGCCGAGACGAAGCCGGATTACCTGGTGATCCTGGCGTGGAACCTGAAGGATGAAGTCATGAAGCAGATGGCTTCCATCCGCGAATGGGGTGGCAAGTTCGTGATTCTGGTGCCTGAAGTCCAGATCTACGACTGATCCCGGCGTTTTTCTCCCGACACAAGGTGTTTGACGATGACTGGCAGTGATGTGCAGCAGGCAGTGTTGACAGCGGCCGACCTGGCCCGTTTTTCCGAAGGGCAGGGTGAGGCGATGCACGGCTTCGCCCGGGCCCTGTATCCGATGTTGCGCAGCATCACCGGTCAGGGCGTCAGGGATACGCTTGCCTTGATCGGTCAGCAGATTCCGGTCAGTGTGACCGAAGTGCCGACCGGTACACAGGCCTTCGACTGGCCGGTACCACGGGAATGGGTCGTCCGTGAGGCCTGGATCAAGGGGCCGGATGGAGAGAAGGCCGTCGATATCGCCGATCACAACCTCCATCTGGTCAATTACAGCGCCCCATTCCGGGGGCGCCTGTCGCTGGCCGAGTTGCGTCCGCACCTGTTCTCGCTGCCGGATCGCCCGGACTGGATTCCGTATCGAACCCAGTACTTCAAGGAGGACTGGGGTTTCTGCCTGACGGACAGGCAGTTGCAGTCTCTGCCGGACGGTGAGTATGAGGTCTGTGTCGATACCGAGCTGAAGGACGGGGCGCTGACCTTCGGAGAGTGCGTTCTGCCGGGGGATTCGCCTGAAGAGGTTCTGATTTCGACGCACGTCTGTCACCCTTCACTGGCCAACGACAATCTGTCGGGCATCGCCGTGGCCACCTGGCTGGCTCGTGCGCTGGCAGCCTTGCCCCGGCGGCGTTATACGTACCGCTTCGTCTTTGCGCCATCGACCATTGGCGTGATCACCTGGCTGTCACAGCGGCAGGAGGTGACCAAGCGTGTCAGACACGGTGTCGTGATCTCGGGGGTGGGCGACGGGGGGCAATACCATTACAAGCGCAGCCGTCGTGGTGATGCCGATATCGACCGGATCATGACGCTGGTGCTGGCCCATAGTGGGGAGGCTCATGGCCTGCTGCCGTTCATTCCCTACGGGTACGATGAGCGGCAGTATTGTTCGCCGGGCTTCGATCTGCCGATGGGCTGCTTTTCTCGTTCAACCTACGGCAGTTACCCCCAGTACCATACCTCGGCCGATAACCTGGACTTCATTCAGCCTGCGTTTCTTGAGCGCTCCCTTGATCTGTTGCTGAAAGGCATCAGTATCGTTGAGAGAAATGCAACATATCGGAATTTATCGCCCTTTGGTGAACCCCAGCTGGGGCGCAGGGGGCTTTACTCCCTGATTGGCGGCCATAATGAAAGTCAGAAGTTGCAGTTGGCGTTGTTATGGGTGCTGAACCAGTCTGACGGTTCCAGAAGTCTGCTCGACATTGCGGAAACCGCTGGTCAGCCGTTCGATCTGGTTCATCAGGCTGCGGAGGCACTATTGCATCACGAATTGCTGGACATCGTTGTAAGATAGAAACGTATTGTGCAGATTCGTCGTTCCAATAATCATTGCTGTCACAATAAGTCAGCTTTTCTGCAACATGGATTGGTAGTTCACGATGAAAGCTCCCCTGACTCCGGCATCTTCCGTGATGCTTGAGCGCACCAACTTCGATCAGTCAAACGCCCTGCGCCATGTGGCGCACAACATCATTCCTGGTGGTGCCCATACCTACGCCAAGGGGGACGACCAGTTCCCCGAGCGTTCGCCCGGCTTCATCGTGCGCGGCAAGGGCTGTCACGTCTGGGATGTGGATGGCAATGAGTTCATCGAGTACGGCATGGGTCTTCGAGCCGTCACGCTGGGTCATGCCTATGCGCCCGTCATCGAGGCGGCCTATCGTCAGATGCTGCTGGGCAACAACTTCAACCGGCCAGCGCCCATCGAGCTGGAATGTGCCCAGATGCTTCAGTCGATGGTACCCAGTGCCGAGATGGTGAAGTTCGCCAAGGATGGTTCCACCATCCTGACAGGCGCGCTGAAGCTGGCGCGCGCCTATACGGGTCGGGATCTGGTGGCCATCTGTAGTGACAGCCCCTTCTTCTCGTACAACGACTGGTTCATCGGCACGACGGCCATGGATGGGGGCGTGTCGCAGGTCGAGAAGGCGCTGACGGTCAAGTTCAATTACAACGACCTCGACAGCCTGGAGAGCCTCTTCCAGCAGTATCCGGAACGTATCGCGATGGTGCTGCTCGAGCCGGTTCGTGGGCAGGAGCCAGCCGATGGCTTCCTGCAGAAGGTCATCGATCTGTCGCACAGACACGGTGCACTCGTCACGCTGGACGAGACGATCAGTGGTTTCCGCTTCCATCGTGGGGGGGCGCAGTCGGTCTACGGTGTGTCGCCCGACATGTCCTGCTTCGGCAAGGCGCTGGCCAATGGCTTCTCGCTGTCGGCGCTGACAGGGCGCCGGGAGGTCATGGAGCTGGGCGGGTTGCGCCATGACAAGGAGCGCGTTTTCCTGCTGTCCACCACGCACGGCGCTGAAGCACCGAGCATGGCAGCGGCCATCGAAACCATGCGCATCTATCGTGACGAGCCGGTCATCGAGCACCTGTATCGCGTGGGTGAGCGTCTGCGCACCGGTATCCGGGAAGTGACGCAGGATCTGGGGGTTGCCGACTACCTGTTCGTTTCAGGCCGGCCCTGCAACCTGCTGTACTCGACGCTGGATCATGAGCGTCGTCCGTCGCAGCCGTTCCGTACCCTGTTCATGCAGGAGCTGATCCGCTGGGGTGTGCTGGCACCCAACTTCATCGTCAGCTATTCGCATGACGATGCCGATATCGATCACACGATCGAAGCTTTCCGCCGTGCTGCCGTGGTCTACCGTCAGGCGCTGGACGCCCGCTCGACGGATGGCCTGCTGGTTGGTGCGCCGACGAAGGTCGTGTACCGCCGGTATAACTGAGGCGTCTGGCTGAAACGGCGGCCTTCTGCCGGGCAGGGGGCGTGCTTGACGGCGTGAGATGCTCATGATGGAAACAGCGCCGATGGCGCTGTTTCTGTCTGGATGCTCGGCATGACACCCCCTGTGACAAAAACGCCCTGCCTGGGCCGAGGCACTTTCCATGGGGCTGGTCTGAAGGCCGGCAGGGAAAGACGCCTTTCATCAGGTAGGGCGTTTGTATGCTGCAGCCGGGTATGCTGCGATCAGGGGCGATGGGTGGGGGCTGGAATGGGGGAGTTTTCCAGATAGTGCTTCTGGAGATCGGCTGGGAGGTGCTCCAGCGTGCTGCCCTGCAGGTAGTCGTTGATGGGCGAGCCGGTGCAACGGCAGTCCACATTGGGAGCGCCACGTTCGGCGATCAGGTCACCTTTGTGGACGACACGGAAGTCGATGGAGAAGCGCGTCTGGCCTGTCTGGTTGGGCACCGACGAGTGCAGGTGTGAGGCCGCAAACAGCAGCATGCCACCGGGCGGCGTGACGACGACGATGTCCGGATCCAGCTTGATTTCTTCCTGCAGCTTCGGCTGGGGACGGGTGTCCTTGCCGATGTGGGTGGCTGCATTGAAGCGCTGGTTGGCGTTCCAGTCCTGATAGTTGTAGGTTTCCGAGTTGTTCGGAACACTACGGTTGAAATACTCGGGGTGGAAAGCCATTGCGTTGCCGGCTTCGATGTCGAAGATAGGAATCCACCAATTGATCTGGCACATCGGTGCCGAATACCAGGTGTCCCGGTGGGCGTGGAAGGCGTACGCAATGCCCGTCGTCAGGTAGTTGTCGCTGGTCGAGCTGCGCATGCGTGGTACATCGAAATAGACCTGATCGAGGTCACAGCCGATGTGTTCGAGCATCTTCGGGATGATCTTCTTGCAGTCCGGGTGATGAATGAACGCCGGTTTCAGCCTGGAGAGAATCGCAGCAAACTCTTCGACCGGGTAATGATTCTGCGCCGTGACGGGATCCAGGTCGGGAAAGGCTTCCCTGATCAGTTTTCTGGCCAGTTCGATCAGGGCCGTGGAGTGCTCATTGGCCGAGTAAACGAACAGGTCTCCCTCGTAGAGCAGTTTCCGGCGGCTATCGTCGTCGATCTTCCGATCAAAATAGATGGCGGTCATAAATGTGGGGGAATGTCAAAAGGGGGCGTCCTGCAACAGGATACTCCATGGGCCATCATTCTAAGCTTGACAGGCAGGCGCGTCCTCATTCCCGTGTTGCACATGAGGCCAATCAGGCACACCCTGCTGCGTGAGAATATTGGCCTAAACCCTTGTTCCTGAAGGAAGGTTCAGTGCGGGGAGCATCCGCATGGGCTGGCCGGGCGTTGTTTAAATTATTCAAGTAACGCTGATTCACGCTTTCAATGGGGGCTTGTGCCGTCCCGAGGGGCAAACGCTGGCGTGGCCAGGAGCTTGGGCGGCAGGAAAGTCGCGGGCAGCAAACCGGCCGCGCCGGCCCATTTTGCACCCGCTTCTTGTCCCATGGCTCGGGCTATGGGGCGGCGAATCGGGCACGAACCGTGCTCAGCGGGGCCGATTTTCGCCTTCGCGATGGTGCGAAGCGCCCTGAGGGTTCCGGACGCCCGGATGGGACTCGCGGGATACCCGTGAGCGGCCGGTGGCATCGTGCAGGGCTTACCAGCGCTTCCAGGGGGCCTTGCCGGATGCCCACAGCTCTTCGAGTACGTGCTTGTCGCGCAGCGTGTCCATGGGCTGCCAGAAGCCCTCATGGCGCCAGGCGTGAAGCTGGCCATCGGCTGACAGCGAACGCATGGGTTCCTGTTCGAATACGGTGTCGTCACCCTCGATCCGGTCCAGTACACTGCGGTTCAGCACGAAGAACCCGCCATTGATCCACGCGCCGTCGCCCTGGGGCTTTTCCATGAAGGACTCGATGCGGGTCTGGTTCGAAGGCAGCGTGAAGGCGCCGAAGCGTCCGGGGGGTTGAACGGCCGTCACCGTCGCTTCTGCGCCGTGGCTCTTGTGGAAGGCGATGGAGGCGGTGATATCGACATCGCTTACGCCATCACCATAGGTGCACAGGAAGGTGTCGCCCTTCAGATAGCGGCAAGCGCGTTTGATGCGACCGCCGGTCATGGTGTCCTGCCCCGTCTCGACCAGGGTCACTTGCCAGGGTTCGGATTCGTTGCGATGGATTTCCATCGTGTTCGAGCGCAGGTCGAAGCTGACATCGGCCTTGGCGATGGCATATTCGTGGAAGAAGCGCTTGATCACATGGCTCTTGTAGCCGCAGCAGATCAGGAAGTCGTTGATGCCATGGGAGGCATAGATCTTCATGATGTGCCAGAGAATGGGCTGGCCACCGATCTCGACCATCGGCTTCGGGCGAACAGAGCTTTCCTCGCTGATCCGGGTACCGAAACCCCCGGCAAGAATGACCGCTTGCATGGTATGTGTAATCCTCATCGATCGATCGCAGCTCTGATGTTCCCGCCCTGATGGCCGGGCGTCAAATGATGTCGATACACGGTCAGGGAGAGCTGGTAACAGGCAACTGAACATGTGATGCATGGGCGTGCCCTGTTGCTGTGTGGATGGCTGAAAGGAGGCGTGACAAATTGGTGCATCGTTTTGGGGTTTTATGGCTGGTTGTGGGTTTGTTGACGGCTTGTGCGCACTGGCCGGGAGATTGGGGGGCGTCGCGGGACGGCGGTTCCGATGGGACTGGGCTTGTTACATCTTTTCTGGTTTTTGATACAAAGAGTGGTCTGCTCCTGTCGGAAGATGCGCTCAAACGTCGTTTTATTGAAACATCCTGGTTGCTCTGGGGTGAGCAGCACGACCAGTCCGTGCACCATCTGTTACGTGCCAGGTGGCTGACAGACTGGTCCCGGATGCTGCCAGACGGTACGGGCTCGGCAGCGATCGTGTTCGAGCATCTGGATCGGGAGCATGATGCAGCGCTGACAGCCGCCAGGCAGCGTCAGCCGGATGGCCCGCTGGAGGATTGGTTGACGGAGGCTCTCTTCGACGGCAAGCGCTGGGGGGAGGTTGCGTATCGACCGCTGTTCGTGGCGGCCGAGCAGAGTGGCCTGACTTGGGTTGCGGCCAATCTTTCCCGCCGTTCGGCGCAGCAATGGATGAAGGGGACGGGCAAGGATCAGCCGGCCGTCGATACGGCGGACTGGTTGCGGCAGCGTCTGCCGGCATCCGCCGAGCCGGCGGATGCGTGGTGGCATGCGCTGCTCAGAACGGCTGACTGGGATGCCGAGGCAGAGGCGCAGTTGCTGGACGCCGTGAGAACAGGGCATTGTGATGCCTTGCCGGAACCCATGCTGGTACCGATGGCCGCGGCGCAGCGGCTTCGGGATGCGGCGTTGGCGGATGGAATGTGGCGGGGGATCGGCGGTGTGGAGCGACCGTCAGCAGAGCGGTCGATCCTGCCGCCTCGGCTGCTGCTGGCGGGCAACGCTCATGTGGATCGGCGCTTCGGTGTACCGCGCTATCTGGGCGTGGATCAGCAGCAGGTTCTGGTGCTGGGAATGTTCCCGTTGTCAGCCCTGACGTCCGCTCCGGGTCAAGGCCAGGGTGATGAGACCCATGGCCATGAAGGCGCCCGTGTCGCCCAGCGAGGGAAGAGACTGGCCGACTGGGTGGGTGAGGAGAAGGCATCCCGTCTGGCGGCAGCCTACGATGTCGTGGTGCTGACGCCGGTCGCATCGGGTGGGGAGCCCCCCGACCATTGCGCCATATTCCGCCCAAGCTCCTAGGGGTCAGTGCAGCAGTGCGGACGCGAACTCCTCGGCGCTGAAGGCCTGAAGATCCGCCACGCCTTCGCCCACGCCGATGAAGTAGACGGGCAAGGGCCTGTCACGGCGGGTGTGGGCCAGGGCAGCAATGGCGCCTCCCTTGGCGGTGCCATCCAGTTTCGTCACGATCAGGCCGGTCAGCTGGACGGCCTCGTCGAAGGCCTGCACCTGTGCCAGCATGTTCTGCCCGGTATTGCCATCCAGTACCAGTAGTACCTCGTGGGGGGCGCCATCCATGGCCTTGCCGATGACCCGGCGAACCTTCTTCAGTTCGTCCATCAGGTGTCGCTGCGTGGGCAGGCGGCCGGCGGTGTCGATCATCACCACATCGACCTTGCGGGCCTGGCCGGCCTTGACGGCGTCGAAGGCTACGGCAGCCGGATCGCCGCCTTCGCTCGCGATCACCTGAACCTGATTCCGTTCCCCCCAGCGCGCCAGCTGTTCGCGGGCAGCGGCGCGAAAGGTGTCACCGGCAGCCAGCAGTACCGATTGCTCGATCTGGTGCAGGTGGCGTGCGAGCTTGCCGATGGAGGTTGTCTTGCCGGCGCCGTTGACGCCCGTGATCATCATGACCAGCGGTACAGCCCGATCCACCTGGATCGGTTGTTCAAGCGGTGTCAGCAGTTCGGTCAGGATGCTCGTGAGCGCTGCCTTGAGGGTTGCTGCATCGTTGATCCGGTCGCGCTTGGCGCGGGCTCGCAGTTCGTTCAGCAGCCACTCGGTCGTGCCATAGCCGGTATCGCTGGCGAGCAGCGCGGTTTCCAGTTCCTCGTACAGAGATTCATCGATCCTGCTGCGCGAGAAGATGCTGCTGATCTGCGAGCGGGTGCGCGCCAGCCCGCCTCGCAGGCGGGCGAGCCAGCCTTCGCGTGCCGGACGCTCGGCTTCCTGAACGGCGGTGGCGTCGGTGGGTACCACGAAGCTGCGAGGGGACTCGTCGCTCGACGGGTCCGTGTCGACGGCCTCGGCCATGTCCGGTGTGTCTGCGTGGGCCTGGGCTGGCGTCGTCGCCGGCGCTGGGGCAGGCTGTACAGGCTGTACGGGTGGCTGTCGGGTGGGCGATGGCGCCGGTGCCGTGAGCGGTGTTGTCGCATCGGGTGTGGCACGGGCGACCGGGGGGGCTACCGGGCTGGGAGCAACGGCCGGTGAGCTGGCTGGCACGCTTCCGTCCGGCGATACGGGAGATACGGGTGGCAGGACGGCCGTACCCGGTGTGGAGGGCGCGCCTTCGGCAGGGGCGGGAGCCGGGGGTCGGGCCCGGAAACGCGATGGCAGCCCGCCTCTGATCTGTCCGCTGGCCAGACCGGGAAAGCTGGCGCCCGGGAAAGCGGGGTCTGCCGGTGTCGGGGGCAGCGCAGCGGATACTGGCGGTTGCTGTGGCTGGGCTGGCGCTTGCGGCTCCGCCATGGTCGGCATGGGAGCAACCGGCGGGGTGGTAGTCATGACCGGGGAATCAGGCGTCGGGCCCCCGGTCTGAGAGGTTTCGGTGGAAGGCCTGCCTGGCGCTGCGTCGTCGATCGCTGGCGTCGCATCAGGCGGCGCCGGGGAGGCGTCATCCCCGCGTCCGGTGGCGGGTGAGGTCAGGGAAGTGGCGTCATCGGCCGGTGCTGGCGGGACGGATGGATGGGTGATGGCCTGCCCGGGAATGGCCGGAGGCATGGCTGGGGTGCCCACCGGCGCATCGGCGGTGGGCTCGACGGGCTCGATGGCCTCGGCGGCATCCACGGCGGCGGGGGGCGCAACAACCTCGGTGGCTGCGTCGTGTTCTTTCTTTTTGCGGCGGAAAAAACCGAACATGTCGTCCTTCCAGATGAGTTTCCGTCATTCTAGAGCGTGTTATGCACTTATTCGTCCCCGCGCTGGCCCCAAAACCGCGTGTTG
>JAUMZD010000047.1 GCA_030528325.1 Lautropia sp. | reverse complement strand
AACCGCCCGGTGCGGACCCGCATGCCGGGTGGTGTGGGAGGGGTGCTGCCTGGGGCAGGCCCCTATCCCGATTGTCATACTGTGAGAAGCGCTTCTGTTATGGTTTGGACATTCATACCGTGGCTATTTATTCACGTTATGTAAGCAGTGTAAATTTTGTCGACTATCAGAGCTGTTATCCGGAAAATGGCTAAAGGAGACAAGGTGATACTTTGTGACCTGTTTTCGTTTTGTGGGGGACTTCTCATGACAAGCATGGTTCCTGCAAAGTTGAAGAACAGCTTTGCCAACTACGTTTTGGCTTTGTCGATGGTGGCTGGTACCGCTGCCATGGCGTTACCTCAGCATGCCGAGGCCGCAGGCCGCACGATTTATCGAGGTCAGCATGGTCTGCTGGTTCAGGCTTGTCGTATCGTCAGGCCCCGTTATCAGTGGGTGAGATTTGACGCGTATCTGCCAGTAAATAGACGGGTCAGGATGGAAGGAGGGTTGTTCGTAAGGCAAGCACCATTCTTTTTCCCCTTTTGGTGGCATAAAACCCATGTTTCTTACAAGAGAACGATAAGGGGAGGGATGTTCAAACATTATCGTGGTGTATTGCCACAGGCGGTAGATTCACGATTGGTAATGATTCCGGTCGTCGACTACAAATGGCGGATCCCGACCCGTGCAGGTGTAAGGTATCGCCATGTCACAGGCAGAATGAGAGCTTTTGGGGTAGGTAGTCTCCCTAGATGTCGCCGGTGACTTTCAGGAAAGCTTGACTGAAACCGTATATGAGTAGCTGTTTTCCCTGAGCAGCCGCTGTTTTTGTAAGGGGATTCTCATGACAAGCATGGTTCCTGCAAAGGTGAAGAACAGCTTTGCCAAACATGTCTTGGCCTTGTCGATGGTGGCTGGTACCGCCGCAATGGCGTTACCTCAGCATGCCGAGGCCTCGGGTCGCACGATTTATAAGGATCGGTATGGCCTGGTGGTTCAGGCGTGCCAATTGATGCCTTACAGTAATTCTTTCATGCTCGAGGCCTATGAGCGTGTCACTGAATCGCGCAGGCTGGTTGATGGGATATGGATCAGGGACACATCCATCCGGCACCCGTTTTGGACAATCAAGCTGCCTTATATGGACACGATATTCAGGGGAGGGCAGGCGTTCAGACGTTATGGTCGTCTTTCAGGGAGAGGTAACTCTGATTGGCCAGTTAACTCTCGCGCCGTCAGTATCGCTCTGAGCTACAGCTGGCAATTTTCCACCCGTGACGGTATTCGGTATCGCCCGGTTCGGGCCTCAATGGAAAAGTTTGTCCCGAGGCGTCTTCCCGTATGTATACGGGGAGTTTCAAGATACGCTGATTGAAAGCACCGTGCCTGGGCAAGTAGCGTTGCTGAGCTGTATCGAGGCAATTGCCCTGATCGGGATTTGCGGGAAATTTTCTGTTTGTTGAGCAGTTTCCGGCGCAGCTCTTCTCAAATACTCAACATGCCGGATCAATCCTTTATGTCATCGGGAGACAACATGAAAGCGATGAAATCTCTGACGAGTAAAGCACAGAAACTCGCCTTGTTATTGGGCGTGACGGGTGTTGTGTTCACGGCCTTGCCGTCGCAGGCAGAGGCGGGCGAGAAGACCCTGCTGAAAAGTCACGGGTTGACGCTGAATGCTTGCCGTATCGGATCACGCATGCTGAGATTCTCCGGTTTTCATTCTGCCTCAGCCAGGAGAGGGTTTCTTTCTGGAAGCGTCACGCTCTCGTCGCGCTCCTTTGGTACTGTCAGATTGACACAAGGGCGCTGGTACGGAGATTGGAGGGGTGGGGTTGTTTACCTGAACAAACGTTATGTTCGGGTTTCTCGCAATCTTGTGAGTCCCATCCACGTTCAATTTACCAAGGGTTTTAACGCCGGCAGGGGAACGGTTTACGTGGGTTTTGGCCGTACCACAGGCTCATTCACCATGAGCGGTTTGCCCCGTTGTAACTAGAACTTTCAGTCGCGCAAATCCGCCACAAGAGGCCTGCCAAGCTACCGGGATGCTCCTCTGACCGGCTTGGGTTGGGCAGACCTGTCGCGAGCGCGGGCTGGGAGCCTGAGGTTTTGAGGCAGGTGAACGCGCTGGTCATCTGTGGATGCGCAGCGCGACAGCAGCGTACTGACGCTGACCCTGTGTTCATCACCCATGGCGTTTCATCAGGCACCTTCGAGGTGCCTTTTGCTTTGCTGCGTCCGACAACCATCTCAGCTCGTGTTCGGCATCAGGGTAATCGATCAGGCGATGGCACGCTGCACCGATCAGTGTCTGTTTCCCGCGACGCCCAGCGTTTCTTCGTAGCCGGACAGCGCCCGAAATCGGCTGAAGACTATCCGGTTCGGGGCGACTGGGGTAGATTCTTGTCAAAGCGTGTCTCATCCCGATGGACAGGGCTTTCGCGCTCGAATCATCGATGATGGTGATGAATGTTCGGGGGAGACACGTCGATGTGAATGCCTGAGCCCTATGTTGGTCTTTGGCATCATTGCAAATCTGAATACTTGTTGCGGCGCCTGCATCATGTTCTCTGACCTCAGTACCCTTGCTGGTGGTATCGGCCTCTTTTTGCTTGGCATGGTTTTGATGTCCGACAGCCTGAAGGCGCTGGCGGGTGAATCGCTGAAGAAGGTGCTGTCCAACCTGACCGGCAAACCGCAGAAGGCGCTGATGGCCGGTATCGGGGCGACGGTGGCGGTGCAGTCCTCCACCGCCACGACGATGGCCACCATCGGTTTCGTCAGTGCGGGTCTGCTCAGCTTCAACAATGCCATCGGCGTGATCATCGGTGCCAACATCGGCTCCACCAGCACGGGCTGGATCGTGGCCCTGCTCGGGATGAAGTTTTCCATCTCAAGCCTGGCGATGCCGATTCTGGGCCTGGGCGCCCTGATGAAGCTGCTGTGCAAGGATCGATGGGCGCTGTTCGGGCTGGTGCTCTGCGGTTTCGGGCTGCTCTTCGTCGGCATCGATTTTCTGCAGGATGCGATGGCCGATCTGGCGAAGGCGATCGACCTGAGCCAGTATTCCGACAGCTGGCAGGCGAGGCTGATGCTGGTGGTGGTCGGTATCGTCATGACGATCATCCTGCAGGCCTCCAGTGCGGCGATGGCGACCACGCTGGCAGCGCTGTCGGCCGGCACCATCGACTTCGATCAGGCCACCTCGCTCGTCATCGGCCAGAACATCGGCACGACGGCCACCGCGCTGCTGGCCGCCGTCGGGGGGAGTGCGGCGGCCAAGCGGACGGCACTGGTGCATGTGTTCTTCAACATCGGGTCGGCCGTGCTGGCGCTGTTGCTGCTGCAACCGCTGTTTCTGTATGTGCTGAAGCACTGGGCGACGCTGGCGAACCTGGATCAGGCGCTGGCGCTGGCCGCTTTCCACACGATCTTCAGTGTGCTGGGGGCTCTGGTCTTCCTGCCGCAACGCAAGCTCCTGACACGGCTGACACGGCGGATGGTGAAGGAGTCGGTGCCGCCGGCCCTGCGACATCTGGACAAGTCGTTGCTCGATTCGCCTGCGCTGGCCATCTCGGCCGCCGAAAAGACCTTGCGACTGGGACTCTCCCACACCTGCCACATGCTGGCCCAGCGTCTGCAAGGCCAGCACATCACGCCCAGCAAGCGGCGACCGTCACTGGAAGCCGTGCTCGAAGCGGTCGATACCTATCTGGCGAAATTGTCGGTGCCCCAGTCGACCGGTGATCAGCAGCGGCTGATCCAGCTGCTGTTGCTGATGGATCAGACACGGGTCTTCAGCGCCGATCTGGATGCCATCGTCTATGCGCATTATCTTCAGGACGTGTCGGCGCTGCGGGAGCCGACCCAGCGTCTGGCGGTCGTGCTCGAACGGAGTTCGCAGTGGCTGGCCGATGGTGCCAGCATGAAGCTGTCCGAGGAGCTGGCCGAGGAGTTGCGGCAGATCAGCCACTGGATGCACCAGCATCAGCACGACACGCGGCGGGATGTGGTCGAAGGGGCGGTGAACACCCGTATCAGCACCACCACGGCGCTGGATCAGCTGACTGCGCAACGCTGGCTGGAGCGGGTGACGAAGCACCTGGCTCGCATCGCCGAGACGCTGGGAGAAGGGCGCGGGGACGCCTCGAAGGAGACTCCCGTCGCGGCTGCCAGTGCGTGAGCAGAGGGCGTTGATTTGAGCAGGGTATCGGCCGATGTCAGCGCCTCCGTTGGGGCCCGGAGGCACAGTTTCGCGCGTCTTTCAGCAGGGCCGATTGTCGCCGTCGCGAGATTCCTACCGCCCAGGTTACTGGCGTTCGCAGACCGGCACGCGGATCGTGTCGATCAGCCCGGTCTGCCAGTTCAGCCGGGGTTTCAGCTTCCAGCGGATGCGCTGGCAGTGGCCGTCGGTGCCTCTCTGCTCATCCGTCCTGGCCTTGCCGGTATCCCGCTCCAGCTCGTAGCGGTGTACGTGGCGCATGCCGGCCAGATGGGCCGGTGCGCCGGGTGCGGCGTCGATCTGGATGCGCAGGAAGGCCCTGGTCGCCGACATCCGGCCACTGATGTCCATGTGCAGCTGCGCGTCTTGCACCTGTCCCTCGATCTGGCCAGTGGGGCTGATGCGCAGCGTGATCCCTTCGCCGGGTCTGGGTTCGTCCTTGCCTTCCCAGCCACCATGGTCATCGGTCTGGCCTCGCACGCTTAGGTTCAGGCGTCCATTACCGTCCAGATCCTCTTCCAGCTTCAGGGCGAGTTTGCCTTCCTCTGGCTCGAAATGCAGGATGGCGGGCACCTCGGCCACGGCCGAGGCTGAGACGGGACTGTGCTTCAGGATGCTGAGCTGCCGTTTGCCCTTGAAACGGGCCTGTTCGTTGGCCAGCGCGGCGGTCGTACCCGTGGTGGAGCCGGTGTCGGGCGTTTTCTGAAGCGGCTCATCGGCCTTCGAGTCGCCTGAACCACCGCCGCAGGCGCTCAGCAGCGTCAGCACGGTCACGGCCATCAGGCCGCGGTGTCTCCATCGTGTCATGGCTTTCACCTCGTCGAAACCGGGGACGTGATGCCCGGGATCCTTCACCATGCTGGGTGAGGATCCTCATACTGGCTGAGGGCCTTCATGATGGCTGGCATCTTTCATATCCCGGAAAGAGGCCATTCTGCCGGCAGCACCCGCTCGGGTCGCAGGGATGTTGTGAGTTTTTACAAAATCGCTGTTTCGCTTCACATCATGATTCAAGCGGACAACAGGGACGGGCATGATGGATCCTGGCCTGTCGTGGTCATGGTGCCGGCCAGAGTGTTAAGATGGCCAAGTTGGTCATATGGGTCATGTTGGAGGTTTCCATGCAGCAGGTCAGAATCGCAGAAGCCAAAGCGCATTTGTCCGAACTGCTCACCCGGGTGGAGGCCGGTGAGGAGATCCTTATCTGCAGGCGTGGCAAGGCCATTGCCCGGTTGGTTCCCGAACACCGCCATTTCCGGTCTGCGGCTGATGTGCTTCAGGAGAGCTGGGCGCTGGGGGGCCTCGATTTCGACGAGGTTCCGGAGCCGCATGGTTTGCCTGATGACGTCCGTCTTTCGTGTGGCTCGCATGAGTTTCAGGTCGGCAGCCGCGCTTTCCGTTCCCGTGAAGCCTGGCTCGTGCGGGCATGATGGATCAGGGTGTGGGCCGCTCCCAGGCCGTTGGTGGCCAGGGCGGTGGGATAACTGCGGATGGCCGAGCATTCGGCGACGCCGGGCGTGGCGATCTCCGGAATCCACAGCCGGCCATCGAACTGGCTGATGTAATAGGGCGTGCCCTGGAAGGCGTCGGACAGATCCTGCACCCTGTCTGACCTCAGCTGCGTCAGATCGTCCAGCAGACAGGCGCGACCGGGTGTACTGGTCAGCAGCGCCCGCTGGTCATCGAGAAAGAACAGGTCGTTGCTGCTCTGCCAGCGTTCGGGCAGGGGGTAGTGCTTCGCGGGGTGCAGGAGCCGACCCTCTTCCAGGCGGTGGACGACGATCATGCGCTCGGTCATGAAATGGATCATGCCCTGATGCAGCGTGATCGAACGGCAATACTCCCCATCCAGGGTTGGCACCCGTGCATGCCGGGTCTGAACCAGGCGTCCGTACCGTACCTCGAAGGCATGCAGGCTCTGGTCGCCCGAACCCACCACCAGAAACTGCTGCTGGCGGGCGTCATAGCGGGTACGGTGTGGCCGCAGACCGATGTCCGGCAGGTACTGCACCTGCTCGAAGCGTCCGGGCGCCGTCTCGCGATAGACCTTCAGGCCATGCCGCCCGGTGTCTTCGGTCACGTACACCTCGCCATCACTGACGATCGAGTGGGGGCCGGCGATATCCTCGTCCAGTGCCTGCCATCGTGCCACCGGCACGTCCAGCCGTGGGCTGTGGATGATGCGGTGATGCCAGCAATCGACGATGAAGTAGCGATCTCCTATCCGCGTGATCTGGGTCGGTGTGTAGAGGCGATGACGAAAATCGGGCTCATCTTCCCCTGCTGCGCCACCTATTCCATCCGTACGGTCAGTCCTGTCGGTCGGATCCACCGGATCAGGCGCGGCCGTTGCCAGTGTGTGCAGGGCAGGGCGTGAGGTATCGCCAGCCGGGCCACCGGCTGGCTGGGACGGGTCGGCACAGCCTTGCAGACAGGCGGGCAGGCCGAGCAGGGCGCCCAGCAGCCGGCGGCGCTCCCGGTCGGCGCTGTCGGGCATGGTCGCCGCACGGCGTGACAGCGTGTCCTCGACGGGTCGAACAGGCATCGGTACAGGCCCACGGCATCCGTGGCCGCAGGCTGGGTGGCAGGAAGGCGCCAGTGTCCGATGCCGGCCGGGCTCTGGTGGCCGTACGCCGATGGACTGATGGCCTCAGGAGACGGGCGTTGCGGTCTGTTGCGGCCGTGGTGATGTCAGGTTCGCTCGCCCAAGGCCGTGGCCCTGCCTGATCCCATCAGGAAAGCGCATGTCATCTCCGTGGGTAACACCCGCCTGACCGCGCCATCTAAACAAAGGTCAGCGGCATGGCCACCAGATCCTCGGCCAGCCAGAGCTTCTGCGGATACTGGTTGATCAGCGTGCCGCGTTCGACACGGATGTCGCTGGCAGGCAGGTACCGACGCAGGTACTCGAACACGCTGCCCATCCGGCGTTCGGGTTTCGCCGTGGTCTTGATTTCCACCGGCCAGACCGAGCGGCCGTGCTCGATCAGCAGGTCGATCTCCTTCTGCGCCGTATCGCGATAGAAATACAGCGGCGGCTCCTGCCCCTGGTTATGGAAGGACTTGATGATCTCGCTGACCACGAAAGTCTCGAAGAACTGGCCGTTTTTTGCGCCGTCTCGGATCGTTTCCGAGGTCAACCATTTCGTCAGCCAGGCCATCAGGCCTGTGTCCATCATGTAGAGCTTGGGCGTCTTGATCGCGCGCTTCAGGTGGTTGTTGTGATAGGGGGGCAGCAGATGGATGATGCCGGAGGTTTGCAGGATGCTGATCCAGCGCCTTGCCGTGTCCACCGAGATGCCCACGTCCTGTGCCAGGCTGCTGTAGTTGAGCAGCTCGCCACTGCGGGCCGCCACCGCCACCATGAAGCGGGTGAAGTCTCCCGTACTGCCGATGTTGGCCAGCTGCCGGACATCCCGTTCGATATAGGTGGCCACATAAGAGCTGTAGTAGATGTCCCAGTCCACCGTCTGCTGGTACAGGCGGGGCATGTACCCACGATGAATGGTCTGCCAGATGTCCGGGTAGGGGACGAGGGCAGCTTCACGGCTGGCCAGATACCCATCGTCCGGGATGAAAGCCCCCAGTGGCGGGGCGCCATGAATCTCCCGCAGTGAAAGCCCGGAGAGTTTCAGCACAGCCACCCGCCCGGCCAGACTGTCACTGACGTTCTTCATCAGCCCAAAAGCCTGGGAGCCGGACAGCAGGAAGAGGCCATTCTGCTGCTGCCGGTCGATGGCCAGCTTCAACACCGAAAACAGCGCGGGTACATACTGAACTTCGTCCAGCAGCAGGGGGCCAGGGTGGTTCAGCATGAAGAGTGTCGGCTCCTGCTCGGCCTGCTGGCGCAGTAGCGGATCATCGAAACTCACCTGCCGGTAGTCCGGCGCCGCATGCTGCAGCAGGGTGGATTTGCCTACCTGACGAGGGCCGGTCAGCAACAGCGCCGGGAACTGTTGCTGCAATCGGGCCAGTAGCGGCTGGATCTGACGTTCGATGTACATGAGACGGGGGAGAGGCTGTTCAATTTACGATCCAATCGTAAATCAAACAAGCTCTGGGAGGAAGCCGGTGAGACGCCGGATGAGGGCGAGGGAAGGCCTCTGGATCCCTGCAACGGTTTCGGACCCTGAGGCATGAACAGCAGGCCGGCTTCAGAAGATGGGTGTGATGATCCTGCGCCAGTAGAAGTGCATGACCTGTTGATAGATTTGTATATCCTGATAGGATATACAAACAATAAGACCGCCTTTCTTATCGAAGGAGCCTTCACGTCTCTGCCAAGTGGAGTGAGTCGGACATGGAACAAGCCAGTGTATTCAAAAGCAATCAGAGTCAGGCGATCCGGTTGCCCAAGGCCGTGGCCCTGCCTGATCACATCAGGAAAGTCGATGTCATTGCCGTGGGCAACACTCGCCTGATCACGCCTGCAGGTCAGGCATGGGATGCCTGGTTCGATGCCGAGGGGGTCAGTGATGATTTCATGAACGAGCGGGATCAGCCAGAACACCAGGTTCGTGAGTCATTCTGAGATGCTGAAATATCTGCTCGATACCAACATCGTCATTCATGTGATCAAGAACCGTCCCAGATTGCCCGGGAACGCTTCACTCGACATCCGGGGCAGATGGCCATCTCATCCGTCACCTGGATGGAACTCGTCTACGGTGCCGAAAAATCTGCCCAGACGGAACGCAACCTGCGGGACATTCAGGCTTTTGCAGCCCGCCTCGAGGTGCTGCATTACGATGACATGGCTGCGACACACAGTGGGCAGATCAGGGCTGAACTTGGCCGGCAAGGCAATCCGATAGGCCCTTATGATGTGATGATCGCAGGTCATGCCCGTTCCAGAGGGCTTTGTGTCATCACCAACAATCTCCGAGAGTTTGAACGCGTGCCAGGCCTGTGGGTGGACAATTGGCTGATCTGAGCTGTAGTGTAATAACCCAACCAAAGCACAGGTGAGGCAGCCAAGGCAAATGCCTCAGCAGGGGTTTTCATGGCCAGCGCCAGATGGGAGCGCTGATCGTTGTAGAAGCGAATCCAGTCCCTGATCATACGTGAGGCCTGTTTCACTTGACTCTTGAGACCAAGCTGTTTGCTGCTAACGCCCCGGCTATGGCTGAAAATGAAGCAACAAATAAATCTTTGATCATGATGCAATGGTGAGAAAAGGCTGGCGTTCATGAGAAAACGCCAGCATAAACAAAAGCCTTTGTGACCCGGTCAAACCCCACCCAACGCGTTGTTGTACCCCGCATCCACATAGGTGATCTCACCCGTGATGCCCGAGGCCAGCGGCGAGAGCAGGAAGGCGGCGGTGTTACCCACTTCCTCGATCGTCACGTTGCGGCGCAGCGGGGCGGCGGCCTCGACGGCCGAGAGGATGCTGGAGAAGCCCTTGATGCCAGCGGCGGCCAGCGTCTTGATGGGGCCGGCCGAGATGCCGTTGACGCGGATGCCCCTGGGGCCCATCGATTCGGCCAGGTAGCGCACGCTGGCCTCCAGCGAGGCCTTGGCCACGCCCATCGTGTTGTAGTTGGGTACGGCACGGACGGCGCCGAGGTAGCTGAGCGTGACCAGCGCACCGTCGCGGCCTTCCATCATCGGCAGGGCGGCGCGGGCGAGCGCCACGAAGCTGTAGGCCGAGATGTCGTGGGCCATGGCGAAGTTCTCGCGGGTGCAGCCTTCGAGGAAGTCGCCGGCGATGGCCTCACGCGGGGCGTAGGCGATGGCGTGGACGAGGCCATCGAACCTGTCCCAGGTCTTGCCCAGCTCGGTCATCAGTGAGGCGATCTGGGTGTCGTCGGTCACGTCGCAGGGGAAGACCAGATCCGAGCCGAACTCGGCCGCCATCTCGGCGATCCGGTCCCTGAAGCGCTCGCTCTGGTAGGTGAAGGCCAGCTCGGCGCCCTGGGCGCGGCACTGCTTGGCGATCCCGTAGGCAATGGAGCGATTGGACAGCAGACCCAGGATCAGGATCCGTTTGCCCGCCAGAAAACCTGCTTGCATCGTATAACCTCGTGGCAAAAAAGAACGGGCCCATTGTCGCACGGGCTGAGCGTCCTACAATGCGGGCTCACGTTCTGGAAGCTGATGAAACCGTCTTTTCTTGCCCGTATCGCCCGCCAGCGCCGCCTCTGGAGGCTGGGATCGTTGCTGAGTGTTGCCGTTGCTACCACAGCCGGCATGAGCGCTGCGCCGGTCTGGGCGGCCCATGGCATGGCCTGGGGCGGCCAGCCCCGTTATGGGGCCGATTTCCGGCACTTCGATTACGTCAATCCCCAGGCGCCGAAGGCCGGGCTGGTCTCCCTCGATGGCTTTGGTTCTTTCGACAAGCTCAATCCCTTCACGCTGCGGGGGCTGACGGCGGCGGGGGTCGGGACGCTGATGTTCGAGTCGCTGGGTGACACCAGCTGGGATGAGCCCTTCAGCGTCTATGGTCTGCTGGCCGAAGACATGGTGCTGGCGCCCGATGCGCTGTCGATCCTTTTCAAGCTGCGGGCCGAGGCACGCTTCAACAATGGCGACCCGGTGCTGGCCGAGGATGTGAAGCATTCCTTCGAGCAGCTCACCGGCCCGAAGGCGCACCCGCACTTTCGTCATTACTTCGAGGATGTGGCCTCGGTCGAGGTGGTGGACGCGCGCATCGTGCGTTTTCACTTCAGGCGGGTCAATCCCGAGCTTCACCTGATCATCGCGAAGGACCTGCCGATCTTTTCCCGCAAGTGGGGGGGCGGCAAGCCTTTCGACCAGATCATTCAGGATGAACCGATCACGAGTGGCCCTTATCAGGTGGATGCGGTCGATTACGGCCGGCGCATCAGCTTCAAGCGCCGTGAGGACTACTGGGCGGATGAGCTGCCGATACGGCGCGGGATGTTCAACTTCAACCGCGTCACCTACAAGTATTTCAAGGACGAGACGGCGCGGCTGGAGGGCTTCAAGGCGGGCGAATTCGACTGGCTGCACGAGAACTCGGCCCGCAACTGGGCGCGGGGGCATCTCGGGGCACGCTACCGGAACGGCGAGCTGCTCAAGCGCAGCTTTCCGCATTCCAATGTGAGCGGCATGCAGGGGTTTGCGTTGAACCAGCGCCGGGCACTGTTCCGAGATGTGCGGGTGCGGCGCGCCCTGGCGCTGGCTTTCGATTTCGAATGGCTGAACCGTCAGGTCTTCTATGGCCAGTATTCGCGCACGCACAGCTATTTTGCCAACAGCGTGATGGCGGCCACCGGCGTGCCGGACGCCGAAGAACGGGCGCTGCTGGAGGGCCTGAAGGCGCCGCTGGAGCCGCAGCTGTTCGGGGAGGTGCCGGAAGCGCCCGTTTCGCCCGATGCGGCCAGCCTGCGTGAGAACCTGAAGAAGGCGCAGCAGTTGCTGGAAGAGGCGGGCTGGCGCGTGGGCAAGGACGGACAGCTGCGCAATGCCGAGGGCCAGCGCTTCAGTTTCGAGCTGCTCAGCTATTCGCCCACGCTGGAGCGGATCGCCTCACCGTGGGTGCATAATCTGGCGCGGCTCGGCATCCAGGTTCGCCTGCGCACGGTCGATCCGGCGCTGTACCAGAAGCGGATGCACGTCTTCGACTTCGATGCGACGACGGCCTCCTATCCGATGAGCAGCACCCCCGGCAACGAGCTGCGGCTGATGCTGGGTTCGGCAGCCGTCGATCAGGACGGCTCGGACAACTATGCGGGCGTGGCCGACCCGGCCATCGACGAGATCATCGATCACGTCGTGACGGCCGGCAGCCGCGAGCGCCTGCAGGTGGCCACGCGGGCACTGGATCGGGTGCTGCGGCATGGGTGGTACATGGTGCCGCAGTACCACATCAGCAGTCATCGGGTGGCCTTCGATTACCGGTTGCGCTATCCCAGCGTGCTGCCACTCTTCTATGCGCCCGAAAGCTGGATGCTGCAAACCTGGTGGTTCGACGGGGACGCCACCCCCATTCCGCCTGCGCTGGAGGAGCCTGAGCTGCCGCCGGGCCTGAACACGCTGACAGGCGGCCAGCCCGCGATTGCCGGAGAGAAACAGCCATGAGTGCCTACATCCTTCGTCGTCTTCTGCTGATGGTGCCGACGCTGCTGGGCATCCTGCTGGTCAGTTTCGTGGTGATCCAGTTCGTGCCGGGCGGGCCGGTCGAGCAGATGGTGCAGGAGCTGCGCGGGGGCGGTGGTGAAGTGGCCGTCAGCGGTGGCGCCTATCGTGGACGCCAGGGAGTCGATGCGCAGCAGATCGAGGAGATCAAGGCGCTCTATGGCTTCGACAAGCCGGCGCCGGTGCGCTTCATCGAGATGGTGGGGCGCTATCTGAGTTTCGATCTGGGCACCAGTTATCGCTATCAGAAATCGGTCTGGTCGCTGATCCTGGAGAAGCTGCCGGTTTCGATGAGCCTGGGCCTCTGGAGTTTCTTCATCGTCTATCTGGTCTCGATTCCGCTGGGCATTGCCAAGGCCGTGCGCGAGGGCAGCCGCTTCGATCTGTGGACGACCACGGCGGTGCTGATCGCCTATGCCATCCCGGGTTTCGTGCTGGGGGTGGCGCTGCTCGTGCTGTTCGGGGGCGGTTCCTTCCTGTCGCTGTTTCCGTTGCGGGGGCTGACTTCGGACGACTGGGAGAGCCTGAGTCTCTTCGGCAAGGTGATGGACTATTTCTGGCATCTGGTGCTGCCGCTCACCTGTCTGGTGGCGGGCAGCTTTGCTGTCACGACCCTGCTGACGAAGAACGTGATGCTGGAAGAGATCCGTCGTCAATACGTGATGACGGCCCGTGCCAAGGGCTTGACCGAGCAGCGGGTGCTGTACCGGCATGTACTGAGAAATGCGCTGATCCCGCTCGTCACGGGTTTTCCGGCGGCCTTCGTGGGCGCCTTCTTCACCGGTTCGCTGCTGATCGAGACGCTGTTCTCGCTGGACGGTCTGGGGCTGCTGTCCTATGAATCGGTCGTCAAGCGCGACTACCCGGTGGTGCTCGGCATGCTGTACCTGTTCTCGCTGATCGGCCTGCTGACGAAGCTGATCACCGACATTGCCTACACCTGGGTCGATCCCCGGGTGAAATTCTCGGATTCTGGACGGTGAGGGGCGGATGACCTCGATTGCTTCGACCGATACCCCACAGCAAGCTGCTGGCAGCGTGCGCGACCTGCCGCTGCCTTCGCGTTCACTGACGCCCGCCCAGCGGGCCTGGCAGCGCTTCAGGCGCCATCGACGCGGTTACTGGAGTCTGTGGATCTTCGTGACGCTGTTCGTGGTGTCGCTGTTCGCCGGACTGATCTCGAACGACCGCCCGCTGCTGGTGCGCTATCAGGGCGACTGGTATGTGCCGATGCTGCACGATTACCCCGAAACGACCTTTGGCGGGGATTTTCATGCGCCGACGGATTATCACGATCCCTTCATCCTCGGGCAGTTCGCGCAGGAAGGCAACTGGGCGCTGTGGCCCGTCAATCGCTATGACTTCGACACGCTGAACTACTACGCGGCGCAGCCGAATCCGGGGCCGCCTTCGGCCGACAACGTGCTGGGCACCGATGACCGGGGGCGTGACGTGTTCGCCCGATTGCTGTATGGCTTCCGGCTCTCGGTGCTGTTCGGGCTGGCGTTGACGGCCATCGGGATGTTGCTGGGCATCGTGATGGGGGCGATCCAGGGCTATTTTGCCGGCCGTATCGACCTCACGCTGCAACGGCTGATCGAGATCTGGGCGGCCATCCCGGAGCTGTACCTGCTGTTGATCCTCGCCTCGATGTTCGAGCCGAGCATCTGGGTGCTGCTGGCGATCCTGTCGCTGTTCGGCTGGATGGGGCTGTCGGATTATGTGCGGGCCGAATTCCTGAAGAACCGGCAGCTGGAGTATGTGCTGGCGGCCAGGGCGCTGGGCATGCCGGCCCATCGCATTATCATCCGCCATGTGCTGCCCAATTCGCTGACCTCGGTCATCGCCTTCCTGCCGTTCCGGATGAGTGCGGCGATCGTGGCGTTGACCAGTCTCGATTTTCTGGGGCTGGGCGTGTCGGCCTCCAGCCCCAGCCTGGGCGAGCTGCTGGCCCAGGGCAAGGCCAATCTGGATGCCTGGTGGATTTCGTTGCCCACCTTCACGGTGCTGGTGGGCACCCTGATGTTGCTGATTTTCATTGGAGAGGCGCTGCGCGATGCACTCGACCCCCGCAAACGCTGAGGCAGGCGGCCCGTTGCTGCAGGTGCGTGAACTGAGCATCGGTTTTGCCGATGCCGGCGCGCCCGATCATGTTCAGGCGGTCGTCCACGACGTCAGTTTCGATGTGGCGCGTGGCGAGCGCGTGGCGCTGGTGGGGGAGTCGGGTTCCGGCAAGACGCTGACGGCGCATGCCATCATGCGGCTGACCGAGCAGGCTCATTATCGCGGCACCATCACCTTCGACGGCCAGGAAATCCTGAGCGCACCGGAGGCCGCGTTGCGTCAGATCCGTGGGCGTCAGATCGGGATGGTCTTCCAGGAGCCGATGTCGGCGCTGAACCCGCTCTACACGATCGGCGACCAGATTGCCGAGGTGATGGAACAGCATGAGGGGCTGACACACGCGCAGGCGCTGACACGCGCCATCGAGCTGCTGAAGCTCACGCACATTGCCGAGCCGGAACGCCGGGCGCAGGCTTACCCGCATCAGCTCTCGGGGGGGCAGCGCCAGCGGGCGCTGATCGCGATGGCGCTGGCCTGCAAGCCGCGGCTGCTGATCGCCGATGAGCCGACCACGGCGCTGGACGTGACGGTGCAGGCCGGCATCATGAAACTGCTGGCCGAGCTGCAGGCCGAATTCGGCATGGCGGTGCTGCTGATCAGCCATGATCTGCCCCTGGTGCGCGCCTTTGCCGAGCGGGTGGTCGTGATGCGCCATGGCCGGGTGGTCGAACAGGGGCCTGTGGCCGAGGTGTTCGATGCGCCGGCTGATGCATACACCCGGCAATTGCTGGCCGCCCACCCGCATCGCATGGTGAGGCCCGAAGCCGAGGCCTTGGACGAGGCGCTGGCACTGGCGGCGCGGGGCGAGGAAGCAGGCCCGGATCTCGATGCCGGCTTTGCGGATTTTGCTGCGCTGCCGGGTGAGGACGATGCCCCGCTGGCTCAGCGCACGTCCGAACCTGTTGCCGGCGAGGCCGTGGCAGGGGGTGACACGAGCACCCAGTCAACCCCTGCGGTGGGGCATGAACAGACGCGGGGGCTTGAACCCGATGGATCCGCTCCGGCTCCGGTGGATCAGCGTCTCGACATCACGGCGCCGGTGCGTGTGCCCGGTGACAGCCTGGCGCTGGTGGCCCGGCAGCTTAGCTGCACTTTCGTCACCAGCAAGGGCTGGTTTGCCAAACACCGCTTCGAGGCGCTGAAGAACATCAGCCTGTCGCTGGCCGCCGGCACCACGCTCGGCGTGGTCGGTGAATCCGGTTCGGGCAAGACGACGCTCGCGCTTGCGCTGATCCGGCTGGCCTCGGGCGAGACGAAGGGCGAGATCGAGATCAACGGCCGCCGTATCGACACGCTGTCCGAACGGGATCTGCGCAGCCAGCGCATCGGTTTCCAGATGGTGTTCCAGGATCCGTTCAACTCGCTGTCGCCACGCATGAGCATCGCGCAGATCGTGGGCGAGGGCCTGTCGTTGCATCATCCGCACATGAGTGCCTCCGAGCACCGGATGATGGTGCTGGCGGCCCTGCAGGATGTGGGGCTGGATGCGAATCAGGTGCTGCACCGCTATCCGCACGAACTCTCGGGCGGCCAGCGTCAGCGCGTGGCCATCGCCCGGGCGCTGGTTCTGAAGCCCAAACTGCTGGTGCTGGACGAGCCGACCTCGGCGCTCGACCTGACGGTGCAGCTTCAGGTGCTGAAACTGCTCGTGTCGTTGCAGAACAAGTACGGTCTCAGCTACCTCCTGATCACGCACGACATGGGCGTGATCCGCGCCATGGCGCACCGGCTGATCGTGATGAAGGACGGTGAAGTCGTCGAGCAGGGCCGCGTCGAGGAAGTCTTCATGGCCCCGGCCAGCGCCTACACGCAGGAACTGCTGGCGGCTTCGGCGTGGCGGGAGGCGATCTGATCAGTTTTCCAGCTCGGGCATGACCCGCTTCAGGTACTCGTCGAACAGGGGCACGGTAAAGGCCGTGTCTCCGTGGGCAGGGCTGTAGATCATGCCTTTGTCGATGAGTTTACTGCGAATGGGGGCAACGGTTCGGACTTCACGCCCCATGACTCTGGCGATATCGCCAGACCGGTGAGCACCGGGGCCGAGCTCTGCCATCGCTCTCATGTAGCGGCGTTCCGAGGGAGTCACGCGGTCGAGCCTGACACGGAAGAAGCTTTGGTCCAGCTCATTGATGGCACGGAGTGTCGCACAGTGATTCACGTCTTCCAGCGTGATCGGAGATTGCTCGGCACAGTCCCAGCTATGTTTTCCCCATTCCTGGAGAAAATAAGGGTAGCCTTTGGTCTGGTGCAGAATCGCTTCCAGTGCATCGGGCGTAAAGTGCACATCAGAACGTCTTGCTGGCTCGATGAGTGCCTGAATGGCTTGTTCGTCGGA
The DNA here is from genome assembly GCA_030528325.1 of Lautropia sp. Lineage (GTDB taxonomy): Bacteria > Pseudomonadota > Gammaproteobacteria > Burkholderiales > Burkholderiaceae_E > Lautropia. The sequence continues at coordinate 10,157 of JAUMZD010000047.1, read as the reverse complement.
TAGGGCGCCTATGGTGATGAACTCGAACAGGCGTTCGGCATAGGACTTGGCCTTGCCCATCTGACCGACCAATTGAGGCAGGCCGGCACCAATGAGCGTGATGGGCAGTTGCAGCTGTGCGCAGCGATGTAGTGCGCTGATCAGGGCAGCCAGCTGTGCTTCCTCCACGTATTGCAATTCATCGATGAACAGGACGACAGCGGTTTTCTGTTCACGTGCGGCTTCGCCAATGCTGCGCATCAGTGCGCTCAGGTCAGCATCGAGATCCCCTGTATCCGCAATACCCGGTTCCATGCCCAGATCCAGGCCAAATTCGATGTCTTCGTATTTGACTTTCATGGCCTGAACGAAACCACCGATGCCGCGCATGGCGCGGCGAACCAGATCGCTGCCCCTGGACATGAGATCCAGCTTCAGCAGGACGCCGCGCAGGGCAGGGGCCAGAAGGGCGGGCAAGGATTTTCGCTCGGGCGCTTCGAGCATGATGGTTGCCAATCCGTCTTCCTCGGCCTGGTTGTTGAGGCGATTCAGCAATACGGTTTTCCCGACGCCACGCAGTCCGACGAGCATCAGGCTCCGTGCCGGCAGGCCCTTGCGGATACGTTCCAGCGCAATGGATGCCTTGTCGATGATCTGCTCACGACCGGCCAGTTCGGGAGGCGGGGTACCTGCACCGGGAGAATAAGGATTGTCTCTTGGATTCATTCAACAGAGTTTATCATGGTTTATCTTATTTCGATAAACTTGGATAAACTCGATTGAAAGCCCCTCACCCAGCCCCTGGATCTTGCACATGTGGCGCTGCCAGGGATTGAACACCGCTACGTCGATGATCATCGAAGGTTGCTGGCTTGAACATCGGTGCCATCGGGGGAGGATCGAAATCCGGCTCGGTCTCTGGCAGTGATCGCATCAGCTGAAGCAGGGAGGGGTCCGTCTGAGCCGTGCTGGACTGGTAGTAATCTTCGATCGTCTGCAGCACATAGCGTGGCGTACCCCGGTCTGTGATGAAGACCGGGCCTTTGGCTGCCGCGCGTTTGGCGCCTGCCAGGTCATGGGCAAACTGGCGGGCAGAAATCGTCGTGACGTTGCCGGACATGGGATAGCTCCTTGGCGAAGCCGGATATTGAACAGGCAAGGATGATTGCCATAACGTTGTGACAACTGGGCCGCCGAGTCAAGTCAGTGTCAGCATGTCCCGGCTGGATCCGAGATTCACCCGGGTTGACAGGGGCCGGTTGCGTGGCTCATTCAGACGCGTTAAAAGAAGCATGAAGATCCACGGCGAGGGCGAGTCGATGAGCGAGACGGAGATGTTTGATTTTGCAGTGGTTGGAGCCGGTATCGCTGGTGCCTCGGTGGGCTGGCAGCTGGCCCGGGCAGGAGCGTCTGTCGTGGTGCTGGAGCGTGAGGCACAGCCTGGATATCACTCGACAGGGCGTTCGGCAGCGATGTTTATGGAAAGCTATGGCACGGAACATACACGGGCGCTGACGCGCGCAAGCCGGGCTTTTTTTCTGAGGCCGCCGACAGGCTTTTCTGAACATCCGGTATTGTCACCACGAGGCGTGCTGTACGTCGGTCAGGCCGGGCAGGAACCCCTGCTCGAAGCGGCCCATGCAGCTTATGTAGCTCAGGGACTTCGGGTGAAACGTCTCAGTGCTACCGAAGCGCTCGAAAAGGTTCCCTGCCTGAAACCCGATGCGCTGGTGGGGGCCGTTTGGGATGAGGACGCGGCCGACATGGATGTGGATGCTCTTCATCAGGGGTATCTCAAGGGTATGAAACAGCATGGCGGCGCGTTGAAATGCCAGTCGCCGGTGCTGTCGGTCGAGTGGGATGAGGAGGGCTGGTACCTGACGCTGAAGGGGAAAGATGCAGGAGCCCAGGCACCGCAGTCAGCGGATGATCCTGATGTACTGCCCTCTGTTCACGAGAACGTGGTTCGGGCCAAGGTGCTGGTCAATGCAGCTGGGGCATGGGCGGATGAGCTGGCTCGGTTGGCCGGTGTCCGGCCATTGGGGCTGGTGCCGAAACGACGCAGTGCTTTTCTGTTTGCACCGCCCGACGGTCTCGATGTGCGGGGCTGGCCCACAGTACTGGGGGTCGATGAAAGCTACTACTTCAAGCCTGATGCAGGCATGCTGCTTGGCTCACCCGCCAACGCCGATCCGGTCGAGCCGCATGATGTGGTGGCCGAGGAATGGGATGTGGCGCTTGGCATCCACCAGATCACCGAGGCCACGACATTAACGATCCGCCGTCCCTCCCACACATGGGCAGGGTTGAGAACCTTTGCTCCTGACAGCGAACTGGTGATCGGTTGGGATGCCGATGTCGATGATTTCTTCTGGTTGGTCGGGCAGGGCGGGTATGGCATCCAGACGTCGGCCGGTGCGTCGGAGTTGGCTGCTTCGCTCCTGTTGCGCCAATCATTGCCGGTGCATCTGCGCCAGTTCGGTGTATCGCCAGCGGTGGTTGATCCGGCTCGTTTCAGGCTGTAGGCAGCTTCATCCTGAGTGCGGCCAGGGAGGACTCAGGCATTGACAGGACGACAACGATAACGGGAGGAGATCATGAAGCATCTGAAGGAAGCAGCGCAGATTGGGGGCGCCTTTGTCGGCGTCATCGTGGGCGCGGGGTTTGCCTCGGGGCAGGAAATCATGCAGTTCTTCACGAGCTTCGGCACGAGTGGACAGGTGGGAGCACTGATCAGCAGCGCGCTCTTCGTCTTTCTGGCCATGGCGCTGTCGTCGCTGGGCAAGCATTGTGGTGGCGATTCTCACAAGGAGGTCATCACGCTGATGGGCGGGAGATACCTGGGTGTTGCCATCGACCTGATGATCACTTTCTTCATGTTTGCGATCGTCGTCGTGATGTTCTCGGGAGCTGGTGCGCTGCTTGAACAGCTGCTCGGGTTGCCACGTTTATGGGGCAGTGTGCTGACGATGGTGGCCACCGTTCTGATCGTCTGCCTCGATGTGCGTCAGGTGATTGCCATCATTGGGGTGCTGACCGCGCCACTTCTGCTCGCGGTTGCGGTGGTGGCGGGCTGGTCGATCGTGAATGGCAATACCGATCAGCTCATACTCGATCAGGCTGCTGCAGCACAGCCCAGGGGAGCTGACAGTTGGTTTGTTGCTTCACTTCTCTATGTGTCATACAACATCGTCGCCGGGGCACCGTTTCTGGCGATTCTTGGCAGCCGCAGCAGTGACCAGCAGGCCGCGCACTGGGGGGGTGTCCTGGGCGGTCTGCTGCTGGGCCTGTTGATGCTGGTGATTGCCGGGGGCATGTTTGCCCAGGTTGATCATTTGGGAGGGGTCGATCTGCCGATGTTGAAGCTGGCCTCGATGGTCTCCCCCTGGGTTGGTGGCCTGATGGGTCTGGTTATCTTTGGCATGATTCTGAACACGGCTGTGGGGATGCTTTATTCATTCTCGGTTCGTCTGTTCTCCGGCAGCGCTCAGCGTTTCCGGGTGGGCGTAGTGCTGAGCGGCATCGCCGCCTTTTTACTCAGCTTCGTCGGTTTCATCGCACTGGTCGGCACGGTCTATCCCTTTTTCGGATACCTGGGTTTCGTGCTGATGGCCTGCACGCTGGTCGCATGGTGGCGCCTCAAGCGTACTGGTCGATAAGCGGGAATTCCAATTTCACCCGGATTACTGGTGCCTGGTGGTCGGGACAGGCAAGTGTGCAGAGGAAGGGGCTCATGCTCATTCAGCTTCCAGCCACGCCATCGCCTCGATCTTGTGGCCGTCCAGATCGCGCACGAAGCAGCCGTAGTATTCCTTGCCGTAATGAGGGCGGGGGCCGGGCGGGCCGTCATCGGTTGCGCCGGCCGCCAGCGCCGCTTCATGGAAGGCATGCACCTCTTCCTTGCTGGCGGCCAGGAAGGCGATGTGGACACCGTTGGCCGTCTCGGCGGGCTTGCCATTGCAGGGGGCCGAGATCCAGAACTCAGGGTAGGCGCGTCCATAGGCAATGGCCGGAAATTCCGGCGTCACGTCCAGCACGCGGCCGATGCCGATCGCACCCAGCACCTTGTCATAGAAGGCCACGGCCTCCTCGAAGCGGTTGGTGCCCAGCGACACATGGGACAGGATGCTGGGGTTGGGGGTGGTCGTGCTCATGGCAGGCTCCTGTGGGCTTTGGATCTTGTCGTGATGATCCTAACACCTGGGCTTCTGCCCGACGGAAGTGTGCTGACAGTTTCTGGCAGTAACGGATGATGGGAGCTGAGTGTCGAATCAAGGCCAAGCATGCAGATCAGCGCTCGATCGGAGCTGCCTTGCGGTGGGCCGACACCGAACGTTGGCCCCAGCCGATGCTGAGCAGCACCAGTACGGCACCCGTCATCTGCCAGGGGCTCAGGCGCTCACCCAGCAGCAGCCAGCCCAGGATGACGGCGGTGATCGGGCTCAGGAATCCCAGTGATGCAACGATCGCTGTGTCGATGCGCGCGAGGCCACGGAGGAACAGCAGGTAGGAGAGGGCTGCGCCGATCAGGCACAGCCACCCCAATCCCAGCAGACTGGACGTGGTCAGGGCAGGTGTTGTCGGGGCGAACAGCCAGACGATGGGAACCAGCAGCAGGCCACCGGCGGTGAGCTGCCAGGCGGTGAAGCTCAGCAAGGGCACGGGAGGCTGCCAGCGTCGACTGAGAACCGTGCCCAGCGCCATCGAGGCGGCCGCGCCGAGGCCGGCCAGCAACCCCAGCGGATCGAGACGGGCATCGGCCTTGAGGACCAGCAGGGCCACACCCGTCAGCCCGCCCACTGCCGCCAGCAGGGAACGGAGGCGCAAGGGTTGTCCGAGCAGCGGTGCTGCCAGCAAGACCACCAGCAGCGGCTGCAATGCCCCGACCGTTGCGGCGACGCCTCCCGGCAGTCGGTACGCAGAGACGAAGAGCAGGCTCCAGAAGATCGAGAAATTGAGCGCGCCGAGCAGCAGGATGCGTGCCCACCAGAGGCCCTGGGGCAGTTGTCGGCTCAGTAGCAGCAGAAGCAGGCCGGCAGGCAAGGCGCGCAGCATGGCGACCGTCAGGGGCGAGAAATCCGGCAGCAGCTGGCTGGCCACGATGTAGGAGCTGCCCCAGATCATCGGGGCCAGGGCGGTCAGCAACAGGTCGGCGGTCCTGTTGGGGTTGTGGGCTGCTTCAGGCAAGATCGAGCACCTCGCTGACGGGGCGTCGGGGTTTCTGTGGGGCGTTGCCATGGCCTGCCTTGCCCACCGCCAGCAAGATGACCGGAATCTCGTCGGGGGAAAGCCCGAACGCCCTGCAGACGCCTTCTGTATCGAAGCCTGTCATGGGGGCGGAGGCGAGTCCCATCGCTTCGGCCGCCAGCATCAGAAAGCCTGCCGCCAGAGAGGCGGATCGGATCACTTCATCCCGGGCGTGGACAGGATTCGCATAGCTCGTTCGAGCGGCCGTCTGCCAGGTCAGAGGCACCCCCGCTGGAATCGAGCCGGCATCGACAGCGGGTTGCAGCAAGGCGGGCAAGCTACTGGCATCCGGGTTTCGCCCGCAGATGATGAAGCAGACCGAGGCATCCGCTACTTTGGATTGCTCGAAGGCCAGGGCTCGGAGACGGGTCTTGTTTCCGGTGCTGCGAACGGCGATGAACCGCCAGTTCTGCAGGTTGTAGGCGCTGGGCGCGCGGGTGGCGAGGTTGACCAGGGCGGTGATGGTGGCATCGTCGAGTTGGTGGCCGTCATCGAAATGATTGATCGAAGCGCGGTTTTCGATGAGTTGCAGGGTGGGATGTACTGGCATGGCGCAGTCGAAGGGCTGAGATTGCCGGCAGTCTAAGTCCATCATCCGGGATTGATAATCCGCTATGATGGCAACTCATTCTTTACTGAAAAGAAAGAGTTGCATGGACCGTTACGTGGCCTGGCGGGTGTTCCAGCAGGTGGCGATGCTGGAGAGCTTTTCGGCAGCAGGGCGCAGGCTGGGGCTCTCTGCTCCGGCGATCAGCAAGAACATCGCGGCACTGGAAGCGCATCTGGGCGTGCGGCTGATCAACCGGAGCACGCGGCGCATGGCGCTGACCGACGAGGGGCGCATCTATCTGACGCATCTCAACCGGGGACTGGAGGCGCTGGCCGAGGCCGAACAGGCGCTGGATCCGTTGCGGCAGCAGCCACAGGGGTTGCTGCGCGTGACGGCACCGATGAGCGTTTCGCTGACCCGGCTGTCAAAGCGGATTCCGGATTTTCTGGCGCAACATCCCGCCGTGCAGCTCGATCTGGTGCTGGACGACCGGCGCATCGACCTGATCCGGGAAGGTTTCGATCTGGCCATTCGCGGATCGGATCGGCTGGAGGATTCCAGTCTGGTGGCCCGAAAGCTCGCCGACATGCCGCATGTACTGTGTGCCTCACCAGCCTATCTGCAGCAGCATGGCCGGCCGTCGTCACCGGCTGCGCTCGGCGGGCACCGGCTGATCCGCTTCAGTCTTTCCGGTCATGCTGACAGCTGGACTTTCCGTCGGCCGATGGTCAGCCCACAGGGGCCGGACGGGCAATCGGACCATCAGGGGATTGCAGGTCGGCGGCGTGTTCAGCAGGGTACATCGCCGGTTTCAAAGCGTGATCAGGCGACTGATCATGCTCGGATGGCCACGGTATCGGAAGAAGTGCAGACGGTGCCGGTCAACGCCATCTACTCGGTCTCGTCCAGCCTGGCCGTGCGGGATGCCCTGCTGGCCGGGCTGGGCGTTTCTCTGATTCCGCGGCTTTATGTGGAGGATGAGCTGAATGCCGGGCACCTTCAGGCTTTGCTGCCGGACTGGCAGCCCGTGAGCACTGCACTGTATGTCGTCTATCCGGGACGCCACTACCTGTCCCCCAGGGTACGCGCATTCGTGGATTTTCTGGGGCGTGTCTTCGATACCGCGTGAAGTTGATGTTGAAACGCGGGGGCATGGCGATTCAGGCCCTTGGTCCTGGGGCGTCAGGACTGCGATCATCCTTGGTTTTTCTATTTTGTCATGATTGTCTTGTTTGTCATGAAATGCTAGACTGATCATGGATGCTTTGATCAGTGGAGGTAAGCAATGAGTCCGGGCGTGGCAGTGCGCAGGCGAGATATACGATCCCTCTCCAGCCCGGTTGAACGAGCGCTGGCGAGCGCAGCTGGCGCGGTCAGCCATGCTGATGGGGTGGAGCTGCTGTTGGCCATGCCGGATGCCGAGTTGGGGCATTTTCTGAAGCAGAGAATAGGTGAGTTTCGCGAAATGACGGCCGGCTTCATGGCCAACCCCTTACCGCTGGCTGGGCGCACGGCAAAGGCAGGACACGCGACATCGGGCAAATCTCGTCGATCCGCTGTTGCCAGACAGGCCTCTGGTGGTCTGTCCGTACTGGATGAGCTCACGCTTCAGGCACAGGCCAGTCGTCGGGTTCTGCTTGAGAAACGGGCGCTGGTCTCGAGCGGTGAATTGCAACAGGCGCTCGGGATCACACGGCAGGCCGTCAGTGCTGCCACACGCCATGGCCGGCTGTTCTCTGTGGATGTTGATGGCGCAAGCTGGTACCCAGCCTTCTTTGCCGACGGCAGGGTTGATCGATCCGTACTGGGGCAGGTCTCTCAACAACTGGGACAGTTGCCGGGGTGGTCGAAATGGGATTTTTTCACGGTAGCGAGGGCGTCGCTGGGTGGAAGCACACCGCTGGAGGCCCTGCGAGCTGGTCGTGTTGATGAGGTCATGCATCTCGCGCAGGCTGTTGTTGAGGAAGCACGAGGGTGAGTCTTCAATGGCCAGCCGACACCTTCGCGTCCTGTGAGCTGGAGGTTGTCAATCTATATCGCCTGCGGATTTGCTGCGAATCAGTCGGCACGAAACAGGGGAGCCTTATTTTGGTCGTTCAGGCTTGAACCGCTTTGATGACCCGCGTCATTATCGAAATGCAGCACGTCGTTACGGTACGTGCTATTTCGGTTTGAGTCTTGCCTGTGCGTTTGCAGAGACGGTGTTGCATGACCGGGTTGCGAGGCATGGGCGTTTTGATGTGCCGCTGATCGAGTTGGCCCGGCATGTTCTACGCTTTTCAGGGCGCTCTCTGCGTCTTGCAGACATGACGGGCGTCCATCTGAAGCGGCTCGGGGCGGATGGTTCCTTGTCAACGATCATGCCTTATCAGATACCGCAGGCGTGGTCGCTGGCCATTCACCAGCACCCTGCCAGCGTTGATGGTTTCCTTTACATGTCACGCCATCTGAACAATGAACGGGCCGTCGTTGTTTTTCAGCGCGCCAGCAGCAAGTTCGATCGGGTGGTGCTGTCTTCACCTTTATTGCAGCATGAAGGCTTGCCGGAAATTCTTCGGAAGTTCCGGGTATCTCCGATCTGAGCCTTTGTCTGTTTTGATGTGGTACGACGTTTCCACTGGCGTCGCTACCTGTCCCCCAGGGTACGCGCATTCGTGGATTTTCTGGGACGTGTCTTTCACGACACGCCCCAGGGCTGAAGCCGCGCCTCAGTATCCCGCGGGATGCTGGGGCAGGGTTTCGGGGGCGGCATACCAGTAGGCCTTGCCCGATTCGCCCGGATAGTGACTCCGGTCATCCACGACCAGATAGCCCCGGCGGGTGAGGGGCTCGCCCAGCTTCCAGTTTTCCGGCACGCGGAAAATGGCGCAGCTCAGACGATCGAGCTTCGGTGCGGTCACGTTCAGGCACAGTTGTGCTTCATGGGGAGCGCTGCCCGATTTCACCATCAGCTGCGCGACGCTGCCCGTGCCTTGCCACTGATGCAGCACCTTGTTCATCGGCACGGCCTGTCCCTTGCGGATGACGAAGGGCTTCTGGCCGTCCATCATGATGGTTCTCCTCAAGTCCGGGACGTGAAGATCAGAGGCGTCCTGGATCCGGATGCGCCCTTCAGGATTCAGCCGGAGCAGCTCGGTTCCTGCTGCTGCCGTGGCTGCCGGTGCCAGTGTTTTCACGTTGCGCGCCATGAAACCTTCGATGGGGGAACTGAGCTGAAGTTGTGCATCCATCTCGTGGATGGCGCCGACGCCAGTCTGTCGGGCATTGTAGGCATGCACCCGATAGCCGAGATTTTTTGTCCGTTCACCATAGGCGTCATCGGCCCACGACTCGACAGTCTGGTGTTTCTTTCAGGCAACGATGTCGTCGGGCAGGATGTCGGCCAGCAGGCCGCAATCCACCTGCCAGCGATGGGCAGCCAGATCATCGGCGCGGGTCAGTCCACGATTGAGCAGCGCGATGGATTTCTGCTGTCCGGCGGCCTGGCGGGTGAAGCGGTAGCCTGAGTACACCATCAGCGACGAGCCGATGACGAGCAGCGCGTCTGCCTCATCGATGATCCGTTCGGCTTCGCTGAGGCGGGCACGGGGCACGTTCTCGCCGAAGAACACCACGTCCGGCTTCAGCAGGCCACCACAGGCCGGGCACGGGGGTGGGGAGAAGCCGGGCAGATCGGCTTCGCTCACCTCGGCGTCGCCATCCGGTGTCTGTCTGACCTGAAGGTTGCCCGCGGCCGGGTACAGGCGATGGAGCTGCTGCTGGATGTCATCACGATGGTGACGGGCACCACAATCCAGACAGATGACCTGATCCAGCCGGCCGTGCAGGTCGATGACATGCTGCTGCCCCGCCTGCTGGTGAAGCGCATCGACGTTCTGGGTGATCAGGCCACGAATCAGGCCCGCGCGCTCCCAGTCGGCCAGGGCTGCATGGGCGGCATTGGGGCGTGCGCGGCTGACCATCGGCCAGCCCACGAAGCTGCGGCGCCAGTAGCGCGTGCGCAAGGCGGGGTCAGCGATGAAGCCCTGCCAGGTGATCGGTGAGCCGCGCTGCCACTGCCCGTCGGCGCCCCGGTAATCGGGAATGCCGGAGGCCGTGCTGATGCCGGCGCCGGTCAGCACCGCGATGCGCCGATGTCGTCTCAGCCAGTCGGCCAGCTCCTTGCGCACGATGGCCGGGTCGGACTGCGCCGACACCGCCGGTTCGGGCAGGCGGCGGCTGGCCGTGATGGGGCGGATGCGGGCGGGGCTTCGTGGCTGGTCAGGCGCTTCGATTTCGGCCTGATGGTGGGGGTGGATCTGCATGGGGGAACTTTATACCATGCCCGATCCGTGGCCAGCCGTCCTGCCGCTCTGCAGCCCTGTCGCCCTGTCGCCCTGTC
>JAUMZD010000046.1 GCA_030528325.1 Lautropia sp. | reverse complement strand
AAGATGGAGGCGGGGGTCGGAATCGAACCGGCGTCCACGGCTTTGCAGGCCGCTGCATAACCACTCTGCCACCCCGCCATCTTGACTGGATGCCTGCCAAGGCAAACATCCGGGGTGCCGTAACCAGCCGGAATCACAGGCCAGCCAGGTCAGGAATTTCTTCTGAAATGGAATCAAGAAGAAAAGGGGATTATGGCGAAACATTCATGATCTGTCAAGACGGAAGGGGCATTTGTACTTTGGGTTGACAGACGGAAGTCCGATGGTTGCGGTCAGCTGCAGCTCCTAGTCTACGACGTGACCATCCGGTCAGCGCAGGATCTTCCGGTGTGGCGAGGTGGATGCGATGGGTTGTGCCTCGAAGTCGAGCACAAGCTGCTGAAGATCCCTGGTGGTGCCGTCGTCGTCGGCGCATGCCTGCCGATCCTTTGAGGATTCAGCTGTCATCGGGTACGGCTTGGTCCCGGAGGCGCGGTACTGCAGCTTATGCAGCGAAGAAACACGAATCCCCAGCAGCCTCAGTCGCTGGCTCAGATCGACACGCTTCAGGCATTGTCCGGCTACCGCCCGGATCCGTGTGGCATCCTGGGTAGGCGACTGGATCGTCTGGTCCCGCGAGACCACCCGGAAATCTGCATGGCGCAGCTTGATGCCGATCGTGCGGCCGGCATAGCCCTTGCGCTGCAGGTCGAGGGCAACCTGTTCTGCGAGGCGCGTGAAGATCCGCCCCAGCTCGGCCCGGTCGTGTACCGGGTGCAGATCCCGCTCGAAGGTCGTCTCCCGGCTGAGGCTTACCGGTTCGCTGTGTGTCTCGACCGGCCGGCCGTCCCGGCCCCAGGCGCTCTCGTGCAACCATCGCGCCTGTCGTGCCCCGAAATGCCGGGCCAGCCATGCCGGGCTGCAGGCTGCCAGCTGTCCGATCGTCTCGACACCCAGACCGTTCAGTTTCCCGCGTGTCTTCGGGCCGATGCCATTGATCCTGTAGCACGGCAGCGGCCAGATCAGGCGTTCCAGATCTTCCTCGAACACGATGCTGATCCCGGCGGGTTTGTTGAACTCACTGGCCATCTTGGCCAGCAGCTTGTTGGGGGCCACGCCGATCGAGCAGTTCAGCCGGGTGGCCGTCAGGATGGCCGACTGGATGCGGGTAGCCAGAACCCGGCCGCCTTCCAGCTGCCCCTCGGGCTCATGGGTGAAATCGATGTAGACCTCATCGATGCCTCGATCCTCCATCGTGGGCGCGATGTCCGTGATGATCTGCTTGAACCGTCGTGACACCTGCCGGTAGGTATCGAAGTCGGCCGGCAACAGGATGGCATCCGGGCACAGCGGGGCGGCCTTGGCCATGCCCATCGCCGAATGCAGGCCGTACTGACGCGCTTCGTAGGTGGCGGTGGTGATCACGCCGCGGCCACGGTAATGGCGCAGGCGTGGAAAGAACCGGGCGGGAACCTCGTGCAGCTGCGCGGCTGTCAGGGTGGGGTCGGCACCGGCCTGCTTGAGCCGGGTCAGCAGCGCTTCCGGGTCCAGCCGCGGGCCACCGATCACGAGCGGCAACCCCTTGAGCTGGGGAAACTGCAGCAGGCTGACCGAGGCAAAGAAGGCATCCATGTCCAGATGCGCAATGCGGCGCTGCGGTGTCGGGCTGTTCATGGCACCGATTGTAGGCGTCCATGTGCCGCTGATCGACGGGTGTCAGCCGTGTTGACGCCATTCGATCAGTCGTTTCTGAAGGTAACGGCTCTTGTGCTAGTATCAAAGCAAGCCTGTATGACAGGCACCGAATTGATTCCCACCAGAGGTGTGCACAGCATGTTTCCAGAATTTCGTGGACTGATTACCAAGCTGAAGACGGAAGATGCTCATTTTTCCCGCCTGTTCGACAAGCACAATGAGCTGGATCAGAAGATCAAGAACATGGAGTCCCACATCGAGCCGGGCACTTCGATGGAAATCGAGGTGCTGAAGAAGGAGAAGCTGAAGATCAAGGATGATCTGTATGCCATCCTGAAGAAGGCCGACAGCGAGGCTTCCTGATCGGCGAGCCTTTCATCCGTCGGGGCGGGGGCGATCACCGACTCTCCTGTCCGGATCGCGAGGCCGAACCCGTCCTGCCCAGTGGCGACCATGCTTGCCGGGCAGGGGAATGTCCCCGGGGGAACCCGCCAAAGCAAAAGCCCGGCACGATGTCCGGGCTTTTGCTTTGGCGGATATTCCCTTTGACGTTACCGGCAGGTGGCGGCCATCGCCGTGCCGGGGCTGGTCGCAGACCTCCGCAGGCCTGCTGGGCCCACCGGCGCCCCCGAAAGAACGGGGGGGCGTGACCAACCGGCACTCAGAACGAACCGAAGATCGTGCCGAGCGTGATGATGATGGCCAGCGAGATCATCGGTACACCCATCGTCAGCATCGCGATGTTGCCGTAGGACTGGCGATGGTTCAAGCCACAGATGGAGAGCAGCGTGATCACGGCGCCGCAGTGGGGCAGGGTATCGAGACAGCCGGCTGCCACGACAGCCACCCGGTGCAGCAGCTCGGGGCTGATGCCCGCTGCATTGGCCAGTTCCAGGTAAGTGGGGCCCAGCGTCTTCAGCGCGATGGACAGACCGCCCGATGAGGATCCCGTGATGCCGGCCAGCACGTTGACCGCGATCGCTTCGGAAATCAGCGGATTGCCGGGCGAGACGTTCAGCACCGCATCGCGGATCAGCGCGAAGCCGGCCATGCTGGCGATGACGGCACCATAGCCCACTTCCGAGGCCGTGTTGAAGATCGGCAGCATCGAACCGAGGACCCCCTTGTTGACGGTGGTCTTGAGGCTCTTCCACTGGCCCATGCGCAACAGGACCAGACTGGCGCAGGCAACGGTCAGGGCGATGATCACGGCCCACAGACCCTTCAGCTTGGCGGGATCCAGATCCGGGAACGAGGCCTTCAGGAAACCGAAGTCCATCGACGGGAAGATGTGGAAGGTGAACAGCGCATTCACGCCGATCACCAGCACCAGCGGCAGCAGCGCCAGCGCCAGCGGCATCTCCTTCTGGCCGGTGATCATCGAGGCTTCACTGCCTTGCGACAGCTCGAGCGAGGCATCGTCCTGCCCGTAACCTTCACCGTTGGCACGTGCCCTGGCCGCCCGGGAGTTCAGCCACAGCATGCCACCGCCGAACATGATCAGCGAGGCGATCAGACCCAGACCGGGTGCGGCGAAGGCGTTGGTGCCGAAGAACGGGATCGGAATCGCGTTCTGGATGGATGGTGTTCCTGGCATGGCCGTCATCGTGAACGTGAAGGAACCCAGCGCAATCGCGGGTGGAATCAGGCGCTTCGGGATGTCGGCCGTCTGGAAGAGCTGCTTGGCGACCGGATAGATGGCAAAGGCCACCACGAAGAGCGACACGCCACCGTAGGTCAGCAGCGCGCAGGCTGCCACCACCGTCAGCAGGGCGTGCTTCGGGCCCAGGATCCGCATGATGCCGCGCGAGATGCTGGTGGCCGCGCCTGAATCGGCGATCAGCTGCCCGAACAGGGCCCCCAGCAGGAAGACGGGCAGGAACTTGATGATGTAGCCGCCGAGCGCTCCCATGAAGGTTTCGGTATAGAGCGGCAGCAGCTGCAGGGCGTCGCCCGACAGCAGCACGGCCAGCGCTGCCATCAGCGGGGCCAGCAGCAGCACACTGAAGCCCCGGTAGGCGAAGAACATCAGCAGCAGCAATGAGACAAAGATGGCAAGGGTACTCAAGATTCACTCCATTCCACGTGCTTTTGATTTTGATAGAGGGTGGAAGTGCCGGGCGGGTGGGGCAGCACCGCGGCAATTCCTGCGAGATTGCCGGACGGCCTGTCAGATGCGGCATGTCGTGAGTACAGACTGTCCGGGCTCGGATACAGCATGAGAAAGCCAGCCGTTTCCATCTGAAACGGCTGGCCGGAAATATACCGGGCGGCATCACCCCGTGCCACCCGGTTGTTCGGGGAAAACCCTGATTTCGTGGGGCTTTGATGGCGGTGGGCATGCCACATCCTGCAGGTGGCATGCCATCGGTCTTCCCGGTAGCGGCCTGCGCGCAGGCCGTTTGCCGTCTGGCAGCTGCGGTTCAGAGCAGGGCGTCCGGACGCTCGCCGCGCTCGTACACCACATGGGCGCGACCCACGATCAGCGGGTCGATCTTGCCGATCTTGTCGAGGGCCTTGTTCCCGTAGGGCAGCTTGTGCAGCACATAGCGCATCGCGTTCAGGCGGGCGCGCTTCTTGCAGTCGCTCTTGATCACGGTCCAGGGGGAATCGGCCGTGTCGGTCTCGAAGAACATGGCTTCCTTGGCGCGGGTGTAATCATCCCACTTGTCGAGCGAGGCCTTGTCGACCGGGCTCAGCTTCCACTGCTTCAGCGGGTGGGCCTCACGCTCGCGGAAGCGGCGGCGCTGCTCCTTGCGGCTGACGCTGAACCAGAACTTGACCAGATGGATGCCGCTGCGAACCAGATGACGTTCGAATTCGGGTGCCTGGCGCATGAACTCGTGATATTCCTCGTCGGTACAGAAGCCCATCACGCGCTCGACGCCGGCCCGGTTGTACCAGCTGCGGTCGAACAGCACGATTTCGCCATGCGAGGGCAGGTGCTCGATATAGCGCTGGAAGTACCATTGGCCACGCTCGGTGTCGGTCGGTTTCTCGAGGGCCACGACACGGGCACCGCGCGGATTCAGGTGCTCCATGAAACGCTTGATCGTGCCGCCCTTGCCGGCTGCATCACGGCCTTCGAACAGGATCACGACCCGCTCGCCCTTTTCCTTGGCCCAGGCCTGCAGTTTCAGCAGCTCTACCTGAAGGCGGAACTTTTCTTTCTCGTAGGAGGAACGGCGAAGCAGGTTCTTGTAAGGGTAACCGCCGTCGCGCCAATCCTCGGACAGCTCTTCATCGGGATTGTTCAACACGTTCTTCAGCCTCTTCGATGGTTTCTTGGCATTCAGGATCTTGCGCAGTGCGGCCTGATCGTCGGGCGAAGCACCTTCCAGGATGGCCCGGAGCGCCTTCGCACGAGCTTCTGCGCTCTCGTTCTGCTCATTATCGAGGATGCGGCTGACGGCTTCGACCTTTTTCTCGAACCAGGCCTCCTGGCGCTGGTCCGTCACGAACCTGGCCAGTTCCTTCTTGCCCAGGGCGGGCGGGGTGTCACCCTTGGCGGCGGGACGAACCTCGCCGCCTGCATCGGCCGCCTTTCTCGTGGCGGCCGTGGTACGACGGGTCGTGCGGGTCTTGCCGGCTGCCGTCTTGCGCGGTGTCGATGCCTTCGCCCCGGCACCATCGGTTTTCGGAGCAGGGGCCGGTGCCGTGGCGGCAGTCGGGACAGCGGCACCGGCTTCGGCCGGTGCGGCCTTGGCGGTAGCGGCGGGCTGGGCAGAAGGCGTGGTCTGCATGTCTCGTATCCTCTTGATTTTCAGTCTGGGAATAGAAAAGCCATCAATATGACGCATTCAGTCAATTGTGCTTTGACGCGCATCAATTCGCCAAAAAGCCCCGCCTGTCATCTCAGGTTGATGATCCATTCGGCGATGGCCTGAAGCTCTTCATCCTTCATGGCGGGGTAGGGCGGCATGGGAATGGGGCCCCAGCGACCGCCGCCCCCCTGCCGGATGCTTTTCTTCAGTCGTTCGACAGCTTCGGGCTCGCCGGCGTGCCGTCTGGCCACGGCCCGGAAGGCGGGACCCACCAGTTTTCGATCGGTCTGATGACAGCCCGTACAGTTGTTGGCACGCAGCAGCCTGTCGGCATCGGGCCCGGCAGCCGACACTGCCTGTTCAACCTGGTCCTGCGTGCTGCTCTGGCGCAAGGAATTCCCGGATACCGGTGAAGCGGCCAGGGCAGCCCCGGCAGCGCCCAGACAGGCAGTCAGCGTCATGGCATGGCGGAGAAGGCGAAACTCGGGGGCCATCATGAAAATCCGTTCTGTGAGATATCCCGGGGGGGGAAAGCGCGGGCGGTGCGCGGTACACCTGGTCACAGTTTATCAATCCCGTCGGGATCCGTCCGTCTTCCTGTCACTGTCAAGTTGCATGTCCTGTCATCATGAATGATTTCATGACGAATTGTTTTTACTGGTAAGTATGAACGAGAGTTGGCATCCTGGTGTCGAGACGCTGTCAGGGGTGGTTTTCAAGCATATGATTTTTTTCAGAAATCCGGATTTGACTTCGTTCAGGTTTTTTGGGTGACGAAATTTGTAAGTGCCGCTTACAGTCGGTGCATATCATTAATTTTTGTCAGATGAATCATTAATGTTCACTACAGCTGTACCTGATGAGCAGGCATATGCTTGGGAGGCGAAGAAAAGGAAAGTGCCGGTTGGATCCCGTGCCTGTCATGAACCGATGACGGTCGCACGGCTGGATCCACCGGTTTTCCCCAGAACATCAACGCGGAGAAATCCATGCCACAAACTCATCCGTTCATGAACAGAACCCGTGCGGGAAGCTTCCGGCTCTCGCAACCGGCCAGACTTTCGCTGATTCTGCTGGGAGCGCTGGGCCTGCATTCAGGCGTCCAGGCACAGTCGGCGCAAACCTTCCGGAATGTCGAGAATCCGCCCATCTTCACGGCCCAGGACAATGTCGCATCCACGTCCACCGCAGCGGCGGGCGTCCGGCGCGGTGGCAACGAGGCCGTCCTGCCGCCAGCCCGGCAGCAGAATGTCCGTCTGAATGTCGGCTATGTGAACACCTATATCTGGAATCCGGTCAGCGGCAAGTATGATCGGGTCAGATTGCGCAGCTATCATGGCCGCTCCAATCAGCCGCTGGTGGCGCCGACCATCGACATCCGCCCCGGAACACGGCTGAACGTCCGCCTGAACAACAACCTGCCCAAGGACGACCCGTCCTGCCAGAATCGGGAAGGGGCCGATCACAACATACCCAACTGCTTCAACAGCACCAACTTGCACACGCATGGTCTCTGGGTGGATCCGAACGGCATCAGCGACAACATCTTCCTGACGATCCGGCCGGGCGAAAGCCAGCGCTATCAGATCGACATTCCGTCCGACCATCCGGCAGGCACCTTCTGGTATCACAGCCACCTGCACGGTTCGACGGCGCTTCAGGTCTCCAGCGGCATGGCCGGTGCGCTGATCGTGCGCGGCGACCGCCAGCCGACCGCGTCGCGCCCGGGAGACCTCGATACGCTGTTGCGGCCCAATGCCCGGCACCGTGTCCAGGAGCGTGTGCTGGTGATGCAGCAGATCCAGTACAGCTGCCGTGACCAGGATGGCAAGATCAAGGAAGAGACGCCCGGCGGGCTCTGGAAATGTGATGACGGCGATGTGGGTGGCATCGAGAACTACGATGCACTTCAGGGTGGCACCTGGGCCCGTTCCGGCCGCTTCACGACCCTCAATGGTCTGACACTGCCGACTTTCGCCGGCGCACGGGCGGGGCGTTTCGAGCGCTGGCGGATGATTCATGCCGGCGTGCGCGAAACCATCAATCTCCAGTTCCGTCAGGCGAACATCCGCTGGCGTCAGGCCCTGCCGAATTTCTCGCGCATGCGGCCCGATCAGCTGCGTCGCTTCGTCAATGATTTCTGTACCGGTGAGCCGCTGCCCCAGTATCTGGTTGCGGCCGACGGCCTGACGATGAACAACGTCATGAGCACCACGGCCACCACCTTCCAGCCTGGTTACCGGTGGGATTCGGTCATGGTCTTCCCCCGCGCCGGCTATTACTGCGTGATGGATACGGGTACGCCCCGTTCGGGCAGTGTGAACGGCGTGGCTGTCCAGCAGTTGCTGGGCGTGGTGGCCGTGGACCCGGGTGCCGTGCAGCTGCGGGATGATCAGATCCCGGCCCATTTCAAGCGTGAGATGGTGCAGCTGGCTGTGCGCAACGTCAGCGGTTCGATGCGGCGCCAGGTGGCTGCCGACCTTCAGTCGTCACTGAGCCTTGCTGCCTATGCGCCGCACAAGACCATCAGCCGGTCGGAACTGACGGAGCCGAACGAGACCGTGACCTTCAACATCGCCCGTGAGGGTGAGGGCTTCAGCTTCCAGGTGGATGGCAAGCCCTATGACCCGAGTGTGACCGGACGGTTGCTGAAACTGGGCGGTGTGCAGGAATGGCACCTGCGCTCTCAGGTGGCAGCCCATCCCTTCCACATCCATGTCAACCCGTTCCAGATCGTGGCCATCCTCGATCCCAAGGGGCGTGACGTGAGCGGCTTCGATGTACCCGATGATGCGGAAGGGCAGGTGGACACGCAGTTCCGTGGTCTGAAGGGCGTCTGGAAGGACACGATCTTCGTGAAATCCGGCCCCGGCGGCAATGCCTCGCAGGGGCAGTACACGGTCATCGTCCGCTCCCGCTACCAGCGCTACGCCGGTGATTTCGTCCTTCACTGCCACATCCTCGATCACGAGGATCTGGGCATGATGCAGCACGTCCGGATCTGGGATCCGGCACGGCCCGGGACGCGTGATGCGCCGGTGCCGGGCCATGCTCATCATCACTGAGCCATCTGAATGAAAACCCGCCCCCGGTGTCCTGTCCGGATCCGGGGGCGAGTTTTTTCTGATCAGCTGACGCCCGGATCAGTGGGCGCAGCCGACCTTTGGTGGGATCAATGCTGGATGGCCTCGTAGGTGTTCATGATGGTCTGGGCCGACTGGCGCAGCTTTTCTTCTTCGGCTTCATTCATCGGCGTGTCGAGCACCTGCTCGACCCCACCCGAGCCGATCACGCTCGGCAACGACAGGGCCACGCCGTCGATGCCATGCTGACCGTGCATGATGCTCGAGACCGGCATGACGGCACGCTCGTTGCGGATGATGGCCTCGCAGATCCGCGAAGCCGACAGGCCGATCGCGAAGTTGGTGGCCCCTTTGCCGGCGATCACGCGGTAGGCACTGGTCATCACCTGGTGGGCCAGGTCGTCGAGCACATCCGGTGTGAACACGGTCTGGCCGTCGATCCGGAAGTCGGCAATGGGCACCGCGCCGATACGGGCCTGGGACCAGAGCGGAAACTCGCTGTCGCCATGCTCGCCGATGATCGAGGCGTGGACACTGGTCGTGGAGATTCGGGCACGGTCGGCCAGCAGGCGGCGCAGGCGGGAGGAGTCGAGCACGGTGCCGCTCGAGATCACCTTGCTGGTGGGCAGGCCCGTGATGTGCTGCGCCCACATCGTCAGCACGTCGCAGGGATTCGTCACCAGCATGAAGATGGCATCGGGCGAGGCGCGGACCAGATCCGGCATCATCGCCTTCAGGATACGGGCGTTGTCGTTGACCAGCTCGAGGCGGCTCTGGCCGGGCTTCTGCTTGGCGCCGGCCGTGATCACGACCACATCGCTGTGGCTCGTGACGGAGACGTCGCTGCTGCCGTAGACATGGGGCCAGGCCGTGAAGTGCGAGCCGTGGGCCAGGTCGGCCGCTTCGGCTTCGACCTTGGCCGTGTTGATGTCATACAGGGCGATCTCGCTCGCACTCTGCCGGATCAGGGCAGCATAGGCCACCGCGGTACCCACGGCGCCAGCGCCGACCACTGAAATCTTGCTTCCTTTTGCCATACGACCTCCATGTCGGTCCCGCCGGAGGAGAGGGGGGGCGGGCATCCTGGCCGTATTGTAATTTCCATTTTTTTACCATTGTGATTTACCCTCGGCCTCCATAGAGAACTTCCGGGCCTGTGCCCGCTGTGCAAAACATCACAGACAGGATGACAGTTCTGCGGCATCGGCGATAATTGCCGCATGGCAACACGATCCTCTTCTTCCCGTTCTGCTTCAGCCGCCTATTCCGAGGCCTCCATCAAGGTGCTCAAGGGGCTGGAGCCCGTCCGGCAGCGGCCGGGCATGTACACCCGAACCGAAAACCCGCTCCACATCATCCAGGAAGTCATCGACAACGCGGCCGACGAGGCGCTGGGGGGCTTTGCCACCTGCATCGATGTCCGCCTGTACAGGGACGGTCGCGTCGAGGTGACGGATAACGGCCGGGGCATTCCGGTGGGGCTGCATCCCGAAGAGGGGGTGCCGGTCGTCGAGATCGTTTTCACCCGGCTGCACGCCGGGGGCAAGTTCGACAAGACGGCGGGCGGTGCCTACAGCTTTTCCGGCGGCCTGCACGGGGTGGGGGTGTCGGTGACCAATGCGCTATCGTCCCGGCTCGACGTCACGGTCTGGCGCAAGGGAGAAAAGAGCGAGAAGGGCCGTGTGGCCCACCGCATCGCGTTTGCCGATGGCGACCTGCGCGAGCCGCTCACGCAGCAAGCTGCCGCCCGGGAGGATCCGGTCTCGGGCACGCGCGTTCTCATCCAGCCCAATCCGAAGTATTTCGACAGTGCCACCATCCCGCTCGGCGAGCTGGAGCGGCTGCTGCGCAGCAAGGCCGTGCTGTTGCCAGGGGTCAAGGTCACGCTGTTTCTGGAAAAGACGGGCGAGACACGTGAATGGCAGTACGACGAGGGGCTTCGTGGTTATCTGCAGGAGGAGCTGGGCCAGCAGGCCGAGGTCGAGCCGATCCTGCTCTTCGAACATCAGCAATATGCCGAAGCGGATGACGACAGCTTTGCCGAAGGCGAAGGGGCTCACTGGGTGGTGGCCTTCACCGACAGCGGCTCGCTGGCCCGCGAATCCTATGTCAACCTGATCCCGACGCCAGCCGGCGGTACGCACGAGTCGGGCCTGCGCGAGGGGCTGTTCAATGCCATCCGCGCCTTCATCGAGTTGCACAGCCTGCAGCCGAAGGGTGTGCGGCTGATGGCCGAAGATGCTTTTGCACGGGCCAGCTTCGTGCTGTCGGCGCGCGTGCTCGATCCGCAGTTCCAGGGGCAGACGAAGGAGCGTCTCAGCTCGCGCGATGCGGTACGGCTGGTCTCCGGCTTCGTGCGCACCAGCTTCGAGCTGTGGCTGAACCAGCATGTCGACCAGGCGAAGAAGCTGGCCGATCTCGTCATCCGGCAGGCGCAGGCCCGCCAGCGCTCGGCGCAGAAGGTCGAAAAGCGCAAGGGCTCGGGGGTGGCCGTGCTGCCGGGCAAGCTCACCGACTGCGAAGCCACCGACATCGCCCGCAACGAGCTGTTCCTCGTCGAGGGGGATTCGGCGGGCGGCTCGGCGAAGATGGGCCGGGACAAGGAGTGCCAGGCGGTGCTTCCGCTGCGCGGCAAGCTGCTGAACACCTGGGAGACCGAGCGCGACCGGCTGTTCGCCAACAACGAGATCCACGACATCGCGGTGGCGATCGGCGTCGATCCGCATGCGCGCGGCGACTCGCCCGACCTCTCCGGCCTGCGCTACGGCAAGATCTGCATCCTGTCGGATGCGGACGTGGACGGCTCGCACATCCAGGTGCTGCTGCTCACGCTCTTCTTCCGGCATTTTCCTGCGCTCATCGATGCCGGCCACATTTTCGTGGCCCGTCCGCCGCTCTTTCGCGTGGATGTGCCGGCGCGGGGCAAGCAGCCGTTGCGCAAGCTCTACTGCCTCGATGCGCGCGAGCTGAAGCATGTGGAAGACAAGCTCCGAAAGGATGGGTTGCGTGAAGGCAGCTGGACGGTCTCGCGCTTCAAGGGGCTGGGCGAGATGACGGCCGAGCAGCTGTGGGAGACCACGCTGAACCCGGCCACTCGCAGTCTCTCGATGGTGAGCTTCGGCTCGGTGGGCGTGAAGGACACCGAGAAGCAGTTCACGATGCTGATGGGCAAGGGCGAGGCGGCAGGCCGCCGGGCCTGGCTCGAAGAGAACGGCCACGAGGCGCGCGCCGACGTTTAGAGCGCGGGGGCACATAAGTTCATAACACGCTCTGAGAAGGAAGACAGGACAGGATGGACGACATCATCGCTGACAATGCCGTCGGATTCGAGGACGACACCGGCGACACGCTGACGCTGGCCCGCTATGCCGAGCGTGCCTATCTGGATTACGCCATTTCCACCATCCGCAGCCGGGCACTGCCCGATGTCTGCGATGGGCAGAAGCCGGTGCAGCGGCGCATCCTGTTCGCGATGCACGAGATGGGCCTGGGCCCCACGGCCAAGCCGGTCAAGTCGGCGCGGGTGGTGGGGGACGTGCTCGGCAAGTTCCACCCGCATGGCGACAGCGCGGCCTATGATGCGATGGTGCGGATGGCGCAGGATTTCAGCCTGCGCTACCCACTGATCGACGGGCAGGGCAACTTCGGCTCCCGCGATGGTGATGGTGCTGCTGCCATGCGATACACCGAGGCGAGGCTCACGCCCTACGCGCGTTTGCTGCTCGACGAGATCGACCAGGGCACCGTTGATTTTGTGCCTAACTATGATGGCTCGGCCGAGGAGCCGGAGCAGTTGCCGGCCCGTCTGCCGATGATCCTGCTCAACGGTGCTTCGGGCATCGCGGTGGCGATGGCCACCGAAATCCCGTCCCACAACCTGAAGGAAGTGGCCGAGGCCGCCATCGCGCTGATCCGTGACCCGAAGCTTTCGCATGAGGCGCTGATGGGCATCCTGCCGGGGCCGGATTTTCCGGGGGGCGGCCAGATCATCAGCTCGGCCGAGGATCTGGCGGAGGCTTACCGCGTGGGCCGTGGCTCGATCCGCGTGCGGGCCCGCTATCACATCGAGGAACTGGCTCGCCACCAGTGGCAGCTCGTCATCGACGAGCTGCCGCAGGGCGTGTCGTCGCAGAAGGTGCTTGAAGAGATCGAGGAGCTGTCGAATCCGAAGGTCAAGGCCGGCAAGAAGACGCTGACGCCCGAGCAGCTTCACACCAAGTCGCAGATCCTGGGCGTGATGGATGGCATCCGGGACGAGAGCGGGCGCGAGGCGGCTGTGCGGCTCGTCATCGAACCCAAAACCTCGAAGATCGACCAGTCGCTGCTGATCAACAGCCTGCTGTCGGCCACGAGCCTCGAGACCACGGTCTCGATCAACCTGGTGATGCTGGGGCGCGATCAGCGTCCGCGCCAGAAGTCGCTGACCGAGATCCTGCAGGAATGGATCGATTTCCGGCTGCTGACGGTTCGCCGTCGCAGCGCGCACCGGCTGGGCAAGGTCGAGGACCGCATCCACATCCTCGAAGGTCGGCAGCTGGTGCTGCTGAACATCGACGAGGTGATCCGCATCATCCGGGAATCGGACGAACCGAAGCCGGCGCTGATGGAAGCATTCGGGCTGACCGAACGACAGGCCGAGGACATCCTGGAAATCCGGCTCCGTCAGCTGGCCCGGCTCGAGGCCATCAGGATCGAGCAGGAGCTGAAGAGCCTGTTCGACGAGCAGAAGAAGCTCCAGACCCTGCTGGGCAGTGACAGCGCGCTGAAGAAGGCCGTCATCCGGGAGATCGAGGCCGACGTCAAGACCTATGGCGATGCCCGCCGCACGCTGATCGAGGCGGCCGACAGGGCGGTGGTCGAGCAGAAGCAGATCGAGGAGCCGGTCACCGTCATCATCTCGGCCCGGGGCTGGGTGCGGGCGCGCCAGGGTCACGGACACGATGCCCGCCAGTTCAGCTTCAAGACCGGCGACAGCCTGCAGGGCGCTTTCGAGGTGATGACAAGCGACCAGGTCTATGCGATGGCCACGAACGGGCGCGTCTATTCGGTGCCGGTGGCGAGCCTGCCTTCGGCCCGGGGCGACGGCGTGCCGATCACCAGCTTCATCGAGCTGGCGCCGGGCGCGATGATCCAGCACGCCTTCGCCGCGAAAGCCGACACGGATGTGCTGATCGCCACGCAGGGCGGCTACGGGTTGCTGTGCAAGGCGGCCGACTGGCAGAGCCGGATGAAGGCCGGCAAGCATTTCCTCACACTGGAGGCGGGCGACCAGCCGTTGCCGCCCGTGCTCTTCGACGCAGCACAGCAGACCTCGGTCGTCTGCCTGACCGAAGGCGCTGGCGGCGGCGACAAGGGTCGGGTGCTGGCCTTCTGGGTGGAAGAGGTCAAGCGCCTGAAGAACGGCGGCCGGGGTGTGACGCTGATGGGGCTCGACAAGGGCGACAGCCTGCGCCAGGCGATCGTGGCCGGGCCGGCCGGGCTGGTCGTGACGGGGGTCGGGCGAGGATCGAAGGCGATGCAGCGCACGATGTCCGCGCGCGAGATCGACGGCTTCCGCGCCGCCCGTGGCCGCAAGGGCAGGCAGCTGGACCCGCGGTGGAAGGAAGTGGGGCTGTGGATGCCGGGGGACAGGGGGCTGGTGGACGGGTGATGTGAGGCTGGCCTGCCTGTTGTGTGCGCTGGTGGAGGCCGGCCGCTTTGCTGCTTCGGGTGGGGCCGGCGTACCCGGTATCCACCTCCTCACAACCTGACGGTAAAGGATTCGTCGGCGGACACCGGGTACGCCGGCTACAGGATGCGACAGGACGGCGACTTCGAGAGGCGTGCTGTGGGCATCATGACCGAAACCCCGATTTCCCATGCTGAAACTCACCATCCTCGGCACCTCATCCGGTGTACCAACCCGCCAGCGCAACATGTCGGCGGTGGCGCTGCAGAGTCCGACCACGGGGCGGGGCTGGTGGCTGATCGACTGTGCGGAGGCGACGCAGCACCAGCTGCTGGCGCAGCCGCTGTCGCTGCACGATCTGGCGGGGGTGTGCATCAGTCACGTCCATGGCGATCATTGCTATGGGCTGCCCGGGCTGCTGGCGTCGATGGGTCTCAATGGCCGGCAGCATCCGTTGCAGCTGATCGCGCCGGCGCCGCTGTGGCAGTGGTTGCAGGCCACCTGGCAGCTGACGGATCTGCATCTGCCCTTCGAGATCCGCTTCACCGATGTCGTGGCCTGCCAGGACGAAGCCCGTCGGCTGATGGTGGGGCGGGATGCCGAGCTGTGGCTCAGCACGCACGCGCAGCAGCATCGGGTGCCGAGCCATGCGTTTCGATTCGAGCTGAGGCAGCGCATCGTGAAGCTCGATGCGGCCGCGCTTGAGGCCCAGGGGCTCCCGCCGGGGCCGCTGTGGGGACGGTTGCGTGAGGGGCAGGATGTCGTCTGGCAGGGGCGCACGCTGAAGAGCGCGGCGGTGCTCAGCATCCGTCATCAGGCGCTCGCGGCCGTCATCGGCGGGGACAATGAAGCGCCTTCGGTGCTGGCCCGGGCCTGCCGGGGCGCCCAGCTGCTGGTGCACGAAGCCACCTATTCGCAGGCGGTGCAGGATCGCATCGGGGCCGGGCGTGGGCACAGCAGCGCCCGGGAGGTCGCGTGCTTTGCCGAAGAGGCGGGGCTGCCGAACCTGATCCTCACGCATTTCAGCCCCCGGCACCACTCGCCGGAGGAGCAGGCCGGCCTGCTGGCCGAAGTGCGGGTGCATTACCGTGGCCGTGCGTTCATGGCAGCGGACGGGGACGTGTTCGTGCTGGGGCTCACGCCATCAGGCTCACCCGATATTTGTATTAAAAAGTAATTTTATTCAGTAATTGAAACATTGTAGTCATCGAGCATCAGCGCTTGCCCTGATGTCAAATTGTTACATTCATACTGTCAAGCGCTCGCCTGACCGATCAGGCATCCCTTCCAGCGTCGGGCGCAAGCATCTCTCGTATTCGATGTATCGATCCAGGAGGATGTGACATGACATTCCGTTTTCAACACGGCAAGACTGCGCTTGCCATCGCCCTTGGGGTGGCGTTGGCCGCGTGTGGCGGCGAATCTGTCAGCCCTGACGGCGGTGGCTCAACCGGTACCGACAGTCGTGTCGGGAAGGGCATGTTCAGCACCAAGGCGCCCACGTCGGTGGATGACAAGGGGCCTATTTACGAGGATCCTGATACTCGGAGGATCCATATTCGTGGGGATCTGTTGATACAGGTTTTGCTGTCGAGACTGAATGAGCGTGATGCGAAAGGTCAGCCGCTGATCAGCTGGCTCGATGCAGACACCTATACATATATTTATGACGACCCTGAAAGATTGCCGCTACTGGGGCCGTCGGCGTTGGTGGCGGAAGACATCAAGCCTGATACGGCCCGGACGGGGTTGGGTCCCTATGTGGCAACGATCGACCTCAAGCATGGCCCTCTCCTTTATCCAAAGCATATTCACAAGCGGGAAGGGGATTGGCGCATCAGGCATTTTGACGAGTCTTCCATCCAGTTTGGCTTGTCGATGCCTGGCATGAGCAGGAAGGGGGGAGGGATTCAGGCGCCGGTGACAACGCCGCTGGTAGTCGGCCGCAGGATGAAGCTGTGGGTCATGAGGGATAACGCGTTTTTAAGCGAAACCCTGTATGAAGGGGGATTTGGCAAGGAGTATACGTATACGACCGCGACTGCCAAGACCATTCATCCGAATGCCTATTATTGGAATGATGGTGAAAATCCCCGTATAGATAAAGGAGTGCTATGGCACCATGGCTGGTGGGGGGGAAGCGAGATCATCCGCCAGGTGAGGCTGGAAGTTCAGGTCGTGGATCTTGAAAAAAGGCACGTCGAGGCTTGCGTGCATTATCAGGGCCCGTATAATAAGGAGCACTGGTTGTGTGATCGGTGGCAGGTTCCAGATGGCTGGTCTTCAGGAGAGCCGCTGACCCATCTGTCCCAATATCTGTTGGATACCTTTTCCTCTTATGACCGCACGTTCTGGCGGTGGAATGACCGAAAAGGCACGCCACCGGTTTCGGCCGATAGCCTGAAAACCACCACGGAGCCTATCAATCAGCATGGCATCAGCGGGGCGGTGCTGGCCGCCATGTTCGATGCATGGACGCCTCGCGCTGCCGGCATGCGTGCGCTGCCTGGTTTCGCCAGTCTTGTCAAAGGTGCGCTGGACCCCACACCTGGCACGCTTGTGCCTGATGGCAACCCCCCTGCCCGTGTGTCGGTGTACCACGAAAGCCGGGCCACCACCTATGCCGATGGCACTGCTCACGCGGACACGCATTCGCCTGCTGTGGGCAGTTATCTCTACGCTTTCCGCAGCGGCACCTGGAAACGCCCGGGAGAGCCTCGCGCTGCTTCCGAATTGTTCAGGCAGTTGACGATGGCCATGCATCTGAACCATGACCCGGTGAAGGGATTGACCTTGCCGCGCTGGGCTGGGCTGCATGAAGTGGGCGTTGATAAAAAAAATGGTGGCCATCAGATCTGGCTTTATCAGGGTGAACAGCTCAGTCTTGACAGGAAGGTCAAGGTCATCGCCCCGAACGACCTGCTTCTCTTTGGCAGCATCGTGCAGTACTGGATCGACGACTACGATTACAACAATCCCGACAGGAATGTAGCCGTCACTTTGAGCGTGGAAAAGAGTGCGAGCGACGCTCGAAGCGCCGACCTGTGCTGGAAGATCCATATCAGGTATGGGTACGAATGGAGCAAGAATTGCACGACCTGGATCATCCCGGAGGGGTGGATGCCAGGCCAGATTCTGAAGCCGCAGGGTTATCAGCTCATGACGCACCACCTTCATAGAGACCGGGAGCCTCCGTTTTACTGGAGTACCCGCACAGGCCGGTAAGACGGTTGCTTGTGTGCTGATTCAAGGCTTGTATCGGATAGGCCGATACAAGCCTCTACGATAAGGGTCTCGTCGGCCTGGTTCGCTCAAGGCTGGTTCTGCTGAATGACCTGAACAACCGTACGCTGGCAGGAGGCCGGACTGCAGCCCGATGTGAGTCAGACAGCCATATAAGTTACTTTTGTTTGATTCTGGCAGGAATCGAATGTCGGATATTTATACATGGTTACATTTACGGCGGCATACTGCCATGAACTGCCTGACAGTCCGTGAGACTCCCGTGTTGGGTGAAACCCGAACGTCGATCCGCGTTTTTACGTACCGGTTCCGGAGGTTTTCATATGTCATTTCGCTCTCAGTACGTCAGAACTCCCCTGGCCATTGCACTGGGCATGGCGCTGGCCGCTTGTGGCGGCGAGTCTGCGGGCCCTGGCAGCGGCCCCGGCGGGGCCGACAATCGTACCGACAAGGCTACACTCAGCGTCAAGGCGCCAGCCGGTGCGACGGGGCCCATTTACGAGGACCCTGCCGACCGGTCGGTCTACATTCGCGGAGATCTGTTGATCCAGGCCTTGCTGTCGAGGGGCAACGGCCGCGATGCCAAAGGTCAACCCATGATCGCCTGGCTCGATGCCGAAACCTACAACAACACACAGGTGGGCGATGGCGGGGCGGCCTCCACGCTGCATGGGCCGGCGGCGCTGTTATCCGAAGATATCCAGCCAGACACGGCCAACACCGGCCTGGGCTCGCATGTGGCAGAGATCAGGCTCCGTCAGGGCCCGTTGCATCATCCTGCCCATATCCAGAACGAAGGCAGCATCCGCATCCGCCCCTTTGATCAGCCGTCGGTCAGATTCGGCGTTTCGCTGCCAGGCCTGCCCAAAAAGGGGGACGGGAACCAGCCGCCGGTGACGAAGGCTCTCGACATCGGGCAAACGCTGAAAATCCGGATCGACAAGGCTTACCAGCTGGGGGCCACCAGGCCGCCGCAAGTCGACGAAATGACGCTGACCAGTCAGGCGGTCACCACGATTCAACCGGCTGAGTACCATCTGATGGCCGGGCGTTCCACGTCAGGGCGGACATGGCATCACTGGAACGTGGGCGGTGACAGCCGTACCTTTTCGTCCGTGAAGCTGGAGACCCGTTATTCCCGAAGAGCCCCAAACCGTTTTTCTTCCTGCATCGGATTCGAGAAAACCTACGCCGAAAACCAGGTGCTTTGTGATGAATGGGAGGTGCCTGCCGGGTGGACTTCGGGTCAACCGCTGACTCATGTGGCCCAGACGCTGGAGGAAAGCTTCTTTTCCGAGCTGGGCGGCAATGTCCTGTCCTGGAACTGGAGCAATCGGAAAGGCACGGCGCCGGTATCGCCCGATGGCCTGACAAAGACGTCGGCATCCATCAACGACTACGGCATCAGCGGCGCATTGCTGGCGGCCATGTTCGATGCGTGGACACCCCGTGCCGCAGGCATGAAAGCACTCCCTGCTTTCGCTGCCGCCACCCGTGGCGTGCTGGATGCCAGTCCTGCCACACACAATCCCGCCCGTGTCTCCGTCTACCATGAAAGTCGGGCAAGCACTTATGCCGATGGCGCAACGGATCTGGGCAGCCATTCGCCGGTGGTAGGCAATTACCTCTATGCCTTCCGAAGTGGTGTCTGGAAGAGTCCGACCGATGCTCGCAGCCCTTCCAGAGAGGTCAGCCAGAACACGATGGCCATGCATCTGAACCATGACCCCGTGACGGGGCTGACCTTGCCCCGGTGGGCGGGTCTGAATGAACTGGGTATCGATCACGAGGGCAAGCAGGTGTGGCTGTACCAGGGAGAACAGCTGAGCCGTGACGGTGGCGGCAAGCTGATCGAGCCCAATGACCTGATCCTGTTCGGCAGCACCGTCCAATACTGGCATGACCCTGTGCGCTACGGTGAGCCGAAACGGCTGGCGTTGCTCCGGTTGACGATCGAAAAGAGCAGCGCCGAGGCCCGAAGCGTCGACATGTGCTGGACGAGCTCGACGGGCGCTGGTTTCAACCCGGCCAGGCACTGCACGACCTGGGTCGTGCCGGAGGGCTGGACGCCGGGCCAGGTGCTGAAGCCACAGAGCTACTATGCGGCGGCCAATGTGGGGGGCAAAACCGTTCATTGGCGTACCCGGGTGGCCCGATAGGCACAAGCCATGGAAGCCATGGCAGATGCCATCTCTGAAGGGCTGTATCGGCACAGGCTGATACAGCTCTTTTTTCCGATGAAACCGGCGCTGGCGCATACCTGGGTTCAGGGCATTCGGAGCAGGTAATATCGAGCGTTTGCATGTGAAATATTGCGAAACATCTCTTACGTTTCGAGCGGAGACTTGGGCTTGATGTTCGTCGGAAATTTATACAAAGTAACAAAGTTGCACGCATACTGTTCCGAGCACAGCCTGTCTGTCTGTCAAGCGCGTCGCCGGGAATGCGTGGCACACACTTGCGCAAGCAGAACTGATCTGGTGGCGATACATGACGAAGCAGGGGGAGCCTGCCGGTCAGACATACGTATCAGGTGGTGCTGAGCATTCTTCCGTGTTTTCACGCGATCGATCTGGAGGTCGTCACATGACACTTCGTCCTCATCATGCCCGCCATGCGTTCGTCATTGCTCTTGGCATGGCCCTCACTGCCTGCGGCAGTGACTCTACGAATCAAGGCAACAGTGCAGCCGGCGCCGATACTGGTAGCAACGCGAGCAAGCTCGGCACCAAGGCGCCAGCCGGTGCCTCGGGCCCCATTTACAGGGATGCTGCCAGCGGTGCGATGCATGTCCGTGGGAACCTGCTGATCCAGGCCCTGCTGTCCCGGCTCGGCGAGCGGGATGAGAGCGGCCTGCCCCTGTTGAGCTGGCTCGATGCGGACAGGAAAGTGTTCCGGTTCTACGATTCTCTTGCCATGAACACCAAGGAAGAGATCACCGATCTGAAGGGGCCCGTGGTTCTGCTGAAGGAAGATGTGAGTCCCGATACCGGCAATTCAGGGTTGGGCAAGCATGTCTATGAAGTCGCCCTCATGGAGGGGCCACTGCGGGAGGCCTCCCACCTGTCTTCGGTCGAACGACCTGAGCGGCCTGCCGTCAAGTTTGGTGTCTCGCTCCCTGGCATGCAGAAGAAGGGGGGTGGAAACCAGCCGTCGGTGAATGCACCGCTGGAAATCGGCCGGACACTGAGCATGCAGTATGAGGAAGCACCGGACATCAGGCAGTACAAGCCAAGAGAACCGCTGGCGCTGACACTGACCAGTGAGAAGGTGTCGACGATTCAGCCCAACGAGTACTACACGGGCTGGAAGCACACCTGGAACACCCGTTTCGAGGATGTCAGGGATTTTGGCAACGTGGAACTGGATGTGGCTCATGACGAGCAGAACGACCGGCGCTTCTCGACCTGCATCACGTTCAGCAAGGCGTACAACGATTTCCAGCAGGTGTGCGATCAGTGGGAAGTGCCTTCGGATTGGCGTTCGGGCCAGCCCCTCGTCCACCTTGGGCAGGAACTGCGTGATAGGTACATTGCCGAGGGGGGGGAACCTCCTTCGCCTATTTCTGGAATGACCGGAAAGGCACGGCACCGGTTGCCGAGGGAAGCCTGAAAACCACGGCCACACCTGTCAACGCTCATGGCGTCAGCGGCGCCTTGCTGGCCGCCATGTTCGATGCCTGGACACCCAGAGCGCGCGGTATGGATGGGCTCCCACCGTTTGCCAGCCTGGCCAAAGGCCCGCAGGATACGGAACCCGGGGAGAAAAAGCCCGAGAGTGACGACCCTGACCGCATATCGGTTTATCACGAAAGCAGGGCCACCACTTATGCTGATGGTGGCGCTGATATGGGCACCTATTCCCCGGCCATCGGCAGCTACCTGTATGCTTTCCGCAGTGGTGCCTGGAAAAGCGCCAATGATCCCCGGGGCACTGTCTGGGCCTTCAATCAGATCACGATGGCCATGCACGTGACCCATGATCCGGTCAAGGGTCTTACCTTGCCTCGCTGGGCCGGGATTCACCAGTACTCGGAGGATCTCAAGGGTAAGCAGTACTGGCTGTATCAGGGTGAACAGCTCGCTGGCGGGGCGGCTGCCAGAACCATCGCCCCGAACGATCTGATCCTCTTCGGCAGTACGGTGCAGTACTGGCACGATCCTGAGAAGTACTCATCGGATCAGCCGGACACTGGCAGCAAGAGCCGGGTGCTGCTCACCCTGTCCGTCGAGAAGAGCCTCGACGACGAGAGAAGTGTCGATCTGTGCTGGACCAGCGCCATGCTGGTCAGCAGAGCCTACAAGAATTGCACCACCTGGAACGTGCCCGAGGGATGGACGCCGGGTCAGGCGTTGAAGCCTCAGAGCTACTACGCTGCGACCGCCAATGATTGGGGGCGTCCGCACTGGAACACCCGTGTAGCCCAATAACGCCGCGGACAGTCACGGCAGTTGAGGACAGGGGCGACATCAGATGTCTGGTGCCGCCCCGTTTTCTTGTGCACGGAATCGGCTGTTCCATCACCAGCATACGTATCGATCCTGCTCTTTATCTGTATTGTCTCTTTATCGGTCCACCTCTTGAAAGCCGGCGGCACCATGCCCACCTCCAGCGGATATCATTGCAGACATTGTCAGAAGAGCTGTCCTTTCCATGACCGACACGAAAAAAGAAACCCTGGGATTCCAGACCGAGATCAAGCAGCTGCTCGATCTGATGATCCACTCCCTCTACAGCAACCGCGACATTTTCCTGCGTGAGCTGATTTCGAACGCCTCCGACGCCTGTGACAAGCTGCGCTTCGAGGCGCTCGACAACGACGCCCTCTATGGTGGCGACAGCGAGCTGGGCATCTGGATCGAGGTTGATCGTACCGCCCGAACCATCAGCATCCGTGACAACGGCATCGGCATGAACCGTGACGAGGCCATCCGCAACCTCGGCACGATCGCGCGTTCCGGCACGAAGGAGTTCTTCAGCCAGCTGACGGGTGACCGCGCCCGTGACTCGAACCTGATCGGTCAGTTCGGCGTCGGCTTCTATTCCTCGTTCATCGTGGCCGACCGCGTCACGGTCGAGAGCCGTCGTGCGGGCGATCCGGCTGCGGCTGGCATCCGCTGGGTCTCTGCCGGTGATGGCGAGTTCACGATCGAGACCATCGAGCGCGAGCAGCGTGGCACCACGGTCACGCTGCACATCCGCCCGAACGACACCGACACCGAGGACGGTCACGAATACGATTCGCTGCTGGACGAAGGCAAGCTCCGTTCGCTCGTGCGCAACTATTCCGATCACATCGCGCTGCCGGTGCGGATGAAGGCCACGAAGTGGGATGCCGAGAAGCAGGCGATGGTCGAGACCGGTGAGTGGGAGGTCGTCAACCAGGCCAAAGCCTTGTGGCTGCGCTCGAAGAACGAGATCACCGAGAACGAGTACGACGAGTTCTACAAGCACATCTCGCATGATTTCGAGGGACCGCTGGCCCACACGCACAACCGGGTCGAGGGGCGTACCGAATACACCCAGCTGCTCTACATCCCGAAACATGCACCCTTCGATCTGTGGGACCGTCAGCAGCGTCATGGCATCCGCCTCTACGTGCGTCGCGTCTTCATCATGGATGACGCCGAGCAGCTGATTCCTGCCTATCTGCGCTTCGTGAAGGGCGTGGTCGATTCCAACGACCTGCCGCTCAACGTCTCGCGCGAGATCCTGCAGGAAAGCCGTGACGTGAAGCTGATCCGCGAAGGCAACATCCGCCGCGTGCTGTCGCTGCTGGAGGACATGGCTGAGAACCGTCAAGCCGATTACGAGCTGTTCTGGAAGGAATTCGGCCAGGTGCTGAAGGAAGGCGTGGGCGAGGACGGCAGGAACCGCGAGAAGATCGCTGGTCTGCTGCGTTTCGCGTCGACAGGAGGCCCGGTGACGGCCGATGCAGCTGGCGGCGTATCGACCGTGGCATCGGACGATGGGGTGGTGGACGCCGTCGTCGTGGGCGAGAAAGAGGCAGCCTCGGGCAAGCCCGGGGATGCCGGCCAGGGAGGCGCCAGGAAACAGGAGGCCGACACGGCGGAGGGCGCCACGAAGACCGCCGGCGACGGCCTGATTTCGCTGGCCCAGTACAAGGCGCGGATGAAGGAAGGGCAGAAGGCCATCTACTACATCACCTCCGACACCGAAGCGGGGGCCCGCAACAGCCCGCAGCTCGAGATCTTCAGGAAGAAGGGCATCGAGGTGCTGCTGTTGTCCGATCGGGTGGATGAGTGGATGCTGAGCTTCCTGCACGAGTTCGACAGCACGCCGCTGGTGTCGGTGGCCAAGGGGGGGCTGGATCTGGGCGATCTGGCCGACGAGGCCGAGAAGAAGGCGGCCGAAGCGGTTGCAGCCGATCTGAAAGGGCTGACCGACAGGCTCAAGGGGGCGCTCGGCGAGCGGGTGAAGGACGTGAAGGTCAGCACCCGCCTGACGGATTCGGCCGCCTGCCTCGTGTCGGACGAAGGGGACATGAGCGGCACGCTGGAGCGCCTGCTGAAGCAGGCCGGCCAGCCGGTTCCGTCACGCCAGCCCATTCTGGAGATCAACCCGGATCACCCGCTGGTCCAGCGCCTGAAGGCCGAGGACAGCCAGTTCGACGAGTGGTCGAGCCTGCTCTTCGATCAGGCCCTGCTGGCCGACGGTGGCAAGCTGGACGATCCGGCCGGCTTCGTGCGCCGGATGAATGCGCTGCTGCTGGCCGCCCGCGGATGAGGGTGACTAACGGAACGCGGGTGTCCGGTTCCTGCCGGCACCCGGTACGGGCCGCAAGGAGCGCATCCGGTGAAGGCTGAGACCCCGAAGGCGCGCGGACGCGTCCGGCGACGCAAGCCGCCCGAGCCGGTCATCAGTTTTTCCGAGCTGGACGGCATCCGCTACCTGCACTTCGGTTCACCCTGGGTGCAGGGGGCGATGAAGATCAGAAAGCCGGACGAGCTGGTGCTGCATTATGTGCAGAACATGATGGCCTGGCTGCTGTTTCTGGAGCCGCCTGCCCGGATCCTGCAACTGGGGCTGGGTGCGGCGGCGCTCACGAAGTTCTGTCATCGCCACTGCGACGATAGTGCGGTCACGGTCGTCGAGATCAGTCAGCAGGTCATCGACGTGGCCTGCCAATGGTTTGCGCTGCCGCCCGAAGATGAGCGCCTCAGCGTGATCTGTGCGGATGCGGCCGACTACGTGGCCCACCCGAAGCAGCGTGGCCGTTTCGGCGTCGTGCAGGTCGATCTGTATGATCAGGAAGCTGCCGGCCCCGTGCATGACGGTGAGGCTTTCTATCAGGCCTGCCATCGCGCGCTGACCGATCCCGGCATTCTGGTCGTCAACCTGTTCGGTCGCCACGCCTCATTCGATCGGAGCCTGGCGCGGATGGAGGCACTGTTTTCGCAGGTTTTCGTGTTCGATTCACCCGAAGAGGGTAATCAGGTGGTGGTGGCGCTGAAAGGCCCGCCGCTGTCCGTCACCCGCGAACAGCTGGACGCGCGCGCCCGGCTGATCACGAAACGATACCGTCTGCCTGCCGGTCGCTGGGCTGAGGCGACGGCAGAACAGCTGGGTCTGTGAGAAGGGCGCCGATAGCCGATACGGGTCGGGTCAGCGAATGTCCCTGATTCCGTTGAGGATCAGCGTCGTGGCCAGGTCGCCATACTCTTCCCGGCTGATCGGGCCATTGGGTTTGAACCACATGTAGACCCAGTTCAGCATGCCGAACAAGGACATGGTGACGGGTTTCAGCAGGGGTTTGCGTTCGTTCAGGTCGGGCGCAACCTGCAGGATGACGCTGGACACCGCATTCACGATCCGGCGTTCGAGCACGTGTATTTCCCCGGTCTGCTCGTCCGAAAGCGATGAGCCACGATTCAGCTGAACCTTGTGCTTGTCATCGGCGTCCCGGTAGCACTCGAGAATCTGGTGAACCACTTTGCGCAGGCGTGTCTCCGGGGGATCTTCCCGGCTTTCCTCGAGCGTGGCTTCCAGTGCGTCCCCCAGTTCGATCAGATGCGAACGGATGACGTCGAAGATCAGGGCGTTCTTGCTGGGATAGTAGTGATAGAGAAGTGCCTTGGAGACCTTGCTGCGTTCTGCGATCTGCTCCATCGACGCTTTCTTGACGCCCAGCTCTGCAAAGACTGCTGCTGCGTTACTGAGAATGCTCTGCTGTTTCTCTTCGAAATCTGCCGCGCGTGTGCGTGCCATGCCTCGTGTCTGCCAGTACTGTGCGTTGCCATCACCCCCGTCGGGCACAGATGAAAGGTTGGGTCATGTCAGCAGACCAGCCAGAGAAGCAAGCCCGATCTGTCCATACGAGAGCAAGTGGCAAAAAGGATTTTGTCAAGGCAGTATAACCTAGAGCGTGTCATGCACTTATCCGTCCCCGCGAAAGCCCCTCTGGGCGTGCAGAACAAGGCGCCAGGCCCGCAGAATAAGGGGTTGGCAACGGTGCGCCGGTATTTCTGGCGGGCTTGTCCTTCAAACGGTCTGCGCGCCGCCAGCCAGGGAGCCAGGAAATTGGGCGGCAGGACAGGCAGGCGCGCAGCGTGTCAGATCATCGGGTCGGACGATTGTCCACGATACGCTTGGCCTTGCCGACCGAGCGCATGACCTCGCCCGGCATGGCGACATCCACGACTGCCGTCACGCCGATCACGCTTTTGATATGGTGGGCCAGTTCCTTCGTGGCGGCCTCCCGTTCCTTGGCGCCCGTCGCTTCGGGGGCCGCTTCGACGTGGACGATCATGTTGTCCATCCGGCCGGTGCGGGTCAGCTCGATCTGGAAGTGAGGCGACAGGCCCTTGCACTTGAGGATCTGCTCCTCGATCTGGGTCGGGAACACGTTCACACCGCGCAGGATGATCATGTCATCGCTTCTGCCCGTGATCTTTTCAATGCGTCGCATGCTGCGGGCCGTACCTGGCAACAGGCGGGTCAGATCCCGGGTTCGGTAACGAACCATCGGCAGACCTTCCTTGGTCAGCGTCGTGAACACCAGCTCGCCAACCTGGCCGTCTGGCAGCACTTCGCCTGTGGCAGGGTCGATGATTTCCGGGTAGAAGTGGTCTTCCCAGACATGGAGCCCGTCCTTCGTTTCCACGCATTCCTGTGCGACACCGGGACCCATCACTTCGGACAGGCCGTAGATGTCGACCGCGTGCATGTCGAAGGCCTCCTCGATTTCGGCGCGCATCGCGTTCGTCCAGGGTTCGGCCCCGAAGATGCCGATTTCCAGGGAACTGTCACGAGGGTCGATGCCCTGGCGTCGAAATTCGTCCAGGATGGACAACATGTAGGACGGCGTGACCGTGATGATGCGTGGCTTGAAGTCGGCGATGAGCGTGACCTGCCGCTCGGTCATGCCCCCCGAGATCGGCACCACGGTACAGCCCAGGCGCTCTGCGCCATAGTGGGCACCCAGGCCGCCGGTGAAGACGCCGTAACCATAGGCATTGTGCAGCATGTCGCCGGGACGGCCGCCTGCTGCCCGGATCGAGCGGGCGACGAGGTTCGACCAGTGATCGACGTCGGCAGCGGTATAACCCACGACGGTCGGTTTTCCGGTCGTGCCCGAGGAACAGTGGATGCGAACCAGTCTGGACTGGGGAACGGCGAACATGCCGAACGGGTAGGTATCGCGCAGATCCTGTTTCGTCGTGAACGGGAACCTGGCGATGTCCTGAAGGGTTTTCAGTTCTTCGGGGTGCACATCGTGCTCGATGAAACGCTTGCGATAGAAGGGGGAGTTTTCATAAGCGTGCTTGAGCGAGC
>JAUMZD010000045.1 GCA_030528325.1 Lautropia sp. | reverse complement strand
AATCAGGCGTACCGGTAACGGTACCGTGGGTTCGAATCCCACCCTCTCCGCCATTTTCCTTCCGCGGCCAGTCGGGTGCCGGAAGGGGCAGCGAAAAGGCTTCAATGTGTTCATCCTGCTTCAGGGGGGCATGCATTGAAGCCTTTTTTGTTTGTCGATGACTGCCCGTCTGGACTGCGCCGGGCCCACCTCGCAACATGATCAGTTCATCGCTGCCGGACGGCGCGGGGCACCGGATCATGGGGTGCCCCGGCTGGGCCGGGGCAGTTGCCGGTCACTTCACCGGCACGAGCCAGCCATGACGGTCTTCGGCCAGGCCATATTGGATGTCGGTGACGGCCTTGCGGATGGCCATGCCACGTTCCTGGCTCTTCACCATCACTTCCTTGCCGTCGATCACGAAGGAGGTGACAGGAGAGATCACGGCAGCCGTGCCGGTCAGGATGGCTTCGGCGCCGTTCCCGACGGCTTCCCGCAACTCGTCCACGGTGAAGTTCCGCTCGTTCACCTGATAGCCCATGTCGGCGGCGACCTTCAGCACCGAGTCACGCGTGACGCCATGCAGGAACTCGTCCGTCAGCGGCTTCGTGATCAACTCGTCACCCTTGATCAGGGCGAAGTTCGAGGCACCGGTTTCCTGCACATCGCCGTCGGGGCAGAACAGCACCTGATGGGCGCCGTGCTCCTTCGCCGCCCTGGCGATCAGCGGCAAGGCCGAGGCGTAGTTACCACCGCACTTGACGCGGCCCATGTGAGGCGCGCAACGCATGCTGCGGGTTTCGACCACCAGCTTCATCGGTGAGCCGACCTTGAAATAATCGCCGACCGGGCTGGCAAGGATGTAGAACAGGGCCGTTTCCGAGGGCTTGCCGGCCTTGCCGATGTTCGGCTCGGTACCGATCAGGGTCGGACGCAGATAGAGTGATGCAGGCGCGTCCGGGATGACGTCGGCGGCACGGCGCACCAACTCGATCAGCGCCTCGCGGAAGGTGTCCGCATCGGGCACCGGCAGGCTCAGCAGGCGGGCGCTCTGCTGCATCCGGGCGATGTTGGCATCCGGGCGGAACAGCACGATACTGTCGTCCTTCTGCCGGAAAGCCTTCAGACCTTCGAAACACTCGCTGCCATAGTGCAGCGTGTGGGCGCCGGGGGACAACTCGATGTGGGCTGATGGTTGCCAGCGGACGGCTTGCCAGCTGCCGTTCTCGAAGGCAACCACGGGCATTTCAGGAAACAGGACGCTGCCGAACACGGCGGGAACTTCTCTGGTCATGGGGGTCTCTGTCGGTTGTATGAATCAAAGCCAGAAAATACGCCGCGACGGCGAGCATGGCAAGCGGCAATGACATCGCGACTTCATTGCCCGAGTTCCCCGGCATCAATCGAAGATCACGCCCAGCAGTGCCATCAGCAGCAGGACGAACACCGGGACGATGGACAGCAGGAAACCCGGTGCGCGACTGTCAGGATTGGCCACATAGCTGCGCTGGTACATGAAGCGGCCGATCAGGTAGATGGTCCCCAGTGAGACGACCAGCCAGTGACTCCAGTAGGCAGCCGCGATGAACAGCGCCGGCAGGAAAGCCACCAGCAGCTCCATCGTGTTGGTCTGGACCCGCAAGGCACGTTCGAACTGTTCATGCCCATGAGTGGCCGGCGCCTTGACACCGTATCTGCCTCGTGCACGGCCCACCAGCATGCCGAAATACAGGTACTGTGCAATGGCGAGAATCGTGATGAAATGAATGCCTTCCATGAGCCTCTCCTATCGGTTCGAATCTGCTTCGATCATAAACGCTGGCCGCATTGGCAGGTAGGCGGAGGCCCGCACGTGCAGGGGGATTGCCCACCGATGAACGTGGCCCGGCCCCTGAAGGGCGGTGGCCATGCGCAGGGCTCGCAGCAGCCCGGCGTTTGCCTGCCGTCCGTCGAGGGCCGACAATATCCGCATGACTTGGCAGATCATACTCATCCTGTTCATGCTGGGCATCTCGCTCAGTCTGCGTCCGTGGCGGATGCTGAAGGGCGGTGCACTGGTGACGCCGATGCTGGCCACCCTCGTGCTGCTGCCGTGGCTGTGGGCACTGCCGCGTCTGCACATCATGCCGGTGCATCTGCAGTGGTCGGGCGCCTGTCTGGTGCTGATGACGCTTGGCTGGCCTCTGGCCATTCCGGTGCTGTGCGGGGTCGGCCTGCTGTCGGCCTGGTTTGCGCCGCAGCCGTGGCCGCAGATGCTGGACAGCATCGTCTGGCTCGGCATGGTGCCGGCCACACTGGCCCTACTGGTGGGGGCACTCATCCGCAAGGTTCTGGGCGAACATCTGTTCGTCTACATTCTGGGCCGGGGCTTTCTGGGCACCGTGCTCTGCCTGTTCATCAGCGGGGCGCTGGCCCAATGGTCCGGGCACCAGCTCAGTAGCGGCAGCGACGAGCTGTCGTCGATGGTCGCCCGCTGGCTGCTGGCCTGGGGCGATGGCTTCATGACGGGCATGTTCACCGCCATTTTCGTCGCCTTCAAGCCGGAATGGCTGGCAACCTGGTCCGACCGTCTCTATCTCAGGAAACCGCCGGAGGAAAGCGGCGAGCCCGACGCCCAGACCGCAGAACGGGCGTCAGCCGGTCCCGAAGACCGTCCGTCGTGACAGAGTTGCTTGGAAGGGGGAGGCCGCTCCTTTAGGCTAACGGCTCTCTTTTCCCGTCACGGGCACACGGCAATATGGATGGACTGAAACTCCTCGGATTGGTACTGGTTTTCACGCACTTCGTGGCCAGCGCGATCGCGGTGGCCACGATCCTGCAGACGGATCTGTTGCTGCTGAAGCGCTACGATGAGCCGCTTGCCCGTCGGGATGTCCGCAAGATCCATCAGGCCAAGCCGATCGTGACCGCCGCGCTGTGGGTGCTGTGGCTGACGGGGCTGGCCATCTGCACGCTGGGCTATTTCAAGAACCCTGACTATCTCCTGAACCAGAAGCTGATGATGAAGCTGCTGGTCGTCGAGATCCTGACCCTGAACGGGCTGTTCCTGCATGAGGTGGCTTTCCGGCATGTGAAGCCGGGCCGCGTGCTGGCAGAAGAAAGTCCACTGACACAGCGCCTGCTGGTGCTGATGGGCTGCCTCAGCTCGACGAGCTGGCTGTTCGCCTGCTTCCTCGGCATTGCCCGTCCGCTGAACAATCTGTCCAATTTCTACGAACTGCTGGGGTTCTACCTCGTCATTCTGCTGGGTAGCGTGCTGGCCGGATGGGGGCTGACCTACTGGCTGGCCCGGCGGCACGAGGCGAGGGAGGCCGGAGAAAGCGCCTTCGGCATGGACGCCCATCACCGCTAAGCGGACGGGCGGCATGCGCTCGCCATGGATTCCGTCTGCAGGGCAGGTCGCAGCACAACTGTTGCTGCTGGCCTGCCTGTTCCAGTTTTCGGGCTGGCTGCCGCCAGCTCACTGGTTGCCGGCACTGATGGTGCTGGGGCTTGGTCTGTATGCGCCTCGACGCTCCCGGGGGACGGGGCTGGGTCTGCTTGTGCTGGTGGCGCTGGCATGGCCGATCCATCAGGCGCTGCAGTCAAGGCTGCCAGCCGAACTGGAGGGCCTGCCGCTGTGGGTCGAAGGACAGGTGGTGTCACTGCCGGTGCGGCAGGATTTCGGGGATCGTATCCTGTTCCGGCTCCAGCGCTGTGAGTCACCGCTTGCCGGGGTGGCCTGTCAGCGCCTGCGTCATCTGTCGCTGTCGTGGGGGGCGAGCGCAGCCGGCATGAACCGGCACGATGTGACGGAGGAAGAGGCCGATGAGGCGGCGATCTGGCCCGAGCCGGGTCAACGGTGGCGCCTGCAGGTTCGTCTGAAGCAGCCGCTGGCTCCGGTGAACCCGGACGCCTTCGATATCGAGCAGCGTCTGCTGCAGCAACAGGTCGATGGTGTGGGGCGGATCATGCTGCGTCAGCGTCTGGATGCTTCGCCTTCCCGTCCAGCGGTGACCGATGCCGGTTCGTCGGCCTCGCACCAATCTGCGGGTCTGGCCGGGCAGCTGTTCGTCCGGGTCGAAGGCTGGCGAGCCTTCCTGCGTGAACGGCTGGAGGTGGTGGCAGCAACCCGTGCCGACCCGTCCGGTGGCCAGGATGCCTCGCGCTGGGCGCTGATGGGGGTCGTGACGGGCCTGTCGCTGGGGGATCAGGGCGCGATCGGCGCAGAGGGTTGGGGGCTCTTCGCCCGAACCGGTGTCAGTCACCTGATGGCCATATCGGGCATGCATGTGACCCTGCTTGCCCTGCTCGTGTCGGCTGGTTGCGTCTGGCTTCACCGGATGCTCGCCCGCCATGCCCGGGGCGTGCTGGCCGACTGGCTGCAGCGGCAGAGCCGGCAGCGTCTGGTTCTGGTGCCGGCAGTGCTGACGGCCTTCGGTTATGCGCTGCTGTCGGGCTGGGGTGTGCCGGCGCAGCGCACCTGCTTCATGCTGCTGGCGGCTGCCGTACTCAGCCAGGGCGGGCGCAGTCAGTCACCCCTGTCGCCGGTCGTGCTGGCCGCTGCCGCGGTGGTGGCGCTCGACCCGTGGTCGGTGGCGCAAGCCGGTTTCTGGCTGTCTTTCGGGGCGGTGCTGGCACTGATCTGGTGCGCGCAGCAGCCTCTGGTCGAGACCCGGGCGCTGGCCGGACGGAGTGCCGCACTTCGGCGCTCGTTGCAGGAGGCGGCACGGAACCAGTGGGCCGCCACCATCTTCCTGACACCGCTGACCGTGGCCTGCTTCTCGACCTGGTCCCTGATCGGGCCACTGGCCAATGTGGTGGCCATTCCCTGGGTCGGTTTCGTGCTGACACCGATGGCGATCGGCGTCATGCTGCTGGCACCGGTCTGGCCCTGGCTGGCTGGTCAGGCCCTGAAACTGCTGCTGTTCCAGCTCGATGCGCTGATGGCCCTGCTGCGATGGCTCGATGCCCTGCCGTGGGCGGTGCTCTCCCTGCCCCGGCCGGGGGCCTGGACGCTGGCTTGTGCCCTGCTGGGGGCCGTGCTGCTGCTGGCGCCTGCCGGCCTGAGACGTGTCCGGCTGGGTCTGCTGTGCCTGTTGCCGCTGTTGCTGTCGCCTGCGCGGCAGGCGCCGGAGGACGCGCTGCTCATCACGGCGCTGGACATTGGCCAGGGCAGCATGGTGCTCGTCGAACAGGGTGAGCACCGGCTGCTCTATGACACGGGCGCCGCGCGGATGGGCGGCCCCGGTACGGTCGAGCGCGTGTTGCAACCCTATCTGAACAGCCGCGGACTGACACGCATCGATACGCTCGTGCTGTCGCATCTGGATGCGAACCATAGTGGCGGGGCATCGGCCGCGTTCACCGCGTTGCGACCGCGGCAGGTGGTCAGCAGCGTGGCACCTGTGCTGCTGGGCATCGAAACGGCGGCCGTTCCGGGGCATGGCCCGGGTGCCGCAGGACACACGCCTGACACACCGGCTGTACCGGTGACAGCGCCGGGTGCCACGGCCGCCGGGACGACGCGTGCCACGGTAACGTCAGCCCGGCTCCTGCCCTGTGTGGCCGGCAGCCGATATCCGTGGGCCCATGACGGCTGGGTCGAAGTGCTGCATCCCGGGGCGATGGCCGAAAGCCGGCAGCAGGCGCGGGATGACCGTCAGAGCTGCGTGATCCGGATCAGGACGGCGGCCGGTTCGGTATTGCTGGCAGGTGATCTGCCACGATCATCGGAAAAGGCGCTGGTGCAGCATGCCGGCACCGCTGCGCTGAAGGCCGATGTACTGGTGGTGCCCCGTCAGGGCAGCCCGGAAGGGGCCGGGGATGCCTTGCTGGCCGCGGTGAACCCCGCCTGGGCGCTGTTGCAGACGAACTACCGTAATCACCATGGGCATCCGCACCCGAAGCTGAAGGCACGGCTCGATGCACACGGGGTTCCACTCTTGCGGACGGATCTGCATGGGGCCGTCCGCATCGAATTGCGTGCCGGGCAGCAAGCCAGGATCACCCGCAGTCGCTGGGATGATGCCCCCTACTGGCGCGTGCAACCGGCCGACGGACAGGAGGTCGCTGCCCTGCCGGATGCTGTTCCGGATGAGGATGGCACCGGCGGGCAGGCTTTGCCCAGGGGTGGTGGCTGAGACGGGAACCGTCCGTTTACTGGGCGGTCCACCCGCCATCCACGGCCCAGGCCGCACCACGCACCTGGTCTCCACCGGGTGAGCAGAGGAAGGCGGCCACTTCGCCCAGCTGCTCGGGGGTGACGAACTCCTTGGAGGGCTGCTTCTCGCCCAGCAGATCCTCGCGGGCCTGCTCGGGGCTGAGGTTCAGGTTCTTCTGCCGGTCATCGATCTGCTTCTGCACGAGCGGGGTCAGTACCCAGCCGGGGCAGATGGCGTTGCAGGTCACGCCGGTGGTGGCGGTCTCGAGGGCGACGGCCTTGGTCAGCCCGACGATGCCGTGCTTGGCTGCCACATAGGCACTCTTGCCGGCCGAAGCCACGAGACCATGTGCCGAGGCGATGTTGATGATGCGGCCCCAATTCCGTTCCTTCATGCGGGGCAGAGCCAGCCGGGTCGTGTGGAAGGCTGCGCTGAGATTCAGGGCGATGACCGCGTCCCAGCGATCGACCGGGAAGGATTCGACCGGTGAGACATGCTGGATGCCCGCGTTGTTGACGAGGATATCGATGCCGCCATGCTCGTCGGCGATCTGCTTCATCATCCGCTCGATGTCCTCGACCTTCGTCAGGTCGCCGCCTGCGAAGCTGACGCTGACCCCATGTTCGGCTGCAAGCTGCTTGACCAGTGCGTCGATCTGCTCGGCATCACCAAAGCCATTGAGCACCAGGTTCGCGCCATGACGGGCCAGCACCTGGGCGATGCCCAGGCCGATGCCACTGGTGGAACCC
This sequence comes from Lautropia sp., assembly GCA_030528325.1. Classification (GTDB taxonomy): domain Bacteria; phylum Pseudomonadota; class Gammaproteobacteria; order Burkholderiales; family Burkholderiaceae_E; genus Lautropia. Next base: position 20,694 of record JAUMZD010000045.1, on the reverse strand, counting down.
GTGATCAGGGCCAGTTTGCCAGTCAGGTTTCGATTCGACATAGCTTTCCTCGTGTTGTGTCAGGGGCCGTACGGGGGCACGGCCGATAGTGTTAACCTTCTGGTAATGGCGTGTGCCGGATACGTCGCTCCCAGACGTCGGCGCAATTCTATACCGTGGAGGAATCCTGCCTGATGCAGCGCCTGCAACCTGTCCTGAAAAGCGTAACCTGTGCTCACCCCGGTGGGCTTCACCGCCTGGCCTATGCAGAATGGGGTGAGGCCGACAATCCCCGGGTGGTGATGTGCGTGCACGGCCTGACGAGAAACGGCCGGGATTTCGATGAACTGGCCCGTGCGCTGGTGGAAGACGGCTACCGGGTCGTCTGCCCTGACATGCCGGGACGGGGAGGTTCCGACTGGTTGTCGGACACCAGCGGCTATGCGTTGCCGCTCTACATCGCCGACTGTGTGACGCTGCTGGCGCGCCTGGACACGGAACAGGTCGACTGGGTCGGCACCTCGATGGGGGGGCTGATCGGCATCATGCTGGCCGCGATGCCCGGTAGCCGCAACCCGGTGGCGCGGCTCGTCATCAACGATATCGGACCGGTGGTGAACCATGAGGGCGTGAGCCGGCTCGTCCATCAGCTGTCCCGGAGGCCGGATGCCTTCGCGACCTTCGAGGAAGGCCTCGCCTATACCCGGGACGTGGCGGCAGCCAGTTTCGGGCCTCACACGCCCGAGCAATGGCGCCTGCTGGCCGAGCACACGGTGGTGCCGAAGGACGGCCATTGGGTCATGCATTATGATCCAGCCATCATCACGGTGGCCATGCAGGCGCTCGACAGGCTGGCACCACCGCTGTGGGATGTCTGGGATCGGATACGATGTCCGGCGCTCGTGCTGCGTGGTGCCGAATCGACCCTCCTGGATGAGGACGTGGCGCAGGCGATGACGCAGCGTGGCCCGAAGGCGCGTCTGCAGACCTACGAGGGCGTGGGGCATGCCCCGTCGCTGATCCAGCCCGGGCAGATCGCGGATGTGGTGGCTTTCCTGAAGGAGAGCCTGCCTTCCTGATATGCTCAAGCTCGTCGGCGCCTGGGCGGCAGGAAAGTCGCGGGCAGCAACCCATGCTCCTTCCGTGAAGGACAGCATCGCCATCATTTCAACCGTTTCCAAACGACCAACAGGAGTCTTTCATGAGCATTCAACGCATCAAGCCGGGCCCGAGGATGTCCGAGGCCGTCATCCACAACGACGTGGTCTATCTGGCAGGGCAGGTGCCCGAGGACACTTCGAAGTGCGTGAAGGGGCAGACGGCCGAAGTGCTGGCGATCATCGACAAGGTGCTGGCCGAGGCGGGCACCGACAAGTCGAAGCTGCTGACGGCCACGGTCTACCTCAGCAATATCGGCAACTTCGCCGGCATGAACGAGGCCTGGGATGCCTGGGTGGCGAACGGCAACCCGCCGACCCGCGCGACCGTCGAGGCACGGCTGGCGGCGCCCGACATCCTCGTCGAGATCGTGGTGTCGGCTGCGCTGTAAAGCTCGGTGCGTGTCAGGGGGGGGGGGGCAGCCCCCCGGGGATGCCCTGTGGGAACGGCATTCAGAGAACGGGCCGGCGGCCACCGTTGAAGCGCTTCGTCCAGTAGCGCTTGTCCAGCGCCTCGACCCGCACGAGGCTGCCCGATGAGGGGGCATGCACGAAGCGTCCGTCACCGATGTAGATGCCGACATGCGAGTTGCGCTGGCGCGTGGTCTGGAAGAACACCAGATCGCCGGGGGCGAGCGAATCCCGATCCACTTCCTTGCCCCGGGTGCTCATCGCACGGCTGGTACGCGGCAGCTCGATGCCCAGCGCTTCGCGGTAGACATACTGCACCAGTCCGCTGCAGTCGAATCCCTCACCTGGCCGGCTGCCGCCCCAGCGATAGGGTTGTCCCACCTGGGACAGGGCCTGCAGTGTCACCTCGTTGGCCGCCTTGCGGTGCAGCGGGGGCTGGCGCGTGGCACAACCGCTGATCGTGAGGGCGACAGCCACGAGGCTGCCACACAACAGGCGCCGCCGGGTGGGGGCCAATGTCGGGGGGGCGTGAAAGGCTGTCATCGGGGCTGACCGGGCGGTGATCGGCTTCATCGGCAGTGTCGGTAAAAGGCAGGGCGGTGCCGCCCAAGCTCCTGAGGGTTCTCATGATATAAGACCCGTGCCCTGGTGCGTGAAGCATCCCCGTCAGCGGCCGGAGACCTGGTGTGAACGTCGAGATGAATCTTTTTGATCCGAGAACCCTGCAGAATGGCGTGACCCGCCGTGAAGTGCTGGCCTGGGCGGCCTATGATTTCGCCAATTCGGGTTACACCACGGTGGTGCTGACGGCGGTCTTCAGTGCCTATTTCGTGGGCCATGTGGCAGGCAATGCCGACTGGGCCACCTTCCTCTGGACCTTCGTCCTTGGTGTCTCGAATCTGGCCGTGATGCTGACCTTGCCCACGATCGGCGCACGGATCGATGCCAGGGCATCACGCAAGTCCTGGCTGATGGGGGCGACGCTGCTCTGCGTGCTGTCCATCGTGGGGCTGTACTGGGTCGGGGCAGGGCATCTGGCGCTGGCGAGTGTACTGATCATCGTCTCGAATTACTGCTTTTCGCTGGGCGAGACGCTGTGTGCGGCGTACCTGCCGGAACTGGCCCGTCCCGAGGCGCTGGGCCGGGTGTCGGGCTGGGGCTGGAGCTTCGGTTACGTCGGCGGCCTGCTGACACTGGGCCTGTCGCTGGGCTGGGTGGCCTGGGTACAGGCGCAGGGCGGCAGAGCCGCTGATTTCGTGCCGGGCACGATGCTGATCACGGCAGCCGTCTACGCGGTGGCAGCCCTGCCCATGTTCATCTGGGTGAAGGATCGGGCCCGGCCCAGTGCGCAGGAACCGGCCGTGGCCATCCAGTCCCTGACCGACTGGCGGCTGGCCTGGCTCAGAATCCGCGAATTCGTGGACTTCCGGCGCTTTCTCGTGGTCGGCTTCTTCTTTTATGCCGGTGTTTTCGTGGTCATCACCATCACGGCCGTCTATGCCGATCAGGTGATGAATTTCCAGCCGGCCCAGACGATGATGCTGTTTTTCGTCGTCAACATCGCAGCGGCACTGGGGGCCTTCCTTTTCGGTTATGCCGAAGACCGGCTCGGTCATAAAATGGCGCTCGCACTGACCTTGGTGGGCTGGGTGGGCGTGGTGGCCGTGGCGGTCAGTACCTCGACGCCCGCGGCCTTCTGGGCGGCCGCAGCGCTGGCCGGCGTCTGCATGGGCACGAGCCAGTCGGCGGGCAGGGCGCTGACGGCTGCGCTGGCGCCCGCGCACCGGCTGGGCGAATTCTTTGGTCTGTGGGCCTTCGCCACCCGGTGTGCCGCCATCATCGGCCCGCTGACCTACGGCGCCATCAGCTGGCTGTCACGGGGCGATCACCGGCTCGCCCTGACGGGGACTGGCCTGTATTTCGTGGTCGCGCTGCTGCTGCTCTCGGGCGTGAACCTGGATCGGGGGGCTGCGGTGCGCGCGGCAGAACGGGCGTGATGCCTGACATCCGTCAGGGCATGACGAGCGGTTTTTTCAATCATCGGATCAATCAATCAGATCGTTTTGAAGGAGAGGAAAATGAAATCGACGCTGATGCTGGAACTGTCGGATGCCGACGCCGCCATCGAGGCAGCCATCGGGAAGGCTGCCGAGAAAGGCTGGGCCGTGACGGTGGCCGTGGTCGACGCGGGCGGGCACCTGCTCGCGTTGCGTCGGATGGATCATTGCGCGCCGGTGGCTTCGTACATTGCCACCGAAAAGGCCCGGACGGCCGCCCTGGGTCAACGTGGCAGTGGCGCCTATGAAAAGATGATCAACGACGGCCGTACCGCGTTCCTGTGCGTCGACGTGCTGAAAGGCACGCTGGAAGGCGGTGTGCCGGTGGTGATCGATGGCCAGATGGTCGGTGCCGTCGGCGTCTCGGGCGTGAAGCCCTTCGAGGATCTGGAAGTGGCCGAGGCCGGCGTGGCCGCCCTGGTGGCCCGCGCCTGAGGAGCCGGCGCGGCCGGTTTGCAGCCCGCGACTTTCCTGTCGCCCAGGCTCCTGAGGAATTCAGCCCCTGAGGCTGCCGGCCGGGGGCGGTGTGTCCTGGACGGCAGAGGCAGCAGGGGGCTGTCTGCAGCGTTGATGATTGCATCCCTGGCGCTGCGGATGGCCCTTTTTGCGTCTGTTCCCCCGTGCCGCACCACACAGGGGTTTTCCGGGGCATCGACTAGGGATATCCATGACGCCGCAAGGGTCTGGATTGGTTTTAAATTGTCGATGGGGTGCCTGGCGCGTGTGGATGAACAGCTTCATCACATGCGCCAAAGGGAAGGGATGGAAGACAGCCTGTTCTTTGCGTCCCGTCAATGAACCGGGTTGTTCTTCGGGTCGTGCTGACCCGGCACGCCGTTCATGCCCGTGGCATATGGATCAGCCAAGAGAAGGAGATCACCTTGTCCTCAGAAGAAATCAAAAACGTCCTCGATGATGGTCGCGTGTTTCCCGTGCCCGAGGCCTTTGCGAAGCAGGCCAACATCTCGGGCATGGCGCAGTATGAGGCAATGGTTGCCGAGGCCGAGAAGGACAATCCGGGCTTCTGGGCGAAACTGGCGCGCGAGCAACTGGACTGGAAAACGCCGTTCACCCGGTCACTGGATGATTCCAATCCGCCTTTCTTCAAGTGGTTCGAGGATGGCACGCTGAACGCCTCCTGGAACTGTCTCGATCGGCATCTGGGCACACCGGTCGAGAACAAGACGGCCATCATCTTCGAGGCCGATGATGGTGAGGTCACCAAAGTGACCTACAAGGAGCTGCACGCGCGGGTCTGCCGCTTTGCCAATGGACTGCGTGCGCAGGGATACCAGCAGGGCGACAGGGCCATCATCTACATGCCGATGTCGATCGAGGCCATCGTCGCGATGCAGGCCTGCGCCCGTCTGGGCATCACGCACTCCGTCGTGTTCGGCGGCTTTTCGGCCAAATCCCTGCAGGAGCGGATCGTGGACGTGGGTGCCAGCCTCGTCATCTGCTCCGACGGCCAGCACCGTGGCGGCAAGGCGCTGCCGCTGAAGCCGGCCGTCGATGAGGCGCTGTCGCTGGGTGGCTGCGAGGCCGTGCGCAAGGTCATCGTCTACAAGCGCACGGGGCAGGACATCCCGTGGAACCCCGAGCGCGACATCACGATGGCCGAGGTCGAGGATGGTCAGGCCGACCAGTGCGAACCGGCCTGGGTCAGCGCCGAGCACCCGCTCTTCGTGCTGTACACCTCCGGCTCCACCGGTACACCGAAGGGGGTTCAGCACGCCACCGGTGGTTATCTGCTGCAGGCCACCGTCACGATGCAATGGACCTTCGACCTGAAACCGGATGATGTCTTCTGGTGCACGGCTGACGTGGGCTGGATCACCGGCCATTCCTACGTGGCCTACGGGCCGCTGTCGAATGGTGCCACGCAGATCGTGTTCGAGGGCGTGCCCACCTACCCGAATGCCGGCCGTTTCTGGGAGATGATCAAGCGCCATGGCTGCACGATCTTCTATACCGCGCCGACAGCCATCCGTTCGCTGATCAAGGCTGGCAACATGTCGCCGGAGTATCACCCGAAGAATTTCGACCTCAGCTCGCTGCGTCTGCTGGGGTCGGTCGGCGAGCCGATCAACCCCGAAGCCTGGCTGTGGTATTTCGAGAACGTCGGTGGCGGCCGTTGTCCGATCGTCGACACCTGGTGGCAGACCGAGACCGGTGCCCACATGCTGACGCCGCTGCCGGGTGTCCAGACCATGAAGCCCGGTTCCTGCACGATGCCGCTGCCGGGCCTGGATGTGGCCATCGTCGACGAAACCGGGGCCGATGTGGGGCGGGGCCAGGGCGGCTTCCTCGTCATCAAGAAGCCATGGCCATCGATGATCCGCAATGTCTGGAACAACCCGGAGCGATTCAAGTCCGGTTACTTCCCCGAAGATTTCCAGGGCAAGTACTACCTGGCGGGTGACGGGGCCTCGCTGGACATGGACGGGTACTTCTGGATCATGGGCCGCATCGACGACGTGCTGAACGTCTCGGGCCACCGTCTGGGCACGATGGAAATCGAATCGGCCCTCGTCGGTCACGAGCTGGTCGCCGAAGCCGCCGTGGTCGGCCGCCCGGATGACACGACGGGTGAGGCCATCAGTGCCTTCGTGGTGCTGAAGGGAGAGCGTCCGACCGATCCTGCCGAAGCCAAGCGCATTGCCGACATCCTGCGCGCCTGGGTGGGGGCCGAGATCGGCCCGATCGCCAAACCGAAGGAGATCCGCTTCGGCGAGAACCTGCCCAAGACCCGTTCCGGCAAGATCATGCGGCGACTGCTGCGCTCGCTGGCCAAGGGTGAGGAGATCACGCAGGACACCTCCACGCTGGAGAACCCGGCCGTGCTCGATCAGTTGAAGGAAACTGCCTGAGACCGATCAATCCTGCATCAGATCCGGGAGGGGGGCCGATGCTCGCCGGGAGGTGTTTTCCGGCAGATGGCATCGGATCTCCCTCCGGCCGCCTGCCACGCTCTAGCCGATCCGTTTCAGCGGCGAGTGCCAGGACGACCGCGGGAGGCAGGGCAGGGCACGAAAGTGCAACATCGGTTCATCCGGGCAAGCCAATAGGCAAAATCTTTGCTAGAATGCCGTGCTTCGGAGAGATGGATGAGTGGTTTAAGTCGCACGCCTGGAAAGCGTGTAAGGGTTAATAGCCCTTCGGGGGTTCGAATCCCCCTCTCTCCGCCACCGCTCATCAGGCCCAGTACATCCCGGTGTATTGGGTTTTTTTCTGTCCGCTACCGGGAGTGCCCGCATGGGGCGGGTTCGGGGCGGCTGTTATCAAAGCCACGGAGATGCCTGTGAGGCTTTCACCGCTTCGACGTCCGTTGGCTGTTCGCAGGGCGACGTTCATCTGCCGGTGTTTGGTGCGTCGCAGCAGATGACTTAAGGTGCATGCTTTGGTGTCCGTCTGGACGTTGAGAGAAGCATGCCTGCCTTGCCTGTCTATATCTGGTGCCCGGCGCATTTCGAGCAGCCGGCGCTGATGCTGCCCGCCTCGCTGGACGAGGCTCAATCACTGGTCAACACGTGGCAGGATCAGCCGCCACCGCCCGGGGCGTCGGCAGAGGCTTTCCTCAAGCTGGCAGCCCGGTTGTTCGAAGCCACGCAGTCTGGCCTGTATTCGGACCGCTTCGTTGCCTGCTACCAGGATATCGGCATGGAGCTGTCGACGCTGGCTGCCAGACGGGCCGTGATCGAAGTGCCGGAAGATGGCACCTATGACGAGCTGATCCCCATTCTGGTCGACAGTCACGTCGCCTCGGGGCTGGTGGTCTATGACAGCCACGGCAAGATCTGGCTGCCCGATGGTCGCGCCATTCCGGAGGACGATGAACTGATGATGCTGCCGACGGAATGGCGGCCGCTGGCGATGGCTTACTGAGCGTGGTACATGACACAGATCCTGCTCACGTTCCTGCTGCCGGCAGGGCAGATCTGAGCGCGGCACAGGGAACGGCCGCCATCAGGCGGCGGGCCCTGTGCCCAATGCCGTTTCCGGCGTGAGCCGTCCGGCCTGAGCGTGGGTCAGGCCGGCGAACGGGGGATGTCATCAGGGCTGGCTTTGCCAGATCTGCTCGATGCCATCCTGCTTCTCGGTGATGGTCACACCCTTGAATCGCAGTGGTTCGCCCCGCTTCCAGTTCTCGGGCACTTCCCAGTGGTTGCACTGCAGCCGGTTGACGCCGACGGCGGGCAGGGCATAGTTCCAGCACATCCGTGCGTCGTCGGGCGCATCGCCTGTGAGCAGCATCAGCTGCACGCTGGATTCGCCGTTCTTCCACTCGCGAACGACATGACCGAAATCCTGGCGTTCGTTGCGCGGCAGCGTGATCGGGCCACCGTTCAGTGTCATACCCTGACCGAGCTGTTCGGTGCCCGTTGCCACGTTGACGGTGGCAGGCAGTGACAGGGCATCTGCGCTCGGGCTGACCTGCAGGCTCAGATGAACCGTGGTGAACCCGGTCGTGCCACCACCGGACATGGTGGTCGTGCGGTACTGGTAGGCCGCCTTGGCTTCGGTGTAGGCGCCGGGTGCCGGGGCGGCATTCATGTAATCGCGATCTGGGGCCTGTGGGGCGTTGACCACGACATCCGGTGCCCCGGGCCGCGGCCGGGCCTGCGTGATGGCACTCGGGCTGCCTGCCATGCCGCCGGCCACGACCTGATCGAGCATGGCGGCCAGCACGTTACCGCTGATGCCGGCCGTGTTGATCGGTTCGTTGATCGTGGGAGGTCGGGCGTTGATCTGGCCTTCCAGCTCGGTGTCACGGATGGCCTGCTGCTCGGCATCGGCTTTGGCTTTTCCGGCTTCCTGTGCTTCGGCCTCTGCCTTGGCGGCATTGTCACCGGCTACTTGGGCAGTGGTGTTTGCCTTGTTCTTCTCTTCTTCGGCTTGCCGGGCGTCTGCTTCGGCTCTGGCCTTGGTATCAGCTTCGGCTTGGGCCTTCGCCGCAGCTTCCTGTCTGGCTTTTTCTTCTGCTTCGGCTTTTGCCCTAGCCGCAGCCTGTTCTTCAGCCAGCCTGCGTGCTTCTTCCTCTGCGCGTGCCTTTGCGGCGGCTTCGGCGGCAGCCCGTGCCTCACGCTCCGCTTTCGCACGAGCGGCCTCGGCTGCTGCGGCCTGGGCTTCGGCCTGTGCCTTCGCTTCTGCTCTGGCGCGTTCTTCGGCTCTGGCTTTTGCTTCGGCCTCGGCAGCCGCAGCCGCACGTGCCCGGGCTTCGGCTTCTTTCCGCGCGTTGGCCTGGGCTTCGGCCAGCGCACGATCCCGCGCTTCGGCCTCGGCCTTCGCGCGGGCCTGGGCCGCCGCCTGCTCACGGGCGCGCGCTTCGGCCTCGGCGCGAGACCGGTCAGCCGCCGAACCGTTCACCGCTTCGTTCGTCCCCGCGGTGGTACCTGCACCCTGTGTCGCGTTGCCGCTGGCCGTGGTTTCGCTGGACGCGCCTGACACGGCTGTTGAACCGGTGTTGATGTTGGCGTTGATCGTGGTCGAGCCGGGGGCGGCCGGGCTGCTGGAAACGGCGCGATCCGAGCCACCGGCGCCGCCGCCGCCACACCCGGCGAGGAGAAGGAGCACGGCAGCACTGATTTGAGTCTTGCGGTTTGTCGTCAACATGATTCCCTGGCTTCCAATCCACAGGGTTCTCGCGGTGCGCATCGCGCCGCAGAACCGGAGTCTGAGTAAGCCAGAGTGTATCGACAAAAGGTCAGGCGGCAACCGCCAGGCGGTCGGTGCAGCCATTCTTGACACATCGTTGTGGGGTCTTGGCGACGTTGTTTTTTGGCAGTCGCGCAGATGGGGGCTCTTCAACCCGGCATGACGGTTTTCCAGTCACGTTTTCCCGTTGCGCCGGGATGAACCGAGCGGTCATCCTGGGTCTGGATGCCATCGTAGGTCAGGGGGCGGCCAAACTGCCATCCCCGCGGCACGCGCCACAGACTGCAGTGAAGGCGCCGGGCTTTGGGCAGACGATAATTCAGGCACAAACGGATCTGGTTAGCCCCCGTTCCCTGGGTGACGAGCAACTGCATCAGGTTCTGTCTGCCGTCACGCCATTCCCGGAGCACCTGGCCCAGCTTCAGCCTCGTGCTGTCTGACAGGGCGAGCGTCCTGGTGCTGGATGACAGCGTGTATGTTTCCCGCAACGTCTCGTCATCCAGCGCATCGCCGGTGGGGGCGCGTACCTGGGTGATGATGGCCGTGCTGTCGTCCAGTTCGAGGATCGGGGTGTTGCGTGATGCGGCCTGGATGGCAGCATCGGTGAAAAGGAAGAGGCTGGCTGGATTGCTTTCACGCGCCAGATTCAGTTTGATCGAGACCTGGGTCCGGACATCGGAGAAGCGCCCGAAATCAGGGAACTCAGCAAAATCCGTGATGAAGGAAGCGGAATGGAATGTGGCGGCGCCCGTTGGTGCCTGAGTGTCGGTTATCACGTGCTGATAGCCGAAGGCGGTCGGTGCATCGGCCGGCTGCACCGGTTTTCCGGCCCGGGCGTTCCAGGGCACTGCGCCATACAGCGAGTAGATCGGATGTGGCCGGCCGCCCTGTGACTGGCTGACGAAGGTGTTCTGGACCAGCATGGTCGCCAGCAGGCTGCCGCTGAGGCTGTCCGCCGTCAACGCTGGCGACCCGCCTGCCGGTTTCTGGGGCTCTGGCCTGGTGACCGGTGGTTCTGGCGTCGGGTTACCGGTGTCGGCGGGAGGCTGACCGTTGTTCCCGGGAGACGGCGTGCCGTTCTGATGGGAAGCCGGTGGCTCGCCCGGATTCGGGGAGCCACCATCGTCACTTCCCCCGCCACCACCGCCACCGCAGGCGCCGGTGGAGAGGGTCAACAGCATCAGGAAGACGGTACGGTAGGGGCTAAAGCTTGCCATGATCGATTCCGGAGGTGGACGGTACGAGGGAGGAGAAGGCTGATGTTCCGTGATCGGCCACGGATGCCGTCGGGCTTCAGCAGGCTGCTGTTCGCATCAGGAATCAGAGACAACCACCATGAAGGGAGGGAAGTCGTGCGAGTACGCCCCTGCTGCCTGATGGTAGTGGCTGGCTGTGGCGGCTCGTTTCCATCAAATAAAGAATGGCTACGAGATGTAAGCAGATGTATTTGTTCGCGCCTTTCAAAGCCTTCGGTCGAAGGCTGGTTAGGGGGCGCATGTTGCGTTCATGGGAAGAAGGCGTTGGGCTTTGCACAGACACTGCTGTTGTGCGAGTGTTTTGATTTATGCTTCGGGGTGGTGGCATCGTTTTTTGACGATGTGTAGAGATTGGGTCGCAAAAAACGGACACGTTCATGAAAAATCCTCGTCGCCGTGATAGCGCGCGTGCATTTTTTCCCGGCGCTTCCCCGGCGCGAACGGGATCCGTTTTTTGTGTGCCTGGGCGCGTTTGGATGCAGGTGTGCGGAACTTGTCGTTGAAGACGCTTCAGAAGCGTCGTTCGTTGCTCAAGGGTGCGGGACTGGCTGCTGCAGCGCTGTCTCCGGCTGCTGCTGCTGCGCAGGGCCGATCAGGCAGGAGCAGAACGGCCAGCAAACCGATCGTCTGGCGCTGTCAGACAGCGTGGTCGCTGGATGATGATTTCGCGGCTTACCTCCAGTCCTTTGCCCGAACCATTGCCGAAATCACGGATGGTCAGCTGCAGGTCGAGATCCTGTCGGCCGGCGCCGTCGTGCCGTCCGCGCAGCTTGCCACGGCCGTCTCCGACGGTCGGCTCGATGCCTGTCATCGCCTGCCCAGTAGTCAGGCTGGCGAGCTGCCTGCGCTGGGGCTGTGGGGGACGGGGCCTGCGTTCGGCATGGACGGTGCCACGCTGATGTCCTGGCATTACCACGGTGGTGGCAATGTGCTGATGGCCGAACTGTACGACTCGGCCGGACTGGACGTGCATTCGATCATCTACGGCACCATGCAGAATCAGGCGTTCGGCTGGTTCAAGCGTCCGGTGGCACGGATCGAGGATCTGGAGGGGATGCGCATCCGGGCGGGCGGGATGGCCGCCCAGATCTATCGGGAGATGGGGGCCACGGTGCTGCCGCTGCCGGCCGAGGAAATCCTGCCGGCGCTGGCCAAAGGCGAGATCGACGGGGCCGAATTCAGCAGCATTTCCAGTGACCGGGCGCTCGGCCTGCCCGAAGTGCTGAAAGTCTGCATGTTGCAGAGCTTTCACCAGTGCACCGAACAGATCGAGCTGTTGATCAACCGGCAGCGCTACGACGAGCTGTCGCCGGCGCTGCGGATGAAGGTGCATCTGGCGGCTGAAGCTGTTGCGGCCGAGATGTCGAGAAAGCGGGTCAACGACAATTCGATGCACTACATCGAGATGCGGGAGCTGCAGGGGGTTCGCTTCTACAAGACCCCGGAGTCGATGCTGCGGGCCCAGCTGGCCAGCTGGGATCGGGTGGCGGCTCGACACAGCAATGTGGATCCGATGTTTGCGCGGGTGCTGGATTCGATGCGTCGCTATGCGCAGCGCTGCGTCGGCTGGCAGAACGATACCTGGGTCGATCAGCGCATGGCTTACAACCATTATTTCGCCCAGCGGGTGCCGAACGCGACCTGATCATGAGCAGCCGCCAAGTGACCAGCATCTGATGCCGTCTGGTGGGCGCGCAGGCACGTTCGTCGGTCGTGGCGTGACCCGGCCCGGCGGGCCGATAGGATGATGGCATTGATCATCTGATGGTCAGGGAACCGCGATGTGGTGCAGTACCAGACGCCTGGCATGACCGGCGCGGCACGGCCGCCGTGACCCTGGCCCATAGGTTCCGAGATGAAGAGGGTTCTGGGCCGGATCATCTACAAGAGCGTCCTGGCATTCACTCCGATGTTTGTGGCAGTGGTCTGGCCCGAGGTGGGCGCAGGTCTGCAGATTGCGCCGGTCGCGGCAGGCGTGCTGCTGTGTACGGTTCGGGCGTTGAAAGGGGCCTGGACGGTGGGCTGGCTCGCCGAAATCTGAAGCTGGACACCGGTGTCGTTTCCCCACGCGAACCGTGTCCGCTGGGCTTTCGGAGGGGAGGCATGCAACAGATGGAAGCGCGGGGGGGCAGCCGCTGCCCCGCGTCCGGACAAGCTCGAATAAACTAGCGGATTCACCGCTTTCGTCTCTTTGGGCGCCCATTCATGTTTGATTTTGTAAGAACGCACCAGCGTCTGGCTCAGGGCCTGTTGCTGGTGCTGATCATGCCGGCTTTCGTGTTCTTTGGCATCGCTGGCTACGACCACATGTTCAGCGACGCCGACACGGTGGCCACCGTCGATGGCGAACCGGTCTCGCGCCGGCATTTCGAGCAGGTCTATCGCCAGCAGGTCGATCAGCTCCAGCAGGCGCTGGGTGATCAGGTCGATCCGGCCCGCATCGACAACCCGGCTGCCCGTGCCGAAGTGCTCGAGACCCTGATCACGCGTCAGGCGCTCTTCAACGAAGCCCGGCGCGAACGCATCACGGTCACGCCTGCCGAGATCCAGAAGGCCATTCTGACCAGCCTGGGGGATCTGCGTGGCGCCGATGGCAAGTTCGATGTCGAATCCTACCGCCGGCTGCTGGCCCAGAACGGGCTGACCCCCGAGCAGTACGAGGCCCAGGTGGGGCAGGATCTGGCCCTCGGCGCGATGGAGAATGCCGTCTCGCAGACGGGGATCGTGCCGAAGACGCTGCTGGATTCGCTGTTCGAATCGCAGGAAACCCGCCGTGCCGTGCGCATCGCGCCCGTCAGCGCGCGCGAGCGCGAGTCGGGCCTGTCGCCCACGCCCGAGCAGCTTCAGGCCCATTATGATGAACACAGGGCCTCGTTCGAGCTGCCCGAGTCGGTCGACATCCGTTATGTGCTGCTCAAGCGTGATGACATCCTGCCGGCCGATGCGAAGCCTTCCGACGACGAGTTGAAGGCCTTCTATCAAAAGCATGACAACCGTTTCAACGCGCCCGAAGAGCGCGTCGCCAGCCACATCCTGCTGAAGGTGCCCGAAGGCGCCGATGATGCGGCGAAGGCGGCAGTGAAGAAGCGGGCCGAGGCGTTGCTGGCCGAGGCGAAGGCAAATCCGGAGCAGTTTGCCGAGTTGGCGAAGAAGCATTCCGAGGATCCCGGTTCGGCCGCCCAGGGCGGGGATCTGGGCGCCTTCGAGCGTGACACGATGGTCAAGCCCTTCTCCGACGCGGCGTTCGCACTGAGCGAGCCCGGCTTCACCGAGGTGGTTCAGAGTGATTACGGCTTTCATGTCATCCGGGTGACCGAGGTGAAGGGCGCTGGCAAGAAGGCACTGGCCGAGGTGAAGGACGAGCTGATCGGGATGTGGCGTGAGGATGAGGCTGCCCGTCGCTACAACGAGCGGGCCGAAGCACTGTCGAAGCTCGCGCATGAGCAGCCGGACTCGCTCGAGCCGGTGGCCGAGCGTTTCGGTCTGAAGATCCAGACGGCAGTCAGGCTCGGCCGTCGTCCGGTAGCGGGCGCGGCTCAGGGGTCGGTGGAAGGCAGCGCCCGTCTGCTGGAACAGCTCTTCACCCCCGAGGCACTGGAGGAGCGTCGCAACACGGCAGCGATCGAGCTGTCGCCGGGGGTGCTGATTTCCGCCCGTGTCGAGGCGCACAATCCGGCCCGCACGCAGAGCCTGGACGAAGTGAAGGACACGGTGAAGGCTCGCTGGATCGGTGCCGAGGCCCAGCGTCTGGCCGTGGCAGCCGGTGAAAAGCAGCTGGCCTCGCTGAAGGAGGGAGGCAAGGTGCCGGCCGATCTGGGCAAGGAAACGCTCGTGAGCCGGGCCGTGCCAGCCGGTCTGTCGGCTGATGCGCTGAAGGCGATCTTCGGTGTGGCGGCCGACAGGCTCCCTGCCTGGGTGGGCGTCGACGCCGGTCGGGACGGCTACCAGCTGATCCGTGTCGAGAAGGTGCTGCCGCCGGATGAGGATGCCCAGAAGCGGCGCGAGCGCTATCAGACGCAGCTCAGCCAGCTGCTGGCCCGCTCGGAGGCCAATGCCTGGGTGGATACCCTGAAGCAGGGGATGAAGATCGATCGCAAGCTGGACAATGAAACCGCTTCGGGCGATGATGCCCAGTAATGGAAATCAGAGCGATGCGCCCCGTCGGGCGCATCCCACCAAGGGAGTTGAGCCTGAAAGTCTTTGATCTCTGCTGCGAACACGAGCACCAGTTCGAAGGCTGGTTTTCATCGGCGGACGATTTCGATCAGCAGCGGGCACGTGAGCTGATCGAGTGTCCGCTGTGCGGCAGTCGCCAGGTTCGCAAGCTGCTGTCGGCGCCGCGTCTGAATCTCGCGCATGGACGTTCGCCCGAAGAGCCTGTGGCGGCTGATGCCTCTTCTGCCCGGACAGAAGAGGGGTCGGAGCTGCGTGACATGCAGGCGCGGGTGATGCAGGGTCTGCGCAAGCTGATCGCTGAAACCGAAGATGTCGGCGACCGTTTTGCCGAAGAAGCGCGCCGCATCCATTTCAACGAGGCGCCGGCTCGCGCCATCCGGGGAACGGCCTCTCCGGAAGAAGCCGAATCGCTCCGGGAAGAGGGCATCGAGGTGTTGAGCGTGCCGATGCCGGTGGCGCTGAAAGGCACGCTGCAATAGTCGCCATGCCCGCGTGAGCGGGCGGGGGCTCCCGGATCAGTCTGCCGCGTGCTCGCGCTCGATGCTTTCCAGCTCGCCCTGCCGTTCGAGCCAGTCATTCTCCAGCGCCTCCAGCTCGCTTGCAGCCCGCGCACGTTCACGTTGCAGTGCTGCGGCAGCGTCCCGGTCGGCAAAGGCATCGGGCCGGGCCAGCTGCTCGTCGATCTCCGCCATGCGGGTCTCCAGCGCCTTCATCCGGGCCTCGGTCTGCTGGATGGCCTTCTCCACCGGCTTCTTCAGCACGGCCAGTGCAGCCCGCTGCCGGGCCCGGTCACGACGGTTGTCGGCCCTGTTGCCACTGCTGCCGGCCGGTGTGCTGTCCGGGGTGCCCCGGCCGGTGGCCGCCGTGGGGCTGGCCTGCGGATCGGCAGGGTTGCCGCCGGCCGTGCTGGCTACCGCGCCGGCGCCTGCCTGTCCACGCTCCTTCTGCAGCCATTGTGCATAGTCGTCCAGATCGCCATCGAAGGGGCGCAGCACACCATCGTCCACCAGCCAGAATTCATCAACCGTGCTGCGCAGCAGATAGCGGTCGTGTGAGACCAGCAGCAGCGGTCCGTCGAAGCTGGCCAGGGCTTCGGCCAGTGCGTCACGGGTATTCGCGTCCAGATGGTTGGTGGGTTCGTCGAGCACCAGAAAGCCGGGGCGCTGCCACGCGAGCAGGGCCAGGCACAGCCGCGTCTTCTCGCCACCGGACATCGGGCCGGTGGGGCGTAGTGCGTCTTCTCCTGAAAACCCGAATCGACCCAGCCAGCTGCGCAGCACCTGCTCGCGCTCCTGCGGCGCGAGCCGGTTCAGGTGCTGCAGCGGCGATTCTTCCGAACGCAGCGCCTCGATCTGCTCCTGGGCCAGATAGCCGGTGGACAGCGTGCTGGCCCGCGTGAGTTCGCCGCCCAGAGCCGGCAGGTTACCGATCAGCGTTCGGATCAGTGTCGTCTTGCCGGCACCATTGCGGCCGAGGATGCCGAGTCGGGCGCCACGCCGGATGACCAGCTCGGGCACCTGGACGATCGGGGCCTGGGGCTGATAGCCGGCTTGCAGGCCCAGCGCACGGATCAGCGGATCGGGCCCCTCGGACGGATTCTCGAACTCGAAGTCGATGCCGCGCGCGGCGCGCAGTGGTGCGATTTCTTCCATCCGTTCCAGCGCCTTCAGCCGGCTCTGTGCCTGCCGGGCCTTCGTCGCCTTGGCGCGGAAGCGGGCGATGAAGCTGTTCAGGTGGTCGATGCGAGCCTGCTGGTCGCGTCGGGCGCGTTCGCGCTGGGCGGCACGCTCGGCACGGATGTTCTCGCTGGCACTGTAGCCGCCGGGATAGCGGTTGAGCTGGCCATCCTCGATCACGAGGCTGGCGGTGGCCACGCGGTCAAGAAAATCGCGGTCGTGCGAGACGATCAGCTGGATGGCCGGGTGGCGTTGCAGTTGTCGCTCCAGCCAGAGCACGGCATCCATATCCAGGTGATTCGTGGGCTCGTCGAGCAGCAGCAGGTCGCAGGGCGTCATCAGCACGCAGGCCAGGTTCAGCCGCATCTTCCAGCCTCCCGACAGCTCATCGACCTGCCGTGCCAGTTGCGCTGGCCCGAAACCCAGCCCGGTCAGCAGCTCGGCTGCCCGCGCTTCGGCCGAGGGGCCGCCGGCGTCGACCCACTGGGCATAGGCTTCGCCCAGCTGTTCGCCCTGCTGCTGGGCTTCGGCCCTGGCGATGGCAGCTTCGGCCGCCACCAGCGCGGGATCGGCATCCATCACGAAACGAACCGGCGTCCTGGTACTGTGCGGGCTTTGCTGGGCCAGCCAGGCGATGCGAAGCTTCGGCATGCTGACATCGCCCTGCTCGGGCGCCAGATCACCCCGCAGAAAGGCCAGCAGCGAGCTTTTGCCACTGCCATTGGCACCGATCAGGGCCAGGCGCTCGCCCGGGTTGATGATCAGGGAAGCGTTGGAAAACAACGGACGCCCGGCACGGGCCAGACTGAGGTGGTCGAAACGGATCAAGGTCGGTCATCTCACAGTGGGAGCGCAGCATCCCGCCAGACCGTCAGGTCGGCAGCCCTGATCAGCACGATCCGGTCGTCGCCCTGGGCCACCGGGATGGGGGTCCAGGCCAGACCGGGGAATCGTGCCTGGAAGTGCGGCATTTCATGGCCGATCTCGATGACCAGAATGCCCTGCTTGCTCAGGTATTCGGGGGCATCGGCCAGCAGCCGGGCGATCAGATCCATGCCGTCGGTGCCGCTGCCCAGCGCACCCTCCGGCTCGGCACGGTACTCGGCAGGCAGTGCGGCCATCGACTGTGAGTTGACATAGGGCGGGTTGCAGAGGATCAGGTCGAAGCGGGTCTCGGGCAGCGGGGCGAACAGGTCGCCCTGGTACAGTGCGATCCGGTCGGCGAGGCCGTAATCCTTCAGGTTCTCGGTGGCCAATGCCAGTGCGTCCAGTGAGAGGTCGCTCGCCAGGATTTCGGCTTGGGGGAAGCAGTGCGCGGCAATGATCGCGATGCTGCCACCACCGGTGCAGAGGTCCAGCACGCGGCGTGGGCCACCCGCAGGTTCTGCCTCCTCGTCCGGCATCCACGCGGCCTGATCGCCCAGCTCGTCCAGCATCGCTTCGAGCATGGCGTGGGCGGCCTGGCTGTCCGCGTCGTGCTGTTCGGCCAGCCACGGGTCGAGCGCGTGATTGACCAGTGCCTCGGCCAGCAGCGAGCGGGGCACCAGCGCCCGGGCATCGGCCCGGAAGCGGTAGCCCATCAGCCAGGCCTCGCCGATCAGGTAGGCGAGCGGCTGGCCGCGCTCGCAACGGGCATCGATCAGATGGCGGATGCGCCGCCGCTCCTCGGGCAACACCTGGGCATCGGCCAGGGCATCGTAGTGCTCGGGCGACAGGTACAGGCACCAGCAGACGAGCCAGACGGCCTCGTCATGGGCGTTGGCCGTGCCATGACCGAAACTGAGGCCGGCCGCCTGCATCCGGCTGGCAGCATACCGAACCCAGTCCCGGAGCGTCCGAAGATTTTCCTGCGCCTCGAGGGCAGCCGATGGAATCTGCCGGTAACTGGGCCTGAAAGGTGAGGAGGGAGCAGGGACGAGTGGATCGTGATTCATGGGCGTCTCACCTGTCTTCATGGCGGATTCACCCCAGCGCCTGTTGCAGCGTGTCGGCCGAGAAGCCGACCAGCAGTGCGGGCTGCTCGCCAGCGATTTCGATCACCGGCCGCTTGATCAGCGAGGGCTGGGCCAGCATCAGCGTGACGGCCTCGGCCGGGTCGTTGTCGGCGGCCTGCTTTCGGGCCTCGTCGAGACCTCGCCAGGTAGTGCCGCGACGGTTCAGCACGCGGTCGATGCCCTGCTGCGCCACCCAGGCCTCCAGCCGTTCACGCGGCAGCGACTCGCGCCGGTAGTCGTGGAAGTGGTGCTCGATCCGGTGCTCGTTCAGCCACTGCCGGGTTTTCTTGATCTGATCGCAATTGGGAATGCCGTAGACGATCACTTCGGGCGTGCTCATGTCGGTCTCTGCTCGTGGTGCCGGGGGCGTGGGGAGGCTGACCGTCATCCGGCGCTCACCGTGCCTGAGCCGGTGAGGCGGATGGGTCTGGGCAGAATGATACGCGCTGCAGGCTCGGGCGTGTTCGCCGCCATCGGACAGGCCAGGGCGGCTGTTTCAGAGCTTGATCAGGAACTCGGCGAAGGAGGCGCCCTGTGCGCCTTGTGCACCCTGGGGGTTCTGATCCGCCCCGGCGGGTCTGGAGTGCTGCGGATCGGCTGTCGGGTTGGTCGCGGACAGGGGGGGCGGGATGTCCGACCCGGTCGGGAACGGCGTCTGGCCGCTGTTGCCGAAGGGGGCCATCTCCAGCATGTCCAGCGGGCTGGGCGGGTTGCTACGGACTTCCCGGGATGCCGTCGTCGGGATGGAGGGCATGCCAGGAGACCGGAGTCCAGCGCCATCCGGTACATTGCCGGCGGTGGCAGGAGGCTCAGCGGATGCAGGTGCTTCCGCCGGAGCTTCGCTGTCCAGATCGGCCAGCGTCTTGCGTTGAACGGGCGCGTGCCGGCTGGATGGGCGTTGCACATTGAACTCGGCCGCCTGCTGCTGCAGCATGCTGGGCAGGCTCAGCTCGCCGATGGACTCGGGCGACACGTTGATGGCGGCCGTCTCTTCGTCTTCCGTGTTGTCCAGCATCCACAACAGATTCGTGGGCGAATCACTGTACTGCAACGCATCCTCACGGCTGATCCTGTCGGCGCGGATCAACTGGATCAGGGATTGCTCGAAGGACTGCGAGCCGGCGGCCAGGCTGTTCGTGATGGCATTCGGCACTTCGGTCAGGCGATTGCTGCAGATCAGTTCGGCCACGTGCGTGGTGTTGATCAGCACTTCGACCGCGGGCACACGGCCGCCACCCTTGGCCTGCAACAGGCGTTGGGAGACGATGCCACGCAGCGTGGTCGAGAGGTCGGCCAGCAGTGAATTCCGGTTTTCGGGTGCGTAGAAACTGATGATCCGGTTCAGCGCATGGGAGGCGTTGTTGGCATGCAGGGTGGCCAGCACCAGATGCCCGGATTGCGCATAGGTGATCGCGGCCGTCATGGCCTCGACATCCCGGATCTCGCCGATGAGGATGCAGTCGGGCGCCTGCCGCAACGCGCTTTTCAGGGCGGTGCCCAGATCCTTGGCGTCGGTGCCGATCTGGCGCTGGTTGACGATCGACTTCTGATTGCGGAAGACGAATTCGATCGGATCCTCCAGCGTCAGGATGTGGCCGGTGCGGTTGGCGTTGCGGTAGTCGATCAGCGAGGCCAGGGTCGTCGTCTTGCCGGTGCCGGTGGCGCCGACCAGCAGCATCAGACCGCGCGGCTGCATGATCATTTCTTTCAGTACCGGCGGCAGTCCGAGCGTGTCGAAGGCCGGGATGTCACCCGGAATGTAGCGGATGACGGCCGCCGTGCTGCCTCGCTGCTTGAAGAGCGACAGACGGAAGCTGCCGACTCCGGTCAGGCCATAGCCGATGTTCAGCTCGTTTTCGTCCGAGAATCGGGCCCAGTCCTTGTCACTGACGACCTTGCGCAGCAGAACTTCGACCTGGGTCGGGTTCAGACGGGTCTGGTTGACGGCGACCATGTTGCCGTTGATCTTGAACTGAATCGGCGATCCTACTGAAATGAACAGATCCGAGGCCCTGTTCTGGGCCATCTTTTCAAGCAGGTTGTTCAGCGGCATGGGCAGATCACTCGGGGAGGGCCACCAGCGGCGGCCCAGGGGTTCGCTCAGGCGTCGACCCCCCGCAGCAGATCGTTGATGGCGGTCTTGGCCCGGGTCTGGGCGTCCACCCGCTTGACGATCACGGCGCAGGACAGGTTCACGCGTCCATCGGCCGATGGCAGGCTGCCCGGCACCACCACCGATCCGGCGGGAACCCGGCCGTAGTAGACCCTGCCGGTATCGCGCTCGTAGATCTTGGTGGACTGGCTGATGAACACGCCCATCGCCAGCACCGAGT
>JAUMZD010000093.1 GCA_030528325.1 Lautropia sp. | reverse complement strand
CGGAGGGAAAGCCCCTCTGGGCGCGCAGCTTCGTGCGCCTTACATACCGGCGCACTGTTGCCAACCCCTTGAAGCCATCCAGGATTCTGCGGGCTTGGCGCCTTGTTCTGCACGCCCAGAGGGGCTTTCGCGGGGACGAATAAGTTCATAACACGCTCTAGATTTGCCTGATGGGGGGAACCACCGCGTCGGCATCAGCATCGTGATTCAGCATAGCGTTGAAATGACGGCATTTCTGACGATTTTTAATGATCAAGGCAAATAAGCCTCGATCGGTAACAGCCAATGGTTTTCTTGTTACAAGTTTTTCCATTTGACGGGTTTTGTCGAGTGGTGGATGCGCTAGGAGCTTGGGCGGCCAGCCGATGGATCTCGGCCGCCTCCGGCAGATTGGCCCAGTAGCGGCCCGGCATGTTTCTGCTTGACATTCACAGGATAAATATACAGTATTACTGTATGAATGCCAAGACAGGTTAGGCATTTGCCTGCAGACATTCCCGATCGGCAGCGGGGTCTGGTGGCAGTCGGGTTGCTGGCATCCGGCAGAAGAGAAGGGGGGGCGAGACCGGCCAGCTTCGGCACGCCCGGAGAGGTCTGGAACCACTGGTTAAAAATGATATGTTATAACATCCTTTTTAAAGGAAGCATTCTCATGAACGGATTCCTTGCCGAGCAGCAGTTCATCGTCCCGGGTGGGGGGCAGCATGCGCAGCGTTGATGTCGTCATCGTCGGGGCAGGTCCCGCCGGGCTCGGGATGGCGCTGATGCTGGCCCGGGTGCCGGATGTACGCCAGGTGGTGCTGGAAGCGGGTGAGGTGGGGCAGTCGTTCCGCCTGTGGCCCGAGCAGACCCGGTTCATCACGCCGTCCTTCTACAGCAGTCCTTTCGGGCTGGCCGACCTGAATGCCATCGATGGGGCCAGCTCGCCGGTGGTCTTCAGCGGCACCGAACATCCCTCCGGGGATCAGTACGCGGACTATCTGTCGCTGGTGGCCGACGGGCATGGCCTGCCGGTGCTGACGCACTGCCGGGTCGAGACGGTGGTGCCGCAGCCCGGTGGTGGTTTCGTGTTGCAGACCTCGGATGGTGAGCTGCATTGCCGCTTCCTGTTGTGGGCCACGGGCGAATACCAGTTTCCGGATCTGACCCCTTTTCCCGGGGGGCAGTGGTGCCCGCATTATGCGCAGGTCAGAAACTGGGCCGATCGCGATGAGGGGCCTCATACGGTGATCGGCGGTTATGAGAGCGGGGTGGATGCGGCGGTGCAGCTGGCCCGGCTGGGGCGACGGGTTCGCCTGCTGGCGCGCAAGTCGACCTGGGACGCCGCCATGCCGAATGATCCGAGCCTCTCGCTGTCGCCTTTCTCGCGTCAGCGCCTGTACGAGGCGCTCGATACCGGGCATCTGGAGATCGTCTTCGGTGTGGATGTCGCGGAGGTGAGTCGTGATGAGGCAGGCGGGTATCGCATTCATGCGGCCGATGGACGCCATTGGGCGGTGAGCCAGCCGCCCATTCTGGGCACGGGTTTCATCCGGGGCGGAGGCGCCCATCAGATCCGTGAGCTGTGGGACTGGACCGAAGGGGGGCAGGTGAGGCTCAGTCCGGTCGACGAATCGACCCGCACACCGGGGCTCTTCCTGCTGGGGCCCCAGGTGCGTCAGGAGCAGCGCATCTACTGCTTCATCTACAAGTTCCGGCAGCGTTTCGGGCTGATCGCCGATCAGATCGCCCGCCGGCTGGTACTGGATGCGGCTTCGCTGCAGGCCGGTGAAGGAAGCTGGGGGCCGTTCGGCAACACCGATTGCTGCGAGGGGTGCGAATGCTGAACGACGGAGCGACAGGGCGGTAGAGCGGCCAGCCCGAAGGCGGGTTGCCGGGGCTGGCGCTGACCTCGGGGCGGCGAATCGGGCACGAACCGTGCTCGGCGGGGCCGGTTTTCACCTTCGCGATGCCTGCCGCCCAAGCTCATGGCCGAACGGGACAAGGACGTCACGCTGGATGGCGGAGGTGGCGGATGCCTGCCTACAGGCCGCCCTTGCCCTGGCAACGGTAGCGGCCCTGACGCCAGTACTGCGTACCGCTTTCACCCGCGTAGACCGAGCGCTCGTCGATGATCTCGTGGATCATCGGGATGGACACGTAGCCCTGTTCGGCTTCCCTGGCTGGCGCCGGGATCTGATACATGAAGCAAAGCTTGCGTTTGACGGTTGTCATGTCGATGTGCCAGCAGATTTCGGCGCCCGACAGGGGCATCGGATTCGGCCCCACCGTGAATCCGGACGCATCCGGGGTGTACTGATGCTCGAGCAGATCACAACGTCCCTCAAGGACGAGGCTCACCTGCTGCCCGTCGCTGGCCTTCCACTGTTTCAGGACCTGGCCGAACGGGATCAGGGCGTTTTTGGGCACGGTATAGGCCGACTCGGCCTTGAACTCGATGGCGGGGTGTTGGGTTTTGTCGTTTTTCGGGTCATTCGGGTTCGGGTTGGCAAGGCTTGGGCCAGGCTTGATGTCGAGCGTTTCCCCGATCGTGATCTGCTCAGCATCGGCCTTCAACGGCACGGTCAGCGACAGCTCCCGATACGGCACGGTTGATCGCTTGTTGCGCCCGCCCCGAAACTGAACGTAGGACCACAGCGAGTAGCTCGTGCTGCCATGGAGCGGCACGTAGGTGACGATCGGATAGGGATTGCCGTTCGGCTGCGGGGTGTAGGTGTAGTTGAGCTGGGGAGCCAGCCTCACGTAGGTGGTGACCTCAGGCTGAGCGAGGCCGTCATCAAGAAACCAGCCATGGCGACCATCGGCTGATTGGGTGGTGGGGGTATCCAGCGGCAACGCCCGATTCAGTTCCTGGTCGAGCATGCTGAGCAGTGCAGCACCGCTGATGCCGGCCGCCGAGATCAGCTGATCGGTCGTCGGCGGGGCGGGAGGAGTCGGGTTTGAACCCGAACTGCCGGCTCCGGATG
>JAUMZD010000044.1 GCA_030528325.1 Lautropia sp. | reverse complement strand
GGAATCGGCGGTCACGATCAATCGGAATACCCAGGGCGATCGAGTGCCGGCTGTTCGATTTCGGGATGCGGACACGGGGCGAGACGGCATCAAAACATCGTCACACGGGTTGAGCCAGCCAATCCGCTGGCGTGATGATCCTGATACTGTGAAAAGGATTCAGGACCAGAAGATCATGATCCCCCGTCAGCAGATACCGAGCCTGACCTGCCAACGCCAGATCAAGGAATTTGTCATCTTTCGGGTCGCGGCAAACCTGCACCCTTTGAACGATGGGCACCAGTGTGACAACGCCCCCCAGCTTCCGTAAAAACTGCTGACGATCCTCTCTGGACACATAACGATCGAATTTGGGCCTTGCAAGCACCCTCGCCAACTCCGCCAGCGTCTCCTCGGACATCAAGGGACGCCCCCATCGTATAGCCTTGTCCACCGCTTGTGCCGATACGCTTTTCGGCAGCAGGAGACGACTGATCCAAAGATTGGTGTCAATCACCAGGCGATGCTCATGACTCGTCATCGCTCAGCAACTCGCCGAGAATGTCCTCGGTCAAGCCCGCCTCTTCGGCCGAGCGACCTACCGCGTCACAAAAGCGCTGAAACTCGGCCACGTTCAGCTGTGCAAGACGTTGATACTCTTCAACGGACATCAGCACTGCCACATCACGTTTCTGGCGCTGGATGCACACCGGCTCATCCCGGACAGTATCGATCAGCGCTGCAAAGCCCTGACGTGCCTCACTGGCTGTGATGGTTCTCATGGCCCCATCTCCCATGTACATTTTGTACAAAATAGCAGAATGCCATGCTGCATTCAAGATGAGTCTTAACTGGATGGCCCATCCCACGGATTGATCACCTTAGTCCCCACAGCCTTGAACGGTGAGACATCCCGGGTGGCCACAGCACACGAGTGGGCCATGGCAATGGCCGCGATATAGCCATCGGCCTGACTGATCGCTCTTCACCCAGTCATTCGAAATTTTCGAATGACTGCCCCCTGCCCGCTCCCATCCCTCAGCCCGGGGCTACCTCACACGATCCCCAGCTGCGTCACCATCGAGTTGCCCGACTCAGGGGCCTTGCGCTTGCCGTTCAGCTTGATGTTCAGGCGCAGGTCGTTGACGGAGTCGGCGTTGCGCAGCGCGTTTTCGTAGCTGATGATGCCGGCCTCGTAGAGGTCGAACAGGTGCTGGTCGAAGGTCTGCATGCCCAGCTCGCGCGACTTCTTCATGATCTCCTTGATCTCGCTGACGCTACCCTTGAAGATCAGGTCGGAGATCAGCGGCGAGTTGATCATCACCTCGACGGCGGCGATCCGGCCCGGGCGTGATTCGCAGGGCACCAGACGCTGCGAGATGACGGCCTTCAGGTTCAGCGACAGATCCATCAGCAGCTGCTGGCGGCGTTCTTCGGGGAAGAAGTTGATGATGCGATCCAGCGCCTGGTTGGCGCTGTTGGCATGCAACGTGCCCATGCACAGGTGGCCGGTTTCGGCGAAGGCGACGGCATGCTCCATCGTCTCGCGGTCACGGATCTCACCCAGCATGATCACGTCCGGCGCCTGACGCAGCGTGTTCTTCAGCGCGATGTGCCAGTCGAGGGTGTCGACACCCACCTCGCGGTGCGTGACGATGCAGTTGCGGTGCAAGTGCACGAATTCGACCGGATCCTCGATCGTGACGATGTGGCCGTGGCTGTTCTCGTTGCGGTAGCCGATCATCGCGGCCAGCGAGCTGGACTTGCCCGAGCCGGTGGCGCCCACCATCAGGATCAGCCCGCGCTGCGTCATCGACAAGTCTTTCATGACCTCGGGCAGGTTCAGGCTGTCGAAATCCGGGATCTCGCTCTTGATCACGCGAAGCACCATGCCGGTGCGGCCCATCTGGGTGAAGGCATTCACCCGGAAGCGTCCGATGCCGGCCGGGCTGATGGCGAAGTTCAGCTCCTTCTGTGCCTCAAATTCAGCTGCCTGACGATCGTTCATCAGCGCACGGGCCAGCTCGGTGGTGTGCTGCATCGTGAGCGGCTTGTCCGACACCGGCACCAGCTTGCCGTTCAGCTTGAAGGCCGGCGGGAAATCCGCCGTCAGGAACAGGTCCGAGCCATCCTTGGCCACCATCAGGCGCAACAGATCGTACAGGAAGGCGGAGGCCTGCTCGCGTTCCTTCATGCTGCTTTTCTGGGCCATCTGCTGACGGCCCTGCTGTTGAGATGCGGTGGCGGGTTGGGCAACGGGTTTCATGACTTTGACGGAAACGAAGACGGAAAGATCGGATCAGGCCGGCTCAGAGCGGGAAGTTTTCCTTCACGGCCGCCGCCGAGCGGGCCTCGGCCGACGAGATCACATTGCGGCGCACCAGGTCCATCAGGCACTGATCCAGCGTCTGCATGCCCAGTGCCGCCCCGGTCTGGATCGCGGCATTCATCTGCGAGACCTTGGCCTCGCGGATCAGGTTCCGGATCGCGGGCGTGCCGACCATGATTTCGTGCGCCGCCACCCGACCGGAGCCATCCTTGGTCTTCAGCAGCGTCTGCGAGATGACGGCCTTCAGCGACTCCGACAGCATGGCCCGAACCATGTCCTTCTCGGCCGCCGGGAACACGTCGACGATACGGTCGATGGTCTTGGCCGCCGACGAGGTGTGCAGCGTGCCGAACACGAGGTGACCGGTTTCGGCAGCCGTCAGTGCCAGGCGGATGGTTTCCAGATCCCGCAATTCACCGACGAGGATGATGTCCGGGTCTTCACGCAGCGCGCTCTTCAACGCGTTGTTGAAGGATTGCGTGTGCGGGCCGACCTCACGCTGGTTGATCAGGCAGCGCTTCGATTCGTGCACGAATTCGATCGGATCCTCGACCGTCAGGATGTGGCCGTAGACGTTCTCGTTGATGTGGTTGATCATCGCGGCCAGTGTCGTCGATTTGCCCGAACCGGTCGGCCCCGTCACCAGCACGATGCCGCGCGGCTGCATCGCGATGTCGGTGAAGGACTTGGGCGCGTTCAGCTGCTCTAGCGTCAGGATCTTGGACGGAATCGTCCGCATCACCGCGCCGGCGCCACGCTCGTGCACGAAGGCATTCACACGGAAACGGGCCAGACCCGGAATCGAGAACGAGAAGTCGCACTCCAGCCGCTCTTCGTATTCCTTGCGCTGTGAGTCGTTCATGATGTCGTAGATCAGGCCATGAACGGCTTCATGATCCATCGCCGGCAGGTTGATCCGGCGCACGTCGCCATGCACACGGATCATCGGCGGCATGCCGGCCGACAGGTGCAAGTCCGAAGCCTTGTTCTTGACGGTGAACGCCAACAGCTCAGTAATGTCCATTCGATCTCATCTCCGGGCCCTCACGGCCCACCTCGTTCATCAGGATCGCCAGCAACGCGAACGCCGCCGCACCCCAGCGCCGGTCACGCCCCCGTGCATGCCAGCGGCAACGGATGAGCGCATCCTCACGCCTGCCACCTGCCCCGCAACCATCGCGCGGACATGCTGGCCAGGAGCGTGCCATGGGGCAGGAAGCGGATACAGAACGGGCCGGTGCGATCGGTTTGCAGCCCGCGACTTTCCTGCCGTGCACGCGCCTGGCGAGCCTTTCGCCAGCGCAAATCCGTGCATGGCACGCTCTACAATGTCAGGCATCCATCCTAGAGGGCATGGGCGGCACATGCCTGCCCTGTCTGGCGAACTTGCGGCAACAGGCGATGAACGGCACACACACGTTGGCAGCGGCTTATCAACAGGTTCTCTCCCGCATCCATGCGGCAGCCACCCGATGCGGGCGCGATCCGGCCAGCGTGACGCTACTGGCCGTCAGCAAGACACGCACGGCCGATGAGGTGGCTGCGCTGGCCGCGCTGGGCCAGCGGGCCATGGGCGAGAACTACCTGCAGGAGGCGCTGGACAAGCAGGCCACTCTCGACAGACAGGCGGCGAACCACATGCCGGGTGCACCGGATGGGCAGGACGTACCCGAGGCCCAAGGCTCACCGGCAGCATCCAGCATCCAGTGGCATTTCATCGGCCCGATCCAGTCGAACAAGACCCGCAAGATCGCCGAGCACTTCGACTGGGTGCATTCGGTCGAGAACCTGCGCATCGGCCGTCGGCTGTCGGAGCAGCGCCCGCCCGAGCGTGGACCGCTCGACATCTGCCTGCAGGTGAACGTCTCGGGCGAGGCCAGCAAGTCGGGCTGCGCCCCTGAAGAAGCCGTCGAACTGGCGCTGTCGCTGGCCAGCCTGCCCCGACTCCGGCTGCGCGGGCTGATGGCCATTCCAGAGCCGACGGAGGACGAGGCCCTGCAACGCCAGCGCTTCGAGAGCCTTCGCGCGCTGCATCGGCAGATCCGAGAGCAGCTTGCGGCAAGCTCGCAGGAAGGTTCATCGCCTGCCTCCATCGCACAGGCAGCCCCACCGCCGGAAACGCCCCCGACCGACGGTCGATCAGGGTCAGGACAGGGCGAGGCATCCGCCAGCCACCAGGATACGGCCGGGTCTTTCGACACGCTGTCGATGGGCATGTCGGACGATCTGGAGGCAGCCATCGCGGCCGGCAGCACGATGGTGCGGATCGGGACGGCGATTTTCGGGCCCCGGCCACGAAAAGACGTTCAGGCCCAGCCCGTGTCCTGAACCTGTCGCCGCCGCGAAAGCCTCGCCGGCCGGGCAGGAGAAGGCATCACGCCTTCAGAATCCTGAAGGAACGCAGGGGGTCGTCAACGATGGCCCGACAGGGAAGGAACACGAAGCTGCGCGCCCGGCAGGGCCGTCATGGGAACGAAACAGCGCATCACCCGCGCCAGCCCTGCTTCTCCAGATAGCGCCGGAACGCATCCAGCGTCGCCTCGCTGGCATGGTGCTCGAGCCCTTCGGCATCCCGGCGCGCATTGACCTCGTCCACGCCCAGGGCCAGCAGGAAAGCCTCTATCAGCTGATGACGCTGCCGGCTGGCCTCGGCCAGCGCACGCCCCTTGTCGGTCAACGTCACGCCCTGATAGGGACGCAGGATCAGATAGCCCTCCCGATCGAGGCGCTTGAGCATCCTGGCGACGGTGGGCTGGGCTACCCCCAGGCGCTCGGCAATCTGCACCTGCCTGGCCCGGCCGTGCAGCTGGATCAGGTCGGCGATCAGCTCGACATAGTCCTCGATCAGCTCGTAGCGGTGCGCATCACGAACCTGCTGAAAACCCTGAGTCTGCACCACATCATCGGCCGGCCCAGTATCCTGTCGATGATCGGCGCTCTCCGGCCCATCCACCGGATCGATCGAAGAAGGGTCATCCACGTTCCGTGACACGCGCATCCTGGAATGGCTCATGCAGACAGAAGAGAGGGGCAATCCATGAAAAGGCCCCCCGGAAAGGAGGAGACCATGAGGCATCCTGCTGGCAGCGATGCCCTGCTCGCAGCAATACTGCCCGGATCATACAAGAGCAGGCCATCCCCGCACGAACGAAAGCCACTGACGCGACACCGGCTCTGCCACCACGGCAGCCAAGACCCGGCAGCCCGCGGTTACGGGTTCGAACGATCTTCAACGATCATGAATCTTGATCACATAAAGATATAGCATGAGCTATATAGCACCGGCTATAATTCTGCTGTTTTCATTGTCACACCGAGCGAAGGAGACAGCCAGCATGACACACACGTCCCGACCATCCGCAGCCAGCCGTCGCACCCTGATCACCCTGATCTCGGCCTGCCTCGCTGCCACGGCCCTGCCTGCAGCCGCGCAGTCCGACAAGGCAGCCGACAGGTTCAAGGTGGTCACCACCTTCACCATCATCGCCGACATGGCCCGCAACGTGGCCGGTGATGCTGCCGTGGTCGAATCGATCACGAAGCCGGGCGCCGAAATCCACGACTATCAGCCCACCCCCGGCGATCTGGTTCGCGCCCAGGGCGCCCAGCTGGTACTGTGGAACGGCCTGAACCTCGAGCGCTGGTTCGAGAAGTTCTTCAAGCGCCTGAAGAACGTGCCCGGTGCCGTCGTCACGGAAGGCATCACGCCGATGCCGATCGCCGACGGCCCCTATGCCGGCAAACCCAACCCGCATGCGTGGATGTCGCCGACGCTGGCCATCACCTATGTCGACAATATCGAGAAGGCGCTGAGCCAGCACGACCCGGCCAATGCCGCCACCTACAAGGCCAATGCCGAGGCCTACAAACAGAAGATCTCGGCGGCCATCGAGCCGATCCGCACCACGCTCAGCGGCCTGCCCGAGGCCAGCCGCTGGCTGGTCAGCAGTGAAGGCGCCTTCAGTTACCTGGCACGCGATTTCGGCCTGAAGGAGCTCTATCTGTGGCCGATCAACGCCGATCAGCAGGGCACGCCCCAGCAGGTGCGTCATGTGATCGACCAGGTTCGCGCCCACAAGATTCCGGCCGTCTTCAGTGAAAGCACGATTTCCCCCGCGCCAGCCCAGCAGGTTGCCCGGGAAACCGGCGTTCATTACGGCGGCGTGCTGTATGTGGACTCGCTCAGCGGCCCCGACGGCAAGGTGCCGACCTACCTCGATCTGCTGAAAGTCACTTCCGAGACCATCGCCAAAGGCCTCTCCCAGTAGGAACCCGCAACCGTGAAACCCGAGTACGTCCCCCCGCCATCCAGGGATCAGCCCCCATCCGGGCGCCATCCCGCTGCTGAGCACCCCCTGGCCTGCGGGCTGGACGTGCGCGGTGTCACGATCACCTACCGCAACGGCCATACGGCCTTGCGCAATGCCAGCTTCCACACGCCGACCGGCAGCATCACGGCACTGGTCGGCGTCAACGGCAGCGGGAAATCGACGCTGTTCAAGGCCATCATGGGCTTCCTGAAGCCCAGCACCGGCAGCATTCATGTGCAGCGCCAGTCGGTCAAGGCGGCCATCCGCCAGAATCTGGTGGCCTACGTGCCGCAGAACGAGGAGGTGGACTGGAACTTTCCGGTGCTGGTGAAGGACGTGGTGATGATGGGCCGCTACGGACACATGGGCTTTCTGCGTCGCCCCAGGGCCGCCGATCACGAGGCGGTCGAGCAGGCGCTGCGGCGTGTCGACATGTGGGACTTCCGCGAGCGGCAGATCGGCGAACTGTCGGGCGGCCAGAAGAAGCGGGTTTTTCTGGCCCGATCGCTCGCCCAGCAGGCCAGGGTCATCCTGCTCGATGAACCGTTCACCGGCGTGGACGTCAAGACCGAGGACGCCATCATCGAGCTGCTGAAGGCACTTCGCGACGAAGGCGCCGTGATTCTGGTCTCCACCCACAACCTGGGCAGCGTGCCCGAATTCTGCGACCGTACCGTACTGGTCAAGGGCACGGTGCTCACCTACGGCGATACCGCCGAGGTCTTCACCCGGCAGAACCTCGAACTGGCGTTCGGCGGCGTGTTGCGTCACTTCGACCTGCAGCACGCCGGTGTGGGCGCCAGCGCCCCAGTCGTGGGCATCATGACCGACGATGAACGTCCGCTCGTGCTGCTGGATGGCAAATCGTCGGTACGTGGGGTGCCAGGCCCCGAACCGATCCGCCTGGCGGACAGAAACCGCGCCGGGCATACCGGCGGCACCCCCGGCGGCAACGGATCGCGTTCCCCTTCGGACATGTCAGCCGCGCCCCCGCGGAACACGAAACCGGGAGAGCCTGCATGACGGCCGCGCTGCTGCTCGAACCGTTCCAGTACGGCTACATGGTTCATGCGATGTGGGTGTCCGCGATGATCGGGGGCGTCTGTGCCTTTCTCTCGTGCTTCCTGATGCTGAAGGGCTGGTCGCTGATGGGAGACGCACTGTCGCATGCCATCGTGCCCGGTGTGGCCGGCGCCTACATGCTGGGCCTGTCCTTCTCGGCCGGCGCCTTCCTGGCCGGCGGGCTGGCCGCCGCAGCGATGGTGCTGCTGAACCGCTACACCCGCATCAAGGAAGACGTGATCATCGGACTGATTTTCAGCAGTTTCTTCGGGCTGGGGCTGTTCATGATTTCGCTCTCGCCCAGCAGCGTCAACGTGCAGACGATCGTGATGGGCAACATCCTGGCCGTCACGCCCGGTGACACGGTGCAGCTGCTGATCATCAGCGTCGTGACGCTACTGGTGCTGCTGGTCAGATGGAAGGATCTGGTGCTGGTCTTTTTCGACGAGACCCATGCACGCGGTGTCGGGCTGCCGGCAACCGCGCTGAAGATCCTGTTCTTTGCGCTGCTGTCGGCCTGCACGGTGGCTGCGATGCAGACGGTAGGCGCCTTCCTGGTGATCGCACTGATCGTCATTCCCGGCGCCACCGCCTACCTGCTCAGCGACCGCTTCGGGCACGTCATCTGCATCGCCGTGCTGATCGGCACGCTCAGCAGCTTCCTTGGCGTCTATCTCAGCTATTTCCTCAATGGTGCCACCGGTGCCATCGTCGTCCTGCTGCAGGCCCTGCTCTTCGGACTGAGCTTCATCCTGGCCCCCAAATACGGCATGCTGGCAGCCCGCCGCCGCAGCCGCCGAGCGCTGGCACAGGGAGGGTCTTCATGAACCTCGAGACGCTGCTGGCACCGCTGCAATTCGACTTCATGCAGAGCGCGTTGCTGATGGCGGCCATCGTTGCCGTGCCCACCGCCCTGCTCTCCTGCTTTCTGGTGCTGAAGGGCTGGGCGCTGCTGGGCGATGCCATCTCGCACGCCGTGTTCCCCGGCGTCGTGGTGGCCTACATGATCGGCATGCCCCTCGCACTGGGCGCCTTCATCGCCGGGATGTGCTGCGCCGTCCTGAGCGGCTACATTCACGACAACAGCCGGATCAAGCAGGACACGGTGATGGGGGTGGTGTTTTCCAGCATGTTCGCCCTGGGCCTGCTGCTGCACGCCGTGGCCAGCACCGATGTCCATCTGGATCACATCCTCTTCGGCGACGTGCTCGGCGTCGATGGCAAGGACATTCTGGAGAGCGGCCTGTGCGCGCTGCTGATCAGCGTCTGGGTCGGCTTCAAGTGGCGGGATCTGCTGCTCTACACCTTCGACCCGGTTCAGGCCCATACCGCCGGCCTGCCGGTACGGTTGCTGTATTACGGGCTGCTGGCCGCCGTGTCACTGGCCGTGGTCAGCGCCCTGAGCAGCGTCGGCATCGTGCTGACCATCGCCCTGCTGATCGCCCCCGGCGCCACCGCGCTGCTGCTGACGCGCACCTTCGGCCGGATGCTGCTGGTCGCCGTCGGCGTGACCGTGCTGGCCTCCCTGCTGGGCGTCTACCTCAGCTTCTTTCTCGACAGCGCCCCGGCACCCACCATCGTGCTGATCCTGACCCTGTTCTTCCTGATGGCGTTGGCCCATGACAGCAGGAAAACCCGCAGGCATCGCCTGGCGTATGATGAAAGACAGGCGGCTGGCACACACCAGCCCAGCCCTCACATCAACGCCGGAGAATCACGATGAACGATCAAGGCTCCTCCGCCCCGATTCAGGCCATCGTCTTCGACCTGGGCGGCGTGCTGGTCGACTGGAACCCCCGTTACCTGTACCGCCAGATCTTCACCTCGCCCGACGAGATGGAGTACTTCCTGACCCAGATCTGCAGCATGGCCTGGAATGAGCAGCAGGATCGGGGACGGAGCTGGGATGAAGGCGTACGAAAGCTTCAGGCGCAGTATCCGCAGTACTGGCACGAGATCGCCGCCTACCAGCTGCGCTGGGCAGAGATGCTGCGCGGCGAGCTGCCTGACACGGTCGAACTGCTCTCGCAGTTGCGACAGACCCCGCTGCGACTACTGGCCCTGACGAACTGGTCCCGGGAAACCTTCCCGATCGCGCTCGAACGTTTCGACTTCCTCTCGTGGTTCGAGGGGATCCTCGTGTCCGGCCAGGAGCACATGGCCAAACCGGACCCCGCCATCTTCGAGCTGATGGCCAGCCGCTATCAGCTCGCACCCGCACAAACGGTCTTCATCGATGATTCGAAAAAGAACGTGAAGGCCGCTCGTGAAGCCGGTTACCGGGCCATCCATTTCACCGGCGCCGACGCGTTGCGACACGAGCTGGCGCACCTTGGGATACTCTGAGCGACTCATTCCCTGAAGCCGCTGCGAGCCTGTCGCCAACGCGCTATATTAGCGACCCTTGATAAAGGAGTTGGTGACATGACAGGAGACCACCCGAGCCGGCAGCCGGCCCTCATCACCCCCCCGCGCGCGCGCCAGACCCGGCCCGAAGGACGAACCCGCCGCAGGCGGGCACCGCTGGCAGCCCTGCTGGCCCTGATGTTCTCGCTGGGCCACCTGCCAGCTGCCGATGCCGTCTCGCCGCCCAAAGGCTGGGAACGGCAGCCACAGAGCGGATTCGTGGTCTATACCCCGCGCGGCATCGGTCAGCGCGTCTTCATGGTGCTGGCCCTGACACCGTTGCCTGCCGAGGGCAAAAGCCTCGATGCCTGGGGGGCGGCCATGGCCGAAAACCTGTCGCCCCGTTACGGCAAGATCACGAAGCGCGAGCCGGCAACCCATGCCCCGCCGCTCTGGAGCGTCACCCATCACCTGAAGGCGCAGAACGGCCAGCCGCTCTTCGCCACCTACACGGCCCGGCCGATGCAAGATGGCCGGATCCGGATGACCGTGCTGGTGGGCGACCCCGCCCTGGCCGACACCCATGCCACCACCGGCGCCAAGCTGATGGCCGAGATCCTGTCGGAAGACCCGGATGCCAGCACCCGCCAGGCCGAACAGTTCCTGAAGGCGCGCGGCAGAAGCAACCTGAAATTTGGTGGCGAATTTGTGTTTGGCCGTTATCGGTGTCAGGTGGAAAACGGCAGGCACCCGTTCACCGTGGATTTCGATCTGTATCCGAACCTCGAATACCGTAGCAGCCGCAAGGAGCACAAGACCGGCAAATTTCTCTATGACCCAGCCAAATCGACGGTTTCCATCGAATCCAGCTACTACCTGACCAATTTCCAGCTGAAGGGCCATGCCGACACGCGCAAGATCGCCGTGTATTTCAGGGATGCGGCAGGCAAGCCCTGGATCTATGGCGAGGACATCTCCCGCGAGCGGGCCACCGTCTGCGAATATCAGGGCAAATCCACCACGCCCTCGCCCGAGCAGGAAGCTGCCGACAAGGCCGAGGCCCGACGCTTCAAGTGGGTGACGGCCCCCGGCAAGGGCGTGCCACTGCGGGACATCGAGGCCATCATCCACCACGCCGAACACAGGAACGACTCGCTGGGCGTCCGGCTGGAAGAGGAGCATGTGCTGCTGCTGGAAGACGGCTGGGCCTACACCGGCCTGCGCGTGAGCCCGGCCGATCTCGACGTGAAGGCTTCACGCCAGCATGAACCGGACCAATGGCACCGCTGGCGCAAGAAAGGCCGCAGCTATCAGCTCGAACGCGCCGGGCAATGGCGCGACATTCCCGGCATCGCGGCACGTCCGGCCAGGTCCGGCGAGAAGCTTCATGGCGCCTACAGTCACGCCGCCATGTACGGCAACATCTACACCACCGCCCACACCTTCAAAAGCACGCTGTACTTCAAGCGCGATGGCACGATGAGCCGGGGCAGCAGCATGCGCGGTGGCACCACGGCCATGAACACCGGCACCTTCAGCGCCAACGTCGCCAGCGACGCCGAGGACAACCGCCCGGTGAAGTACCGGCTGGACGGCTACACGCTGATCCGCGAACGTGCCGATGGGAAGACCACCCGCAGCCTCGCCTTCTTCTGGGGCGATGGACAGGAGCACCTGAACATCGATGGCACGACCTACAGCCTGAGCAAGTGAAGGTCAGCCCCTGCCGAAGGGCTGTCTCATGGCCGGCCCCTGCCGTTGCAGCACCAGCCGACGGCAGGCGGCCATCAGGGATGAAGAGGAGAAGCCATGCCATCAACGAGAAAAAGCCAGGGACTGACGATGCAGTGCCT
The DNA here is from genome assembly GCA_030528325.1 of Lautropia sp. Taxonomy (GTDB): domain Bacteria; phylum Pseudomonadota; class Gammaproteobacteria; order Burkholderiales; family Burkholderiaceae_E; genus Lautropia. The sequence continues at coordinate 16,843 of JAUMZD010000044.1, read as the reverse complement.
GGCTGGATGATGTCATCCACTGGGGCCAGCTACCCGTGCCGCAGCATGGGCGCAACTGATGCTACCCGCCGCAGCGGGCAAGGATCAGGCCATCGCCTTGATGGCGGCCGACAGGCGGCTCTTGTGGCGGGCCGCAGCGTTCTTGTGGATGATCTTCTTGTCTGCGATGGAGTCGATGACGCTCATCGACGCCTGGAACTGGGCGGCAGCGGCAGCCTTGTCACCCGAGGCAACGGCCTTGCGAACCTTCTTGATGGCGGTGCGCAGACGCGAACGCAGGGCGCTGTTGTGTGCATTCAGTTGAACTGCCTGGCGAGCACGCTTGCGCGCCGACGCGATATTTGCCATGGAGCGATTTCCTCAAAAGAGCCTGTGCTCTGTATAAATGACCGTAAAACTAAGCCTGATATTATAGCCGCCGAAACCATTGAACGACAAGCGTCTGTCCTGATGTGAACCTGCTACGTGCTGCCGCCACCATCAGTGGCATTACCCTGCTGTCCCGGATCACGGGCCTGATTCGTGAAACCCTGGTGGCCGCCACCTACGGCGCAGGCCCGCTGACCGATGCCTTCTTCGTCGCCTTCCGGCTGCCCAACATGCTGCGGCGGATGTTCGCCGAAGGCGCCTTCACGCAGGCCTTCGTGCCGATCCTCGCACAGACCAGAGAGAACGATCCCGCCCATACGCGCGATGTGCTGAGTGCGGTTGCCACCGTGCTGTTCTGGGTGCTGACGCTGGTGGTGATCGCCGGCGTGCTGGCCGCGCCGGGTCTGGTCTGGCTGGTGGCCAGCGGCCTCCGGCAGGAACCGGAAGCCTATTCCCTCGCCGTGCTGATGACGCGCTGGATCTTTCCGTACATCCTGCTGATCTCGATGGTGGCACTGGCGGCTGCGGTGCTGAACCTGTGGAAGCAGTTTGCCGTGCCTGCGTTCGCGCCGGTGCTGCTCAACCTGTCGATGATCGGTGCGGCACTGTTCCTGAGCCCTTGTTTCGACCCACCCATTCTGGCGCTGGCAGCCGGCGTGATGATCGGCGGCATCATCCAGGTCGTCTGGCAGGTGCCGGCACTCGTGCGGATCGGGATGCTGCCACGCATCCGCTTCTCCTTCTTCAAGGCCCTGAAAGACCCGACGGTACGTCGCGTGATGAAGAACATGGCGCCGGTGCTGCTCGCCGTCTCGGTGTCGCAGTTCAGCCTGATCATCAACACGCAGATTGCCTCGTGGCTGGCACCGGGCAGCGTGTCATGGGTAACCTATGGCGACCGGCTGATGGAGTTCCCGACGGCGTTGCTGGGCATCGCGATGGGCACGGTGCTGTTGCCCAGTCTTTCCCAGGCCAACGCCGCCGGCAACCAGCAGCGCTACAGTGATCTGCTGGACTGGGGACTGCGGCTGGCCCTGCTGCTGGCCACGCCGGCCATGGTGGGCCTCGCGCTGCTGGCCAAACCGCTGACGGCCCTGCTCTATCACTACGGCGCCTTCAGCGCACAGGATCTGGTGATGACCGCACATACCGTCACCGCCTACGGTGCCGGCCTCTTCGCGCTCACGGCCGTGCGCATCCTCGCGCCCGGTTTCTTTGCCAAACAGGATGTGCGCACCCCGGTCAAGATCGGCATCGGCGTCCTGCTCTTCACGCAGTTGATGAACCTGGCCCTCGTGCCCTGGCTCGCCCACGCGGGGCTCGCGCTCTCGATCTCGCTGGGCGCCTGGCTGAACGCCGGCTGGTTGCTGCATGGCCTGAAAAAACGGGGGGCCTACCGGCCACAGGCCGGGTGGTCACGCTTCATCGTTCAGGTTCTGGTGGCGCTGACCGGTCTCGGGCTGCTGATGGCCTGGGGGGCCCAGCATTTCGACTGGATCGCGCTCCAGGCCGAACCTTGGCTTCGGGCTGCCATCGTGCTGGGCATGGTGGTCGGCGGCGCAGCGGTCTACTTCGGCATCCTGCTGGCACTGGGCATGAAGCCGAGACAGCTGATCAGGCCGCCGAAGGAAGACGCCCCGACCCCTGCCCAAGGGATACGCTGAACAAGCCCACGCGAACGGTCTTGCTGCGCTTTTCCCGTAAAGGTGTAACAGTACAGCGGCGGACTGTGTGCAAACGATAAAATCGCAAGATTTCCACGATGAAGCGACGGCAGGAAGTCAGACACATCCGGACTTCCCATGCGCCACCCCGGTTCGTCGCCCCCCATCCGACCTCTGCCCGATGACCCGCAGGAGCCTCACCTCATGAAACCGCTGGTATCCGCCCTGAATCTCGTCCCGATCCGTGAGGGGCAGACCCATGCGCAGGCCTTCGAGTCGATGGTGACACTGGCCAAAACGGTGGAAAGCCTGGGCTATCACCGGTACTGGATCGCCGAGCACCACAACATGCCGAGCCTGCTCAGCTCTGCCACCCAGGTGCTAGTCGGGCATGTACTGGCACACACCCACCGGATCCGGGTCGGCGCGGGCGGTGTCATGCTGCCCAACCACAGCCCGCTGATGGTGGCCGAGCAGTACGGCACGCTGGCCACCCTGTATCCGGATCGGGTGGACGTCGGTCTGGGCCGTGCGCCCGGCACCGACTACATGACGGCCGCTGCGCTGCGCCGGCGCAAGAGCGACGTGGCCGAACGTTTCCCCGAAGACGTCCAGCAGCTGCAACGCTATTTCGGGCCGGCAGACAAACAGGGCCAGGTTCGTGCCCTGCCCGGCATGGACCTGGCCGTTCCCCTCTACATTCTGGGATCGAGTCCCGACAGCGCCCACCTGGCGGCCGAGATGGGGCTGCCCTATGCCTTTGCCTCGCATTTTGCGCCGCGCTTCCTCGATCAGGCGCTGGACACCTACCGCCGCGAGTTCAAACCCTCGGCCGAGCTGAGCGAGCCACGCGTCACCGTCGCCCTGAACGTGATCGCAGCAGACACACATGAGGAGGCCCGACATCTCGCCACCTCGCAGGATCAGTTCTTCCTGAACATCGTGCGCAACACACGCCGCCCGCTGCAACCGCCTGTCGACAGCATGGAAGGGCTCTGGACGGAATCGGAAGAAGCGATGGCCTCGCAGATGCTGGCCTGCTCGCTGATCGGCAGCCCCGACGACATCGCCCACCAGTTTGCCGATCTGCACGAGCGGCTTCGCGCGGATGAATACCTGGTCGTCAGTTACATCCACGACGAACAGAAACAGCACGCGGCCTACCGGATCTTCAAGGAAGTGAGCGCGGCGAGCTGATCTCCTCCACTGCCTTTTCCGCTTCCCCGGCCGGCCTCCCATGTGGCCGGCAAGATCGACCGCCAGGAGTGTTGCAAATTGACAACATTCAACCTGCCTGACAGGATGCGCCAGACATTGTCTGGCTCTCTTGCAACAAGGCTCTCTCTACCATGGCGGATGTTCCTCCTCCGTTGTCCCCTTCGCGGCTGATCCACCCACCCGAAGGTCTCCGGCACGACACGCATCATCCAGCCCTTCAAACTGCCGCACGCCATCCCCTGAGGCCAGCAGATTCACCATCAAACAGACACCATCTGATGCCTCAGCTCGAACAGGTCGATGGCGACGAGAGAAAACTCATCGCGCAAAGGCCTGACGACGCCGACGCTCTGATCTCAGATGCCCGGACATCCGGGGCAAACGACTGGGCCCTGGCCAAAAGCCCTGATCCGGATTCCGTCGCCACATCGCCGGACGACGCTCCCAATCCAGCCAGCGCAACGGCACGGTCGCTCCCCTCCCCGCCCCTCTCACCCCCTGCCGAAACGCTTGCCGTCCTTCCCGGCACGTTCCCTCTCCCCGGTGGCACGCCCGGCGCCTCGGGCCTGATCGGGCTGGGCATTCTGAGCGGTACCGTCATGGTGGCACGAGGTGCCGGATCCTCACACCACCCGATACACCTCAAAAGCAGGCCAGCGCCTGTCGACAGGCTCGAACCGGAACGGGAGGCACCGAACAGCCCGGAACCGGACGGTCTGATCGGCAGTGCCGGAACGGTCATCGACACCTTCACGTCGCCGACGCCGGATCCGCTGTCAACCCCAAGCGCCCCCCACGTGCCCGAAACCCGACCGGCACCCGTGGCACCCTCGGCCCCCGTGACCGTCGCTGACACGGTCCCATCCCCCTTGGCAATGTCTGACACATCGGCCGAGACACAGCCCTTCCCCCTGGCCATGGCGCCTTCCCAGCCCGAGACCGATGCTGACGCACTCCCACCGCCAGCATCCGCGCCCGCAACGGACGTCCCTCGAACGGCCTCCCCAGAGCTACTGGCCGCACCCCCTGAACCCGAACCTGAACCTGAGCCTATACCTGCGCCGACCCTGGCGCCGGCACCGGTACTGCCTGCACTCGACACCCCGGAACCGCCCCCCATTCGCATAGCCGAACCACCGGCCGTGACACAACCGGCAACGCCGGAGGCAATCCCGAACCCAACGCTCGAACCAGAGGAAGTCCCTCCCCACTATCCCGAAACGCCAGTCGTCCGGTCCCTGGCTTATGGTCACTCGCTGGCCCTGCCCAAAACCCTGTTCACGGGCATGAGAGAGGAGAGCCGACCTGCCTTCATCTGGATCCTGACGATCGAACCAGTCTCGGCCGAAGATGAGACCCTTCCCACGCTGATCCTGTCACCCGGCACGCCACAAGCCCGTGCCCTGAAACCGGGGGATGTGGTAGCCGCCGAGCACTTCGACCAATTGCACTGGGAAGGAGCCCATAATGCCGGCGGCCGCTTCAGCTTTGCAGCCCTGAACGAGGCGCAGGAACCCTTCGATCAGCTCGAACCCCAACACATCGTCATCGAGCAGACTGCTTCACCGCCCACACCAGTCTATCCTGTGAATCAGGCTCCTCATCCGGTCGCCCATGACGGCGAACTTCGGATCGCCCCCGTCAGTTTCAGCGGCACCGTGGACGAACGGGCGCCAGCCGCCATCCGCATCACGCGTCTCGTCGAACACGAACGTACCGACCACAGTCCATCAGCCCTCAGACTTCACCACGACGACGGCACCGAAACACCATTGAAGACAGGCGACATCGTGCGGGCCGAAGACTTCGGTCGAGTCCATTGGCACACGGCCACCAATGTAGGCGGTGCCTTCGATTTCGTGCCGTTGACCGAAGACGACAAACCCATCCGGGCCGCCGGCACGCAGCACATCGACGTTCTGGAGCACCCCCTGCCCCCGGTCTACGCCGAGCAGCGCGGCACCATCGGCGTTGCGCACGATCAAAGTCGCATCATCGAGCCCAGCGTGTTTGAAGGAACGGATCCTGCCCGCCGACCGGCCGGTGTCCGCATCACCGCCATCGAGGCGGCCAATCCCCAGGATGACGCACCCTCTCCCCTGCTGTTCGGCGATGAGGCCGTGCCTGTCAGCGCCGGGTTCTTCCTGCGGGCTGACGATTTCGGCAAGCTGCGCTGGTCGACGGCAGGCAACGAAGGGGGACATTTCAGCTTTGAAGCAGCCAATGCCGATGGCACACCGATTCTCGGTTCGGCCGTGCAGCACGTGCCGATTCACGAGTCCCCGCTGCCACCGGATTATGGCAGCCGGGCGTTGCAGAAAATACCCCACGACCAGACGACCCCGCTGGCGGTGATCTGGTTTGAAGGTGATGATCCGCCCAGGAAACCTGCCTATATCCAGATCATGGACATTCAGGCGACCGATCATGCCACCACCGCCCCGTCACCGCTGTTCCGTCAGCAGGACGGACAGCGCATGCCCGTCGAAGCCGGTGACCGGCTGGCTTCCTCGCTGTTCGATCAACTACGTTGGGATGCCAGCACCAGTGGCGGCGGCCGCGTCCGCTTCCAGGCACTCGACAGTGAACAGCGTCCCATCGAAGGCGCCTCATCGCGCACGCTCGAGCTGATGGAGCTTTCGCCACCACCCGGCTACGGTCTCGGCTACGCCAACATCGTGCCGGTCGCCCACGACGCACTGGTCTCACTGCCGGAAACCCTGTTTGCCGGCGTGCTCCCCGATCAGAGACCTCCCGCCATTCAGATTCTGGACGTGAAGCCGAAGGACAGCACGGCAGACGATGCCGCTGCCCTGCTGCTCGACCCCGATGGCCCCACTGGCCCCCTGACGCCCACCCAGGTGAAACCGGGCCAGATCATCCGCAGCGCAGAATTCGATCAGTTGTACTGGGACTCACGTCACAATCACGGTGGCCGCCTGCACTTTCAACCCCTGCATGCCGATGACACCCCCAACCGGGGGGCGATCGACCCCAAGCTGAGCATTCACGAAAGCCCTGTTCCTCCCGTCTTCCCGAATCCGGGTTTCACCCTGCCGACCGCGCATGACGATCTGTTCGCACTCGACCTGAGAAAGATCTATCCGGAGAACAAGACGTCGGAGCACGCCTATCTGCGCATCGTCGCGATCGAGGCCCGGCACACCACAGCCCCCGATGCACCCGTGGTCTACAACGGTGATTATGGATACACGAACAGACCGCTGAAGACCGGTGACATCGTTCCATTCTCATCAGGCGGCAGACGCCTGGTCTGGGATTCACGCACCAACGACGGTGGCGAGATCACACTGGAAGTGCTCGATCAAGCCCGTCAGCCCGTGGCGGATTCCCCCCTGCTCAGGCTGAATGTCGTCGAATCCCCGCCACTTCCCGCATACCAGCCCGAACTGCACAACCGGAATGTGTTTCCGATGGAAGAACAGGGGCGGGTCAACTTCGAGCGTGAGGTCTTTTCAGGCGAACAGAGCAGCCTGGCACCCGCCTTCATCAAGATTACCGGGTTGAGCTACAGCTTTGCCAAACAATCGCCCCTGGTGCTCCGTTTCGGGCAAGCCGGGGAACAGATCCTGGTGCGGGGCAGTATCGTTGCCCAGGCGGATTTCGAGCACATCAGCTGGGATGAACGAACCAACCTCGGCGGGAACTTCAGCTTCATCCCCCTGGATGCCCAGCAACAGCCCTACGCCAGCCAGAGTCAGCAGCATGTCCTGGTCTTTCGCCTGTTCGCCAAACCGGTCTATGCCGATCCCGCCCCTGACGTGACCGTGGGGCACGACCAGAGCATCGCCCTGGCACGAGAGCTTTTCAGCGGTGAAGGCCCCGTCCACACGTCCCCGTCCTACATCAGGATCACCGCCATCGACCCGATTGCCCCCATCGCGGGCCAATCCCCCCTGGTGCTCGACATCGATGGTCCCGGTGGCAACGCACCGAGGGCCCTTCAGGTCGGTGATTTCATTTTCCGCAATCATTTTGACAAACTGAGCTGGCAGGCGGACGGCAACGATGGCGGCAGCTTCAGCTTCCGTGTCTACGAGAGCGATCATGAAACCCGGCTGAATCCTTCGGTGCCCGAGCGGACGATCACGATCCGGGAAGAGGCGCCCGACAGCGCCGATCCGTCCAGTGGGGCCGCCCCCGGCACGCCCCCTGATCCACAGACGCTCCCTCACGCCGGCATCCGCGCCCCGGCGGACATGAACGGCCAGTACAATCCGCTGTCGGAGACACCGAACGCACACGCCCTGATGCGCAGCTGGACCCCGTTACCCGAGACTGACCTGCCCCCTTTCTGACGGTTTGCCATGACCCGGACACAGTTCACCCATCGAGACGGCCATACATTTCCCATCGACGGCGCCGAGCTGTACGTCGAACAGATCGGCAACCCCGATGGCCCTGCCGTGCTGATGCTGCACGGCGGCTTCGACAGCTGCGAAACCTTCAATGCCATCACCCCGGCCCTGGCACCCCGTTACCGGCTGATCGGCATCGACAGCCGTGGGCAGGGCGCCTCGACGCTGGGCGATGTACCGCTCAGCTATGCCCGGCTGCAACAGGATGTCGAAGCCATCACCCGGCAACTGGGCCTGACGCGCTACAGCGTGATCGGCTTCAGCGATGGCGGCATTCTGGCGCTTCGCCTGGCGGCCAATCCGGCCAACCCGATCGAGCGGATCATCAGCATCGGCGGGCACTGGCAACTGGCGGCCGATGACCCCACCCGCGCCACCTTCGCCAAGATCAGCACGGCCTTCTGGAAGAAATACTTCCCCGAGGAATACGCCCGCTATCACGAGGTGAACCCGGCCCCGGACTTCGACGCGCTGGTCGATCGCATCCGCACCCTGTGGCTCGACGACACCGCAGACGGCTACCCCGGCGAACGGGTAAGGCAGATCCATGTGCCACTGCTGGCCATCCACGGCGAGGATGACCCGGTCGTGCTGCGCAGCAACCCGCTCGAACTCGTCGAGCGGGTGGATGGCGCCCGCCTGCTGTGGCTGCCCTTCACCGGCCACGCCATCCACGAGGAACGGCCCGGCTGGATCATTCCACCGATCGAGGTGTTTCTGGGCATGGATGCTTCGAGCTGAGTCGCTCCCAGCTGCAAGAGCAACATCAGCTCGGCCCCTCCCCCAATCCATGACAGATCGATACTCGCTGGCCCTATACTATCTCTAGGAGCTTGGGCGGTAGGAATCGCGCAGGCGAAAATCGGCCCCGCCGGGCATCGACTCAGGGTATCCACCATGCACGACGTCACAACCGCCCCACCCTCCATCCCGGTCGGCAGCATCAGGAGTTTTGGACCCTTTGGGCCCAAATACCAGGTCGGCCCTGCACTCCGTCCTCTGCACGACGGTGACTGGATGGTCGAAGTCCTGCTGTTCGAGACCGGCGAAAAGGCGGAATACCGCCTGAGCCAGTTGCAAGATGATCCCGAGGCGCGCTGATGTACGCCATTGCATTCGATCTGGTCGTCGCCGACACTGAACAACACCACCCGAAAGGGGTCACACAAGCTTATACCGAGGTGGGGGCCATTCTGGGCGAACACGGTTTCAGACGTGTTCAAGGCAGTCTTTACGTGACAGATGACGAAAACATGGCCAACCTGTTTCTCGCGATCCAGGCTTTGCGTGCTAAACCGTGGTTCCCTCAATCGGTGCGTGACATACGGGCCTTCCGTATCGAACAGTGGTCTGACTTCACGCCTGTCGTCAAATCCTGAGCAAACATCCTTAAAGCGAGTTATGCACTTATTCGTCCCCCAGCACCCAGCGCCGGAAAGAGGCCTCCACCCGCTGCCTGTCAAGATCACGGAAAATCAGCACCAGCTGTGACCGGGGCTGGCGTGCGCCCCAGCCCGGCAGATGTTCGGGCGGATGGATCATGTGCTGCACGCCGTTGACGAGCACCGGCACCCGTTCGCCGATGTTCAGGATGCCCTTCACGCGCAGCACCGAACGGCCATGCCGGTGCAGCAGCGCCGATAGCCAGACCCCGAAAGCCGTCCAGTCGACCGGCTGATCGGCCTCGATCGACAGGGACTGGATGGCCGACAACGACTCTTCCCTGTCCCCTTCATCACGTTTCAGACCCTGTCGGGCCTGCATGGTAGCGGCAAGCGCGCTGGGCGCGTTCCCGTCGTACCCGACCCGATCCGTCAGGGCCGGCAGTGCATCGGCCAGCCCCATCGGCATCACCGGCACACCGGGCACCCAGGTGGACAACATCGCCTGCAGGCCATCGAGCTGCCCGGGCATCAGCAGATCAGCCTTCGTGAGCAGCACCCGATCGGCCGCCGTCAGCTGATGCACCCAGACCGGCTCCCCGGCGGATGCCATCGTATCCGCATGCAATGCGTCCACGACCGTCCAGACACCGGCCATGCGAAACTGGTGACTCAGCACCGGATCCGTCATCAGCGTGGCCAGGATGGGCGTGGGCTCGGCCAGGCCCGTGGTTTCCATCACCACCCGCCTGAACGGCGGCAGCTCGCCCCGCGCACGACGATCGAGCAGATCCAGCAGACAGTCCTTCAGCTCGCCACGAATCTGGCAGCAGACACAGCCCGAATCGAGCAGAACCACGTCCGGAGACAGGGCCGTCACCAGTTGCTGGTCGATACCGACCTCACCGAACTCGTTGATCAGCACGGCAATGTCACCCGCCTGCTCGTGCGCCAACAGTTTCTTCAGTACCGTGGTCTTGCCCGCCCCCAGAAAACCCGTCAGCACCGTGAGCGGCGTGCGGGTGTCGCCAGCAGCCCCGGCCGCTTGCTCGACAGGCGCGCCCTGAGGCGCCGATGCTGCCTGAACCGATCCGTCCTGAGCTAGGGCCTCCCTGTTCATCGCTGGCATCCTTAGAGCGTGTTATGCACTTATTCGTCCCCGCGAAAGCCCCTCTGGGCGTGCAGAACAAGGCGCCAAGCCCGCAGAATCCTGGATGGCTTCAAGGGATTGGCAACGGTGCGCCGGTATGTAAGGCGCACGAAGCTGCGCGCCCAGAGGGGCTTTCCCTCCGGGCTGGCCCCAAAACCGCGCGTTGCCGGCGTTGCCACGCTTGATAAGGCGGCCAGCCTTACCGGCGCGTGGCGCCTTGTCAACACGCGGTTTTGGGGCCAGCGCGGGGACGAATAAGTGCATAACACGCTCTACGGCAAGCCATTCGGGCACTGCCCGGGCCATCCATCATCCTGCAACGGATCGAAAGGACGACCCGTGACGCGTTCGACCGCCAGCCAGATCTGGCTGATGTTGGCGGCCAGCGAGGTTTTGCCAGTCGGGCCGATCACCTGATAATGGCTGCACCGCCAGTCCGTGACACGGATGCGCCGTTGGGCCAGCATCCGGTTGATGAAGGCGATCCGCCGGCCACGGGCGAGCCGGCGCAGCACCGGATTGGCAGTCTGCGCCATGCCCGACGAGAGGCTTTCCACCGAATGCCCATCGAGCCGGCTGGCCCAATGGGCATCTTCGGATAGAAGACCGCACAAACCGCACATGGCTCACCTCTTCCACACGAATCGCACCGGCAACCGAAACACGCTCATCAGGACTGACATGGGAACGTGCTCTTCCAGCCCTGATGACGATCTGCCCGATGCACTGTTCATCGAGACCTGCGATGATGCATCCGCTTCGCACGACGAACGAACCTGCGCCAGCCGTACACGCGCCGATGACGATCAATCCCAGTTTCGGGGGGTGCGGGCGATGAAATCGTCCGCGATCTGATCCATGGTGCACCATTCGACCCCGACATGACTGCCGATGTATTCGATCAGGCGCTCATGCATCAGCAGCACCTGCGGGCGCCCCGACACGTCCGGATGGATCGTCATCGTGAAGACGGCATAATCGAACTCCCGATACACCCAGTCGAACTGATCCCGCCACAGCTGCTCGATGTCACGCGGATTCATGAAGCCGTGGCTGTTAGGCGCCGTCTTGATGAACATCATCGGCGGCAGGTCGTCCAGATACCAGCTGCCCGGAATTTCGACAAGCTTCGTCTCGGTGCCACGCTGCAGGGGCTTCATCCAGTGGCTGGGATGCTTGGAATAATCGATCTTCGTCCAGCTGTCACCAACCCGCACATAGTACGGGTGGAAATCATTGTGCATCAGCGAATGGTCATACTTGATGCCACGCTCCAGCAGCAATTCGTTGGTGGACGGACTGAATTCCCACCAAGGCGCCACATGCCCGGTCGGCCGGCGACCCGCCAGTTCCGTCACCAGTTCGATGGCCCGATCCAGCACGACACTCTCCTGCTCACGCGTCATGGCAATCGGGTTTTCATGGCTGTAGCCGTGAATGCCGATCTCATGGCCGCGCCGGGCCACCTCCTTCATCTGCTCGGGGAAGGTCTCGATCGAATGCCCGGGGATGAACCAGGTGGTTTTCAGCTTGTACCTGTCGAACAGATCCAGCAGCCGGATCGAGCCGATCTCGCCGGCAAACATGCCTCGGGAAATGTCGTCCGGGCTGTCTTCACCCCCATAGGAGCCCAGCCAGCCTGCCACGGCATCCACATCCACACCATAGGCCACGAGAATCTGCTTCCTTGCCATCGTCCTGTCTCCTTTGATGAGCACGAACGACCTCATCCGACCGACCGTCCGGGCAGGTCATCCGCCGTTGATCTGTCATCACGCTGATCTGCTTTCATTCTGGACGTTTGTCCGCATCGGGGCAGAAAAGCCCCTTCACCGGCCTGCGGAACCAGGCCCATGAGCGTTTGAACCAACCCGCTGCCATCGCCAACCGTGGCGAATCATCAAGGGATACGCTGAACAAGTCCACGTGGATCTGTTCAGAGTATCCCAAGCGTCCGGTATCACGCATCCGATCACTTGGCAAGAATTCAAAATCATTGTCATTAGCGGTATCATTTTTATCGTGACACAGCCTGATACGGATATGAAGTATCCGTATCACCCCCTCCCCTGAACCTCCCTTCCTGATGCATCGACATGCCGACACCGTCTGATTCGATCCAAACACCTGGTATTCCATCCCCGCTAGGAGCTTGGGCGGTAGGAATCGCGACGGCGAAAACCGGCCCCGCCGAGCACAGTTTGTGCCCGATTCGCCGCCCCATAGCCCGAGCTATGGGGCAAGAAGCGGGTGCAAAATGGGCCGGCGCGGCCGGTTTGCAGCCCGCGACTTTCCTACCGCCCAAGCTCCCAGGCGCCTCGTTGGGTGCAGCCGGTTGCCTCGGCCAGGCACGCGGGCCCATGCTGGCCGGTTGCCTGTTCGTGGCCTTGACCGTGCCGCAAGCCGCCCTGGCCCAGACCGCTGCCAACGCCGCGGAGCTGTCGGCCATCAAGGTGACGGGCGAATTCGACCCGGATGATGTCCGGCCCGAAGGCGTGACGACCGCCACCAAGACCTATCTGGCCCCGCGCGACATTCCGCAGGCCATCGACACGGTGGAAGTCAGCAAATCCAAAAGTTATGGCATCAACGACCTGAGCATCATGCTGGACGGCGTACCGGGCGTGACCACCTCTTATGACATGCGCGGTGAAGGTCTGACGATTCGCGGATTTTCGGCCGACAGCAACGACATCTACCGTGATGGCGTGCGTGAAAGCGGCCAGGTCCGGCGCAGCACGGCCAACATCGAACGGATCGAGGTGCTGAAAGGCCCGGCCTCGGTGCTGTATGGCCGGGGTTCGGGTGGTGGCATCATCAACATGATCAGCAAGCAGGCCCGTTTCGATGCGGGCAGCAGCGTCTCGCTGCGTGGCGGCTCGTGGCACAACGTGGGCGGCACGCTGGACGTGAACAAGGTGCTGAACCGCCATGTAGCCGTGCGCCTGACGGCCGACCGCGAGCAGGCCCACAGCTTCCGCAGCGGCATCCGGAACCGGAACGAGATGTTCTCGCCCAGCATCCTGGTCGATACCCGCACCGGGCTGCGCTGGGTGGGCCAGTACACCTGGGACACGGTCTGGCGCGTGCCCGATCGCGGCCCCAGCTACAACGAACTGCCCGGTGATGTCTCGATCCGCACCGGCTTCGCGATGCCCGGCGATTTCGTCGAGGATCGGCTGCGCGTACTGCGTTCGGACCTCAGCTATGACATCGACAAGACCTGGAAGCTGCGCTGGGTGGCCACCAAGCGCAAGGCTGATCAGGATTTCGATCATGTGTTCGCCGGCAACTGGTGCAGCACCGAAGGACGAACCATTCTGGGCCGCCCCTGCTCCTGGAACGGACGGGTTCAGCAGCGTTATGCCTGGCAGCGCACGCACAACGCCACCACGACCCAGACGGTGGATCTGACAGGCAAGCTGGGCCACCACGGCGTCACGCACGATCTGCTCGTCGGCTTCGAGCACAGCACCGAAGCGCGTGAGCCGGAAGTATTTGCCCGAAGCGGTGCGGCCGGTGCTTACCCGTATCCGATCGACCCCTACAACCCGTCGTGGCCGAATGGCCGCCCTGCGCGGGAAGCGGCCAACATCCGCAATGATCACGAAGGCAAGGCCCATGCGATCTATGCGCAGGACCTGGTCAGCTTCAATGAGCAGTGGAAAGCCCTCGTCGGCCTGCGTCAGGACAATTACACCTTCCAGAGCACGAACCTGATCAACGGGGCATCTCGCAGCTTCAAGGACAATGCCACCAGCTACCGCGTCGGCGCGATCTATCAACCTTCGGAAACGCAGAGCGTGTATGCCTCGTGGAGCCGCAGCTTCGCCCCCTATGGAGGCCGTGGCCACATCACCGTGGACACCACGCCCAATGCGGTGGCGGATGATGAACCGCAATACAATCGCCAGCTGGAAATCGGCCTGAAGAGCGACTGGTTCGACAACCGCTTCTCGACCCAGCTGGCGGTCTACCAGCTTGAGCGCTACAACATCCGCTATCAGCCGGACGAGAACAACCCGCAGCTCTGGTCGGTACGCGGGAAAGAGCGTTCACGCGGGATCGAGTTCAGCATCACCGGTCAGGTGGTCGAAAACTGGTATCTGCGGGGAGGTATCGGCCTCATGAAGCCTGAAATTGCCGAAGACCGCCTGAAACCCGAAGTGGTGGGCAAGATCCTCCCGCACACGGCCAAGCGCAACGGCAACCTGTTCGTTCGCTACGCGCCGCCAGGATCGTGGTATGCCGAGGTGGGCGTCACGCACAGCGGCAAGCGCTGGACGAATCAGGCCAACACCCTGTCGGTGCCCGGCTACACGCGCTGGGATGCGCTGGTCGGCTGGCGTCAGGACGCCTGGACCGTGACACTGGCGCTGACGAACCTGACGGATCGCCAATACTGGCGCTCGAACGCCATGCCCGGCACGCCGCGTACGGCGTTGCTGACGGCGAATTATCAGTTCTAAAACCAAAATCAAAGGGAATCTATCTATTTAAAAAATAGATAGATTCCCCAAATATAAGTTTGGATGAAAATAATCCAGAAATCAAATACAACCATCCAAATAGCTAATGACATCATGAACGTTCCTATCAGGAGGAAATACTGGAAAAAAAACCTTCTTAACAACCATGCCTTCAACTATCAAAGTCAATCTTTTATAAAGAATCATTCCCTCAACGACCATAACAGGCAAGCCCAAAAATTTAGAAAACTCCAAACCACGATCTGACACAAGAGGGAAAGACAAGGAAAGACGATCAACAGCCTCCAAGATCCAATCCTCTGATTGCGAAGAAATACCATAAACCCCGTTCACCCCACGCAGAAAAAGCTCCGATTTATAGTCTCTATAGGAACAAACTTGGGGCGTACACCCTCGCGCCCCGGGGATAGCATCCCAACCTAAAGGAAGTGGAATACCAGGGCGAGCAGTCATCGGGTAAAAGAAAAGTACATTAAGGCCATAAAGAGTGGAAAAATTCACCTCACCATTCGAGCTAGGAAGAACAACCGAAGGGATTTTTCTTCCAACGACATGATTCAAGGGGAAGCCAGTAGGCTCAGGAATTTTCGACCAATCAACATTAAGAAAGTCACTCATAAGACCCCCTTAAAAACCGAAACAGACAAACCAAGAAAATATAGATGATCAAAGGCTAACTGATTCAGTGAACTTTGTGACTAGTAACTTCCCTACTATCGTCAACCCTCGCTTTCTCGCCACGCCTCCCACAAAATCGGGCCCAAACGTTTCAGATCATCTTTCAACGCCTGCTGCTTTTCCGGCGTGGCCGCCCCGGGGCTGTATTTGCACAACACGGCTGCCACCCCGTCGGGGTCATGACCGTGGCCGGCGATGCTCTCGACCATGCTTCGTCGCTCGATGTCCGGCCAGTTCAGCGATGCTGGAGCAAGCCCCGCGTCGATGGACGCCTGTGCGATTTGCCAGAACAGTCGGGCCGGTCCCTGTTGCCTGGCCAGCTCAGGGAAGCGCTGCAAGCGGCGCGCAATCTCTTCTGCTTCCGATTCGCTGCCCGCGGGTTGCGCGCCGCCTGTCAACGCGGAGATCACCTGCTCATGGTTCTGCAGGAAAAAGTCGACATAGGCGCGGTACTCTCCCGTTTCGTAGTAATGAAGTACGGCCCTCTGATAGCGGTCGGAGCGAGATGATGGAGTCTCGCCAGATCGGCCTCCGTCAGAACGGAGCGATGGCAGACGAAAGCAGGGGAATATTGCATGATGACGCAAGGATGCATGGATCATATCGGCAGGAACACTGCTGAACCACAGTACCAGCCATGCTGCCTGAAGGGAACATCTCTACTTCCTGGATCAAAGGGGACATGACGACGCTCGGCGTCTGTTGCTTTCCAACTGCGAGGATAGTAACGTACCTACACCACTGGTTGCGGGAGGTATGCCATGACCATCACGACCTTGTCCAGCCGGGAGCTGAACCAGGATGTGACCCGGGCCAAGAAGGCTTCCAGAAAGGGCCCTGTCTTCATCACGGATCGTGGCAAACCAGCGCATGTGCTGCTGAGTTTCGAGGATCATCAGCGACTGACGAAGCAGCATCGGAACATCGCCGAGGCGCTGGCCATGCCGGAAGGGGTGGACATCGAACTCCAGCCGCCACGACTGGAAATCACTGTCAGGCCGGCGGATCTGACGCGATGCGCTGATCGCCGCAACAGCGCTCGTGCATGGGATGATCGTCGTCACGCGCAATGTGGCGGATTTCAGCCCGACCGGGGTAGCCGTCATCAACCCCTGGGACTGACGTGATGTTCCCTCAAGGATACTCTGAACAAGTCCCCTGAGGAGCTTGGGCGGCAAGACAGTCGCGGGCTGCAAACCGGCCGAACCGACGGGCGGGCACAGGGATGGCGACCAGCGCCCCGCCCGCCTCTCGATGGGCACGAGGTGATTTGTGACAATGATGGCTTGAACCCGTCTCCTGTCCGGCCATGCAAAAGCTCCACCTGCTGCTCGCCCTCTGTCTGCTCCCGTGCGCTGTTGTCGCGGAAACCATCCCCTGCCGGGTCGTGGGCATATCGGATGGTGACACCCTCACCTGCCTGGCCGATGGCAACCAGCGCCTGAAGGTTCGGCTGAACGTAAACATCCGGTGCGCCCCACCTTGAACCCCAGCAGCCCACCTTGAAGAATGC
>JAUMZD010000043.1 GCA_030528325.1 Lautropia sp. | reverse complement strand
CTCACCCCCTGATTGTGGATCCTATCGGGGCGACAACTAGTCTGACATGGGGGGCAAGGACGAAGACACCTATGCGCTGATCATGAAGGACAAGGAGCGGCTGCTGAGTTTTGCCGAGCCCTTGCAGTTCATCTTTAGCCATACGGCATTGCGGGAAGGCTGGGACAACCCCAACGTCTTTCAGATCTGCACGCTGAATGAAACGCACAGCGACATGAAGAAACGGCAGGAAATCGGTCGTGGTCTGCGCCTGAGCGTGAATCAGCAGGGCGAGCGGGTGCCGGATGCCGACAAGAAGATCAATGTGCTGACGGTGATCCCGAACGAAAGCTATGACAGTTTTGCGCGCAGCCTGCAGGCCGAGATCGAGGAAGAAACCGGCGTGAAGTTCGAGAACCGGGTGAAGAATGCCCGTGCCAAGGCCCGTATCCGTCGCCGGCAATTGAGTGCGGCCGATGAAGCGTTGTTCAGGGAAATCTGGCAGAAGATCAATTACCGAACCCGCTACAGCGTGACACTGGATACCCCCATGCTGATCGACGCCTGTGTGAAGGCGCTGTCGGACAGGAACCAGTATCCGCCTGTGCAGCCTCCCCGAATCCGTTCGGTCAAGGCCCGCCTGAAGATGCAGGACGATGGGGTATACGGGCAGGCCAATGCCATGGATTCAAGGGTGGCACAGCACCAGGGCGGCATAGTGCCCGATGTGTATGCCTATATCCAGAACCGCGTGCACCTGTCACGCAGCACGATCTTTGCCATTCTGGATCGTGCCGATCGGCTGGATGAACTGCTGATCAACCCGCAGGCCTTTCTGGACATGGCGGTTGCGGTGATGAAGCGCTGCCTGCAGGCGCTGATGGTGGAGGGCATCGAATACCACCAGATCAACGGCAAACGCTACGAGATGACGCTGTTCGATGAGACGCAGGAAGCCTATCTGAGCAGCGTCTACCCGCGTGCCGACGACGCGCAGGCCGTGAGCCTGGCCAAGACGCTACTGGAAGCCGAACCGATCGGCCCGGTGCATGGCACCGGAACCGACACCGACACTGGCGCCGGAACCACGACGGGCGGTGCAGACCCGGTGCAGGTGCGGCCGGGTGTCGATGCGGCTTTTCCCTGTGTGCTGACCGATAGCGAGGTCGAAAGCCAGTTCGCCCGGGATTGCGCGCTGGACGAACGGGTACGCTTCTTCTTCAAGCTGCCTTCCCGTTTCAGGATCAATACCCCATTGGGCACCTATAACCCGGATTGGGCCGTGGTTTTCGGACAGGGTGATGAAGTCCCGCGTGTTTATTTCGTGGCCGAAACGAAGAGCAGCACGGTAGCTGCCGATCGCCGCGCGGATGAAAACCTGAAGATCGAATGCGGCCGCCGGCATTTCGCACTGGCTGACGGTGTTCTGTTCAAGGATGTGTCGAGCCTGAGCGAGCTGGTGGATTCAGGTGCCTGAAAACAGCCCGATCTCACGGGCTTTCACGGCGGGGCGACCGAGATCCAGTTCTGCACCGACCAGTGGTGAGGCGCGCAGTGCAGCCAGGATCTTGCCTTTGATCAGGGTCTGATCCTCATCTCGGCCGATCACTTCAAATCGCTTCAAGCCTTGTTGGACAAGGCGCTGTCGATAGTGCTGGAGCGCCTGTTTTTGATCACTGGACATGAGCGCCTCCTTGCTCCAATGCCATGTCCGGCAATATGAGCAGACATGCCTGCGCTGTCAAGCTGAGGTGGGGTGGCCGATCCGATATCGCGTTGATTGTCAAGGAAAAAATGCCTTGAGGCCCATGATAGGGTGAAAGCGTCTGATGCGTTTTCAACAGGATTGACGATGACAGCTCAAATTCGGGACAGGGTGCGTTTTCGGGGAGAAGATTATTCGCTGGCCGCTGCAACAAGACCGCTGGAGCCTCTTTTCAGAAGACATGGTAGACCACTGTTCGTGATTCAGCACACGGGGATGGCGCTGGGGTATCACGCGAACTGGGAGGTGGTCGATGATCGCTTGTATCTGACGGAGATGTGCGGACAGTATTTCGTTGTGCCTCATTGTGATGAGGATTTCTGGCGCGACGGTTTCAGGCAGCTTTTCTCCGATGGGGACAAGGCGTTTGCCGAGTGGTTCTCGGGAGAGCTCTGCCTACCCCAGGGTGAGGCCGAATTCGACGCAGAAGGGTACTGGATACACATGTACCCGTCATGCATTTATCTGAGCATCGAGCGTGGTGTGGTCATCGGAGAGCGGGTGGTGAAGAACCCGCCCGCGCCGTGGGAGAAAGCGGCTGAGTGAGCAGTCGCAGGGGCCAGCGCGTGTTTGCGCTGTTTCGCCCCCGCGAAAGTCCCCCTCTGGGCGTGCATGACACGCGCCAGGCTCAGGAATGCACCGGCACCAGCACCCAGATGGCCAGGATCAGCAGCCCGAAGGCGATCAGTTCCAGACGGTTTCGGGTGAGCGAGGGACGTGGCATGGCTCAGGCCTCCGTTTCTTCGGCGCTGGATTCAAAGAGCGCGTTGTCCTGCACGCCCTGGACGAGGCCGCGCTCGAAGGCGCTGGCGCTGGGCTTGTCGACATACACGCAGCGTTTGCCCGTGCGCTTGCAGTGATCCTTCACCAGCCAGTAGGCACTGTGGCTGATGCAGCCGGCCTGGCAGATGACGAGATCAGCGGCAGCGAGGTTGGTGTCCAGCCGGTGCACGCTGTCTTCCCGGCCACCATCGTGATGGATGAAGCGGCCGCCGCGTTTCTCGACGATGCGCCGGTAGATGTGGATGGCGTGGTGACGTCCGCCCACGCACAGTACGGCGCGCGAATCCAGGTTGTCGGCCGGGCAGGGCTTGCCGCTGCCCTCGGATGCGCAGCCCGCCGTTTCGGTTTCGGCGCAGCCGTGGTCGGCCCGGGCGGTGAGGGGGTCGGATGACTGGGCCTCTGCCGGCGTGCGTGTCTCGTTGACGCCGGACGTGCCGGCATTCGTGTTCGCGCCGCTGTCCGGGGTGGCCCTGGCATCCAGCGTCGGCGCATTGATCTTGTGACGCATGTCCACCAGACGCTGCATCAGCTCCTGGTTGCGCTCGCTCAGCCAGCGCACCTGTTCGGCCAGCTCGATGCGGCTGTCCAGATCCTCGGCCTGCTGGCGAAGGCTGGCGAGTTCTTCCTGCAACTGCTTGATGCTGTTTTCCTTGGCGGCGTTGTCGTTGCGCAGCCGCAGGACTTCAGCCTGCAACGCGTCGATTTCGCCGGTTTTTTCGGCTTGCAGCTGCTGATAGCGCTGTCGGGATTTTTCCAGATCCTGAAGGCAACGGGCATGCTCCTCGCTCAGCATCTGGTAGCGGCCTTCCTTGTCGCGCGAGGCGGCGCTGGCCTGGTGCTGAAGCATGTGCACTTCGCGATAGATCTTTTCCAGCATGCCCGGATCGCAGCGGGGATGCGTCATGCAGGCCCACAGGCCGGCCGGCATTTCGCCACGCTCGATGAAGCCGCGCCAGGCCTCATGCAGGGCTTCGGCCGTCTTGATGCTGTTGAGCTTGCGGATCGGCATGGCGTAGCGCTGATCCAGTTCCTTCTGGAGCACTTCGGCCAGCGGACCGCGTCGTCGCGCTTCGTTGACGGCATTGACGTGCAACTCGTAGTCGTCCTTGGGCAGGTCGCCGTCCAGCACGCGCGCCGCGAGCTTGCGCAGCGTGTTCATCGACAGGCACAGCCCGATGATCGGACAGTGGCAGTGTGCGGCCAGATCCCAAAGCTTGCGGCGGCGGGAGGTGCTGGGCGTGGGCAGGCGTACCGGTTCGCGCATGGTGGGCTCGAAATTGCCCAGATCCATGGTGGCGTCAGGCGGGTTCTTCAGGATGGCCAACGTCGGGCGCTCGGTCAGATAAAGCTCGCGATCTTGCATAGGTGTCCCCGGTACGAGAGTCAGTTGGGCTGATCGTTGAAGCGGGCCAGCAAATACTGGACGCGTTTGTGACGAATAAGTGCATGACACGCTCTAATGGCTGTGAGCCGTCACGGATACAGACTGAAAGGCGCACCGTCATCCATCACGATTCCATGCCGCAGAGGATGGACGCCCGGGTGCTATGGGGCAGGAAGCCGGGTTCAACATGAACCGGCACGGCCGGTTTGCAGCCCGCGACTTTCCTGCCGCCAAAGCTCCTAGGGATGCCAGGCCTGAAGGGTGAGGAGATGGGCACCCCCAGGCCTGGACTTGTTGCGGCTCTCAGTCTGATAAGCTGCCTGAAACCGGTCGGAACAGGCAGGTTCTTATAGTATTACCAATCATTCTCATTGGCAAATTTAATTGCGTGTTGTTGTTTGTTGACATCTATCCGGGCGAATGCGCCAGCGGTCGGCACAAGGTTGCCGGGCGTCAGCTGAGGGTGTGTGACGAATGTGTTCGCACCGTTGGGACGTGCGGCATGGCGGCTCACAGGCGCTGAGCGTGTCGAACGGGCGCTTGGCCGTGGCCGGCGGGGCCGATCTTCGCCTTCGCGATTCCTGCCACCCAAGCTCCTGGCCAAAAAAAACCGGGCCATGGCCCGGTTCGTGTCGAGAGAGCCCGTGTCATGAAGACCGAACCCGGTCTGGCGGGCATGGCCCTGACCCGGGGCGCTGGTTCAGCCCTTTTTCTTGCCGAAGGAGTCCTTCAGCGTCGTGATCCGGTTGAAAACCGGTTTCTCGGGGGTGAAGTCGTGGCGCTCGGTGACGAAATAACCCTGACGCTCGAACTGGAAGGGTTCTTCGGGCCGTGCGTCGCGGACGGCGGGCTCCGCGAAGCCCTGACGCACTGCCTTCGAGCCGGGATCGACGTTCTCCAGGGGATCCTGGCCCCCGGCATCCGGGTGGGGGTCGCGGAACAGCGGCTTGAAGAGCCGAAGCTCCACCGGCACCGCGTCGCTGGCCGACACCCAGTGGATGTTGCCCTTGACCTTCACGCTGTCGGCGCCCGGTGTGCCGGAGCGGGTGTCCGGCAGGTACTCGCAGCGCACGAGCGTGACGTTGCCGTGCTCGTCCTTCTCGAAGCCGGTGCATTTCACCACGTAGGCGTAACGCAGCCGCACCATCTGGCCCGGTGTCAGCCGGAAGAAGCCCTTGGGCGGGTTCTCGGCAAAGTCCTCGCGCTCGATCCACAGCTCGCGACTGAACTCGAAGCTGCGCTGACCGCGTTCCGGGTGGTGCGGATGGCGGGGCGCCTCGCACACGATCCGCGCATCCGGATCCAGGTTCTCGATCACCAGTTTCACCGGGTCGGTGATGACGTTCAGGCGGTTGGCCACCGGCTCCAGATCCTCGCGAACCGTCTGCTCCAGCACCGCCATCTCGATGACCTGATGGGCCTTCGAGACGCCGGCCCGTTCGCAGAAGGTGCGGATCGACGACGGCGTGTAGCCGCGTCGGCGCAGACCGGCGAGTGTGGTCAGGCGCGGGTCGTCCCAGCCATCGACCAGACCGGCATCGACCAGGGCCTTCAGCTTGCGCTTGCTGGTGATCGAATAGGTGAGGTTCAGGCGGGCGAACTCGATCTGCCGGGGCAGCGGGGCCTCCAGCAGGCCGGTTTCGGCCACACGCGCCAGCAGCCAGTCGTACAACGGCCGGTGATCCTCGAATTCCAGCGTGCACAGTGAATGCGTGATCCGCTCGAGCGCGTCCTCCAGCGGATGGGCATAGTCGTACATCGGATAGATCGGCCAGGCATCCCCGCTGCGATGGTGATGGGCAAAGCGTATCCGGTACAGGATCGGGTCGCGCAGGTTGATGTTGGGCGAGGCCATGTCGATCTTCGCCCGCAACACCATCGAGCCTTCCGGGTGCTGTCCGGCCCGCATTTCCTGGAACAGGCGCAGACTCTCTTCCACCGGCCGATCCCGATACGGCGAGTTTCGGCCGGGCTCGGTCAACGTGCCGCGGGTCTCGCGGATCTCGTCACCGCTCTGGCTGTCGACATAGGCGTGACCGTTTTCGATCAGCTTCAGGGCGATCTGGTAGAAGGTCTCGAAATAATCGCTGGCGAAATACAGTTCCGCGTTGCCTTCCGGCGTGTGCCAGTCGAAGCCCAGCCAGCGCACGGCATCAATGATGGCATTGACGTATGCCTGGTTTTCCTTCTCGGGGTTCGTGTCGTCGAAACGCAGATGACAGCGACCGCCATAGTCGGCGGCCAGCTCGAAGTTCAGGCAGATCGACTTGGCGTGGCCGATGTGAAGGAAGCCGTTGGGCTCGGGGGGAAAGCGGGTGCGGATGCGGGCAGGGTCTGGCGGCGCCTGACGGTGCGCGTCGGCCAGGCCGGGCTTGCCGGCCCAGCCACGGCTCGCATCCTGACGGCTGGCCAGATCATGATCGATGGCCTGACGAATGAAATTGCTGGTCGAGGCAGCAGAATCCGGTGTGCTCATGCTCGTGTGGTGTCTGCCCCTGCCTCAGACGCCCAGCAGTTCGACATCGAACAGCAGCGTGGCATTGGGGGGAATCACACCACCGGCACCCCGTGCGCCATAGCCCATCTCGGCCGGAATCAGCAGCCGGCGCTTGCCGCCCACCTTCATGCCGGCCACGCCCTCGTCCCAGCCACGGATGACTTCGCCACGGCCCAGCTGGAAGCTGAACGGCATGTTGCGGTCACGGCTCGAATCGAACTTGCGGCCGGCACGGCCACCCTCGGGGCTGGCGGCGTCGGCTTCCCACAGCCAGCCGGTGTAATGCACCGTGACCCGCTGGCCTGCCTGGGCCGTGTCACCGTTGCCCACCTGTACGTCCTCGATACCCAGGCCGTTCGCGTTCGTTTCAAAAGCCATGCTGAAAACCTCTCGCATCATGTGTCTAGTCAAGGTTTCAGAAGATAGCATGCCCGCGTGACGGATGGGGCCGGGTGCAGGGCGCCGACGACAGGGGCTTCCATGACGCCCATGACAAAGGCCGCCCTGTCTGGTGAAGGGCGGCCTTGCTGGCCTGTGCTCGCAGGGGGGCAACAGGCCTGGTGGATGCCGAACCGGCTGGCCTGGTTCAGCGGGGGTCGATGCTGGCCCAGCCTTCGGGCAGCGGACTCACGTAGGTGTTGTAGTAGTCGCCCAGCACGGTCAGCTCGGCCAGCGCCTCGAAGCTGAAGCCCCGGCGGTTGCCTCGGGTATCGATCAGCAGCTCGTTCAGCTGGCGGCGAAAGATGGCGGGTCGCTCCCAGTGCTCCAGCAGCCGTTCCAGCATCCAGGGATGCTGCTGGCAGCAATGGCCGGGGCGAATCTGGGCGGGCAGCCTGGCTACCACCTGCTGCGCATACGCGTTAAGCTGTGAGGCACCGGGCAACATGGATTCGGCCTCGGTGTGGCTGAGAGGGCGGTGCTCCACATGCTGCTTCAGGTGCGGCGTGGTGACCGGCGCACGGCGGGGTGTGGATTTGCTCGTTTGACGAAACCAGTTGAACATTCGGAATTGACCAGGTTTGGTTGCCGGTTGTCGGTTGCAGCGTGACGTTGATGCCATCCGGATGGAAAGCATTGGCCGTTCATGGCTGCCGAACCGACCGTCAGTCTAGAAAACGAGCGCGTGTTTCGGGAGGAATTTGTTCATGGTTCAGGCATATCAGGTGGCGCCTGGTGGGGTGGTGCAGGGCGATATTCGTGTGCCGGGGGACAAGTCGATCTCGCATCGTTCGATCATGCTGGGCGCACTGGCCGAAGGTGACACGCACGTATCGGGCTTTCTGGAGGGCGCGGATGCCATCGCCACGGCCAACATCTTCCGGACCATGGGGGTGGACATCGAAGGGCCGAAAGCGGGCGAGGTGGTCGTGCATGGGGTGGGCCTGCATGGCCTGAAGGCGCCGGGCGTGCCACTGGATTGTGGTAACTCGGGCACGTCGATGCGTCTGCTGACCGGACTGCTGGCCGGCCAGACCTTTGCCTGCATGCTGGTGGGGGATCACAGCCTGTCGAAGCGGCCCATGCGCCGTGTTATCGACCCGCTGACCGGGATGGGGGCCATCATCGAGAGCCAGGATGGACTGCCGCCGTTGCTCGTGCAGGCGGTCGACGGCCTGAAGGGTGCCGACATCACGATGAAGGTGGCCAGCGCCCAGGTGAAGTCGGCGCTGCTGCTGGCGGGTCTCTATGCCGAGGGCGAGACCCGAGTCACCGAACCGGCCCCCACGCGCGATCACACCGAGCGGATGCTGAGTGCCTTCGGCGTCGAGGTGCATCGGGAAGGGGCCACCGTCTCGATCAAGGGTGGACAGACCCTGAAGGGCACGCGGGTGGATGTGCCAGCCGACATCTCGTCAGCCGCATTTTTTCTGGTGGCGGCCAGCATCTGTCCCGGTTCCGATCTGACACTGCGTCATGTGGGCATGAACCCGACCCGGATCGGGGTGCTGCATGTGCTGCGCGCGATGGGGGCCGACATCACCGAGTCGAACCATCAGGTCGTGGGAGGCGAACCGGTGGCCGACCTTCGGGTTCGGTCGGCACCGCTTCAGGGCATCCGTATCGACCCGGCCTGGGTGCCGCTGGCCATCGACGAGTTTCCGGTGCTGTTCATCGCCGCCGCCTGTGCCGAGGGCGTGACGACGCTGAGCGGGGCCGAGGAGCTGCGGGTCAAGGAGTCGGATCGCATTCAGGTGATGGCCGATGGGCTGTCGGCCATCGGGTTGCCGGTCGAGGTGCTGTCCGATGGCATGCGCATCGTCGGTCGGGGTGCCGAGGCCATGCCCTTTCTGGGGGGGCGGGTGCATGCCCACAGCGATCATCGCATCGCGATGTCCTTTGCCGTGGCGGCGCTGCGCAGCAAGGGCTCGATCCTGATCGAGGACACGGCCAATGTGGCCACCTCTTTCCCCGGTTTCGTCGAGCTGGCCAACTCGGTGGGCTTCCGGATCGAGGTGAAGGGCCAGGAGCTTGGGCGGTAGGAATCGCGAAGGCGAAAACCGGCCCCGCCGAGCACGGTTTGTGCCTGATTCGCCGCCCCATAGCTCGAGCTATGGGGCAAGAAGCGGGTGCAAAATGGGCCGGCGCGGCCGGTTTGCAGCCCGCGACTTTCCTGCCGCCCAAGCTCCTGGCAGCCTCATCGTTCCATCTCAAGAAGAAGGAGTCTTTCATGACGCAGCATTCAGTTTCCGCCGATCGGCAGGTGGTGCCGGTCATCGCCATCGACGGGCCCACCGCTTCCGGCAAGGGCACCATCGCCGTCCGGGTGGCCGAACGGCTCGGTTTTCATTATCTGGACAGCGGGGCACTGTACCGGCTGGTGGCGTTGCAGCTGGTGCGTGCAGGCGAGGACGGCGCGAACGAGGCTGCGGCCGTCCGGGCTGCCGAGGCGCTGGCGCCGCGCTTTGGCAAGGCGGGCGAGATCTGGGTCGATGGCGTGGACGTCTCGAAGGACATCCGTGAGGACGGGATCGGTCTGCAGGCATCCCGGCTGGCCGTGCATCCGGCCGTGCGCCTGGCTTTGAACCGGTTGCAGCACGGTTTTCGTCAGGCGCCGGGACTGGTGGCTGATGGGCGGGACATGGGCACGGAGGTTTTTCCGGATGCACGTCTGAAGGTCTATCTGACGGCAAGCGTCGAGGAGCGTGCCCAGCGGCGGCATAAACAGCTGATCGAAAAAGGGTTTTCTGCTACACTAGAGAAGATTTTGCATGATTTGAAGGAGCGCGACAGCCGCGATGCCGGCCGTGCCGCTGCACCTTTGAAGCCTGCGGAAGATGCTGTCTGGCTCAATTCGGCCGGTCTGTCCATCGACGAGACGGTAGACCGGGTGATGCAGGCCTGGCAGGCGTGTGTGCCGTCGGCCTGAGCTTTCGCAAGGGGGCAGGGCGGTTGCGCTGGTTTCTGCCTGGGGCGCGCCGGTGTGCTTGCCGGTTGCAACATCAGCAGCAGCCTGTCTTTCCGGCATTCATCGCAATCCCACCGGGTTGATACGGGGCAGGGTCTGTTGTCGTACGGACAGCGCTGTCCCGCAGCATCCACCGCCGCGGTCCGCGGCGGTTTTTTTACCGCCTGCTTCATCGTCAAGCTCCGATGTGGCAGGGTTTGTCAGCAACACCGCTGGTTCTGCGGTGGCACCACGTCCGGTGCCATCCCGGCTGGCGAGATTCTTTTTGGAAATCAATGAGCACTGCAGTTACCCAGAATCCGGCAGCGGAAGAAAGTTTTGCCGCCCTCTTCGAAGAGTCCCTCAAGCGGCAGGAAATGCGGCAGGGTGAGGTCATCACCGCCGAAGTCATCCGCGTCGACCACAACTACGTGGTCGTCAATGCCGGTCTGAAATCCGAAAGCTACGTCCCTGTCGAAGAGTTCTACAACGACCGTGGCGAGCTTGAGGTTCAGGAAGGTGATTTCGTGTCGGTCGCCATCGACTCGCTGGAGGATGGCTTCGGTGAAACCCGCCTGTCGCGAGATCGCGCCAAGCGTCTGGCTGCCTGGGTGCAGCTGGAACTGGCCCTGGAATCCGGCGACCTGGTCACCGGTACCGTCACGGGCAAGGTCAAGGGCGGCCTCACCGTCATGACCAACGGCATCCGTGCCTTCCTGCCGGGTTCGCTGATCGACACCCGTCCGGTGAAGGACACCACCCCGTACGAAGGCAAGACCCTCGAATTCAAGGTCATCAAGCTGGATCGCCGCCGCAACAACGTCGTGCTGTCGCGTCGTGCCGTGATCGAGCTGTCGCAGGGCGAAGAGCGCGCCAAGCTGCTCGAGACGCTGAGCGAAGGCGCCGTGGTTCAGGGCGTGGTCAAGAACATCACCGACTACGGTGCGTTCGTCGATCTGGGCGGCATCGACGGTCTGCTGCACATCACCGACATGGCTTGGCGCCGTGTCCGTCATCCGACGGAAGTGCTGCAGGTCGGTCAGGAGATCACCGCCAAGGTGCTCAAGTTCGACCAGGAAAAGAACCGCGTCTCGCTGGGCATCAAGCAGCTGGGCGAGGATCCGTGGGTCGGCATCGGCCGTCGCTATCCCCAGAACACCCGCATGTTCGGCAAGGTCACGAACATCACCGACTACGGTGCCTTCGTCGAGATCGAGCCGGGCATCGAGGGTCTGGTGCACGTGTCCGAAATGGACTGGACCAACAAGAACGTCAACCCGGGCAAGGTCGTCAGCCTGGGCGACGAGGTCGAGGTGATGGTGCTGGAGATCGACGAGGATCGTCGCCGCATCTCGCTGGGCATGAAGCAGACCCACGCCAATCCGTGGCAGGAGTTCTCCGAGAACCACCGCCGCAACGACAAGGTCAAGGGCTCGATCAAGTCGATCACCGACTTTGGCGTCTTCATCGGCCTGCCGGGCGGCATCGATGGTCTGGTTCACCTGTCCGACCTGTCCTGGAACAAGTCGGGTGAAGAAGCCGTTCGCGACTTCAAGAAGGGTGACGAAGTCGAGGCCGTCGTGCTGGCCATCGATGTCGAGCGCGAGCGCATCTCGCTGGGCATCAAGCAGCTGGAAGGGGATCCGTTCACCAACTTCGCCTCCACCCACGACAAGGGTGCCGTGGTGACGGGTACGGTCACGAGCGTCGATGCCCGTGGCGCGACCATCCAGATCGAGCCGGAAGTCGAAGGCTACCTGCGTGCCTCGGAAATCTCGCGTGATCGCGTGGAAGATGCCCGCACCCAGCTGAGCGAAGGTCAGACGGTCGAGTCGATGATCATCAACATCGACCGCAAGAACCGTTCGATCTCGCTGTCGATCAAGGCTCGCGAGACGGCCGACACCGCCGACGTGATGCAGCGCATGGCCGAAACCTCGGCCGTCAGCGGCACCACGAACCTGGGCGCACTGCTGCGCGCCAAGCTGGACAACCAGGATCGTTCCTGATCGTCCCGCTGACGCAGCGCCCTGGCCGCTTGCCGGCCCTGCCTGGTGCAGGGCCGTGGCAGGCAGGAAGGCTGCTGCGTCGCTCTGGTTTCAGCACAGGCTGCAACCACTGGGTGTATTGTCCAGTCATGGTCAATCACACAAGGCCCGCTCCGCCGCACACGATTGTCGGCCCGTGGCGGGCCACACCAGAGAATCAAGCCGTTTTTTCTTGTTTTCTGACGTGATGGCGAGCGAACAATGGCAGTGACAGATTCCGTAGACCTGGACGACCAGTCGGCGCCAGGTACCATGACCAAGTCGGAGCTGATCGCCCGGCTGGCCGACCGCTATTCCCAACTGGTGGCCAAGGACGCCGAATATGCCGTCCGTACCATCCTCGATGCCATGGCCCGTGCGTTGGCTGACCGGCAGCGGATCGAGATCCGCGGCTTTGGCAGCTTCGCCCTGTCCCATCGTCACCCCCGCATGGGGCGCAACCCCAAATCAGGCGAGCCGGTGCCCGTACCGGAAAAGCTGGTTCCTCATTTCAAACCCGGCAAGCAGTTGCGTGAAAGCGTCGATCAGGCGCTGCGTGCAACCGTTTCCTGACCCAATGTCATGGCCTTTCCCCTATGCGACTGATCGGCTGGCTGCTCAAAATTCTCATCTTCGTTGCGCTGCTCGGCTTTGCGCTGGGCAACACGGAACCGGTACGCGTCGGCGTGTTCGGTAACCAGGATCTGGGCATGACGGCGCCGCTCGTGGTGTTCCTGCTCGGCTTCTGCTTCATGGGTCTGCTGATCGGCCTGCTGGTCATGCTGCCACGTATCTGGTCGCAGAAGCGCGAGATCAGCCGCCAGCGCCGTGAGCTGGAGCGCCTGCAGGACATCGTCGACCAATACCAGCCGCAGGATGCGGTCGGCGTCATCGAGCCTTCCTCTGCCCGTCTGCCAGCTCCCTGAGTCATCCGGGCATGGAGTTTGAATACTGGTGGCTGCTGGCCATCCCGCTGGCCTTCGGGCTTGGATGGATTGCCTCCCGGGGGGAGCGCCGGCTGGATGGCGTCAACCCACCGCTGGCCAGTGCCTATTTCCGGGGGGTGAACCTGCTCCTCAACGAGCAGTCCGACAAGGCGATCGACGCCTTCGTCGATGTCGTCCGGATCGAGCCCGAAGCCAGCGAGCTGCACTTCGCGCTGGGCTCGCTCTTTCGCCGCCGGGGCGAGACCGATCGGGCCATCCGGGTTCACCAGAATCTGGTCGATCGCCCCGATCTCGATACACAGACCCGTGCCCATGCGCTCTACGAGCTGGGCCTCGATTTCCTGAAGGCCGGGCTGGTCGATCGTGCCGAGGACAGCTTCAACCGCCTGCAGGGCACCGACTACGCGGTGGCTGCCTCGCGTCAGCGACTGGAGATCGCCCAGCGTACTCATGACTGGGAGCGCGTCATCGACCTGGCTCGCACCTCGCAGGCCGAACCCGGTTTCGATCCGGCCCAGATCATGGCCCATGCCTGGTGTGAGCTGGCCGTGGGCAGCCTGAAGGCCAGACAGTTCGAGCAGGCTCAGAATCATTGCCGGGCCGCCCGCGAGGCGAAGCCCGACCATCCCCGCCCCCTCATCATCGAAGGGGAGATTGCACTGGCGCAGGGGCATCCGGCACAGGCCATCGACGCCTGGTCGAAGCTGGCAGACCGTCATCCGGCCTACGTCGAGCGCGTCGTCGGTCCGTGGCTGGCTGCAGCCGGGGACGTCGGCGGCAATGATGGTTTGCGGCTCGCCATTGCCCGCATGCAGCGTCTCGATGTCTCGCAGTCGCCCGAGATGCTTCGCGCGATGGCAGAGGCCATCGCCCGGCTCGACGGCAAGCCGGCTGCTGCCCAGTGGGTACGCCAGCTGGTCACCGAGCATCCCTCTCTCAGCGGGTTGCAGATTCTGTTGTCGCTCTCCCGAACGCCTGGCAAGGCAGACGCGACATCGGTCGAAGACCTCGATGAAGACGCCCTGGCCAGCACGCTGCGTCGGCTGACCGACCGGATGAGCCACTATGGCTGCCGTGTCTGCGGCTTCAAGGGCCAGCACTATTACTGGCAGTGCCCGGGGTGCAGCCGCTGGGACAGCTATGCCTCCCGTCATGCGGATGACGGGGTCTGCTGAGGAAGCCTCCTCCTCCCGGCCAGCAGGTCTAGACCGTCTCCGCCACCGCCGATGCCAGTGGCGACACCGGCCGGTTTAAAGTGCCTTGCTCAGCCTGAACAGGCTGCCCAAGGAGAGTGTCAGTGCATCCTGATCGATGGCTTCCGACCCTTGCCCGCCGTTGGCGGACGATCCACCGGCCATTCACCGCTTCGAGGCCTGTTGCACGCCATGCCGTTGCTAGGAGCTTGGGCGGCAGGAAAGTCGCGGGCTGCAAACCGGCCGCGCCGGCCCATTTTGCACCCGCTTCTTGCCCCATAGCTCGGGCTATGGGGCGGCGAATCGGGCACAAACCGTGCTCGGCGGGGCCGATTTTCGCCTTCGCGATTCCTACCGCCCAAGCTCCTGGTCGCCGCCGCGCAGGCGCATGGCAGAAGGCGCGGCGGTGGCTGCCGATACTGCTTCTGTGCCTGCTGCCGGTCGTCGTGCCAGTATGGGCCATCGATATCAATCAGGCCGATGCTGCGCAGTTGCAGACGCTGAAGGGCATCGGTCCCAGGCTGGCCGAGCGGATTCTGGCCGAGCGCGCCAGGGGCGGGTTTCGGGATTTCCAGGATCTCTCCAGCCGGGTGAAGGGGGTTGGTGCAGCCCGCATTCGCCAGTGGCAGGCACAGGGGGCGACGGTATCACTACCGGGTCGGCCGGCGCTGACGGGAGGAGGGCAGGCGAAGACGCCTTCTGCCGTGCCCCCGGCGCCTGTCGTCAGGCAGCGGCCTGGCGCGCCAGCTGTCGAGGTGATCGAAGGTGGCCAACGACGCCGTAAAAGAAGCTGACATCCAGAGGTCTTTGGTACAGAATCAACGTACAACACCTAGGGAAAACCCTGATGAGTGTTCGACGGCTTTTTCTGACCGGTTGACGGTTCGATCGTCAGTTTTCGTCAACGGGCTACCCATGGTATGCTGCACTGCGGTATCGTTAGGGAAAACCCCAAACAGACCCTCCTCCATGAGCAACAATCTTCTAGCAGCCGCCGTCCAGACCCAGCGCGCTGACGGCTTGATCCTGGTGCTGAATTGCGGTTCTTCCAGCATCAAGTTTGCACTTTACGATGCGTCTCGGCAGCCTCTGCCCCGTCACCCGATGTGGAGCGGCAAGGTTCAGGGAATCGGTGGTCCTTCACCGACCTATGGGGATACCGACACGGCAACGAAAGCGTTGCAGACCGACGAGCGTCGGCCCTACCTGTCTGCACTCGAGTACATTCGCGAGCGTGTCGAAGCGCGGCTGATGGGCAAGCAGCTGGAGGTGGTCGTCCACCGTGTCGTGCACGGTGGGGACAAGTATTCGCATCCGGTTCGCATCGACGAGCAGGTTCTGGCCGATCTCGAAAGCTATATTCCGCTCGCGCCGCTGCACCAGCCCTACGCGCTGGAGGCCATCGCGGCCCTGCTGAAGCTCAGCCCGGATCTTCCCCAGGTGGCCTGCTTCGACACGGCCTTCCATCACACGATGCCCAAGGTCGAGAAGCAGTTGCCGCTGCCCTACACGGTCTGGGAGCGGGGGCTGCGCCGCTATGGATTCCACGGCCTTTCCTACGAATACCTGTCGCTGGCGCTGGCCGAGCGCTTCGGCAGGCAGGCCGAAGGCAAGGTCATCGCGGCCCATCTGGGCAGTGGCGCCAGTCTGTGCGCGATGAAGAACCTGCAGAGCCAGGCCACGTCGATGGGCTTCTCCGCGCTGGACGGCCTGATGATGGGCACACGTCCCGGTGCGCTCGACCCTGGCGCCGTGCTCTATCTGATGGAGATGGAAAAACTCAGCGTCAAGGACGTCGCCCGCGTGCTGTACCACGAGTCCGGCCTGATGGGCGTCTCGGGCCTGTCGCCCGAGCCGCGCGTGCTGATGGCGCACGAGCATGATGAAGGCGTGGTGGGCGACCGGGTTCGTGATGCGCTGGCACTCTACATCCGCCGCATCGTCCGGGAGATCGGTTCGATGGTGGCTGCGCAGGATGGCGTCGACATGATCGTGTTCACGGCCGGCGTGGGCGAGAACAGTGCCGAGATCCGTCGCCGCGTCGTCGGTGGCCTGAATTTCCTTGGGGCCCGTCTGGACGACCGTGCCAACGAGGCCAATGCGTCCGTGATTTCCACGCCCGACAGCGCCGTCATGCTGGTGGTGGAGCCGACCAATGAGGAATGGGTCGCCGCGCGTCATGCCAGTCGCGTCCTGGGCTTGTCGGGCACCCGCTCCCGTGCGGACGAGGAGGCCGTGCCGGCCCTGGTGGCCGAGGCGGCTTGAGGGCTGGTTCATGTCACGGTGCACGGTTCACGCGCCGTCATCACCGGGGCATGTCCGGAAGTGCATAACACGCTCTAGTGCTCGCCCTGATGGCCAGCTGGGTACAATCGGGTCGCAAACTTCTCAGGAATGCCGCGATCCGACACCATGTCCACCCACCTCAGCAATTCGACGGCACAGGGCAGGGCAGATGCCGTGGCCGCACCTCCTACGAAACCGCTCGGCCTGAAGGCGCGTCTTGGGGCCTATGCCCGGTTAACCCGCCTGCATCGACCCATCGGCATCCTGCTGCTGATCTGGCCGACGCTCTGGGCGCTGTTCGTGGCCGCCGATGGCTGGCCACCGTTCTACACGCTTTTCGCCTTCTGCCTGGGCACGGTGCTGATGCGTTCGGCCGGTTGTGCCATCAATGATTTCGCCGATCGCGACATCGACGGCAGCGTCAAGCGAACCGTCGACCGCCCGCTGGCGCGCGGCCAGATAGCACCGTGGGAGGCCATCGCCGTTTTCGTCGTGCTGAGCCTGCTGGCTTTGCCGCTCGTCTTTCCCTTCGGCCCGCTCGTGTGGGGGCTGGCGGTGGTCGCAGCCGTGCTGGCTGGCAGTTACCCCTACTTCAAGCGCTTCTTTGCCATTCCGCAGGCATACCTCGGCATCGCCTTCGGTTTCGGCATCCCGATGGCCTTTGCCGCCATCACCGGCAGCATCCCGCTCTCGGCCTGGATCATGCTGCTGGCCAACATCGCCTGGACGGTGGCCTACGACACCGAATATGCGATGGTCGATCGGGATGACGACCTGCATCTGGGCATTCGCACGTCGGCCATCACCTTCGGCCGTTTCGACGTGCTGGCCGTGATGGGCTGCTATGCGCTCTCGTTGCTGCTGATGGCCTGGGTGGGAGCGCGTGAGCAGCTCTTTCCGGGTCTCTGGTTCGGTCTGGTGCCGGCCGCCGGGATCGCGCTCTACCACTGGACGCTGATCCGTCACCGCGAGCGTGAGGGGTGCTTCAAGGCCTTCAACCACAACAATTGGTTCGGCGCTGCGCTCTTCCTGGGGGTGCTGCTCGGGGTTTTCTGGCCGGGCTGAGCGCGCGCTGACAACGCTTCGACAGGGAGGCACATCACTTATGAGGCGGGCGTGCTCAACGACAAGCTGTCACTCGATG
Source organism: Lautropia sp. (assembly GCA_030528325.1). GTDB lineage: Bacteria > Pseudomonadota > Gammaproteobacteria > Burkholderiales > Burkholderiaceae_E > Lautropia. The sequence goes on along the minus strand of JAUMZD010000043.1, from coordinate 12,200 downwards.
CAGCCCGGGCCGGCCTGCTGGCCGACATCCAGACAGGAGGACGTGTTCATGGTCGATGAGGTGCTGATCAACAAGGCCGCACCAGCCTTGACGGTGCGTGGCGCCTTGTCAACACGCGGTTTTGACGCCAGCGCAGGGGCGAACAGGTTCATGACACGCCCTGATCAATGGAAGAGCCCCCTGATCATCCGCCACAACAGTGACAGTCCTGCGGCCCAGAGTTCGTCGCCGAAATGGCTCATGTACATCGAGCCGTTGCGCAACCGTTCTACCTGCTGCTCGCGGCGATGCCGTTCCCGAAGGTTCTCGATCCGTGACTGGGCCACGAGCAGATCGACGCGTGCCTGCTGGACGGCATCCGTCATCTCGTCGATTTCCCTTCGCACCGGCGGCCCGGATCGGCGGCTGGTTGCAGCCGTTGGGCCATCGGTGGACATCGGTGTCGCCCGGGCCAGCTGTCGCGCCTGATCGCTGCGCTGGTAACGGGCCATCGCAGTTTCGACGGCTTTCGGATCGAGCAGCGAGAAAGCCGAACGGCAATAGGGGCAGGCGTGATCCTTTCGCAGATCGACCGGTGCGCCGCAGCTACCGCAGTGGATCGTGCGGACTTTTGCCGCCAGCGAGCGGATTTCCGCCAATGTCAGCTGCCGCACGAAACCCTTCTCGATCATGAAGGAAGAAAAGGTGCTGAAGCGGCCATGATGCTGCGGGCAGCGGTACACCACATAGGAACCGCTGATGGTTCGATCCATGCCGCGCACCAGCCGCCGGTGGCAGCGCGGGCAGGCCTGGCTGGGCTTCAGCGCCGAATGCGGATCGTCCTTGTGGGCGTGCAGGCGCTCGAACAGGGCCAGCACGCCGCCGGGCGAGAGCTTCAGGCTTTCGCGCTGATCGAACCAGATGCCGTGACAGTCGAAGCACAGATCCACCTCGACCGGCTCATGGGCGTGGGATTCGAGTTGCAGGCTTTCCATCCGGCGCCGGCAGGAAGGGCAGGACAGCCCCGTCATCGACGCACTGCGCCATGCAGCGGCAGCCGGCAGTGTTCGCGGTCCTTGCCATCCTCCCTTGTCCATGCCTCATCCCCACGAGTCAGACGGTGTGCAGACCCGGCGTCTGCCGCGCCATTGTTGCAAAGCCGTGTCCGATCGGTGGATGGAAGGTGCATGGCCGGTTGCCGTTGGCCAACGGGCGGGGGATGGGGGCGGGCCGTTTCATACTTGTCCTGCCCGCCATGGCTTGGCCTGTTGCTGGGCATCCCACAATTGTGCGTAGCGCCCGTTGCGGGCGAGCAGTTCACTGTGTGTTCCTCGCTCGGCAACCTGCCCGTCGTCGATCACGAGGATCTGGCCGGCACCCGCAATGGTGGACAGGCGGTGCGTGATGACGATGACGGTACGATCCTGCACCAGTGTCTCGATGGCCTGCTGCACGGCCCGTTCGCTCTCGGTATCCAGGGCTGCGGTGGGTTCGTCGAGGATCACGATCGGGGCATCCTTGAGCAGCGCACGGGCGATGCTGATGCGCTGGCGTTCGCCACCTGAGAGCTTCCCGCCCGTTTCACCCAGCCGGGTCTGCCAGCCCCGGGGCAGGGCATCGATGAAGTCCAGACAATGCGCCTTCCGGGCTGCGTCCCGGACCGCCTCGTCGCTGGCGTCAGGGCGGGCCATCCGGATGTTGTTCAGCACCGTATCATCGAACAGATGGACATCCTGAAAGACGACCGAGATCAGCCGGTTCAGGGTTTCGGGTTCGATGGCGCGCACATCCACGCCGCCAATCGTGATGCGCCCGGCCTGCGGATCGGCGTGGCGCATCAGCAGCCGTGTCAGGGTCGTCTTGCCACAGCCGGAGGAGCCGACCAGTGCCGTCAGGCCGCGAGCCGGCAGATGGGCCGACAGGCCCCGCAGGACGGTATTCGCCGGCCGGTCGATACCGGTGGTGGCCGATGTCGCGGCCGGGGCCTCATAGCCAAAGTGCACGTCCTCGAAGCGGATGTCGAATCGCTCAGGCACCTGCGCCGGCTCCTGCCGGGGCAGGGGCGCGATGGCCAGCACTTCGTCGATCTGTTTCAGCGCCGTTTCGATCAGCTCGAAGATCGCGCTGATGCCGATGAACACACTGAGTGGCTCGCCAAAGCGCACCAGCATCACGGTGACGGCTGCCAGAATGGCGGGGTCGAGGCTGCCCTGCGTGACCCAGGTCAGGCCCGCGGCCATCACCAGCAGCATGCCCGCTTCGGTGACGGTGGCAATGATCAGGCCGGGCTTGATGCCCTTGCGCTGGCTCTCGACCTGCAGCGCTTCCAGCGCCAGCACGCTCTGGTGCAGTTGCCGGGCATGCACCCCGGTACAGCGGCTGGCGCGCAGGACCGGCAACCCCTGCGTGTATTCGAGGATGTCGCCATTGCAGCGTGCGTGAGCGACGGCCAGTTCGCGGATGACTCGTTGGAACTGCGGCCGACGCCAGCGGTAAAGGGGCAGGATGGCCGGAAAGATCAGCAGGATGCCCGCAGCCAGTCGCCAGTCCCAGAACAGCGTGCCCAGTGCGGCGCTCAGGGGAATCAGGATGGCGTTGATGACGATGCTGCAGACCATCAGCGTGTAGTTCAGGTTCTCATCCACATGGCCCAGCAGGACGGCACTCATCTCGCCGGTCCGTTTCTCCTGCAACCGCAGCAGCGGCATGCGGCGCAGCTGCTCGCCCAACCGGGTGCGCAGTGAATGGATGGCATCGGCCATCAGCCCGTTGTAATCGAAACCCTGTGCCTGCCACCGCAGCAGCTGGACGGCCAGGGTCAGCACCGTGAACAGACCCAGCCAGGGCAGCGCCGCTGCCCAGTCGGGAGCCAGCCCGACCTGGCTGAAGCCGTCCGGCATGGCGTGAGGGGCGGCAGGGCCCTCGAAAGCGAGGGGGGCGGCAGCATCACCTGCCCTGGTCGTGACGTCCGGGGCAGGGACGGGGACGATACCGGGGGGTAGGGGAGGCATGGGCAGCAGTGCCCGAAAGATCGGGATCAGGCAGCTCATCGCCAGCCCCTGCAGGCTCGCGGCAGCCACGAGCATCCACAGGCTGCGGGCAAAGGCGGCCCGATGCGGGTGAGCCGTGCGCAGCAGCTGGCGCAGCGTCTCGCGGGGTGAGGTGATGCGGGGGCGTTCAGCGGATGCCTGCCCGGCATCAGCCAGGGTCGGGCCCCCGGATGAAGACGTGAGACGGTTGTCTGGGTGGCGGTCTGCTCGGCTCATGCTTGGCGTTCTGCGAAAGGAAATTGCCTTGCCCGTCGATCGGGATGAGGGCCCTCGGTTTCAGGGGGCCTGATGCGCATCGGGCGCCGGGGCCGGGCCTTCCGGAGCGGGTGCATCCGGCGCCGGCAACCGCCAGGCCCTGGCTGCCTCGCCACTGTGCCAGAGGCGGGCATAAACGCCCCCGTGCGCCAGGAGGGCCGGGTGCCGTCCCCGTTCGACCAGATGCCCCCTGTCGAAGACGAGGATCTGATCCGCATCCTGGATGGTGGCCAGTCGATGGGCGACCAGCAGCACGGTCTTGTCCTGCATCAGGGCCGACAGGGCCGAGACCAGGGCGGCTTCGTTTTCCGGATCGGCGAAGGCAGTGGCCTCGTCCAGCACCAGGATCGGCCGGTTCTGCAGCATGGCGCGGGCGATCGTGATGCGCTGACGCTGGCCGCCCGACAGGAAGCTGCCCCGTTCCCCGGCCCGGGTGTCGTAGCCCTGTGGCAGCGCGCTGATGAAATCGTGGGCCTGGGCCGCGCGGGCTGCCGCCTCCACCTCAGCCATGCTGGCCTTCGGAGAGCCAAGCCGGATGTTCTCCGCGATGCTGCCGGCGAACAGGAAGCTATCCTGGAACACGAACGCGACCTGAGACATCAGGGTGTCCGTCGTCATCTCGCGCACATCCACGCCGCCGATGCTGATACGTCCATGGCAGACGTCCCAGAAACGGGGGATCAGCCGGGCGACCGTACTCTTGCCGGCACCTGATGGCCCGACCAGTGCCGTGACACTGCCGGCCGGTGCCACGAAGCTGATGTCCTTCAAGGCAGGCACGTCGGTGGTGCCGGTGTCATACCGGAAGCTGACACCCTCGAAACGGACGGTGGCATCCGCGGGCTGCCGACCGGGGCCGGCAACCTGCGTCTGTGGCGCAAGCGAGAGAATCTGCTGGATCCGACTGACACTGATCCGGGTTTTCTGGATCAGGTGATAGAGGCTCATGACCGGCAGCATCGACTCGGCCAGCCCGGCGCCGATCAGCAGCGAGGCCAGCAGCAGTTCGAAGGACAGATTTCCCGTGACGACCCAGTACGAACCGACCCACAGCAGCAGGGCCATCGTGGGCAATGACGAGAGGATGAACATCGAAAAGCGCGAGGAGAAGCGCACGCTCGCGTACCAGCCCTTCAGCACCTTCAGGTAGGCCAGCAGCGCGAGCTGATAGCGGCCGAAGCTCGTGTTGCCCGTGTCGAAGGTGCGTACGACCGGCATGGCCTGGACGAACTCCACCACGGCGGCGGCCACCTGCTCACGGGCGGCGTTGTAGCGATCATTCATGTCCTGACTGCCACGGATGATCACCGTCATGATGGCGAAGCCCAGAGCCGGCACGGCCAGGGCGACCAGGGCCATGGCCCAGTCCAGCCACAGCAGGGTGGCCAGTGCCAGGATCGGCGCGGCAACGGCCCTGGCGTACATCGGTGTCGAGTCGGCTACGAATACATGCAGCTCCCTCACATCATCATGCATGACCTTGGCCAGCTGGCTGGCACCGATGGCCTGTATCTGTCCGAGAGACAGCCTGGCGACATGATCGGCCAGTTGCATGCGCAGGATCACTTCCAGCCGGAAAGCCGCATAGTGCGAGCGCCGGAATGCCGTGAGCCGCATCAGGTAGGCCCCGACGGTCGAGGCGCTCAGGGCGAGCATCCAGCCGGTGGGCCATCGGGACGGGTTCATCAGCAGGGCATGCAGGGTGAATGCCACCAGCGTGAGTGACAGGACCGACAGCGCCGAGCCGAGGCAGGCGATGGCCATGGCCACGCGGATCCGGCCGCGCACCGGATCCATGATGCGCCATGGGCTAGGAGCTTGGGCGGCAGGAAAGTCGCGGGCTGCAAATCGACCGCGCCGGCCCATTTTGCACCCGCTTCTTGCCCCATAGCGCCGGCTATGGGGCGGCGAATCGGGCACGAACTGTGCTCGGCGGGGCCGATTTTCGCCTTCGCGATTCCTACCGCCCAAGCTCCTAGGGCTGTTTCCTCTGCGGGGATGGGGCTCGCTCATCGGTGTCTGTCCTGTCATCGTGGCGTGTGTCCGGGGGCGGGACGAACCGCATGCTTGCCGGGCAACGCTCAGGGTCTCGGGTTGATGGCATCGCCCTGCGCGTCAGGCCGTCGGGCCGGGGGTTGTGGGCATGTCGGGCGATTTTCTGTTGGGCAATTTCAGCCAGCAGACACCGGGCGCCTTGTTGATGAGGCCCGGCAGTCGTCGCTCGCAGAAGGGGATGAACCAGCGCAGGAAGCCGCGTGGAAAAAGGAAAGTGACGTTGTGAACTTTCACGGGTTGCCCGAGCCATGCCGAGAACGTCGGTTCGAGCTGGTCGCGGTCCAGCCCCCAGGGCATCGGTGGTGTCCGGTAGTGCTTCGTCTTCATCCAGCCTTTCGGGCTCAGCGTTCGCTGTGACAGTTTCACGTTCAGATAATCGAACATCAGGATGGCGCCCGGAAAACGCTGGCCCATGGCCTGAACCAGCTGCTTCACCTCTGCTTCATGGAAATACATGAAGAGCCCTTGGGCCGTGATGAAAACGGCCCGACCAGGCGGTACGGCATCGAACCATTTCGTGTCCAGTGCACTGACGGGCACGTGACGATGGCGTTCATCGGGCTGGATGAAGCGTTCGCGGATCGCCATGGTTTCGGGCAGATCGACCGACAGCCACAGGGAACGTTCATGGGCGGGATCCGTGAAGCGGAAGCGCTGGGTTTCCAGTCCCTCGCCCAGATTGACGATGACGCCATCGGGGTGTCGATCCAGAAATTCACGGATCCTGTCGTCGAACAGTTGCGAGCGTACCCCGTGCGAGGGCTCTGCCTTGCCGAAGCTGCGTTCGTAGTCGTAATCGATGGCCCGGTAGATGGCCAGACATCGGGGGTCACGGATGCAGCCGTCGGGCCGGGCGGCTTCACTGGCCCGGTTGTGCAGCGTCCATAGCGTGGTTTCGGGCACGTCCGTCAGGCTGGGAGTGGTACTGGATCGAGTGTTCATGGTCGGGGCACGACAGGGTGTTCATGGCTGGAGGTTCATGGCCTGGGCACGTGCGGGAGAGGCGATGCGATTAGCGTCATCGGTATCAGGCGAGGAGGCGAAGCCGGGGCTTGCACAGGTGGAGGTTGCCTGTCCGCCGTCCGGGACGGCGCTGGCGCGCGCGTTGGCGCCGTGCCAGAGCAGGGGAACCGTGATGCAGAGGCAGAGGCTGATGCCCAGCGCGATGAGGGCGGCGACCGTGTAGCCGAAGGCCGCCGCCAACTGAAGGCCGACCGCGCTGCTGATCATGATGCCCATGCCCTGATAGAGGCCGTGCTGCATCGAAAAATCGGTGGCTGGCGCCTGGGCGCTGGCCCGCTCCATCATCAGGGTGGGCATCAGCACGTCCGTCGGCGTATATAGCGCCATGTAGGCCGCCACGGCCGCCAGCAGCCAGGCATCGCCTGCGCCGCGGTGCGTGGCCAGCGACAGCAGCAGCACCGACAGAACGGCCAGTGCCTGGGAGCGGATCACCCACGGCATGGTCTGTTGCACCGACCAGCGCTGCATCAGCAGGCCCAGAAGCAGCATCGAACAGGTGCCGATCAGTACGCCATAGATGTTGACGTACTGACCGATCCTGCCGGTGCTCCAGCCGGCATCCACCAGCATCGGCGTGATCAGCGCGTAGGCCATGCAGAAAGCACTGTTCGTCGTGCCGATCAGCAGGGCCCAGCGCCAGCCGGTGCCCGGTTGCTGCCAGAATCGCCACAGACGCAGCCAGGAGGCTTTCAGGGGTTGGTGTCCGGTTTTCAGGGGTCGGGCGCGTTCCGGTTCGCGGTACAGCAGCGCCTGAAGCAGGGTCAGTGCGTTCAGTGCCGCCAGACAAAGGATCGCCGTCTGCCAGCCCCAGTGCTCATAGAGGATCAGCACGCCTCCACCCCCCGCTGCAAAACCGAGCATGCCGATCCCCATCTGCATCGCATTGCCCAGCCCCCGTTGTCCGGGGCCCAGCAGCCGGCAGGAGAGCCCGTCGGCCGCGATGTCCTGCAGCGAGGTGAGCAGGGCGATCAGCGCACATCCCGCGATCAGCGCTGGCAGGGGCAGCGGGTCTTCCAACCCCATGGGCAGGGCAGCCAGCCACAGCAGCGTGATCAGCAGCAGGGTCTGCATCAGCAGCAGCCATTTGCCGTAATGGCCGAAACGCCCGAAGCCGTACCGGTCCAGCAGCGGTGCCCAGAGAAACTTCAGCCCCGGCAGGATGCCGAGGAGATAGATCCAGCCGAGCTGCTCCAGTGGCACCCCGCGGCTGCGCAGGATGGCCGTCATCGCCATGTAGAAAAAGCTGATGGCCACGAACTGGCTCAGGTAGGCACTGCACAGCAGGGCCCATTCCTGGCGGGTGAGTCGGGTTGCATCATCCATGGTCATGCGTGTCGGTATTCGTTACCGCCCAAGCTCCTAGGCCTTTTCATGGCAATCAGAATCGATACGAGACGCCCAGTCCGACGCTTCGGCCCGGTGCCGGCATGCCGACCTGGAGCGTCGGGCTCATGTAATAGCCGTACAGCTCATGACGTGCATCCAGCAGATTGTTGCCCCACAGGTAGATTTCGGTGTTGCCGCTGTTGATGCCCAGGTGCAGATCGATCTTGCGATAGCTGTCGAGATCGAAATTGTTCTGTGGGTCGTTCGGACGTTTGCCGACGTGCCGCACCGACAGCATCGCATCGAGTACCGGTGCGTCCAGACCCGCGAATGAGGGCAGGCTGTGCTGCCACTGCACACTCAGCAGCGCCGACAGTCTAGGCACATCCGGCAGGCGGTTGCCGGCCGTCACGTCGCCAGCCGGGGTGTTGGTGACGGCATGGCTCCTGATGCTGGCATCCAGCCAGACCAGTCCACCACTCAGCGTCAGGCCGTGATCCGCACGCCAGCGGGCATTCAGTTCGAGGCCCCGGCTTCGGGTGTCCACGTTCACCATCCAGCTGGCATAGGTGGCAGGATCCCAGGCCAGCAGGTGGTCGTCCCTCACGCGGTTGGTGAACAACGCACCTTCCAGTCGCAGACGGCCATCGGCCGATTCGTGCTTGACACCCAGCTCCATCGTGTCGACCTTGCCGGCACGGTAGGGCACGCTGTCGTTGCGGGAGGTGGCGAACTCGTTGAAACCGGCCGACTTGTGCCCATGGGCCAGGGTGGCATACAGGTTGGTCTGCGCCGACAGAGCCCAGCCGAGCCCCAGTCGTCCGGTGGTGTAGCTGTCCTTCAGCGCCCGGGTGTCGGGCGTGGCGCCAGGGCTGCTGTAGTGACCATCGTAGCCCTTGCGTTCCCGTGTATGGCGCAGACCCGTCGTCAGTTTCAGCGGTGTGCCGGCCAGCGGCCAGGTGGCCTCGCCATACAGTGCGTCGCTGTCATGAGAGAGTTCATGTTCCTGACGGGTACCCATGTTGGCCTGGTTGGCTGTCCAGTCACTGCGATACACGTTCACGCCGGCCACCCAGAACTGGCGGTTGCCTGGCAGGCTGGACAGGCGAAGATCCTGGCTCCAGCCCCTGCTCCGGGATTCCTTCGTCTGGGCGTTGATCGCATCCGAACCCAGCCAGGCACGGGTGATTTCCCGGCCGGTGAGATTCTGGTCGTCCCGCTCGATGCGCTCGTGGGTCGTCACGGATGTCAACCGCATCCGCTTCAGGTCGTGCTGCACTTCCAGGGCATGCTGGTGAATGGTCTGGCGGTTGCCGTCGATCGAGGTGTCGGCATCCAGCGCCTGCCAGGGCCGGTCGGCATAGGGGCGAATGAGCATCGCGCTCTGATAGGCCCGTGCCCGGTGGCTCGAGGCGCGCAGCAGCACCCGGGTGGCTGCCTGTGGTTGCCAGAGCAGGCTCGCCCGACCGGCCAGATCATTCGGCTTCGAGACCGGCTTGCCCGTGGTCTGGTTGTCGTACCAGTAATCCCGGGCGTTGTGTCGGAGCGCGAGGCGCGCTGCCACCGTTTCGCCCAGCGGCACATTCAGCACGCCTTCGGCCAGGTGCTGGTGCTGGTTGCCGATCTCTCCCCTGACACTGCCTTCCCGAACGCCCAGCACGGGTTGATGCGAACGAAGATTGATGGCACCGGCGGCGCTGTTGCGCCCGTACAGGGTGCCCTGCGGCCCCTTCAGCACTTCCACCTGCTCGATGTCGAGCGTGCCAAGACCAACATTGCCCACGCTGGTGGGGACACCGTCCAGGTTGACGATGACCGAATTGTCGTCCGCGCCGGACTGGTACAGTGAGCCCACGCCCCGGATGCGGACATTGGCGCTGTCCACGCCGCCCCAGGAGTTCACTTCCACACCCGGGGTGCCTCGTAGTACATCTTCCAGATTGCCGTGCCGAAGCTGTTCCAGCTCCACTTCACCGCTCACGTTGACGGTGAAAGGCAGATCCCGGGCTTTTTCCGTGCTGCGTCGCGCCTGTACCGTGATGGCGGGCAGCATGGCGGCGTCGGGTTGCGCATGACGGTGTACCGGTACCCGGTGGGGCAGGGCGCTGGCTCCGGTGTGCGCCTGATGGCGGCTCCCCGAACCGGCAGCCTGGCTGTCCGGGCTGCTCAGCGCTGCCAGGGCCACACAGATGGCCATGAACAGTGTGCCCGTGGGAGCCTGGGCGACTAGCCCCTCTCCTGCTGAGGGCAGGGATGTCACGGGCGCTGTCGGGGGCACTTGCCGATGCACGGCAGGGTGATGAAGTGCTGCCGGGGTGTCGGCCGCGGTACTGGCGGGGCTGGGCGGCAGCCTCCCGGAGACAGCCGGAGCGGGCGCGGGATGAGACATGAAACGGGACTCCGTGGTTTTTCTTGTGAACAGAAATTATTCTTATCCTTGAAAGACCACCCTGTTCGGGAAAACCGGCCCCGATCCGGAATTTTTTTGTCCTCTTTCCCTGCCCGGTTCGAACCTCTGCCGGGGCTGGTGTCCGGCGAGCGGACGTCAGCTCATCCCGGTGCGTGTCAGACCCGGCGAGCCGCGCGGGCAGGCGGATGATGATGGCCGTTGTGCCGCTGGCAGGCGGGCTGCACGTCGGAAGGCCGATAACCATGGGTGGCCTGGAAGGCGCGTGCAAACTGGCTCGGATTGGCGTAACCGACATGGCGGGCCACTTCGTGCACGGGCATCCGGCCTTCTTCGAGCAGGGCCAGGGCGGTGTTCAGCCGTTCCTGACGGACGAAGGCAGCGATGCTCTGGCCGGTATGCTGCCGGAAGGCGCGTTTCAGGTAACACTCGTTCAGGCCGACCCGGCGTGACAGTCCGGCGATCGAGAGGTCGCCGGACTGCTCGTGCCTGATGATGTCGATCGCGTCCTGGACGGCACGTTGCCAGCGTGATCCCTGTCCGGCCGGCAGCGTGTCCGGCAGCTCGAACCAGATACCCAGCAATGCGGTTGCCAGTCCCTCGATCTGCAGGCGCTGGGGCAGGGTCGGTGGTTGCAGGCCCTGCAGCAACTGTTGGAGGGAAAGTGCCAGCACGTTCATCCCGGCGGGCAGATGCCGGACGCAGAAACCGTCGGCTACGTCCGGGGCATTCAGGCAACGCTCGATACGCTGCCGCGCGCCGCCATGAGGCGTTTCGATCAGCCAGTTTTCCAGCAGTTCGGTCGAGACCATGACATGGCATTGCGATTGCAGCCCGGCCCGCAACGTGCCCTGGCGCCAGTCGATCCGCCCCCGCTGTGTCCAGAGTTCGCTGCTGCGTCCGCTGAGGTGTTCGCGGCCACGCCAGTCCGTCCAGCTGCATCCGCCGCTCATCAGCAGTTGCAGTGCCAGGACGGGAGCAAAACCATCGTCGTGACTGTTGTAGCGTGTGAGTGGGTGATGCAGCTCGGCCTTCATGCTGCTGGCCAGCAGGCCACTGTCGAAACTCTGTGCAGCCAGATGACCTCTGCCATGTGCCTCGCTCTGATACTGCGCGCCAAAATGCCCGTCATCGGCATGGATGAGTTGCTGTTCAGGGGCAGGCAAACCCTCCATGTTCCAGGTGACATGGCGGGTGTAACTTTCGAACAGGCGCTGGCCGGGGGATGGGAGTCTCATGCGCTCGGCGTGCATGCATCCGAATGGACAGATAATGATTCCCGTTATTTTATTATATGGATGACGTGAGCACGCCATTCGATCGCATCGGGCGAGGGGTTTCTGCCAGTGCAGATTCAGAAACACAGACTCTCACACGGCCGCCCGTCCCTGTCGCGATCCAGGCGGCTGACCCCGCACTGTGTCAGATAGAAGCGGGCTTCGGCACAGCTCTTCATCTCGCGGCAGAAGCGCTTGCCCTGGCAGCTGAAGGTGTCGAGCCTGACGGGCTGAGGCCGGGTTTTGGTTCGGGCTTGTGCCTGGGGTTGCATTGGCACCTGAGGCTGCAACTGCACCTGCGCCGGGGATGCCTGAACCTGATGCCTCCCGGTTCTGGTGCGAGCCTGAGTGGCAGGGAGCCTGCCCGCGTCGTTCACCCGGGCATGTGGCGGCTGAGTGTCGGTTGTCTGCTTCGGGGCAGGGGGCCTTACTTCGAGGGAGACGGGGCCGGCAGCCTTGCCGTGGCGATACTCGGCCGGATAGATCGCTCCAGGCTGCGACCACAGTCCGCGGCTGGCTGCACGGGCCTCGGCTTCCCGTTGCAGATAGCGGGGGTCTTTCAGGTATTTCCGGTAGGCCCAGGCGTAACCGCTGCCCACCATCTCCAGATTGATGTTGCGCTCGTCCAGAAAGATCTGCGCGATGGTTCGGCCGTAACGGTCGGTGCCGTCGGTCTCCAGCGTCACCGTCCTGCCATGCACCAGATCCGCGAGCTTCCGTCTGGCCGCCTGCCCGAAGGCCTGTCCCCGTTCTGGTGCGTCGATCTGGTTCAGCCGTAAATCTCCGGTACCCACCCACCCTTGACATCAGCATATCCGGCTGGCACGG
>JAUMZD010000005.1 GCA_030528325.1 Lautropia sp. | reverse complement strand
GCATGCCGAAGTGCTCCAGCTCGTAGACCACTTGCGGCGCCTGTCTACACATGAACTCGATCGCGTCCTGGTCGCCGAGGTAATCGGAGCCCTTGACCGTGTCGAACATGTGCCAGTACCAGTTGTCCTCGCTCATGTTGCCGAGCGAAGCGCCGATGCCACCCTGTGCCGCCACCGTGTGCGAACGGGTCGGAAACACCTTGGAGAGAACGGCCACCTTGTAGCCCGCTTCCGCCAGCTGCAGGGAACAGCGCATGCCTGCGCCACCGGCACCGACGATCACCGCATCGAATTTGCGACGCGGCAGGCTGTTGGAGAGTTTGTTCAGAATATCGGCCATGATGGGGTCAGACGCTCCAGAGAATGACGGCGGTCCAGGCGGCATAGCCCAGCAAGGCCAGCGCGGTCAGCACATGCAGCGCCAGACGGACGGCGGTGGATTTCAGGTAATCCATGTAGAAATCGCGGATGCCCACCCAGGCGTGATAGATCAGGGCAAGCACGGCCAGCAGCGTGAACACCTTCATGAAGGGACTCACGAACAGCGACGCCCAGCTCTGGTAGTCGACTGTTGGCATGGTACAGATGTTGAACAGCAGAAAGATGGCGTAAAGGGCGATCAGCACGCCGGTGATGCGCTGGGCGAGCCAGTCACGCATGCCGTAGTGAGCGCCGGATACAGTTCGCTGAATGGTCATGTCGGGTCTCGGTTCCTTGATTGATGTCGATCCGGATCAGAACAGCAGCATGGCGCCGAAGATGGCGGTCAGGATCAGGCTGATGATCAGGACACCCTTGGCACTGCTGATGGCCTGGGGTTTTTCGGTCCAGATATGCAGATCGAGTACCAGGAAGCGGATGCCGGCCGTCAGGTGATGACAGAAGGCCCAGATCAGGGCCAGCAGCACGAGCTTGCCGAACCAGGAATCGACCACCGATTGGTAATGCTCGAAGCTCACTTCCGAGGTGATGCTCTGTTGCAGCAGGTAGAGCATGAACGGGATCCCGACCAGAAACATCAGCACACCGCTGGCCCGGTGCAGGATGGAGACGATGGCGGGCATCGCCATGGCGGGCAGATAGGAGCCCAGCAGATCCGGCAGTCCCACATTGCGGAACCTGGGCAAGGCGGCCCGTCGGGCTCGCCTGGCTTCTGGCGTTTCGCCAGGATGTCCGGGGGCCGAAGAGACCCCCATGTTGATTGCTGCATTGGTGCCGTTTCCGGCGTTCACATCGGCCATTCACCTTTCCTCCTGCGCCTTGTCGAGCGCAAACAATGCCAAAAGCAAGCCTTTCGGTCACCGGCCGGCGATAGACGCCCCGGCAGCCGTCCCTCCGTGGCACGACACGGATCTACGCACCTTCAGGGCTGCCCGCCACCGGGGCCGACCCGGTCGCAAGCGCGCGACGGGGAAGGATGGTGCGAAACCGGCATGGCATAGCCCCGATGGGCAGCACCTGAGCGCTACAACCCGCATGGTCATAGGGATAATGGACTATTGTTGCGCATTTTTGGCGGCCTAACAACGCGGTGCAGCATCGGAAATCCGGCGATGAACGCCCCTCACCCCGGGATATCCCCTGCCCGGTAAAGGCAACAGAGTGCAAAACGCTTTTTCGATGCCGCTTTGCAGCATGCGTGCGGGGCTGAACCGGGACAAACCTCCCGGCGGGCCGCCTGTTCAGAGTTCGTTGGCGTAATGATGACGATCCGTTCGGCAGAACCCGTGCCTCAATTCGACGGGCCGGCCATGGAAGGTGGATGTGATCCGCTCGACCTTCAGCAACGGGGTGCCCGGCGGCACCTTCAGCGCCTCGGCCACTTCGGGCTCGGCCGCCACGGCACGAACCCGTTCGCTCGCGTGCAGCATCTTCGTGCCCAGCTCGGTCTCGAAGACCGAATAGAGACGACCGGAATGCCCTGCCAGACGCTGGGCCGTCAGCTGGCGGAACTCCTCGCCGGCCAGCCAGATGTCATCCAGCACAACCGGCTCGTCGGCGAAGACCAGCAGGCGCCGGATATGGAGCACGGTGTCGGCCGCCCTCGCGCCGAGGGCGCGCTGCACCTCGGCCGTGGCACGAACACGCCGGCACTGAAGGATGTGACTGCTGGGCTGCACGGCCGGCCCTTCGTCAGGACGCAGGCGGAGAAAGCGGTACTGCGCGCCGCTTTCGGCATGGGACAGCACATAGGTACCCTTGCCCTGCCGCCGTCTCAGCAGCCCTTCCGATACCAGCACCTCGACGGCCTTTCGCACGGTTCCCTGACTGACCCCATAGCGCCTTGCCAGCTCGAACTCGCTCGGGATCAGCCCCCCCGCCGGCCACTCGCCGGCTTCGAGCGCGTTCAGGATGGCCTGCCGGATCTGCTGGTACAGCGGCTGGCGATGCAGTGAAGACGCGGCTCCGGCGGGTGTGCCAGCATCTGGCGGGACGGGTGCTCGAGAGCGGTTCATGGGCAGACGGTCGATGCTCGAAAGTATGCAGGACTCATATCTTATATAAGATATCTGACATCTTGACCACCGGCAAGCAACGTCCTAACATCCGATGCATCACAGACCGCCCCAGGAGCTTGGGCGGCAGGAATCGCGAAGGCGAAAATCGGCCCGCCGAGCACGGTTTGTGCCCGATTCGCCGCCCCATAGCCCGAGCTATGGGGCAAGACGCGGGTGAAACATGGGCCGGCGCGGCCGGTTTGCAGCCCGCGACTTTCCTGCCGACCACGCTCCTAGGAGCCCCTGGCACTGTACCGGCACCCTGCTGGCCGGTTTCGTGTTGCAAGCCGTGCTTGCATGCTGGATGGGTTGGCGTAAATTAGGCATGTCCCTCAACCTTCTTTTCAGGAAAGCACTTCTCATGAAAGCTCCCAAACGTGTGGCAGTCACCGGCGCAGCCGGCCAGATCGGTTACTCGCTGCTGTTCCGCATCGCCAATGGCGACATGCTCGGCAAGGATCAGCCGGTCATCCTGCAACTGCTCGACATCACCCCGGCCATGGATGCCGTCAAGGGCGTGGTGATGGAGCTGGAAGACTGCGCCTTCCCGCTGCTGGCCGGCGTCGTCGTCACCGACGATCCGAACGTGGCCTTCAAGGATGCCGACTACGCACTGCTCGTCGGTGCCCGTCCCCGCTCGAAGGGCATGGAGCGCAAGGATCTGCTCGAGGCCAACGGCGCGATCTTCACGGTTCAGGGCAAGGCGCTGAACGATCACGCCAGCCGCGACGTCAAGGTTCTGGTGGTCGGCAACCCCGCCAACACCAACGCCTACATCGCGATGAAGTCGGCGCCCGACCTGCCGAAGAAGAACTTCACCGCCATGCTGCGCCTCGACCACAACCGTGCGCTGTCGCAGCTGGCCGCCAAGACCGGCCGTGCCGTCGACTCGATCGAGAAGCTGGTCGTCTGGGGCAACCACTCGCCCACCATGTACCCGGACATCCGCTTCGCCACCAGCAACGGCGACAGCATGAAGGCACTGGTCAACGATGAGGTGTGGAACAAGGACGTGTTCATCCCCACCGTCGGCAAGCGCGGCGCCGCCATCATCGAAGCCCGTGGCCTGTCGTCAGCTGCCTCGGCTGCCAACGCCGCCATCGACCACATGCGTGACTGGGCCCTGGGCACCAACGGCAAGTGGGTCACGATGGGTGTGCCCTCGAACGGTGACTATGACATCCCCGAGGACATCATCTACGGCTTCCCCGTCACCTGCGAGAACGGCGAGTACAAGCTGGTCGAAGGCCTGGAGATCGACTCATTCAGCCGTGAGCGCATGAAGGCCACCCTCGACGAGCTGCTGGGCGAGCGGGATGGCGTCAAGCACCTGGTCGGCTGAGATCCCGCCACCAGGAGGCCGTGACGATGCATCCCGCCAAGGTGCTCTACCAGGAAACGCCGCGAGTTCGGCTGCCCGTCTGTGACCACTACTGTGGCCGCATCGAGCTGCTCGCGAAGTCATTGGCCCTTCAGGCCAGACTGGGCCCCATCCTGGATGTCACGGCCGATTGCGAAGACGGTGCGCCGCTCGGCAACGAGATCGCACACCTGCGACAAGTTGCCGAAGCGGTGGCAGGCCCTGCCAACCGCTTCGGTCGGGTGGGAGTTCGCCCTCACCCGGTTCATCATTCATGCTTTGAAGAAGAGCTGGAGATCTTGCTGGGTAGCCCCGCAGGCGCTCGCCTGGCCTTCCTCACGCTGCCCAAGATCGACACACCGGTCGATCTGGCCGTGGCCACGGCCTGCTGCGAACGGCTGGAGGCCCGACACGGCATCGAACGCCCCATTCCCTTTCAGCTGCTGATCGAAAGCCCGAAGGCCCTGCCCCACGTCGGCGAGCTGGCGGCCCATCCACGGGTTCAAGCCCTGTGTTTCGGGCTGATGGACTACGTCAGCAGCTTCGATGGCGCCATCGGATCGGAGGCCCTGCATGGCGACCGGCAGTTCGATCACCCCCTGCTCAGCCGCGCGCTGAGCGATATCGCGCTGGCCTGTCATGCCCATGGCAAGGTTGCCACCCACAGCGTCACGCTCACGATCGGTGACGGTCAGGAAGCTGCCCGTGACGCCTGTCGTGCAGCACGGGATTTCGGCTATCAGCGCAAATGGAGCATTCACCCCCATCAGGTCGAACCCATCATTGCGGCCTTCCGCCCCTCGCACGACGAGGTCAGGCAGGCGGGCGAGATCCTGCTGGCCGCGCAGCGGGCCGACTGGGGGCCGATCCGGCATCAGGATCAATTGCATGACCGCGCCAGTTATCGCTACTGGTGGCAGGTTCTGGAGCGTGCCCGACTGACGGGCACCCCGATGGATTCCGCGGTTGAAACCGCCTTCTTCCATCACCCATACACGGAGGAGACATGAACACCAAAGACCCTTCAGCCAGCCGGAGTGCCGGCGCGCGGCTGCGGCTGGCCGTGCAGGAGGAAAAACCCCTGCAGCTGCCCGGTGCCATCAACGCCAATCACGCCCTGCTGGCCACCCATGCCGGTTTCCGCGCCATCTACCTGTCGGGCGGCGGAGTGGCCGCCGGCTCGCTGGGGCTGCCCGATCTGGGCATCAGCAATCTGGACGATGTCCTGACGGATGTTCGCCGGATCACCGATGTCTGTGACACGCCGCTGCTGGTCGATGCCGATACCGGTTTCGGTGCTTCATTCTTCAATGTGGCCCGTACCACCCGCAGCCTCATCAAGGCTGGCGCCGGCGGGATGCACATCGAGGACCAGGTGGGCGCCAAGCGCTGCGGTCATCGGCCCAACAAGGAAATCGTCAGCAAGGCAGAAATGGTCGACCGGATCAAGGCCGCGGTCGATGCACGAACCGATGAGCAGTTCGTCGTGATGGCCCGTACCGATGCGCTGGCCGTCGAGGGACTTGACGCGGCCATCGAGCGTGCCGTGGCCTGTATCGAGGCGGGTGCCGACATGCTGTTTCCGGAAGCCGTCACGGATCTGGAGACCTATCGCAAGTTCGCCGAGGCCGTGAAGGCCCCCATCCTCGCCAACATCACCGAATTCGGGCAGACGCCGCTCTTCACGCGGGATCAGCTGGCCGACGTTGGCGTATCGATCGTGCTGTACCCGCTGTCGGCCTTCCGTGCGATGAACAAGGCAGCCGAGACCGTCTACCGCAGCATCCGTGAAAAAGGCACCCAGGCCGAGGTCGTCGATCTGATGCAGACCCGCAAGGAGCTGTATGACGCCATCGGCTACTGGGACTATGAAAAGCGCCTCGACGCGCTGTTCTCACAGTCGAAACCCTGAGCACCATCAGGCGCCCGGGCGCCTGGCAGCCCCCATCAGAAACAGGAGCAAGAGAGACAACCCATGAGCGAGAAGAACACCCCTGTGACCCCGAAGCCGAAGAAGTCCGTGGCCCTGTCCGGCGTGGCCGCCGGCAATACCGCCCTGTGTACGGTCGGCCGCACCGGCAATGACCTGCATTACCGGGGTTATGACATCATGGATCTGGCCGAAGGCACCGACTTCGAGGAAGTGGCCTATCTGCTGATCCACGGCAAGCTGCCGAACCGGAACGAGCTGGAAGGCTACCGCAGGAAACTGATCGCCCTGCGTGGGCTGCCTGCCAACCTGCGTGCTGCACTGGAGGCCCTGCCCCCTGCCTCGCACCCGATGGACGTGATGCGCACGGCCGTCTCGGTGCTCGGTTGCCAGCTGCCCGAAGCCCACGACCATAACCTGGCCGGTGCCCGCGACATTGCCGATCGCCTCATCGCCTGCCTGGGCTCGGCCCTGTTGTACTGGTACCACTTCAGCCACAACGGTCGTCGCATCGAGGTTGAATCCGAAGAGACGAGCATCGCCGGCCACTTCCTCGACCTGCTGCACGGCGAGCGTCCCTCCGCCAGCTGGGTGCGCGCCATGCAGACCTCGCTGAACCTGTATGCCGAGCATGAGTTCAATGCGTCCACCTTCACGGCCCGTGTCATCGCCGGTACCGGGTCCGACATGTATTCGGCCATCACCGGCGCGATCGGCGCCCTGCGCGGCCCGAAGCACGGTGGCGCCAACGAGGTCGCCTTCGAGGTTCAGCAGCGTTATGCCGACCCCGACAGCGCCGAGGCCGACATCCGGAAGCGGGTCGAGGCGAAGGAGGTCGTCATCGGTTTCGGCCATCCGGTCTACACGATCAGCGATCCCCGCAATGTGATCATCAAGGGGGTTGCCCGCCGTCTTTCCGAAGAATCGGGCGACATGAAAATGTTCAATATCGCAGAACGCCTGGAACAGGTCATGGCGGACATCAAGAAGATGTTCCCGAACCTTGACTGGTTCTCGGCGGTCAGCTATCACGCCATGGGCGTGCCGACGGCGATGTTCACGCCGCTCTTCGTGATTGCCCGTACCGCAGGTTGGGCCGCTCACGTCATCGAGCAGCGTCAGGACAACAAGATCATCCGTCCGAGCGCGAACTACACCGGCCCTGAAAACCTGACCTTTGTGCCTCTCAACAACCGGCCGTGATGACGATGGATGGCAACGTCGGATCGGCACCTGCTCAACACCCGCTGCCGATCGCAGCCTGACTCCTCAGGAACCCTGTCATGGACTTTCCGCTTTCGTTCCCGTCACGTTCTTTCCGGGCCACCCGCCGTGGCGTCGTCCTGATTCTCCCGGCCGCCCTGCTGCTGGGCAGTCTGCTGGGCGCGCCCGGCAGTGTCGAGGCTGCCGATGCCAGGGCAGGCAGCGCCCCGGCCGCCAAGGTTCAGAAAGCGGCAAAGCCCAAGACCGCCAAGGCCAAGAACCGCAAGAAGGCGGCCGCCGCCGGCGCGGCCGCTGCTGCGGCTGCCCTGGTGATCCCGCCGGCCGACGCCCAGCAGATGAACGCCATGCAGGCCGTCAATCTGGGCACGAGCCAGTGCGAGTTCAACCAGCAGATCCACGTGACCGAAAGCACCGAGCACCCGGGTTACGTGGATCTGGCCTACAAGAAGCAGCGCTGGCTGATGAAACCGGTGGTCTCGTCCACCGGCGCGCTGCGTCTGGAGGATGTCGGCTCGGAAGCGTTGCTGATCCAGATCCGCAACAAGTCGATGGTGCTGAACCAGCGTACCGGTCAGCGTTTCGTCGACGGCTGCATCCATCCGAAGCAACAGGCGCTGATGGGCGCCAACTGAGGGCCATGTCTTGATTTCATGGTCAGCTCAGCCGGATCACACGGCATCGACATCATCGGCGCATCCAGATGGCTTGCCACGGTGGTCGATCGGCCGTCCGCATGGGCTGACCCGGACATCGGCGCTCCCGGGTGATCGCCGCCGCCCATGGCGGTTCACCCGGCAGACTTTTCCGGGCGGGTTCGAGCAGGCTTCATCGTGCCCGACATCCCCGTCCCGGGACGGTCGATCCCGGCATTCACGTATCAACCCAGTTTTTACCAAACCACAACGATAAAGGAGAACGCCCCGATGTCCAGCCACATTTCCAATGTACGCCCCGATCCGGATCAGGTACTCGTCGACATTGCCGACTACGTACTCGATTACGAGATCAAGAGCGAGCTGGCCTATGAAACGGCTCGCAACTGCCTGATCGACACCCTCGGCTGCGGCCTGGAGGCACTGGAATACCCGGCCTGCACGAAGCTGATGGGCCCGATCGTGCCCGGCACCGTCGTGCCGAATGGCGCCAAGGTGCCCGGCACCCAGTTCCAGCTGGATCCGGTTCAGGCTGCCTTCAACATCGGCGCCATGATCCGCTGGCTCGACTTCAACGACACCTGGCTGGCGGCGGAATGGGGCCACCCTTCCGACAACCTGGGCGGCATCCTGGCCACGGCCGACTGGCTGAGCCGCAACGCCGTCGCAGCCGGCAAGCCGCCCCTCACGATGAAGCAGGTGCTGACCGGCATGATCAAGGCCCACGAGATCCAGGGCTGCATCGCGCTGGAAAACTCCTTCAACCGTGTGGGCCTCGACCACGTCGTGCTGGTCAAGGTGGCCTCGACCGCCGTCGTGGCCGAGATGCTGGGCCTGTCGCGCGCCGAGATCATCGACGCCGTGTCGCTGGCCTGGGTGGACGGCCAGTCGCTGCGCACCTACCGTCATGCCCCGAACACGGGCTCCCGCAAGTCCTGGGCTGCCGGTGACGCCACCTCGCGCGCCGTTCGCCTGGCACTGATCGCGAAGACCGGCGAGATGGGCTATCCCTCGGTGCTGACCGCCAAGACCTGGGGCTTCTACGATGTGCTCTTCAAGGGTCAGCCCTTCAAGTTCCAGCGCCCCTACGGCAGCTACGTGATGGAGAACGTGCTGTTCAAGATCTCGTTCCCGGCCGAATTCCACGCCCAGACCGCCGTCGAGTGCGCGATGAAGATCCACCAGCAGCTGGCCGAAACCGGCAAGTCTGCCACCGACATCAAGAAGATCACGATCCGTACCCACGAGGCGGCCATCCGCATCATCGACAAGCAGGGGCCGCTCAACAACCCGGCCGACCGTGACCATGCCATCCAGTACATGGTGGCCGTTCCCATCCTCTACGGCCGCCTGACCGCTGCCGACTATGAGGACGAGGTCGCCGCCGATCCGGCCATCGACGAGCTGCGCGCCAAGATGGTCTGCG
Source organism: Lautropia sp. (assembly GCA_030528325.1). GTDB lineage: Bacteria > Pseudomonadota > Gammaproteobacteria > Burkholderiales > Burkholderiaceae_E > Lautropia. Next base: position 104,473 of record JAUMZD010000005.1, on the reverse strand, counting down.
TCGAGGACAAGCAGTTCACGGCCGATTATCACGATCCAGCCAAACGCTCCATTGCCAATGCCCTGACGGTCGAGTTCAATGACGGCAGCAAGTTCGATGAAGTCGTGGTGGAATACCCGATCGGCCATCGACTGCGTCGTGAAGAAGGCATCCCGCTGCTCGAGGCCAAGTTCCGCACGAATCTGGCCCGCCGCTTCCCGAAAAAACAGCAGGACGCCATTCTGGCCGTCTCGCTCGATCAGAAGCGCCTCGAGTCGATGCCGGTCAACGAATACGTGGACCTCTTCGTCATCTGAACCTGAGATCTCCTCAAGATGCACCTTTCCCGCCTCTTCTCGGTCGCTTCCGTCGCCCTGCTGGGCAGCACGATGGCCTGGCATGCCCAGACCTGGGCAACCGGGGCATCCCGGCCGCTGCAGCTGACGCAGGCCGAAGACACGGCGGACAAGGCGCTCAACAGCGAGATCGTCAAACCCTATGACCGGTTCACCGGCCCCGGCAAGCTCGACTTTCCGCGGCGCCGGCCCGGTCTATGGGAGGTTCGCAACAGCGCATCCGAGCAGCTGGGCCTGCCAGCGGTTCGCTTCTGTGTCGGCGACCAGACCGACACGGCCGAGCGTCATCTGGATCGGCTGGTCGGCAAGAAAGGGGCCTGCACGGCTGGCCCCTTCAAGCGCTCCGGCATCAACTGGGTGGCCGAATCCGTCTGCAAGGACAGCCGGACCACCGTCGTCAACCAGTCGATCGCCAGCGGCGACTTCGAAACCCGCTATCGCATCGACATCCTGGTCTTCTACTCGCCGCCACTGGCGAACAACAAACGCGAAGACCGGGAGTTCATCGAGGCGCGCTACCTCGGCGCCTGCCCCGACAACCAGAAAACCGGCGATCTGACCATTCCGGGACTGGGCGTGCTCAACATGCAGGACGGTGGCCTGACACCCGAACCGGCCCCGGCCCGCGGCAAGAAGTGAGCATCCTCACCTCCGCATCGACGCAAGCTCGCTGAGCTGAAACTCAGCCGGCCCCGTATCCCCAAGCTGCCGTGTGTCGCGCGAAACACATCATCGCGTTGCATCCAGCTGACGCGGAAGTTTGTCAATTGATGACAAGGCCATGAAATACACAGCGGCTGGCGTCTCTACGGGTATGCTTGCTGCAAAGAAACGCGGCACGGACAGCGACAGAACCTGTCCTGCTCCGAAAGGGAACCGGTTTGAAACGTATCGCCCACTTTCATGGCCTGTCTCTTGCAGGTCGATGCCTGTACGCCGTCGGGCTGGCCCTCATCCTCTGCCTGATGGCCCAGCTCGTGTCGGCCGGATCGACCCACCGCCTGCTGATCTGGCCCATATCGGCCGCAGGCTTTGCGTTCGCCTGGCATTACGGCATCCGCTGGCTACCGGTACTTGCCTTCGGAGGCGCTCTGTGGGCCTTTGGCGCCACCCAGGATCTCCAGTATGCCGCCATCCTGGCAGCGGGCTCGATTCTCGGGCCATGGCTGTCCATTCACATCCTGCGCAATCTGGCCGAATGGAAGCCGCCCGAATACCATCTGGACTACGTCAGTCGCTATCTGGCGGTGACGCTTCTGGTCTCGGCCCCTGCAAACGCCCTGGTCTTCGCCTCGCTGGTGAGCTTCACCGGCATCGAGGGCTTCCCACCGGACCGTTTCACGAATCTGGCACTGGCCGCCTGGCTGGCTGATTCACTGGGCATGATGCTGCTCACGCCAGCCCTGATGACGCTGCTGAAGGTGCCGCACGCCAATCAGGATGACCCCGTGGCCGTCCGGACGACGCCGCGCATCAGCCTGCTGAGCATTCTCGTCATCAGCCTGATCGCCCTTCTCTCCTACGTGTTCAACCGCCTGGGTCAGGAAGAGTACGCCAGCATCGTGCTGTTCGGCGTCTTCATTCCGATGATCTGGCTGGCCGCATCCCAGAGTACGGGACGGGCCGATGCCTACACCCTGCTGATCGCGGCAATGCCGCTGCTGGCCTGTCGCGCCTACGCCATCAGCCACAAGAGCCTCGATCAGGCATTCATCGACACGCTGCATGTCTCGCTGCTGCTGTGTTGCGCCGTGCTGGCCGCGCAACTGCTGCAGGCCCTGGCTTCCGACCGGATCATCGCCCTTCAGCGGATGTCCCGGCAGGCACGCCAGGACATGAGCACCGGACTGCTGAACGACCGGGGCCTGCTGGCGGAGCTGAGTGACCGCCTGGCTGCTCCGCAACGTCCCTGCTATGGGCTGATCGGCCTCTACATCAGCAACTACGACGCCATTCACGACCTGTCGGGCACCGTCGAAGCCATGCAGCTCGAACAGGCCACGGCCAACCTGCTGATCCAGCAAAGCAGCACGCATCTGGCGGCCCGTCTGTCGGCTGGCCGCTACACCCTGCTCGTTCACGCCGAGACCGTGGCGCAGGTACGGGCAGTCGCGCGCGAGATCTACACCCAGCTCAGCGGTCAGGTCTTTCTCACCGAACACGGCACCATCCGCCTGCAATGCCACATCGGCGGCCTGCTGCTCGACCCGAACTCACAGATCAGCAGCGAGGACTGCCTGTCGGCACTGAGCGATGCCCAGGCCATCGCGGCCAGCATCCGTGACCCCCAGCTCTTCGTCGAACCGCTGTCACAGACGGTCATCGACGCCCGACGGGCCCATCAGAAAAAGATCGAACACATCCGCGAGGCCATCCGGAACGACCGGATCGACCTGTACGCCCAGCCGCTGCTCGACCCCGAAGCGCCGGCACTGATGCGTTCCTACGAGATCCTGACCCGTCTGCGTGACAAGGACGGTCAGATCATCCGTCCGCCCGAATTCCTGAGCCTGGCCTCCCAGGCACAGATGTCGGTGCCGCTCGACCGCGCCGTCATCCGCCGGACTTTCGAGTGGCTGGCCAGCAACCCCGAGGCCCTGGCACTGACCTGGAAATGCTCGATCAACCTGGCCGGTGCCACGATGAGCGATGACAGCATTGCCGAGTTCATCCGTGAGCAGCGTGCCAACCATGCCATTCCGGCCGCCAAGATCGTCTTCGAGATCACCGAAAGCGAGGCCATCCGCAACCCGGCTGCCGCCTCCCGGCTGGTCGATGACCTGAAGGCTCAGGGTTTCGGCATCGCCCTCGACGATTTCGGCACGGGGCTGGCGACCTTCGAATACCTGAAGCGCTTCCCGCTCGATTACCTGAAGATCGACGGTTCCTTCGTTCGCAACCTGATGTCCAACCCCATCGACGAGGAAATCATTCTCTCGACCGTTCGCGTGGCCAAACGCCTGAAACTGCGCACCGTGGCCGAGCACGTTCACAGTGCCGCGATCTACGAACGGCTGACGGATCTGGGCATCTCCTACCTGCAGGGCGACTTCTTCGGCAAGGCCATGCCGCTGGCCGAGCTGTTCGAGCGGCAGCCTCCCTCCCCGACCCTGCTGAGAGGGGTTCGGCTGCATGCCGCCTCCGCACTGGCCGCCGGCGCATCCCCCGCCGGCCCATCGGTTGCCAAACTGGCGGCGGGCCAGCAGCCGGGTGCCACGCCGTCGGCCTCCCCTGCCGTCTCCGCTCGCAGCGAGAACCAGCCGACGCCCGAGACAGCACTTGCGCCCGAAGGCGTCACGACAGCGACCGAACAGCACCGGGCCGACGCGCATCAGGCTTCGCCAGGCGGAGCCGCACCCGACACCATATCGCGGACGGCGGATGCCCACCAGCCCATGGCCGGGGCACAAGCCCCGGTCGCCAGACCGTTGCCCGGTCTGCCCGGCAACCAGACCCGGCATTGAGAGGCTGACCCTGATCGCAGGCATCCCTGTGACACAAGGCTGCCACCAGCGTTGGCGATCCTGAAAAATGCGTGCTATAATGATTTCTTAGTCGGGGCGTAGCGCAGTCTGGTAGCGTACTTGCATGGGGTGCAAGGGGTCGAGTGTTCGAATCACTCCGTCCCGACCAAAGTTTCAGAAAGCCAATCCTTAGCGGGGTTGGCTTTTTTCATGTCAGCAGGATTGCCCATGCCCGTCTATCGTTCCAAAACTTCCACCGCTGGTCGCAACATGGCGGGGGCACGTTCGCTGTGGCGTGCCACCGGCATGAAGGACGAGGATTTCTCCAAACCGATCATCGCCATCGCCAACAGCTTCACCCAGTTCGTGCCCGGGCACGTCCACCTGAAGGACATGGGACAGCTGGTGGCGCGAGAGATCGAAGCCGCTGGTGGCGTGGCCAAGGAATTCAACACCATCGCGGTCGACGACGGCATCGCGATGGGACATGACGGGATGCTGTACTCGCTGCCCAGCCGCGACATCATCGCCGACTCGGTCGAGTACATGGTCAACGCCCACTGTGCCGACGCGCTGGTCTGCATCTCGAACTGCGACAAGATCACGCCCGGCATGCTGATGGCCGCCATGCGCCTGAACATCCCGGTCGTCTTCGTCTCGGGCGGCCCGATGGAAGCCGGCAAGGTCAAGCTCGCCCAACCGGACACCAAGACCATCCAGTTGAAGAAGCTCGACCTGGTCGATGCCATGGTGATGGCGGCCGATGACAAGGTCAGTGATGAAGAAGTGCATGCCGTCGAACGATCGGCCTGCCCCACCTGTGGCAGCTGTTCGGGCATGTTCACCGCCAACTCGATGAACTGTCTGACCGAAGCGCTGGGCCTGAGCCTGCCCGGCAACGGCACGACGCTCGCCACCCACGCCGACCGTGAACAGCTCTTCAAGCGTGCCGGCCGCCTGATCGTCGAGCTGGCCCGCCGCTATTACGAGCAGGACGACGAACGTGTGCTGCCGCGCTCGGTGGGCTTCAAGGCCTTCGAGAACGCGATGACCCTCGACATCGCGATGGGCGGCTCGACCAACACCATCCTGCACCTGCTGGCCGTGGCTCAGGAAGCCGGCATCGACTTCACGATGAAGGACATCGACCGCCTCTCGCGCATCGTGCCCCAGCTGTGCAAGGTGGCGCCCAACACCAACCAGTATCACATCGAGGACGTGCATCGTGCCGGCGGCATCATGGCCATCCTCGGTGAGCTGGATCGCGCCGGCAAGCTGCACACCGACGTGCCCACCATCCACGCACCGACGCTGAAGGATGCGCTGGACGAGTGGGATATCGCCCGCAACCCGACCGACGAGATCGAAACCTTCTATCGGGCCGGTCCCGCAGGCATCCCGACCCAGACCGCCTTCAGCCAGAACACCCGCTGGCCCAGCCTCGATCTGGATCGCCAGCAGGGCTGCATCCGCGCCTATGAAAACGCCTATTCGAAGGAAGGCGGCCTGGCCGTGCTCTTCGGCAATATCGCGCTCGATGGCTGCGTGGTCAAGACGGCCGGGGTGGACGACAGCCTGCTCGTCTTCGAAGGCAGCGCCCATGTTTTCGAGTCGCAGGACTCGGCCGTGGAGGGCATCCTGGGGGATCAGGTCAAGGCGGGCGAGATCGTCATCATCCGCTACGAAGGCCCCAAGGGCGGCCCCGGCATGCAGGAGATGCTCTATCCCACCAGCTACATCAAGTCGAAGGGGCTGGGCAAGCTCTGTGCATTGCTCACCGACGGCCGCTTCTCGGGCGGCACCTCGGGCCTGTCCATCGGCCACGTCTCGCCCGAGGCTGCCGCCGGTGGCGCGATCGGCCTCGTGCGCGACGGTGACCGCATCCGCATCGACATCCCCCAGCGCCGCATCGACGTGCTGGTCAGTGATGAAGAGCTGGCCGCCCGCCGTGCCGAGCAGGACGCCAGGGGCTGGAAGCCGGCACAGCCGCGCCAGCGCCGTGTCTCGGCCGCGCTGAAAGCCTACGCGAAGCTCGCCACCAGCGCCGACAAGGGCGCCGTGCGGGATCTGTCGAAACTGGAGGACTGAGTCCTTCGGAGTCGCGATGATCAAGGCGCCGGCATTTCTCTACCGGTTTTCCCTCCCAGGAGCTTGGGCGGCAGGAAAGTCGCGGGCTGCAAATCGACCGCGCGGCCCATTTTGCACCCCCTTTCAACCAGATGATGAGGCCCGAGATGCCCTACCTGCTGCAAGTTGATTTTCCCTACACCGGCCCGTGGGGCGATGAAATGACCCAGGCCATGGAAGAGCTGGCACGCAGCATTGCCGGAGAACCGGGCCTGATCTGGAAGATCTGGACGGAAAACCCCGCCACGAGTGAGGCAGGCGGCATCTACCTGTTCAGGGATGAACCAAGTGCCGAGGCCTATCTGGTCATGCACGCGGCACGGCTGAAGGCCTTCGGCATTCCGGTGGTGAACGGCAAGATCTTTGCCGTCAATGAAGCACTGTCGGCCATCGACCGGGCCCCGCTCTGAGTAACGGCAACTGGCTCATCGTGAGACATCCGCGCACAAAGGCGCGGATACTGGCTCAACATGTGGTGCAGATGATCAGATCGGCCCGGGATGACGCGTGCCGGCACGGAAAGATCGAACCGCTTCCGGTCGCTCAGACCGGCGGCGCATCCCGCAGCAGATCCAGCGCCACCATCAGATCCTGCCGGATGGCCTCCACGTCGGATTGGCGCAGACTGAGCGTGACATCGACGGGCTGGGAGAACTCGGCTTCCTTCTTCTTGCCCGGTTGCACGGTTTCTGCCAGCCGGTTGCGGGCACCGCTGATCGTGAAGCCGTGCTCATAAAGCAGCTCGCGGATGCGGCGAATCAGCAGCACTTCGTGGTGCTGGTAGTAACGGCGGTTGCCCCGACGCTTCATCGGACGAAGCTGGGTGAACTCCTGCTCCCAGTAGCGAAGTACATGGGGTTTCACGCCACACAGATCGCTGACCTCACCGATGGTGAAGTAACGCTTGGCCGGAATCGGCGGCAAGACGGTTCGCGTATCGGCTTTGGCGGCAGAAGAGGCGCTCATGATTCAGTGTCTTCCGAATGCAGATCGAAGGTCGGATGGCTGTCCAGCGTGAAAGCTCCCAGCGAGGTCTGGCCACGACGGGGCGCATCGATCTGCGCCTTCAGCTTCTGGGAGGCGTGAAAGGTCACGACCCGCCGTGCGGAAATGGGGATTTCCTCACCCGTCTTGGGGTTGCGTCCGGGGCGCTGCTGCTTGTCGCGAAGCTGGAAATTGCCAAAGCCCGAGAGCTTGACGCTCTCGCCCCGGATCAGCGCAGCGCTGATCTCCTCGAAGAAAGTCTCGACCATGTCCTTGGCTTCGCGCTTGTTGAGGCCGACGCGCTCGAAAAGCAGATCGGCCAGCACTGCCTTGGTCAGCGTGAATGTGGGCTTGCTCAGCGCCCCCAGAGGCTGATCGAGCCCTTTGGGGGTTTCCGTTGCTTCATCGGCATCCGGTTGTATTGCGTTCTGCACCATCACACGTATCGAAAACTGTCCACCAATCGGGGGCTTCGCCGGGAGATCCAGGGGATCGGCACACCCGTGGTTCCCGCCCTGGTTCCGACGGGACAGGCCCCGCGAAAACGGGCCTGCCCCCTGTCGTGGACGGAGATCCTCCAGGCGCCCGGCCATGGGGCCGGGCCCCTTCCGTCATCAGGTCCTGAGTCTTGCGCCGAAGCGTTGGGCAAGCCGATCGAGCACCTTGGACTGGATGCCATCCACTTCCGCATCACTCAGGGTGCGATCAGTATGTTGCATCCAGAGGCGGAACGCAAGGCTTTTTTCCTTATTTTCCAACCCCTTACCGCGGTATTCGTCAAACAGCCTGACGTGCTGGACGCTGGCTGCCGCGGGGTCCGAGGCGACCACATCACGGATTTCCCCGAGGATGCCGCTGGCCGGAACCTCTTCATCGACCACCACGGCCATGTCCCGGATGGCTGGCGGGAAACGGCTGACGCGTTGGCAGGACGCCACATCCCGCTGTTGCAACGGCGCCCAATCCAGCTCGGCCAGGAAGACCGAGCCCGGCAGGTCCAGTGCCTCGATCAGTACCGGATGCAGCGCCCCGATCCAGCCGATCGGTGTGCCATCGGGCAGCGAGATCCGCGCCGACTGGCCCGGATGCAGGGCAGGATGCGACGCGGCCTCGAAGACCATGGGCACTTCCAGATGGGCGGCAGCCAGATCCCCCTTCAGATCGAAGAAATCGGCTTCCCGTGCGGCAGCCCCCCACTGCGCCTCCAGTGCCGGGCCGTACAGCAGCACGCCCAGCCTCATCGGCTGCATGATGCCCGCCAGGGCCAGTGGGCCGGCCGGCTGTGAGGGATTCGGCAGATAGACACGCCCCACCTCGAACAGGCGCACCCGTTCGGCCTTGCGATTCAGATTGTGGCGCAGGTTCTCCAGCAGCCCGCTCCAAAGCGACGTGCGCATCACGTTCATGTGCTCGGCGATCGGGTTCTGCACCCGGATCGGCTCGATGTCGGGGCTGAAACGCCGGTCATCGGCCTCGGACACGAAGCTGAAGTTCACCACTTCCTGATAATCACGACCGGCCCAGCGCCGCTTCAGCAGGCTCTGGGGCAGGTGGCGCTCCGGCGCCGGCCTCATCGCGGCACGTGCCCTGGGCGCCCGGGTCGGGATGCGGTCGTAGCCGTAGAGCCGGATCACTTCCTCGATCAGATCCTCTTCCAGCGCAAGGTCGAAGCGGCGCGATGGGGGCGTGACGGCAAAGACCACATCCTCGTCAGCGGGCGGCTGCGCCGCCTCAGCGGCAGCCTCCTCCGCCGACAGCTGGACGAAAGGCAGATCCAGCCGGCGGAAGGCAGCCCGACAGTCATCGGCCGACAGCGGCAGTCCACTGACCCGACGCAGCCGCGACAGGCGCAGACGAACCGGCGGACGCGCCGGCAATCCTGTCACCACCTCATCCACCGGCCCGGCCTGACCGCCGCAGATCGACAGCACGAGCTGCGTCAGGTAATGCAGATGCTCGAGCACGGTCTCAGCGTCCACCCCGCGCTCGAAACGCTGGGCCGCATCGGTCGTGAAGTTGTAGCGACGCGGCCGCCCCATGACCGCATCAGGCCACCAGAAGGCTGCCTCCAGGTAAACGTCCGTCGTGTCGAGGCTGACAGCGGTACTGTCTCCCCCCATGATCCCGGCCAGACTCACGGGACCGTCAGCATCACACACGACCCCCACCGGCAGCCCCTGACGGTCGGGGCCGACGGATACCGTCTGATCGTTCAGCAGCTTCAGCTGCTCACCTTCCCGGCCCCAGCGTACCGAAATCTGCGCTCCGGCCAGCTTGCCCAGATCGAAGATGTGGGTCGGCCGTCCCAGCTCCAGCAGCACATAGTTCGAGATATCGACCAGCGCCGAGATCGGCCGCTGCCCGGCCCGCTCGAGCCGCTGCTTCATCCAGGCCGGCGTCTCGGCCTTCGCATCCACGCCCCGCACGACCCGGCCGGCAAAGCGGCCGCAAAGCTCGGGGGCCTCGATGCTGACCGGCACACGGTCGTCGATCGAGGCCGCCACCTCAGCCATCGGTGGCGAGACATAGGGCGCATCGGCCAGCGCGGCCAGCTCGCGTGCCACCCCCGTCACCGACATGCAGTGCGCCAGATTCGGCGTGAGCTTCAGTTCGAAGACCGTTTCATCGAGATCCAGTGCGGTGCGAAGATCGGCACCAGGCGTCAGGCTGTCCGACAGCTCCAGGATACCGGCATGGTCATCGCCCATGCCCAGTTCACGGCCCGAGCACAGCATGCCACCGCTGGGCACGCCGCGCATCTTCGTGGCCTTGATCCGGAAGTCGCCCGGCAACACGGCGCCCGGCAACGCGCAGGCTGTCACCAGCCCCGCCCGCGCATTGGGCGCACCGCAGACGATGCCGACAGGCTCGCTCTGCCCCACGTCCACCTGACAGACCTGAAGGCGGTCTGCATCCGGATGCTTCTCGGCCGACAGGATCCGCGCCACCACCACGCCGGAAAACGGCGCTGCCACCGGATCCCGCGCCTCCACTTCCAGACCGCCCATCGTCAGCAGGTGATCCAGTTCATCACCACCCACCGACGGATTGCAGTACTGCCGCAACCACTTCTCAGGAATTTTCATGATTCACTCAATCTCCAGGTCGTCAGGCGAACTGGCGCAGAAAGCGCAGATCGTTTTCATAGAACAGGCGCAGGTCATCCACGCCATAGCGCAGCATGGCCAGCCGCTCGATGCCCGAGCCGAAGGCGAAGCCGATATAGCGCTCGGGGTCGAGCCCCAGATTGCGGATCACGTTCGGGTGAACCTGTCCCGAGCCGGAGACCTCCAGCCAGCGCCCTTTGAGCGGGCCGTCAGCGAAACGCATGTCGATCTCGGCCGACGGTTCGGTGAACGGAAAGTAGGACGCACGGAAGCGCACGTCGATGTCACTGCGTTCGAAGAACTGATGCAGGAAATCGGTGTAGACGCTCTTCAGGTCCGCAAAGCTGATGTCCTCGTCCACCCACAGCCCTTCGACCTGATGGAACATCGGCGAGTGCGTGGCATCGGAATCGACCCGATAGGTCTTGCCGGGCACGATCACCTTGATCGGTGGCTGGTTCATCCGCGCATAGCGAACCTGCATCGGGCTCGTGTGGGTGCGAAGGACCAGCGGCTCCTGCGTGGCCGACAACTCACCTGATGCGATGCTGCCGTACAGCGTCGAGAGCTGCTCGTCGGCCACCTTGCCGTACTGGACACGGTGGGCCTGTTCGGCAGCCGAGCGGGCTGCCGCCTCATCCAGGGGCGGACGCTGGATGTAGAAGGTGTCGGCCATCGAGCGTGCCGGGTGGTTCGGCGGGATGTTGAGCGCCGTGAAGTTGAAGAAATCTTCCTCGATCTCGGGACCATCGGCCACATCGAAGCCGATCGAGCGGAAGATCTGCTCGATCCGCTCGATCGTCAGCGTGATCGGGTGCAACCCTCCCTGCATGGCCCCACGGCCCGGCAGTGTCACATCCAGTCGCTCGCTCGCCAGACGTTTTTCCAGCCGTGCCGCCCGAATCTTCTCGGCCTGAGCCTGCAACAGCGCTTCGATCTGCTGCTTCACCACGTTCAGGGCCTTGCCACGCTCGGCCTTCTCGGCACCCGACAGCTTGCCCAGTTCCTTCAGGAGCGCCGTCAGCGCCCCGCTCTTGCCCAGAAAGGCGGCCTTCGCGTCGGCCAACCCCGCTTCTTCGCTCACGGTTTCGAAACGGGCTCGCGCCTGTTCCACCAATCCTTCCAAATCCTGATTCATCGCACCAATTCCTTCATCTGCACGCCCCAAAAGTGAAACGGGGGCTGATGCGGGACGCCGAAAGCTCGACGCCATCATCAACCCCCGTTGACGCCATCGCTGGCGTTTCAGGCTACAACAGAATGGATATCAAGCCGCAGCGGCGCCCAGGGTCGATTTGACCTGCTCGACGATCGCGCTGAAAGCCGGCTTGTCATTCACCGCCATCTCGGCCAGCACTTTCCGGTCGAGGGCGATGTCAGCCTTCAGCAAACCATTCATGAACACGCTGTAGGTCAGGCCGTATTCACGCACGGCGGCGTTGATACGGGTGATCCAAAGGGCACGGAACACGCGCTTGCGATTGCGACGATCACGGTAGGCATACTGACCTGCCCGCATCACCGCTTCCTTGGCTACGCGGTATACATTCTTGCGACGGCCGCGATAACCCTTGGCCTGATCGATAACTTTCTTGTGACGGGCCCGTGCGGTGACCCCTCTTTTGACTCGTGGCATCTCTTGAAACTCCGGTTCGGTCAGGGAATCAGGCGTAGGGCATCATCGAACGGATGCTGTTGGTATCCGCCTCATGGACGTTTACCGCACCGCGCAGGTGACGCTTGTTCTTGGTGGTTTTCTTGGTCAGGATGTGACGCTTGAAAGCCTGGCCGCGCTTGACCGTGCCGCCCGGACGAACGCGGAACCGCTTGGCCGCGCTCTTTTTGGTTTTCATCTTCGACATAAAGATCTCTGCACTTGCTTCTGCGCCCGATCCAGGTGGCCCGAAGGAAGACGACCGTGGTGCCTGATCAAGCCCGAGCTGATCCATGGTTTCCATGGCCAGCTGCCAAAGCCATCGACCCCATCGGCCCACTTCCCCCGTAACGCTTCTACAACCCGCCCGACGTTCAGAAGTAAGCTGAGGAATATAACACGACCAGCAGTAACCGGCAATGGAACCCGCACTGAGAAAGCCGTGGGAGACACGCGGTAAAGCTGGAACCCCCGGGTGGACGGCCGGTGAACGAACATGAAGTCATGACGAACAAAAAGCCACAGGAAGAACCCGCCGCTGACGACCACGGTCGCAAGGGGGCTTCTTTACGTGGCTTCTTGCTACAGCAAGGCGGCGGGTACAACACCCCGCCCCTGTCAGCATCAGGGATACGTCCGAACGCTTACTTCTTTTTCTTCGGCGCAACCATCATCACCATCTGGCGACCTTCCAGCCGGGGCATCGACTCGACCACACCGACTGCTTCGATGTCGTTACGGACGCGCTCGAGCAGACGGACGCCGAATTCCTGGTGAGCCATCTCACGACCGCGGAAGCGCAGTGTGATCTTCACCTTGTCGCCGTCTTCCAGGAAGCCGATCATGTTGCGCAGCTTGATCGCGTAGTCGCCATCGTCGGTCTGCGGACGGAACTTCACTTCCTTGATCTGGACGATCTTCTGCCTGGCTTTGGCCTCGGCCGCCCGCTTCTGCTCCTGATAGCGGAACTTGCCGTAGTCCATCAGGCGGCAAACGGGCGGATTGGCGTTGGGCGCGATCTCGACCAGATCGACATCAGCCTCCTCCGCCATTCGACGGGCCTCGCCCAGCCGGAATACGCCGAGCTGTTCGTTATCCTTGCCCAGAAGGCGCACTTCGGGGGCGTTGATCTCACCGTTCAGACGGTGGTTGCGTTCGGTAGCGATGCTGATAATCTCCGAATGGTAAAAACGAAATGCCACGCTGCTGGACAAGGACTTTCCGGCAGCGTGCCGGGCACTTACTGCCTGTCGGAAACCTGCTGTGCCATCAGGCCGGCAAACTCCTCCAGCGTCATGCTGCCGAGATCCTTGCCCCCACGGGCACGTACCGACAGTCGCTGAGCCTGCAGATCCTTCTCGCCAACCACGACGAGATAAGGAATTTTTTGCAAACTATGTTCACGGATTTTATAGCCGATTTTATCGGCCCGCAAATCCGAAATAACCCTAAACCCTTGTTTTATCAGCTGTTGCCGGATCTCTTCGGCGTACGCCGCCTGACCATCCGTGATCGTCAGGATCGCCGCCTGGACCGGTGACAACCACAGCGGCATCGCGCCGGCATGATTCTCGATCAGGATGCCGATGAAGCGCTCGAGCGAGCCCACGATGGCCCGGTGCAGCATGATCGGGCGGCGGCGACTGTTGTCATCGGCCACATATTCGGCATCAAGGCGCTCGGGCATCATCGGGTCATACTGGATGGTGCCCACCTGCCAGGGCCGACCGATCGAATCCTTCAGGTGATACTCGATTTTCGGCCCATAGAACGCGCCCTCGCCGGGCAGCTCTTCCCATTGCACATCACAGGCAGCCAGTGCCGCCCGCAGCGCATTTTCGGCGCGATCCCAGGCCTCGTCGGTGCCAAGGCGCTGCTCGGGGCGAAGCGCCAGCTTGACCGACACCTGATCGAAACCGAAATCCTTGTACACGGCCATCGCCTGCTGATGGAAGGCGGTCACCTCGGCCTCGACCTGATCTTCGGTACAGAAGATGTGGCCATCGTCCTGCGTGAAGCCACGCACCCGCATGATGCCGTGCAACGCCCCCGAGGGCTCGTTGCGGTGGCAGGAGCCGAACTCGGCATAGCGCAGCGGAAGATCACGGTAACTGCGCAGCGACGAATTGAACACCTGCACATGACCTGGGCAGTTCATCGGCTTGACCGCATATTCACGCTTCTCGCTCTCCGAGAAGAACATGTTCTCCTTGTAGTTGTCCCAGTGGCCCGAACGACGCCACAGATCCACATCCAGAATCTGCGGACATTTCACCTCCTGGTAGCCACTGTCCCGGTAGACCGAACGGATGTACTGCTCAATCTGCTGCCAGATCACCCATCCTTTCGGGTGCCAGAACACCATGCCCGGCGCTTCCGTCTGGGTATGGAACAGGTCCAGCTCCTTGCCCAGGCGGCGATGATCGCGCTTCTCGGCTTCGGCCAGCATGTGCAGGTAGGCGTCCTGCTCCTCCTTCTTCGCCCAGGCTGTGCCGTAGATGCGCTGAAGCATCTCGTTGTTCGAATCGCCACGCCAGTAGGCCCCGGCCACCTTCATCAGCTTGAAGACCTTGAGCTTGCCGGTGGACGGCACGTGCGGCCCACGACACAGGTCGACGAAGCGGCCCTCGCGGTAGAAACTGATGCCTTCATCAGCCGGGATGGAAGCAATGATTTCGGCCTTGTACTTCTCGCCGACCGATTCAAAGTACTTGACGGCTTCCTGACGATCCCACTCCTCGCGCACGACGGCCTCGTTCAGCCTGGCCAGTTCGTGCATCCGCTTCTCGATCGCCGCCAGGTCTTCGGGCGTGAACGGCCGCTTGTACGCAAAGTCGTAGTAGAACCCGTTTTCGATGACCGGCCCGATCGTCACTTGCGCTTCGGGAAACAGATCCTTGACGGCATAGGCCATCAGGTGCGCCGTCGAGTGCCGGATGATGTCCAGACCTTCGGGATCACGATCGGTCAGGATGGCGACCGTGCTGTCCTTCGTGAGGGGAAAGGACAGATCCACCAGTTTTCCGTCGACCTTGCCGGCAATGGCTGCCTTGGCAAGACCAGGACCAATATCGGCGGCCAGCTGGGCCACCGTCACGACATCATCGAAACGGCGTTCGGAGCCGTCCGGCAAAGAAATAATGGGCACGACGAAAGAAGGAAATGGATGCCAAAGCTCCTGAGATTATCACAGGCTGTGGCAAGGATCACAATCGGCGCAGCCGGCGTGTCGAGCGCGGACACAACACCCCGCTGCCGAGCGGCCAGAAGCCATGGACAGACGCCCTGCCCGTCCGGGCCCCGAGCCTGTCGTGACAGCTGCGCCCCCCTAGGAGCTTGGGCGGCGCCAGTCTGCCGCCGCAGACGCCAGCCATGCTGGCCAGCCGGATTTTCTTTCCAGCATGCCAGACGACGTATCAAGGTGCAGGCAAGCCGACGGCCCGGAAATAGAACCGTAAAAAGCAAAGCGGCCTGCAACCGAAGTTGCAAGCCGCCGGAATCTGGTAGGCGCGATTGGATTCGAACCAACGACCCCCACCATGTCAAGGTGGTGCTCTAACCAACTGAGCTACGCGCCTCCTGCTGCATCTGCGTATTGTGCTGTGCAGGAAAGACTTGCATTATATACACAAAAAAATGAAATGCAAGCCTGAAAGTTTTCGATCCGCTCAGATGACCGCAAACAGCCGGCCCTGGCGCACCCGTTTCATCAGTGAGCTGATCTGCCGTGTCATGATCCGCTGCCCGGGCTGCTTCAGAAGCAGCAGCACCATCGTGCGGCGTTCGTTCAGCCATACGACCTTCGCAAACGTCGACCGGCCATCGCGCCCGACCAGCTCCAGCCATTGGCCTGGCCGGAAAGCTTCCGCGAAGTTGTCGATCGGCACGGCCAGCCGGGTGGGGAATGACGACAGGTCATCCATCGGCGTACCGGCGATCATCGCCTGCAAACGGGCCGATGCAGCCGCCGCACTGCAGGCATCCGTCACCATCGCACCGGATGCCCCGTCATCGACGGCATGACCGGGCCTTGCCCGCTCTCCGGACATGCCGCCCTGCGCCGCAGATACGGGCAGCTCCTGGATCGTCGGCCAGCTGGCCGAGCGCCCACCGGCAGCATGCCCTTCCCCCGCACCAGCCCCACGGACGAGACTGTCCCAGCTCTCGCCGCCCGGGATCATGGACGATACTGCCTCGGTCTCCCGGGCAATCAGGGTCGCAGCCGACCCGCCATGCCCCTGAAGCCGACGCAGATGGATCAGGAAGATCTCGTCGAAGAAGGCGCTGTAATCCTCGGGCTTCGCACCGACATCCTCGATACCGGCCGTCAGCATGCTCAACATCGGCGGGATGCACTGGATCAGTTCATCGCGTGCCCTGGGGTTGGCGCCTTCCTTCCCAAGCGTCCAGAGCAGGTCATCGACGACCTTCAGCGCCACCTGATACGACTGGCTGCTCGTGCCGTCCCGCAGGGCCGCGGTACGCAGGTGGCGCAGCCAGACATCCTGCAGGAACACCGACACCGATTCAGGCACCCGGCTGTCGCCCAGGCGGTGATCCAGCAGGCGACGGATATCCTCGGAAACCGTGCTCTCCCGCATTCTCGACGGCCGGCGGGAATAGTCCCGGCGGTTCGGCTGGCGCCTGACCTCGGCCTGCACCTCCTGGCGGCTGCGAGCCAGGTTGCCCAGCAGCTGCTTCATCCCGCGCGTGGCCCGCCTGTACTCCGTCTGCACCTGCTCGGACAAGACCTGGCTCCGGATATGAAAGGCATGTGCCACGATTTCGACGGCCCTGACCACGGTCTGGAGCCGCTGATAAAGCGGCCTGTTGGGACGCATCTCCTCCGGATAGGCCATCGAGATGGCGGCCAGCTGCTCCACCAGACGGCGAACCGATCGCGAATCATCCCCCAGATAGCCTGCATCCAGGCTGGCCAGCGTCACGGCAGGCATCTGCAGGCGCCAGAGCAGGATGCGGGCAGCCTCCGGCAGCCGGCGATCGCTGGCCGAATAATCGAAAAGCGCATGCACCAGATCCAGGATGGCCAGCACGGCCGTGTCCGCGCCGGCGGCCACGAGCTGCTCGTGAATCTGCCCGAAGAAAAGGTGACGGGCTTCCTGACTGTACGGAGCCACATCATGCTGCTGCGCAAAGGCCACCGCGTCCCGTTCGATCGAATCGATGCGTGGCAGGGTTTCTGCACGGCGGTATCCGGCCTGCCGCTGGGCCCGGCTGCCCGACACCGGATTTTCGGCCATGACGACCGAAGCCCGGATATCGTTCAGCACCTGACGGGAGGCATGGCGCACGAAGGTGCTGGCAGCATCATCGGTGGCTGGCCCTGCGATATAGGGGTCGATGCCCTGGCCCGATGAGCTGCGAACGCCCGCGCCGCCACCGATCAGCCTGTTTTTGGGTGGCTTGCGACTGGCGGCAGGCGCTTCGGCAAGAACACCGGCCTGGATCAGCTTCTGGTCGCAGGCCGCGATCAGCCGTGCCAGCGGTTCGGCAGCCGTTGCCAGCAGAATGGGGCGAAGATGCAGGGAAATCGGCTGGGTATGTCCGAAAGGCTTCAGTGCGAAAACCAGTGCCAGCGACAATGCGCGGGCGCCCAGCGGGTGCTCGTCATCGCGCAGCGTTTCGGTTGTCAGGGCCTCCAGCCGCTTCAGATAGTGCGGATACGTGCCATGAAAATCGGCCCGGACGTTGCTCGCCAGCTCCCTGGCCAGAATCTGCTCCAGCAGGGCGGCATCCGACAATGGCAGCGGCCGGTTCCTGTCGTCCGACGAGGCAGCCGCGATCAGTGTCTCGTCTCCCACACTGTCAAGCTGCAGCCGGACGAAGTGTTCCAGCGCAATCTCGGCCCGAACGGCCGCCTCCTCACGCAACAGGCGGGCTGTTTCCGTCAGTTTGACGACGAGGTTCGGCTTGAGGCCATCACTCGCATGCGCGAGCAGCGCATCGGCGATCTCGGGCAGCAGTTTCAGCACGGCCGCGCCGAACTGGTCAGCCATGAACTCGTGCAGCCGGGGATAGAGAGAGGAATCGATTCGAGAGGACAACGCCAGCCCCTGGAAGATATGGATCAAAAGTCAAGCGCGATCTTATGGGCGGCTTCAAAAGGCAGCTGTGACGAAAGTTACAGTGCGCTTTTTCACGATTCCGACACCCCGGTCGACAGAATCGCCCCCCCTCCGGACAAAGCTGGCGTCTCAAACGTTGTTTTCAAGCAATTTGTGAAGATCTAGGCCCGGGAGCACGCGGCGGGCATTCTCCGTGGTGGTACGGGCCACTTCCTCCGGCGTCCAGCCACGCAGGCCAGCCAGCACGTCCGCCATGCGTGGCAGCTCGCTCGGCGCATTGCGTCCCGGATGCACCCAGGCGGGCGCCATGTCCGGCGCATCCGTCTCCAGCACCAGGCATTCGGCCGGCAGGCTGGCTGCCAGCCGGCGGATGTTTCGCGCCCTGTCGAAGGTCATCGCACCACCGAAACCCAGCGCCATGTTCATCCCGATCAGCTGGGTGGCCTGCTGAAGGCTGCCGTTGAAGGCATGGGCGATGCCGCTGACCGGGCGGAAACGGCGCAGCACCCGGGCGACCTGATCGACCGCACGACGGGTGTGCAGGATCACGGGCAGGCCCAGATCAGAGGCCAGTCGAAGCTGCGTCTCGAAGACCTTCTGCTGCCAGATCAGATCCAGCCCCGGCACGAAGAAGTCCAGCCCTATCTCGCCGATGCCCACGAGCCGTGGATGATCCCGCAGCCCGGCGAGGCAACGCGCCAGGGCTGCCAGATCATCTTCCGTGGCCTCGTCGACATGGATGGGATGAATGCCGAGGGCAAAGAAGACCCCCTCCTGCTGCTCGGCCAGCTGCTGGACGTCGAACCAGTTGTCCCGATGAACGGCAGGCACCACGATGGCCGAGACGCCACGTCGTCTTGCCTCCGCCAGCACGGCGAGCCTGTCCGCATCGAACTCGGCTGCATCCAGATGACAGTGCGTGTCGATCAGCATCGGTCAGCGTCCAGCAGTACCCCCGCCTTCAGCGTGACACGCCGGTCGGCCCGCGCCGCCAGCTCCAGATCATGGGTGACGATCACGACAGCCGTGCCCGAGGCCCGGGTCAGGGATTGAAGCAGCTCGAAGACGCCCGAGGCCGTCTGTGCATCGAGATTGCCGGTCGGCTCATCGGCCAGGATGCAGCAGGGCCCGGTCACCAGCGCGCGGGCCAGCGCCACCCGCTGGCGTTCACCACCGGACAGCTCTCCCGGCCGGTGCCCGACCCGTGCCGCCAGACCGACCCGCCCCAGCATCTCCCTGGCGCGCTCATGAGCCTGAACCTTCGGCAGGCCACGAATCAGCAGTGGCATCGCCACGTTCTCCAGCGCCGAGAATTCGCCGAGCAGATGATGGAACTGGTAGACGAAACCGAGCTTGTGATTGCGCAACCGGCCCCGCTCCCTTTCGCTCAGGGCGTCGAGTCGTTCACCGGCCACGCTGACCCAGCCTGACGAGGGCTGATCCAGCCCGCCGAGCAGGTGCAGCAGTGTGCTCTTGCCGGAGCCCGATGCACCGACGATCGCCACGACCTCGCCCGGCATGACCCGGAAATCGACCCTTTTCAGGATCTCGATCTGGCGATCGCCCTGCTCATACTGTTTGCCCAGTCCCTCGGCCTGGATGATCGGCGAGATGCCCGGAAACGAGGGCTTGGGCCAAGGCGCGGCTTGCGACAGGGGTTGACCCGGTGCAGTCCGGATCGGATCAGGCTGACTCATTCGTAACGAAGCGCCTCCGCGGGTTTGACAGCCGCCGCACGCAGGCTGGGATAGATCGTGGCCAGCAGTGCCAGCAGGCACGAGATGATCGCCACCCAGCTGACATCGGACCAGCGCAGGTCACTGGGCAGCGCCGAAATCACATAGACACCCGGCGGCAGCAGCCGGAAACCGAACAGGCTCTCCAGCACCCCCATCAGCGGGCCGATGTTGAGGGCCACCAGCACGCCCAGTGTCACACCGGCCAAGGTGCCGAGAATGCCCACGAGCGAGCCCTGCACCATGAAGATCGACAGGATCGAACGGGAAGACGCCCCCAGCGTGCGCAGGATCGCGATGTCGGCCCGCTTGTCGGTCACCGTCATCACCAGCATCGACACCAGGTTGAAGGCTGCCACCGCGATGATCAGCGTCAGGATGATGAACATCATCCGCTTCTCGACCTGCACCGCCGCGAACCAGACACGATTCTCCTGAGACCAGTCGCGAACCTGATAACCGAAGCCCAGGCTGTCCTGAAGCTTCTGGCCGATGGCCGGTGCCTGCTGCATGTCGTCGGTCTTCAGGCGGATGCCCATAGGCCCACCCGTCTTGAAGAACACCGCCGCATCCTCCAGGTTCATCAGGATCAGCGTGCTGTCATATTCGTAATGGCCTGACTCGAAGATCCCGCGGATGGTGAACTGCTTCATGCGTGGCGTCACGCCGGCCGGCGTGACGGTTCCCTGCGGCGCGATCAGCGCCAGCCGGTCGCCTTCGGACAGGCCCAGCTGATTGGCCATCACCCGGCCGATGATGATGCCGAAGCGACCCTGCACCAGATCGGCGAGCCTCCCCGAAGTGACCTGATCGGCAATCTCGGAGACGCTGGGCTCGGCCGACGGATCGACCCCCCGCACCAGCGCACCGCGCACCGTCTGGTCACGCGTCAGCACGACCTGCCCCGACACGAACGGTGCCGCCCCGATGATGTGCGCCTGCGACGTCAGCCGTTCGGCCAGCGGCCGCCAGTCCATCGGCTCACCCACCTGATAGACCTCGATGTGCGACAGCACCGACAGCATCCGGTCCCGCACCTCCTTCTGAAAGCCGTTCATCACCGACATCACGATGATCAGCGCTGCCACGCCCAGGGCGATACCGGCCACCGACAGGGCCGAGATGAAGGAAATGAATCCATTCTTCTGGCCGGCACGCCGACCGCTGCGCGTATAGCGCAATCCGACAAACCATTCAAAAGCCGACAACGACGACATCTCCCATCTGATACGTGCCGAACTGGGCGGCGCAAAGGCGGCAGTGTGCCATAAACGCCGAAGCAGGCGAATGTCGGCCACCTGAAGGGCCTCGCCTTGAACCTGTATGCGACACCGACTGTAGTACCGAAGTCCTGCCATGCCTGATGGGCGCGGCCGGTTTGCAGCCCGCGACTTTCCTACCGCCCTGGCTCCTGGCCCCATACAATAGCCCGGTGAGACCGTCTCCCCCCATCATCACCCTCCTGCCCGGCGCACTGATGCCCGGTGCCTGGCTGGACGCCACCGACCTGCAGGCCCGTCTGCCGGCTATTGGCGCTGCGCTGGCCCGTGGGCAGCTGCGCATGGCCGATGTCCCCCTGCCCGCGACTTGCCTGCCGCCCAGGCCCCTGGATGACCCGGCTGCTGCCCCGAACGCCTGGGCGCACCTCCGCTGGCTCGCCCTGCTGCCCGCCTTTGCGTCCGCCCCGCCGCCGATCGGCACGCTCGCCGCGGCAGCAAGGCTGCTGCCCGCCGCCGCCCCTGCGGACGACGCAACGACGGCCGGACAGCTCCCCGAAACCGGCTCGGCCCGACACGGCTGGCTGATGCGCCCCGTCAACTTCCGGCTGACGACGGACAGCATGCTGATGGATGCCGAGCTACCCCAAAGCATCGACGAGTCCCAGGCCACTCACATGCTGGATTTGATCCGGCCACTGCTGACCGAAGAAGGCTACGACATCAGCCTGTTGTCACCCACACGCTGGCTGCTCACATCCCGCCCCGGCATACCTGGCTGGCAACTTCAGACCTCGCCGCTCGAAAGCACGGTCGGCCAGCACATCGACGATTACCTCCCGCAAGGGTCTGACGCGCGAGCCTTCCGCCGCCTGCTCAACGAAATCCAGATGAGCTGGTATCAGGATGCGCTGCGCGATGACACCGAGCTGCCCGCCAATGCCGTCTGGCTCGAAGGCCCTCTCGATACCCGATCCTTCGACGCAGTGAATGCCCTTGCCGCGAGCGGCCTGCGGCAAAACGATCTGCTTTGGCTGCCCAGGCTTCACCGGGATCCGGGCAGCTGGCTCGACCGGCTCGCGGGTCTCGATCAGCACTATCTGGCTGCCGGTGGCAAAGCCTTCGCCTGCCTGCTCTGTGGCGAACATCAGGCACGCTGGCTCTACACGCCCGACGCGGCTGCCTCGCTCGAGAACTGGCAACCGGCATCCGGGCGCGGCGGTAGCAATCCCGAAGGCGGCGCTGACCCACCAGCCACCGCGTCGGCCGGCAGCGCTACCGGCGGGCCTTCCCAGCCTCTGGGCAGAACCGCCACGGCCGCCCCAACCGCTTCAGGACAGGCGCGGCAGCCGGCCAGCCTTCTGCAACTGATGGGCGAACTCCTCTCGCCGCGCGCCGCATGGCACGCCCTTCGGGAACGCCTGACCATGGCGCGAAACGGACGGCCGAGCCTTGCAGCCGATGCCAGGGGAGCCCACCCGCCGCGCAGCCGTGACGCGCAGATGCTGCACACGCTGCTCTCTGAATCCCCGGAACACGTCTGACCCATCCGCCCATGAAACTTCAAATCCGCCCCGTGGACCTGCGGGCGCGTCACACCCTGCTGCAGGCCGGCGTCGACCCACTGATGGCGCGTCTGCTGGCAGCCAGAGGGGTGCATCACCCGGACGATCTGAAGCTGGAGCTGGGCGCACTGCTCCCACCCGACACACTACGGGGCCTGCCCGACGCCGTGGCACGGATCAGCGCGACGATCGATGCCGGCGAGCCCATGCTCGTGGTGGGCGACTATGATTGCGACGGGGCCACTGCCATCACGATGGCGGTCGAGGGTCTGAGGATGATGGGCGGCATCGTCGACTATCTGGTACCCAACCGCTTCGAGAATGGTTATGGCCTGACCCCGGAAGTGGTGGACATGGCACTCAACCATCCCCGGTTGGGCAGGCCCGCCCTGCTGATCACGGTCGACAACGGCATCGCCTCGATGGCAGGCGTCGAACACGCCAATGCCCGCAATCTCCCCGTCATCATCACCGACCATCACCTGCCGGGTGATGCACTGCCCCCCGCCCTGGCCATCGTCAATCCGAACCAGCCGGGCTGTCCATTCCCGGACAAGAACCTGGCCGGTGTGGGCGTCATGCTGTACGTGCTGATCGCACTGCGCAGTGCGCGCCGTGATGCTGGCAGGTTCGACGGCCCGCCCCCGTCGCTGGCACCGTTGCTCGACCTGGCCGCGCTCGGCACCGTGGCCGATGTGGTGCCGCTCAGCCACAACAACCGCGTGCTGGTCAACGCCGGCCTCTCCCGCATCCGTTCGGGCCGTGCCCGTCCGGGCATCGCAGCCCTGCTCCAGGTGGCCCGCCGGCAGGGCCGCACGCTGTCGGCCGCCGATCTCGGCTTTGCCATCGGCCCACGCATCAATGCCGTGGGGCGCCTTGCCGACATGTCGATCGGCGTCGAGTGCCTGCTGGCACAGGACCCCGCACGGGCAGCCGAACTGGCCAGCCACCTAGACCAGATCAACAGCCAGCGGCGCGACCTCGAGCAGAGCATGCGGGAAGAAGCGCTGAGCCAGCTGGGTGAGCCGGCGCCGCAAGCCCGGACGCTCGTGATCTTCGATGCCGACTGGCACCACGGCGTGATCGGTCTGGTCGCCTCGAAGGTCAAGGATCGCTACCACCGCCCGACCATCGCCCTGGCCCCCGACCAGGATGGCATGCTGCGAGGATCCGGTCGCTCGATCCGGGGCGTACACCTGCGTGATGTCCTGGATCTGGTCGACAAGCGCCATCCAGGCATGCTGGTGAAGTTCGGCGGTCATGCGATGGCAGCCGGGCTCACGCTACCGGCAGAGCGCCTCGACGACTTCCGCGTCGCACTGGAAGAGGCCGTGCAGACCCTGTCGGATCCGGGGGTCTTCGATCCGGATGTCACCACGGATGGCCCGCTGCCACCGGAAGCCTTGCACATCAACACGCTGAAACTGCTCGATACACAGGTCTGGGGCCAGGGCTTTCCACCGCCGCTCTTCTCGGGCCGTTTCAATATCCGGAACCAGCGACTGATCAACCAGCGCCATCTGAAACTGGAGCTGAGTCCGTCGGAAGCCCCTTCGCTGCGACTGCCGGCCATCTTCTTCGGCCATACCGATGCCCTGCCGCCCGAGGCGGTTCTGTCCTACCGCTTGCAGCGTGACGACTATCGTGGCGAGAATGCCATCTCGTTGCAGATCGATCAGGTACTAGACGACCATGACACCAACCCCTGACCTGCTCCCCCGCATGACGACCCTTCGCCGGCTGCTGCTGCCCCTGCTGCTGGGCTGTCTGGCCGTGCCAGGCGCCTCGGCACAGCTCGTGGCAGACCCTGGCGCCGTCATGGACGGTAAGGCGCGTGCCGCCGGCTTTTCGATCGACGACGGTACGGATCAGGGATGGCAGCTGAGCGCGCCCGATGGTGAAGGCTTCTCCACCCTGAGTTTTTCGCCGGCCCATGGGCGTTCAGCCCAGTCCCCGGCCGAGCCCCGCTGGCTGACCATCCGGCCGACCGGGGAACACTGGGACTGGCAGGCGTTCCAGACCCTGAGGATACACATCCAGAACATCATGCCCTGGCCGGTGACGCTGATGCTGCAACTGCGTGATGCCGACGGGCAGATCCTGAATGCCACCCTCGGCCTGCCGCCCGGGCCACCGATGCGCCTTGCCCTTCCCCTGACGCCCACGCTGCCGCTGGCCATGGGCATGCGGGCCGGGCCGCCACTGCCCTGGACATCGGGAGGTGAAAGCGTCGGACTGGCTGCCACGACCAAGGGTCGGCTGAACCGGGCCAGAATCACGGAAATCCGTCTGGGGATGCCCACCCCCGATGCCGAGCAGAAGATCCGGCTCGGCAAGCTGTTCCTGCCCCCGGCCGGAGAGAACGATGTTCAGGCGGCCTATACCGCCATCGTCGACCCGTGGGGCCAGTACACCCGGGCAAACTGGCCCGGCAAGTATCAGGAGGCCGAGTCCCCCAGCCCCCGGGAAAACAGGAAAACCAGGACGGCTGATCGCAGAAAGAAGGTGAAGGAAGATCCCCACGCTCCCTTCAAGCCCTTTGCCCGCCACGCCGAGCAGGTGGAGCAGCGCCTGAACCAGGCGCTGCAGAACCAGCAGGCCAAAGACGATCCATTGACACTCGATACCCATGGTGGCCTGAAAATCGTGGGCGATGATGCCGAGGCGAAGCGCGGCAGTGGCTATTTCCGGACCGGCAGGCTGATACTGAAGGATGGCAGCCTGCGCCACATCCTGATCACCCCGGAAGGCAATCCCTTCTTCTCGCTGGGCGTCAATGCCGTCCAGCGTGACAACAGCGAAACCTTCATTGGTGGCCGTGAATATCAGTTCACGGGCCTGCCCGCCAGGGGCTCGCCCCTGGCCAGCTTCCGCGGGACGAAGGACAGCACGGCCTACCTGCCGGCCGACAGTGGCGCGCAACAGAACCGGGGCTTCCTGAAGGGAGAGACCTTCAACTTCTATCAGGCCAACCTCTATCGCCGCGATGGCAACGACTGGAAGAGTCGCTGGGTCAGCCGGACACAACGCCGCCTGAAAAGCTGGCGCTTCAACACCGTGGGTGCCTGGAGCGATGACAGCATGATGGGCGGCCGCCTCCCCTACACCCGCATCGTGCATGTGGAAGGCCCCTTTGCGCGCCTCAGTGACGGGCAGGACTGGTGGTCCGGCATCCCGGATCCATTCGATCCTGCCTTTGCCAGGGCGCTCGACGCCTCACTCGGCAAGGCCACGGCCGGCACCGAAGACGATGCCGCGCTGATCGGCTGGTTCGTGGACAACGAACTGGGCTGGGGCAACGGCTCGGCCGCTGACCCGGCCCTTCGCTATGCAGTGGCCTTGTCTGCACTCCGCGCCAATGCGACCGAACCCGGTGCGCATGCCAAACGCGCCCTGGTCCAGATGCTGCGCGAGCGCTATGACGGCGACATTCATGAGCTGTCGAATGTCTGGGGCGTACCCCTGTCGAGCTGGTCGGAGGTGGAAGCGGCCTGGCCGGCCGAGCGCTTGCCCGATGGCCGCCAGCCGGCCATCGCCGCCGACCTCTCCGCCTTCCTCAGACTGCATGCCGAATCCTATTTCTCACAGGTCGCCAACGCCCTGAAGAAACACGCGCCGAACCATCTGTACCTCGGCAGCCGGTTCTCGAGCCGCACGCCCGAGGCCGTCTCGGCCTGCGCCAAATGGTGTGATGTGCTGAGCTTCAACCTGTACGTACCGGATCTGAAAGACGGCTTCGAACACGCCCAGTTCGCACGCCACGACAAGCCCGCCCTGCTGACGGAATTCCACTTCGGCTCGGCCGATCGCGGGCCATTCTGGCCCGGCGTGATGGCCGTCGAGAACGAGAACAGCCGCGGATCAGCCTACCGGAAAATGCTCGATTCGGTGCTGGCAAACCCCCAGTTCGTCGGGGCGCACTGGTTCCAGTACCTGGATCAGCCCGTGACCGGCCGCTGGCTGGATGGCGAGAACGGTCATCTCGGTCTGGTCGCCATCACCGACCTGCCGTGGCATGACTTCGTCCTGACGGTGAGCCGGACCAACCGGGATGCACTCCAGTACCTGAAAACGCAGGCGGTTTCGGTCGAAACGTCGACGTCGAGGAAGTGACGCTTCTGACAACCGGTGGCTGCCGGCCACGATCCGGCCGCACGGTCAGAGCACCCCATGGCGCTTTCAGGCGCCATTTTTCATTCGTGCATATCCGGAAAATCTTGTAACCTGATTACTCAAAATTAAACATTTTTTGTAAATGAGGATATAAATTATTTCTGAATGTCAGACACCGAAGGCCTGGAAAAAGGTTTGACGTTTTATCTGCCAAAAAAATCTTCGGATTCAAACAACAGAAACGTTGCACCAGAACAACCGACAGGCATCGGATCAGACATCAAAAGGCAGTTCCATAACCCGTGCTTATATCAGGCGCCGTTGAAGCAGAAGAAAAAGAAAGTCATCCCTTTCCGTCTGATTTACAAGCTAACGATCTGCTGTTTACACCGGCAACATTGCCCTCAGGCCCTCTTTCTACCATTCATTCATGCACCATTCATATTTTTGGGAGGGGAAATGCTGTTCAGGCTTTCCGTCATTGTGGTCTTTTTATCGCTGCCGGTCATCGTGTCGCTGCTGTCCCAGCAGATGGCCAATACCGTTTCAGCCCCGATCCTGCCAACCTCCAGTGTCGAGGTACGTCTGCTGAACGAGAAAAAACGCCCCGCCCGCAGGCTGGGAGAGCTCGAAGAGCAGGTCATCAAGGATGCACCCGCCATTTATACGCCTCGTAATGTACAGCATGCCACCACCCCCGACGGCAAGGGCGTCCGTGACAATCCGCCACAAAATGGCGAATCCGGCAAGCGTGGCTCCGGCATGAATACCGAAGGAGCGCCCTGATCATGCTCAACAATAAAAACACCAAACTGCTGGTCATGCCCGTCACGGCACGCTGGCGCATCGTCGGCTGGATCCTGCTGACCACCGCCCTGATCATCCTGACCGTGATCCTGACGGCGCGCTCGATTTTCCAGGGGCAGATCCGGCATAACGCGAACGAAGCCATCATTCAGGAAATTCATGAGTTCCGGACCTTTGCCACGGAGGCCGTCGACAGCAAGACCCACCGTCGCTTCACGTCCCTGACTGCCCTGATGGAGCGCTATCTGGAACGCCAGACACCCGACTGGGGAGAAGCCTTCATCGGCATCACACCCACCGACGTGATGTTCGTCGACAACGCATCGAAAGACGCGGGCGAACGACTGGCTGGCGATCGCGAGCGCCTGAACATGCTGCTGAACAGCAAGGCCAACTCGGGCGTGCTGGACACACCCGATGGCGAACTGCGCTGGGGCAAAAGCACGATCGAGGCCCGGGGCGAAACAGCCGTTCTGCTCGTGACCGAATTCGTTCAGGGACGGCTGAATCTGGTCCGGCGGAACATGATGATCCTGTTCGGCATCATGCTGGCGGGGCTGCTGCTGGCCGCCGTCATCGCCTGGGTCGTGGCCGGTCAGATTCTGGCCCCGATCACCCGCTTTGCCGAGCTGTCCTCCAGGGTTGGTCCACTCGATCTGGACACCCGTCTGCCTGAGGACGGTCGTGACGAACTGTCCGATCTGGCTCGCTCGATCAACGAGATGCTCGATCGCATCAGCCTGGCACAGGCCGACCAGCGTCACGTGCTGGCGGAAACCCTGCGGCAGATCCAGCACACCACGTCGGCCCTGTCTCAATGGCGTGCCGGGGAAAGCCCCGACCCGGCCACGATGAACCAGACGATGCGGGAGCTTCGCCAGCTCCAGGACGATCTGGCACTGCTGCTGGCCAGCGGAGACCCTGACTTCCTCCAGATCCGGGACGTGGATCTGGGCGCGCTGACCTATCAGCTCACCCAGAGCATCCGGCGCGCCTTTCCTGCCCATAGCTGGCAGGTAACCAAAACGGGTGAAGGGCATCTGGGTCTCGACGCCCGCCGCATCCTCCAGGGCATGCATCATCTGGCGGCGCATACCGTGTCGGTCACGCCCGAGAGCCAGACCATCGAGCTGGGCACTGGCGTGAAGAACCTGCCCACCGGCGAAAAGATGGCCAGTTTCTGGATTGCCGCGCCGGACATGGTGCTGACGGCTGATCAGGCCCAGGCCATCTTCGACACGCCGGCCGAACCGGCAGGCGACTGGCTGCTGGCCTCCTCCCGGGGCCTGGCGGATGGCCTGACGGATGTTCTGCAGCCGGATGATGCGCCAGCCATCACGCACGGCATCGGCCCTGCCGTCGTCAAGGCACTGGCCCATGCCCACGGTGGCTATGCGTGGATCAAGTCCAGCCCCGATGAGGGTACCGTGCTCGGCATCGACATTCCGTTCAAGCTCAGCAGTGCGCTGCGTCCTGCCGACAAGGCCGGTGAGGAAGCACTGGATGTGATGAGTCAGGAGAAATCATGAGCCGGCGTCCAACTCCCGAAGCCCCGACTGCCAGATCCGTCGATATGATGGAAACCGATGCCGTGTTCTACCGGACGAGCACGTCCATCAACCTGCCCCGTGCCTCGCGAGCCGCTTCGGCCGCGGGTTCGGCGGCCCGGACGACCCAAGCGCCCCGCCGCCGCTGGCTGGCCGACCTGAGCGCACGACATCTGGTGGCCATCGGTGCCGCCATCGTCGTGGTCGGTCTGGTCGCCCTGTGGATCAGCGTGGCGCTGGCCAACCCGCCGGGCAGCACGACCGGATTGACGGTCAAGGCTGCCATGACGCTGTCGCTCTTCGCCATCGCCGTCTGGTTCTGGATCTTCACCACCATCGATGACACCTATGTCGCGCTCGGCGCGGCCGTCCTGCTCGTCGTCACCGGCGTGCTGCCCGAAGAAACACTCTTCGACACGCTGGGTGAAGACACTGTCTGGCTGCTGCTCGGCTCCTTCGTGATCGCCGCAGGCATCACCACGACAGGGCTTGCGACCCGCGCCGCCGCCTTCATCGTGACGGGGGCACGAAACCCCCGCCAGCTGATGCACCTGAGCAACGCTGCCCTGGTGGCGACGGCCTTCACCGTCCCGTCCACCTCGGGGCGGGCAGCCCTGGCCATGCCGGTCTTCATGGCACTGGCCTCGGTGCTGGGTGGGCGTAGCAGACTGATCGTGGCGCTCGCCCTGCTCTTCCCGTCGGTCATCCTGCTGACGGCCGTCGCCTCCTACCTGGGCGCCGGTGCCCATCTGATCACCAGCCAGATCCTGGTGGCCAGCGGGGAGCCAGGCTTCTCCTTCGCCACCTGGATGCTGTATGGGCTGCCGCTCGCGGTCGTCTCCTCACTGATCTGCGTCGAACTGATCCTGATGCTCTTCACGACCCCGGAAGAACGGCGCGAACCGCTCAGTGTGACGATCGCCGACCTGCAGGCGCACACCCCCATTCCCATCAGCGGCAAACTGACCTTTGCCCAGACCAAGGCCGCCTGGCTTGTCGTGGCCGTGGTCTTCCTGTGGTGCGCCGAACCGTTGCACGGTGTCCATCCGGCCGTGATCGCCCTGGCCGGCGGTCTTGCCATGACGAGTGACAGCCTCGGCGTGGTCAAGCTGGGCAAGGCACTGAAATCGGTGCCATGGTCACTGCTGATCTTCATGGCCGCCACGCTGGCGATGGGCGCCGCCCTGGCCAGCTCGGGTGCTGCACGCTGGGCGGCCGAATCGATGCTGGCCCCCATCCACCACAGTGGGCAGGCAGCCGCCATCATCTTCGTCGTGCTGATCGTGCTGATCTCGACCGCGGCCCACCTGATCATCCAGTCGCGTTCGGCCCGGTCCGCCGTGCTGATCCCGCTGGTCGTCTCGATGGCGCCCGAAGTCGGTGTGAACGCCGTGGCGGCCGCCTTTGCCTCCACTGCAGCGGCCGGCTTCTGCCACACGATGAGCAGCTCGGCCAAACCCATGGCGCTCTTCTCGAAGATCGAGGACACCGAAACCTATACGGCCAGGGATCTGCTTCGCCTGTCCGCCTGGCTCGCACCGATCAGCGCGCTTCTGGTGCTGCTGTTTGCCTTCGTGATCTGGCCCATGCAGGGGATGCCACTGATGCTCCCACGCTGACATCCGCCATGACCTGATCATTCTCGCGACCCATCGACTCGTGTAACCCCCTGATGGACACACGAGTCGAATCGCCCAGAACCACCCATCACCTTGTTCCCGAATCTTCAGCACCTGAACCATCAGAAAGGAGTGCTCTCATGACTACCGCCATCCCCCAGCACATTCTGGTCGCCCCCGCCGGCTTCAAGGAATCGCTCGATGCCAACGCCGTGGCCCGTGCCATCAGCGCCGGTGTACGACGCGCCATTCCTGGCGCCCACGTCAAGGCCCTGCCCATGCCCGATGGTGGCGAAGGCACGGCTGAAATGCTCGCAGAATCGACGGGCGGCCGTCTGATCCGCAAAACCGTCACCGGCCCGGTCGGCCAGCCGGTCGAATCCCACTATGCCCTGCTGGGCGGCAAAGCCAGGGGGGTTGCCGTCGTCGAAATGGCAGCGGCCGCCGGCCTTCGACTGGTACCACGAGACCTTCGCGACCCGACCGTCACCACCACCTATGGCGTGGGCGAACTGATCGCCGCCGCACTGGACGAGGACATTCACACCATCCTGATCGGCTGCGGCGACTCGGGCACCAGTGATGGGGGGCTCGGCGCCCTGCAGGCACTCGGTGCGCGCATCACGGACGCCGACGGCAAGGAACTTGGCTTTGGCGGCCGTTACCTCGGCGACGTGCATCAGATCGACTTCAGCAACCTGCACCCCGCCCTGAAGGACGGCCGGATCAAGATGGTGATGGCGCTCAACGCCCACAACATCCTGACCGGTGAACGCGGCGTGGCCAAGGTGTTCGGGCCGCAAAAAGGCGCAACCCCTGAACAGGTGCTTCAGCTGTCGGCCGGCTTCGAGAACTGGGCCAGGAAACTTGGCGAATTCGCCCTGCCCAGTGCCCGCAGCGTCGATTTCGCCCGCGGGGCAGGCACAGGCGCCTCGGGCGGTCTCGGCGCCGGTCTGGCTGCGGTCGGCGCACAGCTCGTCTCCCGTTTTGAAGCGCTGCTCGACTCAGGCCTCGCCGGCTTCGACCTGAACAGCCTGTTGCAGGGAGCCGATCTGGTCATCACCGCCGAGGGGGCCATCGACTTCCAGACCCCGCGAGGCAAGGTTCCCGCCGAAATCGCCTTCCGGGCCAGCGAAATGGGTGTCCCGGTCGTCGCACTGGCCGGCACGCTGGGACGGGACGCCCAGGACGTCTACGATATCGGCATCGACGCCATCGCCTCGATCGTGCCGCTGCCGATGAGTCTCGACCAGGCCATCGTCGATGGCGAAAAGCTGTTGATCGAAGCCACGGAACGGATGATGCGAACCCTCGTGCTGGGGGCCTCGATGGCCGCCAAGCTGGGCGCCAAGCGCGAGAAGCGCGAAGCGGCGATGGCCTGGTAAGCGGCTCATCATCCGCCGCCGCCTCGCTACAGGCGCAAGGCGGCGTAATACGCAAAGGCGAAAATCGGCCCCGCCGAGCACGGTTCGTGCCCGATTCGTCGCCCCATGGCCCGCGCCATGGAGCAAGAATCGGGTGCAATCAGTACAGCAGCTCCGGCAACCACATCGAGATCGCCGGCACATAGGTCACGGCGATCAGAAAGCCGATCAGGATCAGCGTCCACGGCAGCGCCGCCCGAACCACCTGCGCGATCGACATCTGCGTGATGCCGGCCGTCACGAACAGGTTCAATCCCACCGGTGGCGTCACCATGCCGATCTCCAGGTTGACCACCATGATGATCCCCAGGTGAACCGGATCGATGCCCAGCTGCGTCGCGATCGGGAACAGGATCGGCGCGAGGATCAGGATCACCCCGGTCGGCTCCATGAACATGCCGGCCACCAGCAGCAGGATGTTGACCACGATCAGGAACTGCCAGGGTGCCATGCCCATGCCGACGATGGTCTCCGCAATGCTCTGCGGAATCCGCTCCGTGGTCAGCACATGCGCGAACAGCAGCGCATTGGCCACGATGAACATCAGCATGATCGTCACCTTGGCCGAGTCGAGCAGCACCCGGGGCACTTCCTTCATGCCCAGATCCCGATAGACGAACACCGCGATCACGAAGGCATAGACCGCCGCCACGGCAGCCGCCTCGGTCGGCGTGAACACACCGCCGTAGATGCCGCCCAGGATGATGACGATCAGCAACAACCCCCACAGCGAATCGCGACCGGCTGCCAGGGTCTCGCGCAGCGAGGCGCGTGGCTGGCGCGGCAGCCCAAGCCGACGCGCCCGCAGATAGATCGCCACCATCAGCAGCAAACCCAGCAGCAAGCCGGGCACCACCCCCGCCATGAACAGCTTGCCCACCGAAATCTCGGTGGTGGCCGCGTAGACCACCATCACGATCGAGGGCGGGATCAGGATGCCGAGCGTGCCGGCATTGCAGATCACGCCGGCCGCGAAGGGCTGCGGATAACCGGCCCGAACCATGCCTGCGATCACGATCGAGCCCACGGCCACCACGGTCGCCGGCGAAGAACCGGAGACCGCCGCAAACAGCATGCAGGCCATCACCGAGGCCATCGCCATGCCGCCACGCAGATGGCCGATGCAGGCCGTGGCAAAGCGGATCATCCGCCGGGCCACGCCCCCCGTCGTCAGGAACATCCCGCCCAGCACGAAGAACGGAATCGCCAGCAGCGTGTAATGCTCCGAGGTCTCGAACATCTTCAGTGACAGCGAGGCCAGCGAGTCCTGGGCGAAGGCGAGGATCACGATCAGCGAAGACAGCCCCAGCGCCACCGCAATCGGCATCCCCAGAAACATGAACAGCAGCAGCAGCGAGAAAAGAACGATGGTATTCATGGCCTGAGCGCCTCCTGTTCCGGTTCGACACGCATCTTCAGCGCCTCTTCCGCTTCATCACCCAGCAACTGCCCGGCACGTCCCGTCAGCAGGCCGATGAAGACGCCCAGAAAGCGCAGGGCCAGCAGCCCGAAGCCCAGTGGCAGCACGGCTCTGGGGATCCACTGTTCGACGGGCAGGTCCTGCATAAGGATTCCCACCATCCGGATCTTCGAGACGTACTCATGACCGCCCCAGGCCAGAATGCAGGCATAGGCGACACAGAGCAGCGCGGCCAGCGCACTCATCCAGCGTCCCAGCCGCGGGCCGAGCGCCTTGACGAGCAGATCGACCCCGATATGGGCCCCGACTCGGACGCCATAGGCCATGCCGATGAAGATCAGCCCGCCGAACAGCACCGACGTCA
Organism: Lautropia sp.; assembly: GCA_030528325.1. Taxonomy (GTDB): domain Bacteria; phylum Pseudomonadota; class Gammaproteobacteria; order Burkholderiales; family Burkholderiaceae_E; genus Lautropia. Next base: position 70,904 of record JAUMZD010000005.1, on the reverse strand, counting down.
GCTCCATCGCCCAGACGAAGCTGTAATTGAACACATAGCGGGCCACCACCTGCATGAAGGTGATCAGCGTCATGCCCGCCATCAGGAGAACCAGCAGGCCCTCCTCCAGTTTGTGAAACCAGCGCATGAGCAAAACGGCCGTTGCCGGCCGCCCCTGGTAAAAATGGTTGGAGGCAACCGGCTGGCGACAGCGACCTCGGTCACCGCCGCCAGCCGGCCCCGGATCACTGGGCCGTTTTCTGATTGGCCGCCAGCGCCGCATCGATCACGTCACGACCGATGTCCTTCTCGAAACGCTGCCAGACGGGCTTGACGGCCTCACGCCAGGCAGCCAGATCCTCGGCTTCCAGCGCCTGAACCTTCACCTTGCCCGACTGGATGATCGTCTCCCGATCCTTGGCGTTCAGCTCCGAAGCCAGTTTGTTCGCATGCGCCGTGGCCTCGGCCATCGCCTCGCTCAGCCCCTGGCGGACATCCTCCGGCAGCTTGTTCCACCAGCCGGCATTCGTCACCACCATGTAGTCGAGCACCCCATGATTGGTCTCGGCGATGGTCTTCTGCACCTCGTAGAACTTCTGCGAATAGGTGTTCGACCACGGATTCTCCGCCCCATCGACCACGCCGGTCTGCAAGGCCTGATACACCTCGGCGAACGCCATCTTCTGCGGATTGGCCTTCAGCGCACGGAACTGAGCCTCCAGCACGTCGGAATTCTGGATGCGGAACTTCAGCCCCTTCACGTCCTCGGGGCGCTTGAGCTGCGACTTGTTGGTCGAGAGCTGCTTCATGCCGTTGTGCCAATAGGCCAGACCCAGCAGGCCACGGTTGCTGATCGAGGTCAGCAGCGACTGGCCGGTCGGACTCGCCTGAAAGCGGTCGACGGCCTCGATGTCGTCGAAGATGAAGGGCAGATCGAAGATCTGGATCTTCTTCGTGTAGCGATCGAACTTCGACAGCGACGGCGCGATGATGTGGACATCACCCAGCAGCAGGGCCTCCATCTCCTTGCCATCGCCAAAGAGCTGCGAGCTGGGGAAGACCTGAACCTGCACCTTGCCCGGCAGCTTCTTCTCGGCCACTTCCTTGAACTTCAGGGCGCCCTGCCCCTTCGGCGTCTGTTCGGCCACCACATGGCTGAACTTGATCACGATCGGCGACTGGGCCTGCACGGCGAACGGCATCGCCAGCATGGCGGCCAGGCCCACCGTGCCCAGCACGGTACGACGTTTTGAAAAGACCGACTTCTTCATGTGTTTCTCCGTTTCTCCAGATCCCTGGATGGAAAAGAAATGGCTGATCCAGCTGCCATCCGGCAGCATGAGCTTCACGTCCCCGTGACAGTGGCCCTTGAGATACGCTGAACAAGGCCACGCGGATTGTTCAAAGTATCCCTTGCGCGGCGAGCCGGCGCCATCGACGGGTTCGTGCCGCGTGATTCTATGGGCGTTTGCCACTCTGCCAAATGCCATCGTACCTCTGGGCGCTTGGGCTGTTAAAATGTCGGGCTTCACCTTTTCCCGGAAACACAGCACAGATGGATGCCGAGCGCTTGAACCAGCTTGAGGCCCGCCTGGAGAACCTGAGCCAGCGGCTGCAGGATCTCAGGGGGTATCTTTGACTTCGACGACAAGAAGAACCGCCTTGTCGAAGTGAACTCCGCCCTCGAGGCGCCTGAAATCTGGAACGACCCCGCTGCCGCGCTAGAGCTCGGCAAGGAAAAGCGGATGCTCGACAACACCGTCGGCACGATGGAAAAGCTGATGGAGTCCCTCAAGGACACCAGCGACCTCTTCGAGATGGCCAAAGCCGAATCCGACGATGACACGCTCGAAGCGCTGGAAGAAGACTCGCTGAAGGTGCAGGAAGGCGTCGAAGGGCTCGAATTCCGCCGGATGTTCTCGAACCCGGCCGACCCGAACCCCTGCTTCGTCGAGATCCAGGCCGGCGCCGGTGGCACCGAAGCCTGCGACTGGGCCTCGATGCTGTTGCGCCAGTACCTGCGCTACTGCGAGCGCCGTGGCCTCTCGACCACGCTGCTCGAAGAGAGCGAAGGCGACGTGGCCGGCATCAAGGGCGCCACCATCAAGGTCGAGGGTGAATACGCCTATGGCTATCTGCGCACCGAAACCGGCGTGCACCGGCTTGTGCGCAAGTCGCCCTTCGACTCGGGCGGCGGCCGGCACACCTCCTTCGCCTCGGTCTTCGTCTACCCCGAAGTCGATGATTCGATCGAGATCGACATCAACCCGGCCGACCTGCGCATCGATGTCTATCGTGCCTCGGGTGCCGGTGGCCAGCACGTCAACAAGACCGAATCGGCGGTGCGGATCACCCACATCCCCACCAACACCGTGGTCCAGTGCCAGAACGACCGTTCGCAGCACCGCAACCGTGACGAAGCCATGAAGATGCTGCGCGCCCGCCTCTTCGAGATCGAGCTGCGCAAGCGCCAGGCCGAGCAGGACAAGGTCGAGGCCTCGAAGACCGACATCGGCTGGGGGCACCAGATCCGCTCCTACGTGCTGGACCAGTCCCGCATCAAGGATCTGCGCACCAACTTCGAGACCAGCAACACCAAGGCCGTGCTCGATGGCGACCTCGACGACTTCATCGCGGCCAGCCTGAAACAGGGCGTCTGAACCCGGCTCGTACCTGCACTGGCGCCAGCTCCGTGTCCCCGGTCCCTGCGTGCCCCGGCCCCTTGCCGGGGGGGGACACGTGCCGCCGTCAGTCCCGGCCGATGCAGGCTGTCTCGGAAACCGCCTGTCCCGACCCGGCAGCTCTCCACTCCCTTCACGATCGGAAGACAGGGCCAGCCAACATCAGGTACCACACCGCCACGATTCAAAGCCCTGCGAAGACTCATTTTCCATCACTGCTCCTTTCACCCCATTCACCGCGTCCTGCTCCGACAGGCCGGCTCCCTTCCTCCATCAGGCATGCCCCGTGAACATCACTGCTTCCGCTCCATCTGATCAGCCCCACGCCACCGAAGGCGCCCTGCCCGAAGCCGACGAGAACCAGATCATCGCCGAGCGGCGTGCCAAGCTCGGCCGTCTGCGTGAGAACGGCGCCATCGCCTTTCCCAACGACTTCGTACCCGCCAACCGGGCGCAGCCGCTGCTCGATGCCCACGGCAGCAAGAGCCGTGAGGATCTGCAAGCCGAGACCATCCAGGTCTCGGTGGCCGGGCGGATGGTGCTGAAGCGCGTGCAGGGCAAGGCGAGCTTCGCCACCCTGCAGGACGGCAGCGGCCGCATCCAGCTGTGGATGAACGACGAAGGCATCGGGGCTGAGACGCATGAAGCCTTCAAGCACTGGGATCTGGGCGATATCGTGGCCGCCGAAGGCACGCTCTTCAAGACGATGAAGGGCGAGCTGTCGATCCGCTGCTCCAACGTCCGGCTGCTGTCCAAATCGCTGCGCCCGCTGCCCGACAAGTTCCACGGTCTGGCCGACCAGGAGCTGCGTTATCGCCAGCGCTATGTGGACCTGATCAGCAACGAGAGCGCGCGCCAGACCTTCACCGTCCGCAGCAAGGCCATCAGCGCCATCCGCCAGTTCATGGTCGATGCCGGCTTTCTTGAAGTCGAAACGCCGATGCTGCAACCCATCCCCGGCGGTGCCGCAGCCCGCCCCTTCGTCACGCACCACAATGCGCTCGATCAGGAAATGTTCCTGCGTATCGCGCCCGAGCTGTACCTGAAGCGCCTGATCGTCGGCGGATTCGAGCGCGTGTTCGAGATCAACCGCAACTTCCGCAACGAAGGTCTCAGCCCGCGTCACAACCCCGAATTCACGATGATGGAATTCTACGCGGCCTATACCGATTACGAATGGATGATGGACTTCACCGAACAGGTGATCCGCCACGCCGCCCAGACGGCACTCGGCACGACGACCATCAGCTACCAGGGCAAAGCGCTGGATCTGTCGAAGCCCTTTGCGCGGATGACCATCGTCGAAGCCATCCGGAAGCACGCACCCCACCTTCCGCAGGACAAACTGGCGGACGCCGACTGGTTGCGTGCCGAACTGAAAAAGTACGATGTCGAACCACTGGCCACGGCCGGTGTGGGCGCACTGCAACTGGCGCTCTTCGAGGAAGTGGCTGAAGCCAAACTGTGGGAACCCACCTTCATCATCAAGTACCCGGTCGAAGTCTCGCCGCTGGCCCGTGCCTCCAACCATGACCCGGAGATCACCGACCGCTTCGAGCTGTTCATCACCGGCCGCGAAATGGCCAACGGCTTCTCCGAGGTCAACGACCCCGAAGATCAGGCCGAACGCTTCCGCAAACAGGTCGAAGCGAAAGAAGCCGGTGACGACGAAGCCATGTATTTTGATGCCGACTACATCCGGGCACTGGAGTACGGCATGCCCCCGACCGGCGGCTGCGGCATCGGCATCGACCGCCTGATGATGCTGCTGACCGACAGTCCAACCATCCGGGACGTGATCCTGTTCCCGGCGCTCAAGCGTGAGGCCTGACATGAAAGCGGGGGCTCGGGCGCTGCCGTTACCAGCAGACCTTGAGGCCGCGCTGGCCGCCCACCCGGTGGCCGGGCAGCGCTTCAACGCCCTGCCCCCTTCCCATCAGCGCGAATACCTGAAGTGGATCGAGGAGGCCAAAAAACCCGACACCCGGGCCAGGCGCATCCAGGGGACAGTCGAGCCCCTGACGGGCTGACGCCGCCGCCGCGTCAGCCCCACCGCTTCTTTAGAAGCTTCGGGCTCAGAACGTCCGTGCGTACAGGAACCCCTGCTCACCCGGATACACCGAGCGGTCGTCGATCAGGTACTGGCCGACGAACACCAGCGGTTCGCCCCGCTTCCAGCCCTGGGGCGCACGCCAGGTCATGCAATGCAGGCGCTTGACCTTGCCGTTGTCGGCGTTCCAGCACAACCGTGCATCGCCCTCATTGTCGCCCGGCACCACCAGCATCTTCAGGTAATCGCTGCCATGCTGCCAGTACTGCACCACGCCCCAGGAAATCCGGTCGTCATGGCGGAAAGAGAATTCCCTGCCGCTGTTCAGATCGACACCATTGCTCTTGACGACGCTGCTCAAGCTGACCGAATCCGTCATCACCGTCAGCGGTACCCGAATCTCATGCTCACGGAAACGTGGACTCGGCACCGGTCCCAAAGGCCCGCGGAAATATGGGCTGCCATAGGTTCTCCACGTGTAGCTGCCCGGTTGTGCCGCCCGGTACCGGAAGTATTCCGGCTGGCACTCGCCGTTGATGTGGAACATGTAGCGGGAGGAAGGATGGGGGCCACCGATCTGCTCGTAGTTGAACGGGCTCAGCCGCTGATCCACTTCCATCCTTGGCAGAACCCGCTGACCACCCGGCACAGGAGCCCCGTTGTGCGAAGTACTCTGCTCCGGATTCCTGCAAACGATCTGATCCATCATCGTCAGCAGCACATCGCCACGTACGCCGGCCTGTGCCGAAATGGGTTTCTGGGCCGGCATCGTCTTCGTCACGACCGCCGCCTGTGTCGGCAAGCTGACATCACCAAAGCGGGTCCCGGTCGGGGTGCCTGACGGCGTATCCGTCAGTTTGGCGCTGGTGGCGCCGCCAGCAGGCGAGTCGCTTGCGCCACCACCACCGCATGCACCCAGCAACACGGCCAGTGCAGCAGCAGTCAGGGGAAAATGACGGGAACTTTTCATGTCGAGTTACCTCCATGACACCTGGGTCAAAATAGCGAATGCATTTATCGCTTTTTTTCCAAGCTTACGCCATGTGTCGGAAAACTTGCCAATCCTAGACCCATGAGCTTCCCTGGTTCGACACTTGGGCATCGCTTTGTAAGAAGCGAAAACAAAATTTATGTTTTTATCACACTTGTATCAGGGCACTGGCCGCCCCTCGTTGGCCGCAGGCAGTACCAGCATCACCTCGCTGTCATCATGAATCTGATACGCGGGTCGCTGTCCCGACAGGGCTTCCGTGCGGGACAGGATGATCGGCACGCCCTCTCCCCGTTTGTCCATGATGCGCCGACGGTGATGCTGCAAGGACGGATCCGTGATCGGACAGCGCGCGAGCAGGCTGGTCAAGGCCTCATTTCGGGCCGCCTGCCGAAAGGGCATGCTGGCTGGTGTCATCGTGTTTGGCAACATGCCCGGCGAATACAATTCCAGCCGGTCATGGAACAGGCGAAGGCGCACTTTTGCCCCCGGTATCGAATAGTCCCGGTGGGCGACGGCATTGGTCACCGCCTCGAACACCGACAGGATGTCGAACTGGGGGATGTCTTCCCGGCCACCGGTGAGATGCTTGATGGCCCCCACCTTCATGTTCTTCCGCACGAAGGCGCAGGCATCCATGATCTGCTGATCCAGTGGCCCAGTCAGATCCCTGGCATCCAGCTGATACAGTCCCGACGTGTTGGCAACCACCTCCGTCCCCCGGTAGGCAACAGCCTGGATGAAGGCCCCGGACAGAAAGCGTTCCGGCTGGCGGCAGGCCATCAACAGACCGGCGACCGTCGGATGCCACTGACCCCGTTCGTCACGATCAGCCATGCCGAGCTTGTGCAGCAGGACTTCTGGCTCATCAGCGCTCTCTTCTGGCGCAAAACGACGCCAGAGCGCTTCATCCAGATCACGCATCGAAGCACGAGGCACTGGCGTTTCGTCAAAGCGGATCAAACGGGACTGGCTACGCTGTTGAAAAAGCCGCGCCAGAAAATCCGGTGTCATCTCACGTCGGGATGAACCGACACGATGCAGATAGCCCCCCGGGCTCTGATGAACGAACAGACTGCGGTTGACCTCTACCCGGATCACGGCCTGCTCAACCCCCGAGGCGTCCGGCAACAGCATCCGTTCGATGAGGGGGGCCAGGGGAGGCTTGATCGACTGTTCACAAGCCTGCTGCACGATCCGCTCCATGTCATCCAGCCGTTCGAGTGGAATTCCGATGATCTCTCTCGGGGCATCCTTCACCCCCAGCACCAACGTCCCCCCCATACTGTTGGCAAACGCCGCCAATTCATTGGCCAGGTCTTCCTGAGTCGGCCCTTGAAGGCGATCGCGGTGCAACCGCACTTCCTTCAGCTCAAGAAGACTGTCTTCGCCAAGGCGGATTCTTGCCAGCAGTGTCTTCCCCTCAGTCGACATCTCAAACCCCGTTCCTTGCACCCGGAAAATTCTGATGAAGATGCACCCTGTCGGGTGGCATGAGTTTCCCCGTCGCCAGTTTACGAGAAAAAGCCCGCACGAGGCGGGCCATGCAGCCTGTGGTCATCGCCACGTTCCCGACGGGCCCGGGCAGGACGTGTCACACACCGCCGGGCTGTCCGTCAAGCAGGCGATCACCTCAGGAGCTTGGGCGGTAGGAATCGCGACGGCGAAAATCGGCCCCGCCGAGCACAGTTTGTGCCCGATTCGCCGCCCCATAGCCGGTGCTATGGGGCAAGAAGCGGGTGCAAAATGGGCCGGCGCGGCCGGTTTGCAGCCCGCGACTTTCCTGCCGCCCAAGCTCCTCAGAGGATGATCTACGTCGAGTCCCGGTTCAGTGATCCTCCTTCGCGTGGTTGATCGTGTATTTCGGGATCTCGACGACGAGCTTCATGTCGTCTTCCAGCTTCACCTGACAGGACAGGCGTGATTCGGGGGTCAGCCCCCAGGCCATGTCGAGCAGGTCGTCCTCGATGTCCGACGATTCATTCACGTCGTCATAGCCCTCGCGCAGGATGACGTGGCAGGTCGTGCAGGCGCAGGACATCGCGCAGGCATGTTCGATGTCCACGTCGTTGTTCAATAGCGCCTCACACAGCGAGATGCCGGCCGGCGCTTCGAACTCCGCCCCCTGGGGGCACACTTCCGCATGCGGCAATACCTTGATGGTCGCCAAATCTTTCTCCTGAAAATGATCTCGTGAAGAACGGGCCCGTCTTCGTGCTTCAAAGCCCTGCCAGACCGTCGATGGATTTGCCCGCCAGTGCACGCTGGATGGCACGATCCATTCTGAGAGCCGCAAAATTTTCGGTGGCCTGCTGGAGCGCCTGGGTCTGCGACGACAGCAGGTTCCGCATCCCCAGCAATGCTGCCTCGTCAGCATCCTTCGGTAGCGAGCGTGCCTGCTGCACGCTGGCCGCGAGGATCCCGAAAGCCTCTTCGATCAGGCCCAGGTCTTCAGCCCCCAGCAGATCCCCGTCCTCGTCCAGCGCGCCACGGGTCGCACCCAGCAGCCGCTCGCTGTCGACCTGCTGCTCCCGCAGCAGTCGCCACTGCATGTCCTCACGCGCCGAGGTGAACGATTCCTGCAGCATCCGCTCGATCTCGCCTTCGGCCAGCCCGTAACTGGGCTTGACCGTGACCGAGGCCTCGACACCGGTCGTGCTCTCCATCGCCGAGACCGACAGCAACCCGTCGGCATCGACCTGGAAGGTGACGCGGATGCGCGCCGCTCCGGCCACCATCGGCGGGATGCCCCGCAACTCGAAACGGGCGAGCGATCGGCAATCGGCAACCAGTTCGCGCTCGCCCTGCACCACATGGATCGCCATCGCCGTCTGGCCATCCTTGAAGGTCGTGAAATCCTGTGCGCGGGCCAGCGGAATCGGTGAATTGCGCGGGATGATCTTCTCGACCATGCCGCCCATCGTTTCGAGGCCCAGCGACAGCGGCGTCACATCCAGCAACAACCAGTCATCCCCGCCATTCGGGCGCTGACCGATGAGCTGAGCCGCCTGCATCGCCGCCCCCAGGGCCACCACCTGATCCGGGTCATGCCCGGTGAACGGGATCTTGCCGAAGTGGCGGGCCACCGCCTCCCGGATGACGGGCATCCGGGTGGAACCGCCCACCAGCACCACCCCATCCACGGCATCGACAGTCAGCCCCGCATCTGCCAGTGCCCTGCCCGCAATCGCCAGCGTCCGATCCACGAGTGGCCTGGCCAGGGCCTCGAAATGCGCTCGCGTCAACGTCGAGGTGAGGCGTCGTCCCTCAGCCTCCAGCACCATCGGTACCTCATCCGCCTCGCTCAGCGCCTCCCGGGCAGCCTTGGCCAGCAGCACCAGTTCGCGCCAGCGGGTCGGCTGCTGAGCGGCCATCGTGGCCGCACTGCCCAGTCCATGCGTGGCAGCGAAATCGGCTGCCAGCACCGTGTCGAAATCATCGCCCCCCAAGGCCACATCGCCCGCCGTGGACAGCACCTCGAAGACGCCCTGGGTCAACTTCAGCACCGAGACATCGAAGGTGCCGCCCCCCAGATCATAGATGGCATAAACCCCGGCTTCGCCCTGATCCAGACCATAAGACACGGCCGCTGCCGTCGGCTCGTTGATCAGGCGCAGTACCTTCAACCCCGCCAGCAAGGCCGCATCCTTCGTGGCCTGACGCTGAGCATCATCGAAATAAGCGGGCACCGTGATGACCGCCCCCTCCAGCTCGTCCGGGCTGGCCCCCATCGCGGCCAGCGCCCGGTCGCGCAGCACCTTCAGGATCTCGGCCGACACCTCGACCGGCGTGCGCACGCCCGCCGCCGTCTGCAGCGCAACGCCCTGGGCGCCGGCCGCAGCAGCCGGGCTCTCACCCGCCGCCAACGCCGACGCCGACGTTGAAGAGGCTGATGCTGGCGCTTCCCGATGATCAGCCGTGGCTTCCGCCAGTCTGAGCGGCAGACCCATGGCCTTCGCCTCGTCCAGCCCACGCCCCATCAGGCGCTTGACCGAACTGATCACATTGGCCGAATCCGACAGCATCGCGGTCCTGGCCTCACGCCCCACCCGCGGCGGTTGTCCGGCACGATAATGCACGATCGAGGGCAACAGCACATGATCTGACTCATCCGGCAATGCCTCGGCAACGCCCGACCGAACGACCGCCACCAGTGAATTGGAGGTGCCCAGGTCGATTCCGATCGCAAACCGGTGCTGATGAGGGTCGGTGCTCATGCCCGGCTCGGAAATTTGCAGCAATGCCATAGGAGGAGATAATCAGCGAAAAAGAACCACAAAAAAGAGAAAAGCCCCGTCGTTCGGGGCCAGCGCAAGGGTGATCAGCTTCATGACACGTTCCAGGATATCCGGGACGCTCAGGCCGACTTCTGGCGAATGACCTCTGTCAGACTGCCTTGCAAGCGGTTGAAGAACATCAGTTGCCGAACCACATGGACTGCTTCGGCGTAATTCGCCTGCTCATCGATCAGCACGCCCAGCTGTGCGATCAGCTGCTCCCGTTCCGTCGACAGCTTCTGCTGCAAGACCTGTGCTGCCGAGACATCCGTTGCGTCTCGCGCCTCATCGATGTCTTCATGCCAGCTCATCTGCTTCATCAGGAAAGCCGGCGGCATCGCCGTGTTGCGCTCAGCATCGACCGGCGCACCATGACGCTCGCACAGATAGGCCGCCCGGCTGAGCGGCTCGGACAGCACCCTGAAGGCTTCATTGCCCTGCGCTGCCAGCTGCAGCGCCAGGCGGCGATCATGGGCCGTACCCGACACATGACGATCCGGGTGAACCACCGCCTGAAAACGGTGATGCCGCGTCTCGAGCTCGGCCAGATCGAGCGCAAAACGCTCGGGCATACCCAGCAGCTCGAACCAAGAGCGCTGCAAGGCAGCGCCTGAAGCGCCCTCCGTCATCGTCCGGCAGGCTCCATCCACAATTTGTCCATCGTCATGGCACTCAGACCTGGAAGGATTCGCCACATCCGCACTCACCCTTCACGTTCGGGTTGTTGAACTTGAAGCCCTCGTTCAAGCCCTCGCGGACGAAATCCAGCTCGGTGCCGTCGATATAGGCCAGGCTCTTCGGATCGATGAAGACCCGAACACCGTGACTCTCGAAGACGACATCCGTGTCTTCCTGATCATCGGCATATTCGAGTTTGTAAGCCAGACCCGAGCAACCCGAGGTCTTCACCCCCAGACGCAGACCGATTCCCTTGCCCCGTCGGGCAATGTAACGATCGATGTGGCGGGCAGCCGCTTCGGTCAATGTGATGGCCATGATGTGGTTCCCTCAAAAACATCCAGGCTGATGGGCGCCCGGGCGCCTGGGCCTGGTCTTCCGGCCGTCCTCAGGCTGCCGCTGCCTGCGGATTCTTGCTGCGATAGTCCTCGACGGCAGCCTTGATCGCATCTTCGGCCAGAATCGAACAGTGGATCTTGACGGGCGGCAGCGCCAGCTCCTCGGCGATCTCTGTGTTGCGGATGGCCAGCGCCTCGTCCAGCGACTTGCCCTTGACCCATTCGGTCACCAGGGACGACGACGCGATCGCCGAGCCGCAGCCATAGGTCTTGAACTTGGCGTCCTCGATCCGCCCTTCGGCGTTCACCTTGATCTGCAGCTTCATCACGTCGCCACAGGCAGGTGCGCCGACCATGCCGGTGCCTACCGACGTGTCGGACTTGTCCATCGAGCCCACGTTGCGGGGGTTTTCATAGTGGTCTACCACTTTGTCGCTATAAGCCATGATTGGTACTCCTGATCCGGTTGGGGTCAGTGGGCAGCCCACTGAACGGTGTTGAGGTCGATGCCTTCCTGAACCATCTCCCACAAGGGGGACATCTCGCGCAGTTTTCCGATCTGCGACTTCATCAGCCCGATGGTGAAATCGACCTCTTCCTCGGTCGTGAAACGGCCGATCGAGAAGCGGATGGAACTGTGAGCCAGCTCGTCGTTGCGCCCCAGGGCGCGCAGCACGTAGGACGGCTCGAGGCTGGCGGAGGTACAGGCTGAACCCGAGGACACCGCGATCTGCTTGACCGCCATGATCAGCGACTCGCCCTCGACATAGTTGAAGCTGACGTTCAGGTTCTGGGCGACCCGGTGCTCCATGCTGCCGTTGACGTAGGTTTCCTCGATCTCGGACAAACCTTTCAGCAGACGGTCACGCAGACGGCGGGCATGCTCGTTGTCCTTGCCCATCTCGAGACGAGCCAGCCGGAAAGCCTCGCCCATGCCGACGATCTGGTGCGTGGGCAGCGTGCCCGAGCGCATGCCGCGCTCGTGTCCACCGCCGTGCATCTGGGCCTCGATGCGCACCCGCGGCTTGCGACGCACGAACAACGCACCCACGCCCTTGGGGCCATAGGTCTTGTGGGCCGAGAAGCTCATCAGGTCGACCTTCAGCTTCTGCAGGTCGATCTCGACCTTGCCGGTTGCCTGGGCCGCATCCACATGGAACAGGATCTTGCGCTCGCGCAGCATCTCGCCAATGGCAGCGATGTCCTGAATGACGCCGATTTCATTGTTCACGAACATGACGGAGACCAGAATCGTGTCCTCACGCAACGCGGCACGCAGCACTTCAAGGTCGATCAGGCCGTCTTCCTTCACATCGAGATAGGTGACCTCGAAGCCCTGACGCTCCAGCTCGCGCATCGTGTCGAGCGTGGCCTTGTGCTCGGTCTTGATCGTGATCAGGTGCTTGCCGCGCTGCTGATAGAAGTGCGCAGCGCCCTTCAGCGCCAGGTTGATGGCCTCGGTTGCGCCGGATGTCCACACCAGCTCACGCGGATCACAGTTGACCAGCGCCGCCACTTCGGCTCGCGCCTCTTCGACGGCCTTTTCGGCTTCCCAGCCATAGGCATGACTGCGTGAGGCCGGATTGCCAAAGCTCTCGCGCAGGAACGGGATCATCCGGTCGGCCACGCGCGGATCGACCGGGGTCGTCGCGGAATAATCGAGATAGATGGGTTGAGACATCGTTGAATGAATGGAGGGATTAGGCGCGAGTACCGTCACTGTCGATGGCCTGAAGCGACGAGGTCGGCAGCTCGAGGGCCGCCTTGTGCTCGCGGGTGATGGAAATCTGCCGTGTGGCCGGCTGCTGCTCGCGCTTGCGCTGCTGCTCGACCAGATCCTGCAGGCTGACAGAGTCCAGATAATCGATCATCCGCTTGTTGAGTGCCGTCCAGAGTTCGTGCGTCATGCAGGGGCCATCCTCGAAGCAGTCCTGCTTGCCGCCACACTGCGTGGCATCCAGCGGCTCATCCACCGCAAAGATGATCGACGAGACGTTGATATCCTGACTGGGGCGCGCCAGCGAATAGCCGCCACCCGGCCCGCGGGTACTTTCCACCAGCTCGTGCCGACGCAGTTTGCCAAACAGCTGTTCGAGGTACGACAGGGAAATCTTCTGGCGCTGGCTGATGCCAGCCAGCGTGACCGGCCCATTGTGCTCACGCAAGGCCAGGTCGATCATGGCCGTGACGGCAAAACGTCCCTTGGTGGTCAACCGCATGACAACACTCCGAAGTCAGAAATCTCAAGCAGGATTATACCCGATTACTTGAGTTTATTAGTCAAGAAAATGTCAGCGGCTCCCTGCGGGCGCAGGAGAAGACGGAAGCAAGGTGCGGAAAGGGGGCCGGACGGGCTGGCTTCCGCCAGGACGGGCGCCAGCGGCACCTTCAGGGCCAACCCTTCGGGGCCGGGCCATCGAGGCCGACCCTTCAGAGCCGGCACAGACGCGGCGCACGATCTGCGCCGCAGGCCCTGCCTCAGGCAGCGGCCACTTGCGTGGCGCGACGACGGACGATTTCCAGCAGACCCGAGCAGGCATCCTCGACGTAGTCGAGCGCCTGCTCGAAAGCCTGGGCGCCCCCCTGGTACGGGTCGGGCACCGTAGCCGACTCATGATCGCTGGCAAAGCGCATCATCATCTGCAGTTTGTGATGATAACGCTTTGGCGCCTGGTTTTGAAGCAGGTTCAGATTCTCCCAGTCCATCACCAGAATCATGTCGTAATTCTCGAAGTCTTCCATCGTCACCTGGCGGGCACGCAGATCCGAGATGTCATAACCGCGCTTGCTCATCGCCATCTGGGTACGCGGATCCGAGGGCTCGCCCTGGTGAAACGCGTGGGTGCCAGCCGACCCCACGCCCACCACCGATTCCAGGCCCGCCTGCCGGATCTGATGACGGAATACCCCGTGCGCCATCGGCGAGCGACAGATATTGCCCATGCAGACAAACAGCACCCGCGTTGCCATCGCCATCGAGAGAGGTTCTCTTTTTCCCATGTGAGCTACCTGATTTTCCTGAATGTGTAACGCTTGAATGACCAATCAAGGGGCAGACCCACCACCGGTCGCCCCGAATACCAACTGCTTCAATGCCGCCAGCTCGTCGCGCACCTTCGCCGCCTTCTCGAAGTCGAGATTGCGCGCGTGAGTGCTCATCAGCTTCTCGAGCCGGCGGATTTCCTTCGACACCTTGACCTCATTGCCCGGATCGAGGCTCTGAAGCCGATCAGCCGAACGTTGCAGCGCCTCATCCCCGGGTTCGGCCCGATGCACGATGGCCGCCGCGCGCCTGCCATCTTCGGCGGACAGGTCATAGACCCCGTCGATCAGTTCCCGCACCTGCTTGACCACCCCGCGGGGCACGATGCCGTGCGCCGCGTTGAAGGCCAGCTGCTTCTGCCGCCGCCGGGCCGTCTCCGACATCGCCCGCTCCATCGAGTGCGTGACCCTGTCCGCATACAGGATCGCCTTGCCCTCGAGGTTGCGGGCAGCCCGGCCGATCGTCTGGATCAGGCTGCGTTCCGAGCGCAGGAAACCTTCCTTGTCCGCATCGAGGATGGCCACCAGGGACACCTCCGGAATGTCGAGCCCCTCACGCAGCAGGTTGATGCCGACCAGCACGTCGAACACCCCGAGGCGCAAATCCCGGATGATCTCGACCCGCTCGACCGTGTCGATGTCCGAATGCAGGTAACGCACCCTGATCTGGTGATCCGACAGGAAGTCGGTCAGATCCTCGGCCATGCGCTTCGTCAGCGTCGTCACCAGCACGCGCTGCCCCCTGGCGACCCGTTCGGAGATTTCCGACAGGACGTCGTCGACCTGGGTGGTGGCCGGCCTGACCTCGACCTCCGGATCGACCAGACCAGTCGGTCGGACGACCTGTTCGACGACCTGACCGGCATGGGTGGCCTCGTACTCGGACGGTGTGGCCGACACGAAGATGCACTGGCGAACCTTGCGCTCGAATTCCTCGAAACGCAAGGGACGGTTGTCGAGCGCCGAAGGCAGTCGGAAACCGTACTGCACGAGCGTTTCCTTGCGTGCCCGGTCTCCCCGGTACATGCCACCCAGCTGGCCGATCGTGACATGGCTCTCGTCGATGAACATCAGCGCATCGGCAGGCAGATAGTCGATCAGCGTGGGCGGCGGCTCTCCGGGCGCGGCCCCCGAGAGGTGCCGCGAATAGTTCTCGATGCCCTTGCAGAAACCCAGCTCCTGGAGCATCTCGAGATCGAAGAGCGTGCGCTGCTCGAGCCGCTGTGCCTCGACGAGCTTGCCCTCGGCATGGAAGAAGGCCAGCCGCTCCTTCAGCTCTGCCTTGATCGTGTCGATGGCCCGAACGATCGTGCCGCGCGGCGTCACATAGTGCGAGGCCGCATACAGGACGAAACGTGGGATCTGCTGGCGGATCCGGCCCGTGAGCGGATCGAAGAGCTGAAGACTCTCGATCTCGTCGTCGAACATGTCGATGCGCACGGCCAGTTCGGCGTTCTCCGATGGGAACACGTCGATCGTGTCCCCACGCACCCGGAAGGTACCCCGGCCGAAATCGACGTCATTTCGCTTGTACTGCATGGCCACGAGCTGGCGCAGCAGATCACGCTGCGACACCCGCTCGCGCACGCGAAGTGGCATCCGCATCTCGAAGAAGTCGTCCGGATTGCCGATCCCGTAGATGCAGGAGACACTGCCGACGATGACGGTATCACGACGCTCAAGCAGGGATTTGGTGGCCGACAGCCGCATCTGCTCGATATGCTCGTTGATGGCCGAGTCCTTCTCGATGAAGAGGTCGCGCTGCGGCACGTAGGCTTCCGGCTGATAGTAGTCGTAGTACGACACGAAGTACTCGACCGCGTTCTCGGGGAAGAAGTCGCGCATCTCGGCGTAGAGCTGAGCGGCCAGCGTCTTGTTGGGCGCCAGCACCAGCGCGGGACGACCGAGCCTCGCGATGACATTGGCCATCGTGTAGGTCTTGCCCGAGCCGGTGACGCCCAGCAACGTCTGGAATGACAGCCCGTCATTCACCCCGTCGACCAGCGCGTCGATCGCACCGGGCTGATCGCCGGCAGGCGGAAACGGTTGATGCAGCCGGTACGGACTGCCCTCAAACGTGATCAGCTGGGTGTCGGTTGAAGCGTCAGCCATAGGTGGCAGCCGTCAGGGCCCTCCGGGCATGCACAGAAGAGAAAAGGTAAGACTTTGTTCCCAGCTCGTGTGGCACGAAACAGCCCCTGCAGGTGAGGTCAGGCAAACGGCGTCCCCGGCCTTGACGAGCGCCGAATCATTAACGAACTGAGCCACCAGCCAACATCAGGCAAACCGGACAGCAGGAACCGCGCCGATCCCCTTTCAGCAGGAACCGCCTGCAAAGCGGCTGCTGCGGCCGTGAAAGCGGCTGAGAATCGGATTCGCCAGCCACGTCTGAGGAACAACAGTCGGCGATTATGTACCGCTCATCGGGAAAAAACTAGCGTTTTCTGCGCCCGATTTGGTGCTTTCAGCAAAATGTGGCAGGCACCCTGACAGGCACCTTCCCGTGAGTCCCTGAATTGGCTGAAAAAGTACGGGAAAGCCGATCTGTCAACAATTGCAACAACCGAAGCGCAACCCGACATCAGGCCGCCAAAAAACCACGGACAGGCAACGGCACGGTTAAAATGTCAGAACCCGTCAAAAAGGAGTTCCATCCGTGGCCAGTTCGCCGTTTTCTGCCGTTCCCCTCGCCCCCAAGGATCCCATTCTGGGCGTTACCGAAGCCTTCAACGCCGACACCCGCCCTACCAAGGTCAACCTCGGCGTGGGCGTGTATTACGATGAAAATGGCAAGCTTCCCCTGCTGGCCTGCGTGCGTGAAGCCGAAGACCAGCTGAACGCCGCCCATGCCCCGCGCGGCTACCTCCCCATCGACGGCATCGCCGCCTACGACCAAGGCGTCCAGCGCCTGCTGTTCGGCGCCGATGCACCCGTCATCCAGGAAAAGCGCGCCATCACGGCCCAGGCCATCGGTGGCACCGGGGGCCTGAAGATCGGTGCCGACCTGCTGAAGCGCTTCTCCGCCCCCGGCACCATCGTCTACATCAGTGACCCCTCCTGGGAGAACCACCGCGCCCTCTTCGAGGCCGCCGGCTTCGAAGTCAGGGCCTATCCGTACTACGATGCAGCCACCCATGGCGTGAACGTCGGCGGCATGCTCGACTGCATCAGGCAGGCTGCTGCCGGTTCGATCTTCGTCCTTCACGCCTGCTGCCACAACCCGACCGGCGTCGACCTGAATCCTGAACAGTGGGATCAGGTCATCGAGGCCCTGCAGGCAGGCGGCCATGTGCCCTTCCTCGACATCGCCTACCAGGGCTTCGGTGACGGCATCGAGGAAGATGCTGCCGTGGTGCGCAAGTTCGCCACCAGCAAGATGGCCTTCCTCGTGTCCAGCTCATTCTCCAAGTCCTTCTCACTCTACGGTGAGCGCGTGGGCGCACTGACGGTCGTGCTGCCCGACGCCGAGGAAGCCACCCGCGTGCTCAGCCAGCTGAAGCGCGTCATCCGTTCCAACTACTCCAACCCACCCACCCACGGTGGCATGGTGGTGCAGAAGGTGCTGAACGACGAGAAGCTGCTGAAGCTCTGGCACGACGAGCTGGGTGCGATGCGCACCCGCATCAAGGCCATGCGACAGGCACTGGTGGCCGGCCTGAAGGCCGCCGGCGTGCAGCGTGACTTCAGCTTCATCGAGAAACAGCGCGGCATGTTCTCCTACTCCGGCCTCACTGCCGATCAGGTCGAGACGCTGAAGAACGATCACGGCATCTATGCCGTCAGTAGCGGTCGCATCTGCGTGGCTGCGCTGAACGATGGCAACGTCGGGCGTATCGCCCAGGCCATCGCGAAAGTGGTGGGCTGAGTGCTGAAGCCCCGGGTGGCGTCATGCCGCCGCCCTGACGCCCCCGGCGAGACGGCCGGGCAGTCAAGCATGTTGGTAGCCGGGCGAGCATCTTGATCCTCCCCGGCTCGGCCACCCGGCGACACAATTTTTCAAACACAATCGCCAGAACCAGGATATAATTCTTTTTTTGCTTCAGGCGATCATTGCTGAAGCTGGATCGAGAATGCCTCCAGAAGCTTGATGGGCTGCAAGAGATCCAGCCAGCTTGAAGCAAAAAGGCAACTTTCAGGATTTTTCAAGCCAAAAGTTGCACGTTCTACGGTTTTTATGTAGAATGGCCTTATTCCCTGATAGCTCAGTCGGTAGAGCGACGGACTGTTAATCCGCAGGTCCCTGGTTCGAGCCCAGGTCGGGGAGCCAAATTCAAAGCCCTGCCCATCGAAAGATGGCAGGGCTTTTTCCTTTTACCGCTACTCACCCCTCCTTTTTTCCACACGGCCCGGCGTATCAACCGCCCACCTGCCCAGACCGACCACGGGGATGTCCGCTACCCGGACCATCCTGTCCCGAACAACGGCTCACAACCGGTCAATACGCAGCCGGAAAACGTCGAAGCAGCATATAACCACCGGTAGGTAATTGCTGTTGCAGCAACCAGTTCGACGCCAGCGGCCACAGGCTTTGCTCGAAACGCTGATGGAAAAAGGCGAAATGCCCGATGCCGGCCTGCCCTGGTACGGCATCGGATGACAGGCGCAGATGGTGACGATCACTCTGAGCATAGTAGGCCAACAGCCGCTCGATTGCACGCTCCGTGCCGAAGGGGTCGTCCGATGCGCTCAGCGCCAGTATCGGTGCCTGAATCCGGCTGAACCCGGCCAACAGATCCGTGCGCTGCTTCAGCAGGGCGTCCTCCAGACGCGGCTTCATCCGCGCCCAGCTCAGCGCCACGCCTTTGGGGGTGTCTTCCATCCAGCCCAGCCGCTTCGCCGGCACATAACCCATCAGCCGGGCCAGCGTCGGCATCATCACATGCCAACGCCAGAACATGTGACGGCGATCCGCTTTGGCATAGTCCTGCCACCACGCGAACTGCGCACCCATCGTGAAAATCCGCGAAACACGCTGGGCCGACGGTGCCAGCCCGATCAGCAACCCGCCCACCGAATGCGCCACGACATGAATCGGTCGTTCAGGAAGCAGCGTCTTCACCAGCTGTAGCGCGCCTTCCAGATCCTGCTCCCCCCAGTCCACCCAGCCCGCTTGCAACTGCCGCAGCGAACCATGGCGTGATTCACCGATGCCACGATAATCATACGTGAGAACATCCATCCCTCGCGCATGCAGATGGTCGGCAAAACGCCAATAGTAACGGGCCTTCACCGACGTGGCCGGATTGATGATCACGACCGGCCGATCGGAACCCCCAACCGGATGGCGCCACAGATGCCCCCGAAGGGTATAACCGTCTGCGGCTGGAAAACTGATGGGCGATGCAGCGCCTGCAGAAGTCTGTTCAGCTTTTCGTGAGTGCATCCCGGATGATCCTTCCCGCCGCCATGTCGACGACGCGGTCTCAGGAGAACATAGTGGTCATCATCCGAGATGACCGGGATCGCCCATGATATAGAACACCTCCTTCCTGCGCAGCCTGCGTCACTGGCGACGGAATTACCAACCTTGGAAACCACGTGCCTGTGAAGACGGACTAAGCAGATTTCTGTTCCGTCGCGCGTCGCCCCGTTCCGGAGATGCGGCGTCCCTGTGGATTCGTTCAGCGAGCACCCTTCAGGCTGTGGCTTGACGGCCAGCAAACCGGAATGGGCGAATTTGCGTACCATCGAGGATATTGATTCCCTTGATTGAAGGAGACCCGTCATGTCGCACCCCCGCGCCGGCCAGCTGGCCCAGCCCCAGGATCTGATCGATCTGGCCAGCCTCGTCACTGCCTATTATGTGCGCAAGCCCGATCCGCAGGTCATCGACCAGCAGGTGGCCTTCGGCACCTCCGGCCATCGGGGCACGAGCCTGAAGACCTCGTTCAACGAGGATCACATCCTGGCCACCACGCAGGCCATCTGTGATTACCGCCAGGCCCAGGGCTTCGATGGCCCGCTCTTCATCGGGCGTGACACGCACGCGCTGTCCGAGCCGGCCTGGGCCTCGGCGCTGGAAGTGCTGGCCGCCAACGACGTGACGGTCTTCGTCGACGCAGCCGACCGCTACACACCGACCCCCGCCGTCTCGCATGCCATCCTGCAGGCCAACCGGGGCAAGATCGGTGGCGTGAACGACCTGCCGGCGAACAAGGGTCTGGCCGACGGCATCGTGGTCACGCCCTCGCACAATCCGCCCACCGATGGCGGCTTCAAGTACAACCCGCCGCATGGGGGCCCGGCCGACACCGATGCCACCAAATGGATTGCCACGAAGGCCAACGAGTACATGGCAGCCGGCATGAAGGGCGTCAAGCGCATGCCCTTCGAGCGGGCCCGCAAGGCAGCGAAAGCCTATGACTACCTCGGCCATTATGTGGACGACCTGCCCAGCGTGCTGGATCTGGACGCCATCCGCAGCGCCGGCGTGCGTATCGGTGCCGATCCGCTGGGCGGCGCCTCGGTCGATTACTGGGGCGCCATCGCCGAGCGGCACAAGCTGGATCTGACGGTGGTGAACCCGCTGGTGGATGCGACCTGGCGCTTCATGACGCTGGACTGGGACGGCAAGATCCGGATGGACTGCAGCTCGCCCAGTGCGATGGCAAGCCTTGTGGCCCAGAAGAACGCCTACGACATCGCCACCGGCAACGACGCCGATGCCGACCGTCACGGCATCGTCACGCCCGATGCCGGCCTGATGAACCCGAACCATTATCTGGCCGTCGCCATCCAGTACCTCTATGGCAACCGGCCACAGTGGCCGGCCGACGGTTTCATCGGCAAGACGTTGGTCAGCAGCTCGATGATCGACCGGGTGGCCCAGTCGCTGGGCCGCAAGCTGGTCGAGGTGCCGGTCGGCTTCAAGTGGTTCGTGCCCGGTCTGCTGGATGGCAGTGGGCCGTTCGGGGGCGAAGAATCGGCTGGTGCCTCCTTCCTGCGGCACGACGGGTCGGTGTGGAGCACCGACAAGGACGGCATCATCCTGGCCCTGCTGGCCTCCGAGATCCTGGCCCGCACCGGCAAGACCCCCAGCCAGCACTATGCCGCCCTGGCCGAACGGTTTGGCGCGCCGGCTTACGCCCGTGTCGATGCCCCGGCCAATCGGGAGCAGAAGGCGAAGCTCTCGGCCCTGTCTCCCGAGAATGTGACGGCCTCGACACTGGCCGGTGAGCCGATCACCGCCAAACTGACCGAGGCACCGGGCAACGGCGCGAAGATCGGTGGGCTGAAGGTCGTGACCGAAAACGCCTGGTTTGCCGCCCGCCCGTCCGGCACCGAGGATGTCTACAAGATCTATGCCGAATCCTTCAAGGGGGCCGAACACCTGGCCCAGGTGCAGGCAGAGGCCCGCGAGGTGGTGTCGGCAGCGCTGGCTGGATGATCTTGGCTGCCCCCGTGCAGTCCATCACCCATCGGTCTCCGGCAGGTAGCGGACGGCAGACATGGTGATAAGGCTAGGAGCTTGAGACCATGTCCCTGCCCGCCCTGTCACTGATCATCCTGGCCGCGCTGATCCACGCCAGCTGGAATCTGCTGGCCAAGCGTGCCTCGGCGGCGGGGCCGGCTTTCGTCTTTGCCTACAGCTGCATCATCGGGCTGGTTTACCTGCCGCTTGCGACCCTGCAATGGCAACGGCACGATGCGGGCTGGCCGCCCGCGCTGCTGGTCTGCATCGTGCTGAGCGGGGTGCTGCATGTGGCTTACAACCTGTGCCTGCAGCGCGGCTATCAGGTGGCAGACCTCTCGGTCGTCTATCCGATCGCGCGGGGCACCGGGCCGCTGCTGTCGACCCTGGCGGCCTTCATCCTGCTGGGCGAGCAGCCGACGCCGGCGGGGATCGCCGGGCTGGTCGCCATCATCACCGGGATCGTGCTGATTTCCACCCAGGGGCGGCTGGCGAAGTTCCGCGAGCCGGCGGCGCGTCGCGGTGTGCGCTGGGGCCTGATCACCGGTGCCTCGATCGCCTGCTACACGGTGGTGGATGCCTATGGCGTGAAGGTGCTGGGCATGGAGCCGCTGCTCTTCTTCTGGCTGTCGAACGTCGTGCACGTACTGGCGATGCTGCCGTGGGTGATGCCACAGGCGCCCCGGGCGCTGCGCGCGATGCAGGGTCACTGGCGGCTGGCTATCGGCGTGGGGGTGTTGTCACCGCTCTCCTACATCCTGGTGTTGCAGGCATTGAAGCTCGGCGCACCGTTGAGCCTGACCGCGCCCACCCGGGAAATGTCGATGATGGTCGGCACGCTGCTGGGGGCGCTGATCCTGCGGGAAGCGGTGGGCCGCTGGCGCCTGCTGGGTTGCCTGGTGATGATCATGGGCGTGGCGCTGCTGGCGCAGGCCTGAGGCTGCCGGGCACTACCAGCGATCAGCCGGCCTCTGGCCTCAGCCGGTCGCGGTACTGGTTCAGCGCCTGCCGGACGATGTTCTGCATGACGACGCCACCGGGCGTGACGCCATCCGGGTGTTCTGCCAGAAAATCCAGGATCTGGTGCCGCATCCGGGGCTCCCAGAACTTCTCGATGTGGTTGGCAACCCCCTCGATGCCCGCCGCCTGATCCGGCTGATGGCAGAAGAAATCACCGATCCGGTTCGCCATCCGCACGAGGTTGTCGATGTGCCGGCTCATGAGGAACCCTCCATCGCGTCGGCATCGGCCGGCCGCGCCTCGTCGAGCAGACGTTCCTGGATGTGGTGGAAACGGCGCCAGTCCTTCTGCCACTGCGAAGGTTGCGTCACGCGCGTCACCTGCACCGCCGTCACCTTGTACTCGGGGCAGTTCGTGGCCCAATCCGAGCTGTCGGTCGTGACGACATTCGCCCCCGACTCCGGAAAGTGGAAGGTGGTGTAGACGACGCCCGGCGCCACGCGATCGGTGACTTCGGCCCGCAGGACGGTATTGCCCGCACGGCTCTGGATGCCCACCCAGTCGCCCTGCACGATGCCGCGGTCCTCGGCGTCCTGCGGATGGATTTCGAGCAGATCCTCGCTGTGCCAGGCCACGTTCGGCGTGCGCCGGGTCTGCGCCCCCACGTTGTACTGGGACAGGATCCGGCCGGTGGTCAGCAGCAGCGGCAGACGCCGTGTGCTGCGCTCATCGCTCGGCACATACTGGGTGATCATGAAACGGCCCTTGCCATTGACGAAGCGATCCACATGCATGATGGGCGTGCCTTCCGGCGCCTCGTCGTTGCACGGCCACTGGATGCTGCCAAGCCGATCCAGCTTCTCATAGCTGACGCCCGAGAAGGTCGGGGTGAGGCGCGCGATTTCGTCCATGATCTCACCCGGGTGCGCATAATGCATCGGGTAGCCGAGCGCCTTGGCCAGCGCCATCGTGATTTCCCAGTCGGCCAGGCCGTTTCGGGGTGCCATCACGCGACGCACGCGCGAGATCCGCCGTTCGGCATTGGTGAAGGTGCCATCCTTTTCCAGAAAGCTCGAACCCGGCAGGAAGACATGGGCATACTTGGCCGTCTCGGTCAGGAACAGATCCTGCACGACCAGACAGTCGAGCGAGGCCAGCGCGGCCGCCACATGCTGCGTGTCGGGATCGGACTGCACGATGTCCTCCCCCTGGCAGTACAGCCCCTTGAAGCTGCCCTCGAGCATGGCATCGAGCATGTTCGGCATCCGCAGCCCGGGCTCAGGCTGGATCGTGACGCCCCAGTCCGCCTCGAACTGGGCCCGGACGGCCGCATCCGACACATGGCGATAACCCGGCAACTCATGGGGAAACGAGCCCATGTCGCAGGAGCCCTGCACGTTGTTCTGGCCGCGCAGCGGATTGATGCCGACCCCCTCCCGGCCCACGTTGCCGGTGGCCATCGCGAGGTTGGCAATGGCCATGACGGTGGTCGAGCCCTGACTGTGCTCGGTCACGCCCAGGCCGTAGTAGATCGCCGCGTTGCCGCCCGTCGCATAGAGACGGGCCGCAGCCCTGACCTCGTCCGCCGGCACGCCGGTGATGGGCGCCATCGCCTCGGGAGCGTTGTCGGGCCGGGCGACGAACTGGCGCCAGTGATCGAAACTGGTGGCATCGCAGCGCGCCGACACGAAGCTTTCGTCCACCAGTCCTTCGGTGACGATCACATGCGCCATCGCACTGAGCAGCGCGGTGTTCGTGCCGGGCCGCAGCTGCAGATGATGATCGGCCCGGATGTGCGGCGAGTCGACCAGCTCGGTACGCCGTGGATCGATGACGATCAGCCGGGCCCCCTGCCGAAGGCGGCGCTTCAGCCGCGACGCGAAAACCGGATGGGCCGCGCTGGGATTGGCCCCCATCACGATCACGACGTCGGCATGCATGACGGAATCGAAGGTCTGCGTGCCGGCCGATTCGCCGATCGTCTGCTTCAGCCCATACCCGGTGGGTGAATGGCAGACACGGGCACAGGTATCGACATTGTTCGTGCCGAAGGCCGCACGGATCAGTTTCTGCACGAGCCAGGTTTCCTCGTTCGTGCAGCGTGAAGAGGTGACGCCGCCCACCGAATCCCGACCATGCTCGGCCTGGATGCGCCGGAACGCCGAAGCCGCATGTTCGATCGCCTCTTCCCACGACACTTCCTGCCAGGGATCCGTGATTCGGGCACGAATCATCGGTTTCAGCACCCGGTCGGGGTGCGTGGCATAGCCCCAGGCAAAGCGCCCTTTCACGCAGGTATGGCCACGGTTGGCCTGCCCATCCTTCCACGGCGTGACGCGGATCAGCTGCTGACCCTTCATCTCGGCCTTCAGACCGCAACCGACCCCACAATAAGCGCAGGTCGTGATGATCGCATGCTCAGGCTGGCCGTACTCGATGACGCGCTTCTCGATCAGCGTGGCGGTGGGACAGGCGGCCACGCAGGCACCACAGGACACACACTCGCTGTCGATGAAGGCTTCGCCCTGCCCCGGCGAGACCCGGGCGTCGAAACCTCGACCGGCGATGGTCAGTGCAAAAGTGCCCTGGGTTTCCTCGCAAGCCCGCACGCATCGGCTGCACACGATGCATTTGGACGGATCATAGGTGAAATACGGATTCGAGACATCCTTGTCACTGTTCAGGTGATTCGCGCCCTGCTGTCCGTAGCGAACCTCTCGCAGGCCGACGCGCCCGGCCATGTCCTGCAATTCGCAATCCCCGTTGGCAGCACAGGTCAGGCAATCGAGCGGATGATCGGAGATGTAAAGCTCCATCACGTTCCGGCGCAGCTGCTGAAGGCTTTCATTCTCGGTGTGCACGACCATGCCGGCCTCGACCGGGGTGGTGCAGGAAGCCGGAAACCCGCGCCGGCCCTCGATCTGCACCAGGCACATCCGGCAGGAGCCAAAGGCAGCCAGGCTGTCGGTGGCACAGAGTTTCGGTATCCGTATGCCCGCCTCGGCCGCTGCACGCAGAATCGAGCTGCCTTCGGGCACCTCGACCGGATGACCGTCGATCGTCAGCGTGACGGTTCTGCCCGACGAGGACGCGGGCGTGCCGTAATCGATATCCCGTAATGCAATGGTGTCTGGCATCTCCGTCTCCGTGTTGATGTCTTCTTCGGGCCGATCACCCTGCCGCCTGCGCTGACACGCCAGAATCTGCCCCTTCCCGTTCCAGCCCGAAATCCCCGGGAAAATGCTTCAGCGCCGACAGCACCGGAAACGGCGTCATGCCGCCCAGCGCACACAACGAGGCGCCCTTCATCGTGTCACACAAGGCTTCGAGCAGCACCCGTTGCGTGTCCCTCTGCTCGCCCTCGGCAGCCAGCAAACGGTCGATGACCTCGACGCCCCGGGTCGAGCCGATCCGGCAAGGCGTGCACTTGCCGCATGATTCCTCCGCGCAGAAATCCATCGCATACCGGGCCATCTGCGCCATGTCCACCGTGTCGTCGAAGGCCACGATACCGCCATGACCGACCATCGCCGACACCTGCTGATACCCTTCATAGTCGATCGGCAGATCCCACTGCGAAGCGGGCAGATAGGCGCCCAGCGGCCCGCCCACCTGCACGGCGCGCAACGGACGCCCCGAGGCGCTGCCACCGCCGAAATCATGCAGCAACTGGTTGAGGCTCAGGCCGAACGCCTTTTCCACCAGCCCCCCGTACCGGATGTTTCCCGCCAGCTGGAAAGGCAGCGTGCCATGCGAGCGCCCCACGCCGAAATCCCGATACCATGCAGCCCCACGGGACAGGATGATCGGCACCGTGGCGAGGGAAATCACGTTGTTGACGACGGTAGGCTTGCCGAACAGTCCCTGAATGGCCGGCAGCGGCGGCTTGCTGCGTATGACGCCGCGCCTGCCCTCCAGGCTCTCGAGCATGGCCGTTTCCTCACCGCAGATGTAGGCGCCTGCCCCCTTGCGAACGGCCAGCTCGAAGGCGCGGCCACTGCCCTGGATGTCGGGCCCGAGCCAGCTCGCGTCACGGGCTCTGGCGATGGCTTCGGACAGGATGGCGATGGCCTGCGGATATTCGGCGCGCACGTAGATATAGCCCTTCGTCGCGCCAACCGCCAGAGCGGCGATCGTCATGCCCTCGATCAGCGTGAAGGGGTCGCCCTCCATCAGCATCCGGTCGGAAAAGGTGCCCGAATCACCTTCATCGGCGTTACAGGCGATGTACTTCTGGTCGGCCACGGCATCGAGCACGGTCTGCCACTTGAGACCTGTGGGAAAAGCCGCCCCACCACGGCCCCGCAACCCGGAATGTGTAACCTCGGCCACGATGTCGGCGGGGCTCATGCCCAGCGCGTGCCTGAGGCCCTGCCAGCCGCCGTGATGGGCGTAATCGTCGAGGTCGAGCGGGTCGATGATGCCCACGCGCGCAAAGGTCAGCCGCTCCTGATGTTTCAGATACGGGATTTCCTCGGTCAGACCCTGACATCGCTCATGCGCCTGCCCGGTCAGCCACCCGGCGTCGAAAAGCGCCGGCACATCCTCGACCCTCACCGGGCCATAAGCCACCCGGCCATGCAGCGTGTCGATCTCGACCATCGGCTCGAGCCACAGCAGGCCACGCGAGCCGTTGCGGATGATCTGCACCGGCAAGCCACGATCCCGCGCCTCACGCTCGATGCACCGCGCCACCGCATCGGCACCGGCCGCCAGGGCAGCCGTGTCGAGCGGCACGAAAACCCTGGTAGTACGCTCACTGATCATCAGGCAACCTCCCTCTCCGGTGCTTCGGCCAGCAGGCTTGCCAGCCGCGCCG
The DNA here is from genome assembly GCA_030528325.1 of Lautropia sp. Lineage (GTDB taxonomy): Bacteria > Pseudomonadota > Gammaproteobacteria > Burkholderiales > Burkholderiaceae_E > Lautropia. The sequence goes on along the minus strand of JAUMZD010000005.1, from coordinate 43,678 downwards.
GCGTGACATGGGCATGCGGCCTGCCATCGAGCATGATCGCTGGGCCCTGGGCACACAGCCCCAGGCAGTAGACGGGTGTGGTGGTGACGGCACCATCGGCACTGAGCTCACCCATCGGCAGCCCCATCTGGCGCGCGGCGTGCTCGATCAGCTGCGTGGCGCCCCGGGCCTGGCAGGCTTCGGCACGACAGATCTCCAGATGGCGCCCCTGGATCGGCTGCAGACGGAAATGCGGGTAGAAAGTGATGACCCCATGTATCTCGGCCCGGGAGCGGGACATCGTGGCGGCGATCAGCGCCACGCTGTCTTCGGGAATATGGCCCAGCTCATCCTGGATGGCATGAAGCATCGGCAGCAATTCACCCGAATCCGGGTGTGCTGGCCACTGGGCGAGTATCCGCGCCACGGCCGCCGTGTCCGGGCTGCTGGATTCAGCCGCGAGATCCAGCGCGAGCTTTCCCCCGCGGGCGCCGCCGGTGGAGGCCAGATCGATCCTGACGTCTCTGTTCCTCATGGCTGTCTCCTCCTGTGGGAAGAAGCTCTCCTGAAAGAAGCTGTCTTCATTGGGGCTATCCTTTTTATCTGACCCCTTCAAGGGAAATGCATCAATCCGGGTTTGTCCCTAGGAGCCTGGGCGGCAGGAAAGTCGCGGGCTGCAAACCGGCCGCGCCGGCCCATTCTGCACCCGCTTCTTGCCCCATAGCGCCCGCTATGGGGCGGCGAATCGGGCACAAACTGTGCTCGGCGGGGCCGATTTTCGCCTTCGCGATGCCTCCCGCCCAAGCTCCTGGCTATGGGCGTCCTCCATCATGAAACGGTAAAAAGCATGACACGATGCACAAAAACCCGCCGTGCCGATATCTTAATCGTCGGGGCGAATGTCTCTGTCTTCTATAGTGCCCTCAACGTCCATGGCATCAGGCCTACGTTTCCCTGCGCCATGACGACACCGAGCCCGGCGGATCACTTCATCGATCCGGCATCGGGCCACCCACAGTCACACTTCCCCCGGGAAGGAGGAGACCATCATGACGGCAACCCTGATCAAGGTCGATCTTCATCAGTCACCTTACGACAATCCCTGCATCCACAATCGCTGGCACCCCGACATTCCGATGGCGGTCTGGGTATCACCCGGCGATGATTTCAGGCTGGAAACCTATGACTGGACCGGCGGCGCCATTGCCAACAACGACAGTGCCGACGACATCCGGGACGTGGAGCTGTCGCGCGTGCATTTCCTCTCCGGGCCTGTTGGAGTGAAAGGCGCCGAGCCGGGCGACCTGCTGGTCGTCGATCTGCTCGACATCGGCGCGCTCGATGGTCATCACTGGGGGTTCAACGGCGTGTTCAGCCGTCAGAACGGCGGCGGTTTTCTGGATGAGCATTTCCCGCATGCCTGCAAGTCGATCTGGGACTTCGACGGGATGTTCGCGCGTAGCCGACACGTGCCAGGCGTGAATTTTGCGGGCCTGATCCATCCGGGCCTGATCGGCTGCCTGCCGGATCACGATCTGCTCGCGCGCTGGAACGAACGTGAGGCAGCGCTGATCGCCACCGATCCGGATCGTGTGCCGGCACTGGCCAATCCACCCAACCCGGCCAACGCACACATGGGCAAGATGCAGGGAGAAGCTCGCGATCAGGCAGCCAGGGAAGGCGCAAGAACCGTGCCACCGCGTGAGCATGGTGGAAACTGTGACATCAAGGATCTGTCCCGCGGCTCCCGGATCTATTTTCCGGTCTACGTCGACGGCGCGGGCCTGTCGGTGGGCGACCTGCATTTCAGCCAGGGCGATGGCGAGATCACCTTCTGCGGTGCCATCGAGATGATCGGCGGCTGGGTTCACATGCGGGTGAACCTGATCAAGGACGGCATGCGGAAATACGGCATCCGGAATCCGATCTTCAAGCCCAGCCCGATCACGCCGAACTACAACGACTACCTGATCTTCGAGGGCATTTCCGTCGATGAAAAAGGCGGTCAGCATTTCCTCGACACGACGGTGGCCTATCGGCAGGCCTGTCTGAACGCGATCGAATACCTGAAGAAATTCGGCTACAGCGGCGAACAGGCCTACTCGATCCTGGGATCGGCACCGGTTCAGGGGCACATCAGCGGCGTGGTGGACGTGCCGAACGCCTGCGCGACATTGTGGCTGCCAACCGAGATCTTCGATTTCGACATTCGCCCCAATGCGGATGGCCCGACGGTTTTCCTGAAGGACAACCCGAATCTGCCGATCTCGCCGGATCGCTGACCGGGCAGCCCTGTCAACGCACGGTTCAGGAACCAGCGCGGGGGCAAACGGGCTCATGACACGCGCCAGCACCGGTGAACGATCGCACCACACCTTCAAGGAGACCCCATGCCGCTCTATGACTACCTTTGCCCCGACTGTGGCCCTTTCGATGCGATGCGCCGCATCAACCAGCGTAACGCAGCGTATTGCCCCGAGTGCGGGCTGGAAGCGCCGCTGGCCCTGCTGCATGCGCCTCACATCCGGGAGCTGGGCGCGGACCGGCTGGCTGCCCATGCGATCAACGAACGGGCCCGGCACGAACCACGCTCATCGAGCGATGGCAGTTACCGGCGGCTGTCACACCCGGCTGGCTGTGGGTGCTGTGCGCCCGCTGGCGGGAAAGCTGCCGTGTCCTCGCGCTCATCCAGAACGTCGGTAGGCGGTTCAGCGGATGGCGCAGCCCGGATGTTTCCGGGCCGTCGGCCGTGGATGATCAGTCATTGATCGGATCAGCGCCGACTGTAGCACCCTGTATTGCACAGCCGGCCTGATGGCATTGGTCGTCAATAGCGCCACCATTGGCGACCAATGCCGCCTTGTCCTGCGTCCCGCTTCAGGGCGCGTCGCCTCACAGGACTTGTTCAGAGTATCCTTAACGCGGCTCCAACTGACCTGAGCTGGAACAGGATTCCTTCAACGCCGGCCTGCTTTCAGCAGATCCGCCACCAGGAAGGCCAGCTCCAGGCTCTGCGAGCCGTTCAGACGCGGGTCGCAGGCCGTGGTGTAACGCTGCTTCAGGTTCTCGTCCGTCAGGTTCTGGCCCCCGCCCCGGCACTCGGTCACGTCCTGCCCGGTCAACTCCACATGCAGACCGCCGGCCACCGTGCCTTCGTCGGCGTGCACCCCGAAGAACTCGCGCACTTCCTGCACCACGTTGCCAAAGTCCCGAGTCTTCAGACCATCGGTCGTGCTCACGGTGTTGCCATGCATCGGGTCACAGCTCCAGATGACGGGACGATCGGCCTCACGCACCGCGCGAACCAGCGGCGGCAGGTATGTCGGCAGATTGCCCGCACCCATCCGGGTGATCAGCACGACACGTCCCGGCTCCCTGTCCGGATCGAGCGTGTCGAGCAAGGCCAGGATCTCATCGGGCGTGGCCGTCGGACCGATCTTCACGCCGACCGGATTGGCGATGCCACGCAGATATTCGATGTGCGCGCCATCGAGCTGACGGGTTCGTTCACCCAGCCACAGCATATGTGCTGAGGCACCAAACCATCGACCAGCCGTCTCGCCCTCCCCTGCCCGGGTCAGCGCCTCTTCATAGGGCAGCAGCAGGGCTTCGTGCGAGGTGTAGAAATCGACTGCCCGCAACTGCGGCATGTTGTCGGCGGTGAAGCCACAGGCTGCCATGAAGGCCAGCGTCTCACCGATCCGGTCTGCCAGCTCCTGATAGCGTTGTCCCTGGGGGCTGGCCTTGACGAAATCGGTCGTCCAGGCGTGGAGCTGGTGAAGATCGGCAAAACCGCCACCGGCCAGCGCCCGGAGCAGGTTCATCGTCGAGGCGCTGGCCGAATAGGCCCGCAGCATCCGCACTGGATCCGGCAGGCGCGCCTCGGCCGTGAAATCGGTGCCATTGATGATGTCGCCCCGATAGCTGGGCAAGGTGGTGCCATCCCGGGTTTCGGTATCGGCCGAACGAGGCTTGGCAAACTGGCCCGCCATCCGCCCCACCTTCACGACTGGCCTGGCCGCCGCGTAGGTCAGCACCACGGCCATCTGCAGCATCACGCGGAAGGTTTCGCGCGCCGATTCGCCATCGGCCATGTCGAAGCTCTCGGCACAGTCCCCGCCCTGCAGCAGGAAGGCACGCCCTGCCGCCACCTCGGCCAGATGCGCCCTCAGCGCCTCAACCTCGCCACCGAAGATCAGCGGTGGAAACTGTCGCAACTGGCCCAATGTCTCTTCCAGCCTTGCCTGATCCTGGTAACTGGGCATCTGTCGTGCAGGCCGGTTGCGCCACGATGCGGGATGCCAGCTCGGCCCTCCGGTTGCATGATCATGAGCAGGAGAAAGGATATCGGGTGACGTCATGACGGGAAATCGGATTTCGATGAAGACGTCCGGACGGACGTGGCAAACAGGCAAACCAGCAAGCCAGCAAACCGGCAAACAGACGAAGCGGCTGACAAACCGGCAGACCGCAAGCAAACGAACGGGCAGACCGGCAGACCGGCATTCTATGCCGACACGGGCGCTGGAAGAGCGTTGTCCCTTCCTCCGTCGATCGGACACCTGCACCACCGGAACCCGTGACCGATCGGATCCCATGACCGACCCGAACCCGTGTCCGATCCGTTTATTAGATAAGTCTAATGGAAATGGGGTATGATGACCTCGATCGACGAGGCTTTGATCACCCCATCCTTCCGAGACTGCGAGGACGACGACATGAGCGAGAACACCTCCTTCAAGGCACTGCTTGACGAAGCTTCGGCCAACAAGCGCCGATGACCTCATCCGCAGCCGATGCCCGCCCTCTACTGATCCTGCTGCATGGCACGCGCATGAATGGTGCCCAATGGGCCACCTACGCCGAGGCGCTGGCTGACATCGTGGACGTGATGGCGCCCGATTTGCCCGGACACGGGAAACGGACTTCCGAAGCGTTCTCGCTGGCGCAGGAGATCGAGGACATCTCGGCGATGCTCGAGGCTGCCGGCGAACGCCCCGTGATTCTGGCAGGCCATTCCCTGGGCGGTTATGCGGCGCTCTGCTATGCCGAGCGTCATCCCGACCGGCTCGCCGGACTGGTGCTGATGGGCTGTGCGGCCGAACCCGAAGGCATCGGTGCCTGGCTCTATCGGCGCCTGGCCGAATGCTGGCAAAGCCTGGGAGTGAGCGGAATGAAATGGCTTGACGAGCATTACTTCGCCCAAGTCTGCGATGCGCAAGTCTGGGCTGCCATCCAGGCACATGGCGGACAATTCTGCGACATCAAGGCAGCCTGGCTGGACGTGATGAAGCACTGTTCGTCGCGGCAACTCGAAGCCGTCCGCTGCCCGGTGCTGATCCTTGGCGGCAGCCTCGATCAGCTGCACATCCATGCACGGCGCTTTGCTGCTGCCGCCCGACAGGCGACGGTGGTCACGAAGCCCCGGCGCACGCATCTGTGGCCGATGACTCACCCGGACGAAGTGGCCCAGGCGCTGAGGGCATGGCTCATCAACAGCGTGCTGAGCACACCCGTGGCAGCCTGACGCAACTTTCCTGCTGTTCAGGCTCCCATGTTCACGGCTCGATCAGTGCGATGGATTCGACGTGCGCGGTATGGGGGAACATGTTGGCCACGCCAGCCTGTCGAACACGCCAGTTGCCCTCATGCACCATGATGCCCAGATCACGCGCCAGCGTGGCCGGATTGCACGAGACATAGACCATCCGCCCGGGCCGCAATCCGGCTGGCAACGCAGCCAGCACCTTCGCCACGGCCAGTGCCCCATCGCGTGGCGGGTCGATCAACAGCTTGTCGACCGGCCCCAGCGCCTGCCAGGCGGCCTGATCGAACTGGAACAGATTGGCCGCCCGGAAGCTGACCCCCTGCGGACCCGGGGGCGCCAGCAGCACCGCCCGGTTCAGCCCGGCATTGGCTTCACCCCGCGCGACGAGCGCTGGCACACCTTCGACGCCGATCACCTGACGCGCCCGGGTCCCCAGCGGCAACGTGAAATTGCCCAGTCCACAGAACAGATCCACCACCCGGTCTTCGGGCTGCACGTCGAGCAGCCGGACAGCCCGTGACAGCAGCACCCGGTTGATGCCGGCATTGACCTGCGTGAAATCGGTGGGCCCGAACGGGATTCGCACGCCAAATTCCGGCAGCTCGTAGGCCAGTGCCGACACGCCATCGCGCTGCCCTTCGGCATCACAGAGCAGCTCGATGGAATCGGGCCCACCGGGCTGCAGCCAGATCTCGGCCTGATGCGCACGACCGAAGTCGATCAGGCGGGCCAGATCCGCGGGAGAAGGCGGCAACAGCGCCCGGAACACCAGTGCCAGCGGATGTCGGGGAGGCTTCGTACAGTCACCAACCGCCACCTCGACCTGCGGCAGGCGCTGCCGGATCGACAGGCTCCCGATCAGCGTCTTCAGAAGCGGCAGCAGCGCCGACACCCTGGGCGGCAGGATCGCACATTCGGACAGCGGCGCCACGTAGCTTGAGCTTTTCTCATGAAAGCCGACGAGCACCCCGCCCTTCGTCGGCACATCCCGAACCGTCAGCCGTGCCCGGAAACGATAGCCCCACCCCGGGCCTTCGATGGGCGGCAACCACTGCGCCGGCCTCACCTTCCCCAGATGCCACAGCGTGTCCTCCAGCACGCGCTGCTTGAAAGCCACCTGGGCCTTCACATCGGCATGCTGCAGGTTGCATCCGCCACAGATCCCGTAGTGCGGACATCGGGGTGCGATCCGGTTCGGACTGGCCTCGAGCACCGAGGCCACCTCGGCTACCGAATAGCGCGGCTTGGCCCGCGTGACGCGGGCCTCCACCAGCTCACCCGGCAGGCCCCCATGCACGAACACCACCTTGCCGTCCTGCCGGGCGATACCGTGTCCGTCCAGATCGACGGACTCGATCCGACAACGCAAGGGTTCGGTTGGCGCTTCGATGCGGGGCGGCTGGGTGGAGATGCCGGGGCGGCCGATGGCGGCAGGCGCAGAAGCAGGCCCGGCCGAAGCAGGCTTGCCGGCGACGGGACGAGCCGCCTTCTGGTGGGGGCGATGAATCTGACTCCCAGCCGCGTCGCGGGTGCCTGATCCCCGGCGGGCAGGCTGGCGACGCACGCCCCTGCCCTGGCCGGCCGGCGTGCCGGCCGGTCGGACGGATCTGGGAGAGGAAGAAGACTTCGACAACGTACGATCCGTCAACGCTTCGGCAACACGCCTGCCGGGTCGATGGCCTTGCCGCCACGCCGCACTTCGAAATGCAGCGCCGGACGGCTGGTGCCGGTACTACCCAGCTCGGCGATCTTCTGGCCACGCTTGACCTTGTCGCCTTCCTTGACCGAGAGGCTGCGGTTGTGTGCATAGACCGACAGCATCTCGTTGCTGTGCTTCAGGATGATCAGGTTGCCGTAGCCACGCGGACCTTCACCGCTGTAGATGACCCGGCCATCGGCCGCGGCCAGCACCGGGTCTCCCAATGTGCCGGCCAGCAGCAGCCCCTTGTTGGCATCACCATCGAAGCCACGCAGCAGCTTGCCCGGAACCGGCCAGCTGAAACGCACGCCATCGAGACTTCGCGTCTCGGTCGGCACGGCCGGCGGCTTCGATGCCGGCGCGGTGGCCGTACCTGGTACGCTACCCGCCGAAACCGAAGCACCCGCCGCCCCTGCGGGGGCGCCGGCTCGCGGCACCATCCCTCCCGCCTGTGATGCGCTGGCCATCGATCCGGGTTTCGGTGCACCGTAGGGGCGCTTGATGCCCTGAGGGCCGATCTTCAGGTTCGGATCATCGGGCGCAGCATTGCTGCCCTGCTGGTGGATGGCGCCCTGATAGATGGGGGACACCTGGGGGCCATCGTCCTGGGGCATCTGGCCTTCGGCCATCTGATCCGTGGGCTCGCCCGCGGGCAACTCGACCGGTGCGGTGGCAACCGGCGGCTGCGCCCCCGGACTGGTACGATGAACGACCGGCGCCGGCTTCGTGGCCGCGCAACCGGCCAGCAGGATGCCTGCCGTCATCAACAACAATACATGCGTGGGCCTCTTCAGCACATCGCTCATCATCAGATCATTCCTCCGGTTCGCTGCTCAGCGGGCAACGCCTGCGCGCAGCGGTACGAATCTTACGGGATCGAGTTCGGTCAGCAACCATTCATTCTGGCTGACCCGATCCACCACATGCAAGGTCTGGGTATCGCGCTCGGCCGACTTGACCGGTGCCACCAGACGGCCACCCACGGCCATCTGCTTCAGCCATTCACGCGAGATCGAATCGCTGGCGGCGGCACTGATCACCACATCATAGGGTGCCCCCGCCGTGACCCCGGCCGTGCCGTCACCAAAGAGCAGGCGCAGGTTCGGCAATGCGAAGGGGCGCACATTGACCTTGGCCAGCTCATGCAGCCAATGTACGCGCTCGATCGAGACCACGTCTTCGAAGAGACGCGCCATGACGGCCGCCTGATAGCCGCAGCCGGTGCCGATTTCCAGCGCCCGCAGCGTCTTCACCTTCTCGGGCCGAACCGATTCGGCCAGCAGCCACAGCATCCGTGCAACCGTGGACGGCTTCGAGATGGTCTGCCCGTGCCCGATGGGCAGGGCCATGTCCTCGTAGGCACGACTGGCCAGCCCCTGTTCGACGAACAGATGGCGTGGCACCTTCTTCATGGCAGCCAGCACGATCGGCGAATCGATCCCCTGCTCGGCCAGCTGCTCCACCATCCTGAAACGCGCCCGTTCCGAAACCAGTCCGTCGGTATCGGAGCGCCTGATCACCCCAACCATCGGCGTGTCTGTTCCAGCTGGGCCGCAGCGGTCAGATCGACCTGCAACGGACTGATCGACACCCGTCCGGCAGCGATCGCATGGAAATCGGTGCCTGGCCCCTTGTCGGCCTCCGGCCCGGCCTTGCCGATCCAGTAGACCGTCTCGCCGCGCGGGTTCTGCGCCGGGATGACCGGCTCGGTATGATGACGCCGGCCCAGGCGGGTGACTTCATAGCCCCCCAGCTCGTCATAGGGCAGTGGCGGGATGTTGACGTTCAGCAGCATCGGCTGCTGCCACGGGTCGGTCAGATAGCGCACGACCACATCACGCGCGACCCGTGCCGCGCTGTCCAGATGCTCATGCCCCTTCGTGGTGAGCGAAAAGGCGATGGCCGGCAGGCCCAGCAGGTATCCCTCCATCGCCGCCGCGACAGTGCCGGAATAGATGGTGTCATCGCCCATGTTGGCACCGTCGTTGATGCCGGAGACCACCAGATCGGGCGGCGCATCCATCAGGCCCGTGACGGCGACGTGCACGCAATCGGTCGGCGTGCCATCGATGAAGTGAAAACCGTTGGCCGCCCGGCGCACCGTCAGCGGCCGGCTGAGGGTGAGCGAGTTGGAGGCGCCGGAGCGATCCCGCTCGGGGGCATAGACGAAGATCTCGCCCAGGCCCGACAACGCTGCAGCCAGCGCCTCGATACCAGGGGCAAAATAGCCGTCATCATTGCTGATCAGTATTCGCATCCGGCCATTCTAGCAATCTGCGTGGCAGGCCGTTCCAGAGAACCCGCCGATCGTCGCTGCCGCCCGACCATCGAAACGGATGCCCCTTGCCGGGCGAGGCGTCGGCGCGACAGCCCCCCCTCGAAGTGGTCACTGATCCTCGGCCGGCCAGTCGCGGATGTAGGCCTTCAGCATCCTGTTCTCGAAACTCTGCGCATCGAGCACGGCACGCGCCACATCGTGAAAGGACAGGATGCCGAGCAGCACGCCATCCTCCATCACCGGCACATAGCGGGTGTGCGTCTCGATCATGATGCGGCGCAGCTCGTTCACGTCCACGCCCGGGGCGACGACGGTCGGCTCGTTCACCATCACGTCTCGAACCAGGATCTCGGCCACCGGGCGCGTGGGGCCACTGCGTTGCTCGTGCTGGCGCTTGGCCACCATGCGGATCACTTCGCGGAAGGTCAGCATCCCGGCCAGCTTGCCGCCCTCCATGACGACCACCGAACCGATGTCATGCTCGGCCATCGTCACCACGCAGTCGGACAAGGTCATCTCAGGCGTCACCGTGAACAGCGTGCTGCCCTTCAGACTCAGGATGTCGGCCACTTTCATCTTGTTCTTTTCCTCCCTAACGTGATGGTCGCCCCCCGGCGACCGGGCTCGAATGCCCGCTTGATCCATCAGGGTAGCGGGAGCCCACCGATGGTGCAAGATCCCTGGTAGATACCCTGCCCCGACGACCACGGCGGGCATGCTACATTGCCGGGCTGGGCAAGGGCCGAAGCACGCGAGGAGCCCACCCGTGACTTCATCGGATCACACGCCACTTTTCACATGCCGAGAGAACCAGACCGAGACAGCCTGCCACCCGATGAGGACACCGTCCGGCGCCGCGCCAACCGCTTCCGCTACGCCACCATCGCGCTGGTGATCGCGCTGATCGCGCTGGGGCTGGCCTGGGAGATGGTGCTGGCCCCGCTGCGCCCGCAGGGCTCGCTGCTCGCACTGAAAGTGGTGCCTCTGGTCTTCGCCCTGCCCGCCCTCAGACGTGGCTGGGTGCGTGCCTACCAGCTTTGGGTCATGCTGATCCTCGCCTACGTGTGCGAAGGCATCGTCCGTGGCATGAGTGACACGGGCCTGTCGTCCACGCTGGCCTGGATCGAGACGATGCTGGCGATCGCCTGCTACCTGAGCATGATGCTCTATGTCCGCTCCCGACGAGGGCCCCGGAAAAAACCTCATCGCCAGAGCCAAGTCAAGGTCGGATGACACGCTCAGGCTGACTGCCGCCAGGCCTCCGATCTTGCCCTGACCCGCTCGGCTTCGGCCTCCACCTGCTCGCACACGGCCATCAGCACGCCGGGATCATTGCGTGCCAGCACACGGCTGTCACTGAGCTGCCGACGCCACAGTCGTGCTGCCGGCAGCCCGTGATACAGCCCCAACACATGACGGGCCAGATGCCGCAGTTCGACGCCATGCTCGGCCTGGCGCGTCAGATAGGCCACGAGCTGCCCGACGATGTGCCGGCGTGATGGTGCCGGCCCGGCCTCCTCACCCTTCAGCCACCGGTCGACGCCGGCCAGCAGCCAGGGCTCGTGGTAGGCCCGACGGCCATACATCACGCCATCGAGCGCGGGCTGCCCATCCCGTCCCCTGGCCGCCTCGGCCCCTTCCGCCAGATCGGCCAGCCCACCATTCAGTTCGAAGGCGAAGCCCGGAAAATCCCGTTGCAGCCGGTGCACCACCTCATAACGCAGCGGCGGAATCTCGCGGTTCTGCTTCGGGTCGAGACCATCGAGCCAGGCATTGCGGGCATGGACGATGAAACGCCGGCAACCGGCTTCGGCCACGCGCGCGACGAAGGTGTGGACGAATCCGTAGTCCTCGCGACGGTCGATACCGATCCGGTGCTTGACGGTGACAGGCACCGGCACGGCTTCCCGCATCGCGCTCACGCAATCGGCCACCCGTCCCGGATCGGCCATCAGGCAGGCCCCGAAGGCACCTTCCTGCACACGGTCGCTGGGGCAACCGCAGTTCAGGTTGATCTCGTCGTAGCCATAGGCGACGCCGGCCCGGGCAGCAGCCGCCAGCAAGGCCGGATCGTTGCCGCCCAGCTGAAGCACGACACGTCCGCCCTCTTCTCCCCGGCCCAGCAGCCGATCCAGATCGCCGTGCGCAATAGCCTGTGCCGTCACCATCTCGGTATAGAGCCATGCCTCGGTCGACAGCAGGCGATGAAAACTGCGGCAATGGCGATCCGTCCAGTCCATCATCGGTGCGACCGACACGCGGGTCAGGCCATCGGGAGCGCTGGATGCTGGTGCCAGTTCTACCGGATGAGCCACTTCAGCGGAGCGGGTAACGCCGGGAGACCGGGCAAGCTCAGGCGGCAGGGGCTCGTGAGCCGGACGGCCAGGCGCCGCAGCCGACACGACGCGATGAGACGGGTAGACGGACATGAAGCAGGAGGGTATCGGATCTGGCGCGAGCAACCTTCGGGCGCGGCCGGAAAGGACGTAAAGATGCCCAAGGCAAAGGCAGGCCCGGAACATAGCTGAATAGCTGGCCGGGCGTCAATGCGGCGGGGCCAGGATCTCGGGCGTCTCGACCGTGGCAGCGCGCTGCGCCTGCGGGCGTGGCTGTTCCCGGGATGCGTTGTCAACTGTTGACATCGATGAAAAAAAGGCAGGCCATCAACAGCCCTGTCAGGATGACGATGCCTCGCACCCAGACCGTGGGTAGTCTCCGCGCCAGCAGCGCACCGGTAAAACCGCCGAGCGTCGCAAACAGCGCCATCCAAAGGGCCTGCGGCCAGACGATGGCGCCCCCCAGCGCAAAGGTGATGACCGAAACCACCGACAGCACGAGGGAATTGAGATTCTTCAGTGCGTTGACGGTATTGAGGCGCGCCTCCCCCACCAGCAGATAAAGCGCCATCAGAAGGATGCCGAGGCCACCGTTGAAATAGCCGCCATAGATGGCTACCGCCAGCAGGCCGAGCATGCGTCCCGTGCCGGCCCGAGCGCTTCGGACATGACCGGAGCAGCGCACCAACCACGGCGCGATTGCAAACAGCCCGGTTGCAAAGAGCAGCAGCCACGGCACGATGCCGGCAAAGGTCCGGGCCGGCGTGACGAGCAGCAGCATCGCCCCCACCGCACCGCCCAATGCGCTGAGCCCGATCTCCCGCCACAGCAGGCTGCGGGGCAGGGCCGCCAGCTCGGCGCGAAAGCCCATGACGCTGCCCAGATACCCCGGACAGACCGCGAAGGCGCTGGTGGCGTTGGCGGTGACGGGCGGCACACCCGTCCAGACCAGCGCCGGGAAGGTCAGGAAGGTACCACCACCGGCAATCGCGTTCAGCACGCCGGCGGCGAAGGCTGCCAGGGCAAGCATCAGTCCGGCAGACGGCAAGAAGTCCGTCATGGGGTCATACCTGAGGCCGAAGGTGCTGACTTGACCGGCAAACTGGCCTGAACAGTGTTGAAGTACTCATGGCGTCCCCACTCCTGTGCATCACCGATCACATACAAGCGGTGCTTGGCACGCGTGACCGCCACATTGAGCAGATTGGGCTTTCTGGCAGCCCATTGACGTGCGCCAGAGCCGCCTGTACCCGGTGCCGTACCAAGCACCAGGAACACGATGGCAGCCTCTTTGCCCTGAAAGGTATGAACCGTGCCAGTCTGGATCTGTTTCAGGCTCGCCTTCCGGAGTACATCTCCACAGACCTGAGCGACTTTGCGGAAAGGAGAAATGACATAGATGTCGGCCAGAGGCGTTCCAGCACGATTCAACATGTTGATGCAGGCACACAAACACCGAATTTCATCCTGCACCACCGGATGATCCACTTCCCGGGATGGCACATGAAACCAGGCGCTTTCACCAAGCGGAGATTCGTAGTTTGATGGAAGAGACCCGCCCTCTCCGTCGACCCGCCCCTGAACCATCTGCCCGTCATAGGCAATTCGGTTTGCCATCGAAAACATCGGATCATGACAGCGGCGATGGGTACGTAATGGCATGCCTGTCCAGATCGGGACAGCCCCCTCACCCGTGTCAACCCCCTGTCTGACCCAGGCACCCAATGGGGTCACCCGGTCTGCCAGCGCCTGAACGGAAGCCTCCAGAGGAGACCAACGTCCCCCGACCTGATGCAGGGAACGCAGATGCTCCACCATCCGATCCGGAACGGTGAAAACCGGCTCGATCTGCATGGGGTCTCCCACCACGACCACCCGCCGGCTCCGCCAGATGGCCCCGGCAGCCGACTGGGGCGTGGCCTGTCCAGCCTCGTCGATCAGCAACCACCCGAGGCTGTCCTGCTTCATTTCCACGAACAGACGGTCGAAAGATGCCAGCGTGGTCGACACCACCGGCACCACGAAAAAGAAGGCGTTCCACAGAATCGCCCGATCCTTGGGGCGAAGCCCTTCCCGCAGCCCGCCTCCGAGCATGCCCGACACCAGACGCAGGTTTGCAATGAACTTGCCCGCATTGGCCAGAATCGTCTGCCGATGCAATGCTACCGCTGCCAGAAAAAGCTCGGCACGCAATTGTTCCAGCGGCTCACCCACGCCCACGCTGGCACGGTGCCTGTCATCGGGGTTCATTCTCCAGAAACGCTCATCTGGAAAATGGCTGACTCCCCACGATGCCGCCACCTCGAGACTGTCGTACTGGATGGCCAGCTCCCGCTCCAGCGTCTCTCGCCGCCTCGAGCTTTCATCCCGGGCCAGACGGCAAAGGTCCAAGCGTGAAGAAGCTTCGCGCAACTTCGTCCTGACCCTGATCAGCTGCTCCGATGCTCCGGCCAGCGCACGGGTGGACGCTTCGAGCTGCTCATGTGCCTTTCGCATCCGTGCCGTCCGGATGCCGAAGCTGGCCAGAAGGCGATCGGCCGCACCCGCCCCATGCAGTTCTCCCTGCTGTTTCAACGCCAGCATGCAGGCATCGACCAGACGCTGCTGAGCAACCTGTTCATCCCGAAGCTGCATCAATTCGGCCTCGCAGGCCGCCAGCGCCCGGGCAGACTCAGCTTCTTCGGCCTGGGCCGCTTCCCACGCAGACAACTGGGTGTCGAGTCCGGCACGGGTGCACTGTGCGTCTTCCAGTTGTGCCTGGCATCGACGGAAACTGCTCAGTCTGGCCAGAAAATCCTGCCGGGCCTCCTGCCAGGCTCTCTGATGCTCATGGTAATGACGTGAAGCCTCTTCCAGTACCTGCTTGATCGACGGCGGCATGGCTTCATGAGCAGGCGTCGGATTTACCTGGCTGGACGTTGCCGTTTCGTCTGCATGCAACTCGGCGGTAGCAGCAGGCACATCCTTCGGATGGTTCGGATGAAGGGGGACATTCTTCTGCCTGGACGTTTTGTCACCTGACCGCTCTTCTTCCAGAGGCGCCGGATCAGTCGACACCATATCAACCGCACCATCTTGTGAATCCGGTTGTCTGGTTCTGCCGGGCTCCTGCTGATCCTCACGGAAAAAACCCTGGACGAAAGCACGCCGGTTGTTGGCATTACCGAGTGCTGCAGCGATCACCCCCCAGCCCTCGATCGGTTGGCGGTCTTCGCCCAGTACCTTCTGCGCCCGAAACACCTCGCGCATCACATCTGCAAAATAATCCGTATTCTGAAATGCTTCGTCCAGCGTCCTGAGTGCCGGCAGCTCCTGCGTGATGTTCTTGACCGCATTGTTGTTGTTGCTGGTGACGACGATGGAAGTACCCTCCATCACCTCCGCCTTCAGGGGAAAGAAGCTCTTGCCGCCAACACTGACCTTCTCGTCGAACAGCCCGGACGGCGATGACAGCCCGGCCAGACGGATTGCACGATCAGTAACCACCTGTGCGATCACATCGCGCAGCAGGGTGGTTTTTCCCGTACCGGGTGGGCCATTGACCCCGATGATCCCCTCACCATCTGCCAGCGAATGCCATATTTCAGAGACAGCGGCCTGCTGGGCCAATACCAGCGAGTGACGGGTGGAAGCCGGCCAGCGAGCGGGTGGCAAACGCCCGACATCGACACAACCTGCCATGGCTGCAGCATCGTTCAGGATGTCTGTCCGTTGCGAGTCAGGCAGAGGGAAGCCCAAATATCGGGACAGGGCCTTGCCGAATGGGGCCGCCTGATCCGCCTGCACGATCAGTCGATCGAGATCATCCAGATAGAAGGAATTGAGAAAGTCCGTTGCGGCCTTCAAAGTCTCCGCCAGCCACTTTCGCCTGACCCGACTACTTCTGACGACCCATCGCCAATCCAGACGGGGATTTTGTGCCGCCTCACCGATGACGTCCTGGACGATTTTCAGCTCGTCCACCAGTACCTGCCAGTCTGTGAACCTTTCCGGCAGGCCAGGGCTTTTGCTGGTCTCACCTGCCACCAAGCCCTGATGGCGCTGGACAAACTCCTCTTTCGCCCGGTTCAAGGCTGCATTCAGATGATCCAGATTTCCTGTCTTTCTCAATGCTTGAAGACCATGGGCGAAACTGGCCGGCATATAGCTCTCGGGCAGGATCCTGCCCTTTTCATCGACCACGAAGGCAGCCAGCCAGCCGTTGCCACTCAAGCGCTGCTGCTCTGCCTCGATGAGGCTTCTGTCCTTCAGTATGGCCTCAAGGCTCAGCCGCGTCAGGTCCTCCATGTCGGCCACGCCCACATACACCACATGGACGTAAGCCTCGTCCCGGGAGATCTGGCATTGTGACGGGTGCCACGGCAGGCATGCCAAGGTCTGTTCTCCTGCGCGCAAGGTGGAGATTCGTGTCTGCGGGGTCGCATCCTTGCTCCCCGGTGCCTGAGGAATGTTGAAGATCTCCAGGTCGCGCCAGAAGCGCAGGATGTCTGTTACCTTGTCTTGATCCGGATGCAATGACGGTCTCCTCGATCCTCGTCGGGAAGGATAATGAGCTCAAGTCCCGCCCCCGATGACCCTGTTCATTGGCATCCAATGATAGTTGCAATCCCGAGACACCCCAAACACATGACCAGGGGCGTGTCCTGGACTGCTTCGTCCTCTAGAATGCCATGATCGGCGACCGGCCCCTGACCGAATGCCGATCCAGATTCGCCGTTCCAGCCCGGACCGGCCCCCCCTGTCCGACCCCATCCAAGCCGAGGAGACCAAAGATGGCCGCCAAGAAAATCCTGATGCTCTGTGGTGACTACGCCGAAGACTACGAAACGATGGTGCCTTTCCAGGCGCTTCAGATGGTGGGTCACACCGTGACCGCCGTGTGCCCGGGCAAGAAGGCTGGCGAGCAGATCCGCACCGCGATCCACGACTTCGAGGGCGACCAGACCTACAGCGAGAAACCGGGTCACAACTTCACGCTGAACGGTGACTTCGAGGACATCCAGGCTGCCGATTTCGATGCGCTGGTGATCCCCGGCGGCCGTGCCCCGGAGTACCTGCGACTGAACCCGGCCGTGATCGGGATCGTCCAGCATTTCTTCGAAGCCGACAAACCCGTGGCAGCCGTCTGCCACGGCGCCCAGCTGCTGGCGGCTGCTGGCGTGCTGAAGGATCGTGCGTGCTCGGCCTATCCGGCCTGCGGCCCGGACGTGAAGGCAGCCGGTGGCGATTACAGGGACATCGCCGTGGACGCCGCACACACCGACGGCAAGCTGGTGACAGCCCCGGCATGGCCCGCTCATCCGGCCTGGCTGGCACAGTTTCTGAAGGTGCTGGGCACGAAGATCGAACCCTGATCGTCATCCATCGAGACCCGTCCTTGAATCCCTCCCCGTCCACGGAAAACCCCTCCCCTTCATCCGGGCCCGATGCCCGTCCACTGCTGATCCTGCTGCATGGCACCCGGATGAACACCGGGCAGTGGGCCACCTACCCTGCCATGCTGGATGACGTGGCCGAGGTGCTGGCCCCCGATCTGGCCGGACATGGTCAACGGGAAGGCGAGCCATTCTCGGTGGCGCAGACGCTGGACGACGTGAACGGCCTGATCGACGAGCGGCCTGGCCGTCCCGTCATCCTGGGCGGCTACTCGATGGGAGGCTACCTGGCCCTGCACTATGCCGAACATTACCCGGACAGGCTATCCGGCCTCGTGCTGATCGGCGCAGCCACCGAACCCGGCGGCCTGAAGAGCTGGATCTGCCGGCGGGTAGCCGATGCCTGGGAAGGTGTCGGCCTCAAGGGCATGAAATGGATCGACCGGATGGGTTTCGCCCCGATCTGTGACCCGCGCCTGTGGCGGGCCATCCAGCAGCATGGCGGACAGTTCCGGAAGATCCGCCATGCCTGGGATGACGTGATGGCAGGCTGCTCGGCCCAGCAGCTGGCCGCGCTGGACTGCCCTGTCCTGATCATGAGCGGCCGTATCGACCCCCTGCACTGGCAGGCCGAAAATTTTGCCGACGCCACCAGGCAGGCGCAGATCATCAGCGCCCCCAAACGCACGCACTTCTGGCCGTTGACCCGGCCGGATGAGGTGGCGCAGGCGATGCGGGGGTGGCTGGTAAAGGAGGTGATGGCAAGGACCTCATCCACTGCAGCACGAGGCTGATTCCCCATCATCAGGGTGTCACCTTGACGAACATACCATCAACTTGTACAATTTCCGGTACATGTCAAGGAGTTCACCATGCGTGTAGTCAGCTTCAGCGATGCTCGCAGCCAGTTCAAGCGCGTCATCGACAACGTGGTGGCCGACTGTGATGCCACCCTCATCCATCGGCGTGATGGTGAAAACGCCGTGCTCATTTCCGAGGCAACCTACAACAGCCTGATGGAAACGATACACCTGCTCAGCAGCCCTGCCAACGCTCGACGGCTGATGGATGCGATCGCGCAGGACCGTGAAGGCAAGGCACAGACTCAATCACTGCTGGAACCATGAGTCGTGCCATCAAGTTTCTTCCCCAAGCTTGGGAGGATTATCTCTACTGGCACGGCCAGGATCGCAAAACACTCAAACGAATCAATCAACTGGCCACCGAGGCCAGTAGGCATCCCTTTGAAGGGACAGGTAAACCTGAGCCACTCAGTGGCAATCTGTCAGGCTACTGGTCACGCCGTATCGACACGACCAACCGCCTGATCTATCGCGCCACCGATGAGGAACTGGTCATTCTAGCCTGCCGGTATCACTATGAACGATGATCTGGCTCGTCAACCCGGAGCATCCGTTTTTTCGGCTGCCCGAGCACTCTCATGAAAAGGCATGCCGGCGGCGCGTCAGCCCCTGCAGCCAGCCATCGAACTGCTTTCCGGCCTGGATGCCGGGGCGTTCGATGAAACGCCAGCTGAGATAAGCCAGTGGCAGGCACAGCGCCACCACCAGCCAGGCCTGCGCCCCATTGGGCAGGGAGGCTCCCCAGCGCGCCATCGCATGCACGACGAACATGTGCAGCAGGTAGATGCCGAAGCTGATCTCGCCGAAGAACACCAGCACCCTGTTGCGCAACAGGGCCGCCGTCCAGGTGGCCTGCAGGCAGACCAGGATCAGGCCGGTGGCCGAGCAGGCGATCATCAGATCGAAGAGCGGCGCCAGACCATAGGGCAGAAGCCCCTTGATCATCGTCCTGAACAGTACCGTCGATATCAGGCAGAACGCCCAGAGCAGAATCTGCCCCGGCGTCGACAGCAGGCCTGCCAGCCAGCGAGACCACCCATCCCCTGCCTGCCGGGCCGACACCTGCTGCAGGCCGTCAACATGCAGCGCCAGCAGACTGCCCAGCAGAAAAGGCGCCAGCTTGGGCAACAGATCCAGCTCGATCGAGAACACCGACCTCGGATCGGCCACGCCGTAGCCGAAGGAAACCAGCACGACGGCCAGCAACGCCATCGATACCTGATGGCGTGGCACATGCTGCACCGCCAGCGCCACCAGCGGCACGATCAGGTAATACTTGAACTCGACCGGAATGGCCCACAGCTCGGCATTCCCTTCCTGCAACAGCAGATGGCGGCCGATGCTGGAGGCCGTGATCTCGCCCAGCAGCCAGTGCAGCAGCAGGACCACGACATACAGCGGATAAATCCGCATCACGCGGTGGATGCCATAGCCGATCAACGGCCGGCCCCAGCCCCCCTGTCGGGCCAGCGCCTGACACAGCCCGCGCGTGAGCAGGAAGGCACTCAGCGAGAAGAAGATCCAGACGCCGACCTTGCCGATGGCATCGTGCGGGATCGGCAAAAGCGACATGCCGGCGTTACCCAGATGCGAGAACAGCACGAACAGCACGGCAATGCCGCGCAGGCCGTGCAACGGAAGCGAAAAACGGCCCGCCTGGGCCGCATGAGAGGAGGGAAATTGCACTGCGAAAGCCTCTTGCCTCATGAGCGATCGGCAGCCCAGTGTATTGGCCGGATCATGAACGAAACCCGAACCGGCAAACCGACCGCCATGTCATTTACCTCATGGCAAGAGAACGAGAGATTCTGTCAGGCGGGAACACATCGCGTCATGTGGGGTCACAGTGGATCACATGGGCTCCGGGGATACTCTGGCCAGATTTGAGCTGAAAAGCCAATGGCTTCTGGATCTGGCTAGAATGGTCATCCGGCAACAACGCCGAATGACCAGACAAGGATGTCCTCACCCATCACCCCATCCTGTAGCGCCATCCATCCGCGGCAGGCCAGCCTTTTCCGCCATGTCAGTGCCGAGAAGGCGGTGCTCTATCGCTGCATCATGGCCTGCTTCGCCTCGGCCAAACGGCAGTTCCGCCTGCATCTGCGGCCGGATGAGGTACAGGCCGATGCGGACTGGCGCCCCTTGAAGCATGAGCATCCGCCCAGTCTTGAGGACATTCAGGCCGCACTGACCCAGTTGACGGAATGGGGCAACCTTGAGTCCCAGCCCGATACCGGGCGGGTGACCAGTCTCAGCGATTTTTATCGCGCCCATTTTCTTTACCGCCTTTCCCAGGGGGGCGAATCAGTCGAGACGGCGCTGGAGACCTTCAGCCAGACGATGGCCAGACGCGCCGAGCTGCAAACCATCGCACTGGAAGACATCAGCCTTCGCCTGAAGGCATTGAAAACACTCGCTGACACTCCTGTCCCCGATGTCGTGAAGGTTCACGAGAGTCTTCGCGATCTGGTTCGGGTCTTCGAAGGACTGGCCGACAATGCCCAAGCATTCATGGCCGGCATCGCCAGAAGCATTGAATTGCAGCAGGCAGAGGCAAGTGCCGTCATCCTCTACAAGCGGCGTCTGATCGATTATCTGGAACGTTTCATCGGTGATCTCGTCGCACGATCCGGCAGCATCGCCAGTCTGATCCTTCAGCTCGAACCACACATCGGCACCCTGCTCTGGCTGGTGGCCGAACGACAGGCACGCGACAGTGCCCCTGGGGACGACATCGAACAGTCCGACGCCGCCACACGAGCCATGCAGGACTGGGAAGAGCGCTGGCGCGGTCTGCTCCGCTGGTTCCTGACCGGCGGCCATGGACCGGCCCAGTCCGAACTGCTGCGCGCCCGGGCAAGGGCCGCCATCCCCCAGCTGCTCACCGCCATCGCCACCCTGAACGAACGACGCAGCGGCCGCAGTGACCGATCGGCCGACTTTCGTGTGCTGGCCAACTGGTTTGCTGCCTGTCAGGATGACGGACAGGCGCACCGGCTCGCCCGTGCCGCCTTTGCCCTGAATCCCGCACGGCATTTTTCGCTGGACACGGCTTCGACCCGGGATGGTCTTGAACTGCCGGCCAGCACGCCCTGGGCCGAGGCGCCAACGCTGCAGATCCACCCACGCCTGCGCGAGTACGGTCAGGCAGCCCCCCGAGGGCCATTGCCACGCATCCAGGCCCGCGACGAAGCCCGCAAGCTGCTGGCAGCCCGATTGAAAGAGGAACATGAGCAGATCGAACAGGCCCGCCAACGCCTCTGCACAGCCAGCCCCACCCGCCTCTCCGAGCTGGGCACGCTGGAGTCGAATGCCTTCTCCCTGTTTCTGGGGCTGCTGGGTGAAGCACTCGCCCGACAACCAACCCCCGACCAGGCCGTGTCGGTCACGAGTGGCGACGGATTGCTCGACATCCGCCTTGAACCGCTGGGACCGGACACCCGGGCCTTGATCCACACACCGGAAGGGGTCTTCGCGGGCCGCGATCACCTCATCACCATCACACGGACGGGCCATGTCGATCAGATCGCCTGATCACCACAGCATCAGCGAGCAACAGGCCCGCCATCGCATCGAAGAGCGTCGACAGGCGCTGTGCGCCCTGCTGATGACCCCCCTGATGACGCCGGCCCACGAGTGCTTCGCAGCGGTTCACCGGCATGCCGATGAACTCCGGGCCTGGTTTTCCCGGGAAACCGGCTGGGCGCTTCATATCGATCGTGAGCATGCCCGTCTCTACAAGACACCAGCCGACAGGCAGGATGCAAGCCGTGGTCTCCCTCAGTTCAGCCGTCGTCATTACGTTCTGTTGTGTCTGACATGCGCGGTGCTGGAACGCGCCGACGTTCAGATCACGCTTCGGGTATTGGGAGAGCGGTTGATGGCACTCGCAGCCGACCCCGGGCTCGCGGCAGAAGGCTTCACCTTCACGTTGCGTCCGGTGCATGAACGGCGGGAGCTGGTCACGGTCTGTCGACGCCTGCTGGAACTCGGGATCCTTCAACGGGTGGCCGGTGACGAGGAAGGTTATGTCCGATCCGGCAGCGACACGGCGCATCAGGGCGATGCCCTCTATGACATACGAAAACGTGTGCTGGCCGGCATGCTGGCTGCCATGCGTGGCCCGTCGACCTGGCCAGCCGATCAGGCGCCTTCCGATTTCGGGGCACGGCTCGACTCGCTGACCCGGGAACACCATGCCGACAGTGAGGAAGGGCGACGAACCGTCTTGCGCCATCATCTCGCCCGCCGTCTGCTGGACGACCCGGTCGTCTACTTCGACGAACTCGACGAAGCGCTGCGCGCCTATTTCATCAACCAGCGTGGTGCCATGGCCAATCGCCTGGGCGAGGCGACGGGTCTCATCGCCGAACAGCGTGCCGAAGGATTGGCACTGGTCGATGAAGCGGGAGAGCTGACCGACCTCGCACTTCCTTCAGAAGGCACCGAATCACATGTCACCCTGCTGGTGGCGGGGTTTCTGTGTGACAGGTTCAGGGCGGGAACACTCGATGTCCCTCATGACGACATCGAGGACTTTCTGGCCGCAAGCCGTGACCAGTATGGCCGCTTCTGGCGGAAATCTGCACGAGAACCCGGTTCGGAACGGGAGTTGTGCCAGATTGCCCTGCGACATCTCTCCCATCTGAAACTGGTTCGGCATTCGGACACGCATGCCCGGGCACTGCCGGCGCTGACCCGGTTCTCGCTGGTGGACGCCACCCCAGCGGCCGCCCACCCCGCCATTCCCACGAATCAGGACAGCCTTTTCTGATCAGCCCTTTCCGATGAACGACCACCCTGCACCCCCCTTGCCCACCCCTGCCCTGTCCCGCTGGCAGCCCTTGCGACTGGGTCTGGTCGAACTCTTTCATTACGACAGCGAAGAGTTCTGGTTCCATCACGGACGCCTGCTGCTGAAGGGCAACAATGGCACCGGCAAATCAAAGGTGCTGTCATTGACCTTGCCCTTTCTCTTCGATGCCCAGCTGAAGTCCTCACGTATCGAGCCCGACGGTGACGCCACCAAGAAGATGGCCTGGAATCTGCTGCTGGGCAAGCATGACCGGCGAATCGGCTACACCTGGCTGGAATTCGGACGACTCGACACCGAGGGAAAGCCGCAATACCTGACTCTGGGATGCGGACTGTCGGCAAACGCGGCCCGCCCCCAGGTGGACAGCTGGTTTTTCCTGCTGCACGATCGACGCATCGGGGAAGACCTCTGGCTGATGAACCCCTCGCGTGTCGTGCTGACCCGTGAACACCTGCGCGAAGCCCTGCAGGGAGATGGCCAGCTGTTCGAGACGGCAGGTGCCTATCGACGTGCCGTGGATGAACACCTGTTCGGACTGGGAGAAGCCCGCTATGGCGCCCTGATGGACACGCTGATCCAGCTCCGTCAGCCCCAGCTCTCGAAAAGGCCCGATGAACGAAGTCTCTCCGAGGCCTTGACCGAAGCCCTGCCCCCCCTCTCGGAAGAACTGCTGGCCGATGTGGCCGACGCACTGAATCGACTGGAGGAATACCGACGGGAACTGGAAGAATACGAAGCGCTGGCCCGGAGCGTCGATCAGTTCAACCGGCGCTATGGCCGCTATGCGGCCACCCAGAGCCGCCGGCATGCCCGAACTCTGCGCAGCGCCCAGTCCGCTTTCGACAACGCCAGCCGGGCGTTCAATGACAGCCGAACGACACTGGATCAAGCCCGCCAGGCCGAGCAGCAGGCGCAGGACAGGCTGCAACAGCTGCTCGAATCGCTGTCAGGCCACCGCATGCGCCTGGAAGCCCTGCAGAACGACCCCGGCATGAGCGATGCCAAGACACTGGAGCGTGCCAGGAACGAAGCAGCCCAGCGCCAGCAGGATCTGGATCACGCGCAGCAGCAACTGCAGCAGCTCAAGCTCCGCCATGAGGCTGAACGGCAGCTTCTGCATCAGATCCAGGAACGCCTGGATCAGGCCCGGGCCTGGATGCAGACGCAACAGGCCAGACTCCACCCAGCCAGTGAAACGAGCGGCCTGCGCGCTGCCGTCGATGCGCATCTGCCATCCCTTCCCGGTGCCGGCATGACGGCGACCGAGGCCATCACCCGGACAGGAGAACAGCTTCAGGCCGCTGCCATCCGACGGCATGATCACATCCGCCTGATGGAGACACGCTGTCATGACATGGAAGACGCCACGCGTGAACACCAGCGGGCCCAGTCACTGCATGCGCAGTGCGCCGATGACGTTCAGACAGCCAGCGAAGCGCGAGAGAGGGCTGATGCCCTGGTCGAGCACCAGTGCGACACGCTGCTCACGGACTGGCAGACTTATCTCGACGCGCTCCAGCAGCTGACGATCCCCGATGTCGAGGCCACACTCGTTCCTCTGAGCGATTGGGTGAGGCGCCTGCAGGGCGAGAACCCTGCCCTGCAGGCCTTGTTGACGGCCATGCAGCTTTTTCAGCAGCAACAGGCCAGACGACAGAGCGAACTGGAGGGCCAGGAAAAGTCACTGCATGAAGAGCAGACGCTGCTGAGCACCGAGCGGCAGGCGCTGGAAGCAGGCAGGCAGCAAGCCCCGCCACGAGCGCCCTGGCGCCATGTACATCCCGCCGGGAATCAGCCTGGCGCTCCGCTGTGGCAACTGCTGGATTTCAAGCCATCCGTCAGCCAGGCCGACCGTGCCGGCCTGGAAGCCGCACTCGAGGCCAGTGGCCTGCTCGATGCCTGGGTGCAGGCGGACGGGCAGCTGCGACGGGCGGAAGATGGCACCCTGCTGGCTCATGAACTTCAATGGGCAAGCCGCCCCGTGCAGGCCACCTCCCTGGCGGACTGGTTGCAGCCCGCCACCGAAGGCATCTTCACCCCATCCGGACACCACGACCACGCCTCGGCTGTCCCGGCGGAGGTCGTCCAGCGTCTGCTGCAGGGCGTGCATTGCAGCGAAGAAGATGCATCGACTCGTGAAGCCTGGCTGAGTCCTTCCGGCGCCTTCCGCCTGGGCGCGCTGGTCGGCCGATGGCAAAAGCCTGAAGCGGAATTCATCGGCTCTGCAGCCCGGGAAGCCCGTCGTCAGCGCCGCCTGCGCGAGATTGATGAGCGCCTGCAGCAGATCCAGGCCCAACAGGCCGAGCTTCAGACCCGCCGTGCACACCTGGAGGCTCGCCAACAGCAGGCATCCCGTGAATGGCAACAGGTTCCCAGCGATCTTGGCTTGCGAGAGGCCCACCAGCAGGCAACAGCCTGCATTCGGGCGCTGGAACAGGCTCGCCTGAAGGCAGATCAGGCCCAGGAAAAGCTTCAGGCAGCGAACACGAGGCTCGAAGGCTGCCGGGAACGACTGGACACCGATGCGGCCGACCTGAATCTGCCCACCACCCTCGAAGGACTCCGTGCCTGTGAAGACGCCCTGCGTACCTTTGCCGAGGCCCTTCAGGCATGGTTGCTGGCGGCGCATCGACATCAGAGCGCCCACGAGGATCATGATCGACAGGCACAACGGGAGGCCCAGGCAAGAATCGATGCCGAAGAAAGCGCTGCACATCAGGCCTCTCGACACCAGCTCGCCGAACAGGCCCGCATCCAGTTTCAGACGCTGCAGGAATCGCTCGGCGTGCGCGTACAGGAACTGCAACAGCGGTTGAAGCAGGCCCGAACCGCCGTGAGCGAGACCGAAAGAGAGGAACGCGAGCAGCAGGCCGGGCTGCGAATCGCAGGCGAACAGCGCGCCAGATCCGAGCAGCAGCATGAAGCAGCCGAAACGCTGCTGGCCGAACGCAGTCAGCAACGACAGCATGCCATCGAACAGTGGCAACGCTTCGCCGCCACGGGCCTGCTCGCCGTCGCGTTGCCCCAGCTCGAACAACCGGCACAGGACACTGCCTGGACGATCGAGCCGGCACTGAACCTGGCGCGTCGGACGGAACAGGCCCTGGTCGACATCCGCGACGATGACGAAGCGTGGAGCCGGATCCAGAGCCAGGTCTCACTTGATTACACCGAACTGCTTCGCAGCCTTGCCTCCCTGGGTCAGCAGGCTCAATCCGAAACCACCGACTTCGGCATGGTCGTCAGCATCATTTACCAGAACCGTCCCGAACGGCCTGACCAACTCGCCAGCCGTCTGGCCGGCGAGATCGCCATCCGCCGTGAAACCCTGACGGCCAGCGAACGCGAGGTGCTCGAAAACCATCTCCAGGCCGAAATAGCCAGCACCATCCAGCGCCTGTTGCGTGAGGCCGAACAGCAGGTTCAGGCCATCAACGAAGAACTCGACAAGCGCCCGACCTCGACAGGTGTGCGTTTTCGTCTTCAATGGGAAACCTTGCCGGAGGGCGATGATGATGGTGCACCGGTCGGCCTGAAAACAGCCCGCCAGCATCTGCTCAATACCGGCGCCGATCTCTGGAGCGCAGAGGATCGACAGGTGGTGGGCGACATGCTTCAGGGACGCATCGCTGCCGAGCGCAACCGCAGTGATGCATCTCCGGGCAGCAGCCTGCAGGAGCAACTGGCACGCGCACTGGATTATCGGCGCTGGCACCGTTTTCGGGTGCAGCGCTGGGACGGTCAGTGGCGCCCACTGTCCGGCCCCGCATCCAGTGGCGAACGTGCGCTGGGTGTGACCGTGCCGCTGTTTGCAGCCGTTTCACGCTTTTATTCAGGCGCTCACCATGCCCATGCGCCCCGTCTGGTGCTGCTGGACGAAGTGTTTGCCGGCATCGACGATGCCGCTCGCCACCATTGCTGGGCGCTGATCCGCGAATTCGACCTGGATTTCGTGGTGACCAGCGAACGTGAATGGGCCTGTTCGGCCGAGCTGCCGGGCGTGGCCATCGCCCATCTGCAACGTCACCAGCACATCGATGCCGTGCATGTTTCACGCTGGACCTGGAATGGACGATCCAGCCGACGGGAACCGGATCCGGATCGTCGCTTTCCCCCTGAGCGCACAAGACAGCCATCGGACGCCGATGGCACCCTGATGGCATTCTGAACCGCGCATGGACACACCCCCCAGGATCCGTCGTGAGGACATCGACCCCCGGTTGCAGCGGCTTCTCGGTGGCGACGCCCTCGCCCCGTTACGGCAGCGGCTTCGTCGGCACTTCGAGCGAAAGACGACGCACGGTGAAGATCGCACCAGAAGCCTGCGACTGGGCAGACTCGACCCGCTCGCCCGCGAAACCCTGGCACAGCTGAGCGGCCGCCCCGTGAAACGCGGCACCCAATCCATGCAGATCGATCTGGACATGATCGATCTTCAATTGCGCCGTGCGGGTCTGGCCCACTCGCTGCGCGACGCCCTGGAAAAACTCGACGGCCCGATCGTTTCCGCGCGCGCCGAACGCGAGGCCATGCAGGCACGCTGGGCCGCCAGCCAGGCGGACGCCACGCCGGGCAGCCTGTTGCATCGATGGCTGTCCACACCGGACAGCCAGCGTCTGCTGCGGCGGCTGGCACGCCATCCGGAAGGTGCACGAGTGCTGCTGTCCGACGCAGAACGTGTGCTGCAGGCCTTGCCCTGTCCGCCCCAGCCACGATCCCAGCTGGCTGCTCAGGTATTGGGTGACGCCCATGCACTGGATTCAGGCCGACCAGTGGCCACACTGGTACTGGCAGCATGGCGACACCACGAACAGGAGAACGGTTCATGCAAGGCCAGTCACCCGCCTGCTCCCCACCATGCCACGCCGTCCGGACAAGGCGGCAGCAAGACCGACGAAAACACCCGGAACACCGATGATGTCCAGGAGAAAGACCTGGCTGATGAGCGCCAGCGGGACATCTGGGCTCGTGCCGGCGTGCTCGTCAACGAACTGGCCCGCCCGGCCCTGTTCCTGAACCTGCCGACCCGAACCACGCCCACGGCTGACGCGATCGCAGGAGAGCCGGCCTACCTGTCGTTGCGCCAGCTGCTGCATCACCCACCCGCCTGGGAAGTGGCAGGCAGGCTCGTTCACGTCTGCGAGAATCCCAACCTGCTGGCCATCGCCGCCGACCGGCTGGGTGCACATTGTCCGCCGCTGGTATGCACCGACGGCATGCCGGCCGCGGCTCAACGTACCCTGCTCGACCAGCTGCAACACGCCGGTGCCCGACTCTGCTATCACGGCGACTTCGACTGGCCCGGCATTCGGATCGCCAACCTCGTCCTGCGTCGCTGGCATGCAGAGCCCTGGCGCATGCGGGCAAAAGATTATGAGGAAGCCGCCCGACGGGTACCAGCATCGACCACGCGGCTGGATGGTCACGGTATCGAAGCCTGCTGGGATCGGCAATTGCTGACCGTCATGCAATGCCATCGCCTGGCCATCCCCGAAGAAGCGCTGGCCGACCTCCTGATGGCGGATCTGGCCGCGGCCACCTGCCCCCGCTCATCTGGCCACCGATGAGGAGCTGGTCATTCTGGCTTGCCGCTACCACTATGGGCGCTGATTTGTCTGGCCTGCCAACCGTCAGATATCAGCGCTGCTTCCCATCATGAAAAGGCGTGCCGGCGGCGCCTCAGCTCCTGCAACCAGCCATCAAACGCCTTGCCAGCCCGGATGCCGGGGCGCTCGATGAAACGCCCGCAGATCGGCCCGCGCACCCGGCGGGCAGGCACGGAAAAAATCGCGCCGGGTGCGTGCAGCGCCTCCTGCTTCGCTCAGCCCTTCTTCTCGCAACGGAAGTGACCGCTGCGCCAGAAGAGGGCACCGCTTTCACCCGCAAAGACGCTGCGCTGATCGACCATTTCCTCGAGACGTGCTTCCGCCTCGGCCGTCGATGGAACCTTGGTCAGCGGGTTGCCCACGCGGCCGTCGCTGGCAGGCACGGCATACATCACGCAGATCTGCCGTTTCAGATGGGTCAGATCGAAGTTCCAGCAGAGTTCTGCGCCGGGCGCACGGCTGGGCAAGTCTTCAACGACCTTGCCCGTGTGATCCGTGTTGACCGTGTCACAGCGGCCCGCCAGAACCAGCTCGACTTTCTGCTGGTTGTCACCACGCCAGGTCTGCACGGCCTTGCCGAAAGGCAGGAGGGCGTTGCCGGGCACCTCGAGCGCTTCAGTGGCCGTCAGCGTGATGTCTTCTGCGGGCGTGTCGGGCTTCGCGTTCCAGGTGGCACGTGGCGCCTCAAGGCGGATGTTCACTGTCTTGCCAAGCGACAGCAGCTGCGGACTGCCGCTGATGGGCATTTCCAGCGTGAAAGGCCGGACGGGAACGGTGGTGTCGCTGTTCGCGTATCCGATCCCGTAGATATGGGACCACAGCTTGTAGGTGCTGCTGCCTTCCAGCGGGCGGTAGCTGAGGATCTCATAGGGAATGCCAGGCCGGCTCTCGCGGACGTAGTTGTCCGGATCGAGACGGACATTGTTCTGGATGCTCGGGATACCGCTGGATGGCGGCAGGAACCACCCGTAGCGTCCATCGGCAGCCCTGACCGTCTCGGCGTCTCCTCGCACGCCAGGCGCACTGAGTTTCTGGTCGAGCATGCTGCGCAGCACGTTGCCACGAATGCCCTGCTCGGAGAGCAGCGCCTCGGTGGTCTGGGGAACGGCCGGCGACTGAGAGCCCGGATTTCCCGTGCCGCCCGATGCGCTGCCGCTGCCCGTTCCTCCACTACCCGAGCCGCCGCTGCCAGCGCCCGGCTGAGTGATCGTACTGCCCTGACCATCTGCTGGCGAACTGGTCGAAGGCCCGTTCGGGCTGCTGGAGACGGCGCTGTCAGAACCACTGCTTCCGCCGCCGCAAGCGGCCAGCAAAAGGCACAAGGCGGCCGACGTCATCGGCATCTGAAGGGGTGAGAATCTATTGTTCATGAGCTGGATTGCCTCCATGAATGAAGGTGTGCGTGAACGGACGAAAAGGATCGAACACGGTCTGCGCAGAAGTTCCGATCACGAAAACAGGCCTTGACGACCAGCATAGTGCTTGGCCTTCTTATTTTTTTGACACCCCGGATCTTTGTCTTTTTGTTACATCATTTTGTAATAAGAAAAACGCCTTCTTGTTACAGCTTTTGCTTTTTGTGGGTTTGAGTTGTTTTTCGTCTTGCTGCAGACAGTGCCGGCGCGTGGCCTGGCCCCTGCTACACAAGGATGATGCCACCATCATAAGCGGCCACCGTGGCGTCGTGTGTCACCAGGCGCATCGGTTCGACCCTCGCCTGAGCCACCAGCATGCGGTCAAAGGGGTCGTGATGCAAGGTGGGCAGATTGTCTACCGCGGCAGCATGTTCCGGTTTGATGGGCAGCAAGGCATAACCCGCCTGCCGGAAGTATCCCAGGGCCTGTTCGCCAGACAAGGGCATCTGCCCCCGACGCAAGGCATGCTTGATGGCGATCTCCCAGACCGTGGCAGCACTGACCCAGATCCTGTTTTCCGTTGACAGGATCAGTTTGCGAGCCTGCCCGGACAATCTGGGGCTATCGCTGATCGCCCAGAGCGCAATGTGGGTGTCGAGAAGCAGGATCATGCCGGAAAATCTGGCGTGGCCTCACCTGAAAACAGGGCAATGATCTCGTCATTGCCCGCATCGATGTCATCCGGCACGTCGAACAATCCCTTGGCCACCCCGATACGTAGCCCCTCCTCCGACGGAGAAACCGGCACCAGTCTGGCTGCCGGACGCCCATGACGGGCAATGATGATCTCCTGCCCCTCTTCCACCGCCTTGACCAGGCGGGACAGAGAAGATTTCGCTTCCAGCATGTTGACGATCTGCATCTGGTGGATTTGTGATGACAATGATGAATCTGGTCTAGTCTAGCCAGATTTTGGCTAGAGCGCCATGAAAATCTTGACGGGCGTGTCCCTGATTTGTACGGTTTGCCCGACAACCCGACAGGATCCCCATGACAGACAGCCTGAAAGACCTCAGCCAGCGCCAGCACGAATTCGCCCTGCAACGCGGCTGGATCCCTCTCAATTCACCCAAGAACCTGGCCTGTGCCCTGATGGTCGAGGCCGCAGAGCTGCTGGAGCACTTCCAGTGGATGAAGGAGGCGGACAGCTTCACCCTGCCCCCGGACAAGCATCATGCGGTCAGTACCGAAATGGCCGACGTGCTGATCTACCTGGTTCAGCTGGGCAACGTGCTGGGCATCGACGTGGTGCAGGCTGCACATGAGAAGATCGCGGTCAATGCGCGGAAGTATCCGTTGCCCGGGAATACCCCTTGAAATCCATGCTGCCAGCGCTGCTTGACACCACCTCACGAATCTCGTCCAGCAGCATGCGTGCTTCCGGTGTCTCAACACGATAGAGTGCTGCGGTTGCGATAGCCGCATCGACGTCTGGTAGCGTGGTTGCACCATCCCTTGCCCGCCTTCAACCAGGCTGGATCATAGGCGAAGGAGGCAGCAAGATCGGTGCGAACCACAGGACGGTAAAGCGTGCCCACCCGAGCCTTTGCCCCCAGCTCCGGGGCATCAAGATGAACCTCCCAGGCTTGTCGCCGATCTTTAGCCATGAGCACCTGCTCCCTGGCCAGTGGCCGCCCGACGGGGCTTTCGTGGCACCGGCAGCAAATCCAGATCCTGCAGCTTGCGCCCCAACTCATCATCTGCGGCGACGGCATCCAGATCCGCCTCCAGCCCCAGCACCCGCAATGCACGAACCCAGGTACCAATGGCGATGGTTGGATCACCTTTTTCCATGCGCCGCAAGGTTTCACGAGAGACGCCGACACGTTCGGCAAACTGACCGCTACCCAGCTTTCGCCGCAGACGTGCCAGCCGAAGACGCTCACCCAAAGCAGCCAGTTGCTTCAGGGCCGAGGGGAAGGCTGAAAGTGTTGATTTTGGCATGAGGTTGGTGGCATGAAGAGACAAGATATGACCTATATATTAGCCAATACTCAGTGATTTGACTATCTTATAGGGCATTTTGGCCTGGAGAGCCATGCCTGGCCGAGAGCTGGACGCCCACCGCTGCCTGAAGCCAACGCGTGGAGAAGGCCAATGCGATGGCCTCAGTTTGGGCATGAGTACTGCCACCCGCCCCTGGCAGCGTTGGCAGCCTCCGCGATACGCCTGCCGATCTCCCGGTTTTCCTCAAAATTGGTTCGCATCAGGGTCGCGTTGGGATTCCAGCGAGCCAGGCCGTAGCCCCACTGCAAGGCAGACTGAATCCCGGACACATGTACGATCATGACCTGATGTGCATGATTCTTAAATCAATACACATCGAAGCCCTGGATCAGCATGAGAACCAATATCGTGATCGATGATGCCTTGATGAAGGCCGCCATGCAGGCGAGCCAACTTGGCACCAAGCAGGAAACGGTCGAGCTTGCCTTGAAAACCCTCATTCAATTGCATGAACAACAGGATCTCCGCCGGTGGCGAGGAAAGCTTCGGTGGGAAGGCGACCTGGAGGCCATGCGCCTGGACCAACAACCTTCGCAGGCTCAACAGCCATGATCGTGGTCGACTCCAGTGTCTGGATCGACTATTTCAATGGCAAAGTCAACCCCTGCACCGAACAGGCCATTTTCAGCGCTCACTGCTACCGTCAGCTGAGGAAACGGGGGTTCACCGCCCGTAAGACTGCTGACGTGATCATTGCCAGCTTCTGCCTCTCCCAAGGCCACGCCCTGCTGTCTGCTGACCAGGACTTCCGGCCGTTTGCCGAGCATATGGGATTGGAGCTGTTGCGTTGAATCTGTTCAGACTGAAAGTCATCAAGACCAAGAACAATACACGCGGATGACATTCACCCCGGCCCACTCAGCCATTCTCTCAACGACGTATGGACGGCCTATCACGGTTTTCGGCTTCAGGAGATTGTTGTAAATTTTCCAGTTTTTTTCGAGCCATCAGGCCTGATGATTGCAGCCGGATGTCGCCAAGATCGATGAACTCATGGGAAACTCGCCAAGCCTCACGATAATCACCGGCACTGAGACGAGCATCCACGTACTGAACAATTTCATCACGATGAGGCTCGAAGCGTTCTCTGAGTTCCTGACGTGCTGTCTCGTAGGCATCCATGGTTTCCGTGAACCCGGCCAAGGCTTCCACAGTAGGCGGAGGCGGAGGCCGTTCAATCAGATCACGATCGATGAAGACGATGGTGAACATCACTGCAAGACCTGAAGCAATTCCAAGTCCCACGAACATCAAAGCGAGTGCGAGCAGAAAGCCCATCAATGGTTCCAGAACAAGGCCGAGCAGTACAACCGCTATCACAGTCAAAAATGCACCGATCATCCTGACTCTCCATCATCCCTTGTTCCAGGCTTTTTCCCTCTTGCCCTGATCTGTCTGCACTTTCTTGCGCGACTCAGATGCTTCAGATTTCGACTTCGTCACTGATCGGGCAGACTCACTGGCACGCTCCTCCTGCTTGAGCCGAGCAGCCTGGGCCATGAGAACCGTTGCCCGCTCTCTTCTCTGTTGATCCTCCAGCTGCTCCGCAGAAAAATCGATCAGACGCTGAATGAGTGGATCGCCGAACTGTTGAAAATAACTGGCCCGCTTCAGCAACGTCGCATAGTCCTCGTACTCCAGTAGCCGATTCAGATCACGGAAAATGGCAACACGATTCTCAGCGAACCACTGACCCAGCCTGTAACGCCTGGACTGAACGCGCGTCAAGCTTGATTGAAGCTGCACATTTGACAGGATGGCAGGCCTGTTGACAGGCGCACCGTCAGCAGCAGGTACAAAGGCAAGCTCTGACACAACGGCAGACCCCGTTCCTGCCCCTGCTTCCATCCCCTGACTCCAACCCCCTTCCCGCTTTGCCTCCGCCTGCCAGTAGCGACATTCCACAACCAGCTCACGAAGATCGTTCAGCGTCTGCTTATCGGCTTCTTCGCTCCGCCAGTCCTTCTCTGCTTCCATCGACACCCATCGCGAATCAATCGAGTCGCATAGCAGCTTCGAGCGTTGTCGCTCCAGGGTGAGAAATTCTGCGGCCATCCGATCGAGTGCAGTAGCATCCCGCTTGATCTTCCGCCCCTCATGCAGATACCCGGCGCTATCGATGACATGATCTGCACGCTTCAGATCCTCTTCCAGGCGCTTTCGGATACTGGCCACATGCTCGGCATCCCACTCTGTCCAGGTGTTTCGATCGCGTGCGTCCTGCCATGGCCCCCAAACAAGGCGCTTGCTTTTTCGAAAAACCGCCGACCCCTGACCAACGTGCGCACGCACAGGCAAATAGATATCAGGTCGATGAGTTCTGGAGTCATTGCTCACATGAGGAGATGGCAGCTTCCTTCCTGCTTCGGCGCGAATCTGATCTGCCGTCCATGGTTCTGGTGGGTCCGGCGTGAGCAACTCAAGCCAGCCCCACGTCATCACCAGAAAGGTGATCACCATGAGGAGATAAAAATACTTTTCTGCGCGATCGATCACTGCCAGGCACCCTCCTTTGTCTGGAGCATGCCAAAGCGTGCAGAGAAGCAACAATGCTTCTGATGTGGACGGTATGGAAAGCTGGACAAAAGGACTCCCCTGCCGATCCGCCACCTCCTCCACACGCCCCTTCAATGACGCGTAGACTTCCCACATCATCGAACCAGTAGTGAGGTAGGCTGACTTCCGTAGACACCCACATGAGGGACAATGACCGTGGAGGGTCAACGGATGAAACAGAATCAACGTTACATGGCCGAATTCAGAACGGAGGCCGTCAGGATGGTCCTGGAGCAGGGGCTGTCACAAGCCGAGCTTGCCGGCAGGCTGGGCATCCCGAAGAGGTTGCTGGCGAACTGGGTCGTGAAGGCCAGGGGGTGATGGAAAAAATGATGTCGTGCCCGCACCGGCGACGAATCATGTCGCCATGGCTGCAAGCCTGTTGCTCGCCTGCTCCAGGCCGCCCAATATCGAGTCCAGGACGTGTTGGGAAAAATCTTTCGGCTGTTCGGTCTGAACCCTCGCCATGGCCTCCGGCGTGCGCGCAAGAATGTCCTCGATGATCGCCTCCGCGTCATCCCCATAGCCTGCTTTCCGGGCAGTGCTGTTGAAATGCCGCCGCTAAATCCCCTGCATCTGGTAATGACGGTGCTTGCCCAGCAGGGCCATGGCGGAGCGGATTTCGTGGGGCGCCCAGTGATGGGCCCCCTTGCCCAGCGCCGGATAGACGGACATCACATCGTACAGGGGAGCCAACCGGAAACGACCACGCGGCAGGAGCTGAATGCTGAAATTCTTGGCATGCCCATCCGGAGCCCGCAGCAGCCAGAACAGAACCTGTGCCGCCATCAGTGTTTTCATGTCTGCCTCCGCATTGACCGATTGACGCAGCGTGCCAAACAGCTCCCTCGGCCCCGGGCCGCCATCGCTCTCATACTTTCCTGCGCGCCGGCCAGAGAGATGCGAAAGCCCTCCCCTTCCCCCCTTTCAAAAGGAAACGACGAAGACGCAACCGTTTCCATCAGGTGCCACTCGACCTCATCCTCAGAGAGAGGAATGCCCTCGATCTGATCAAAACCCGTGGGCTCTTCGTTCTCGCCCAGTATCTGAACTGCTCCCACACAATCCCGTCCGATCGCCTTCAACAAGTCGAAAGGATCCAGCGATCCGGTACGGAAGCGCTCAGCCACCCGGCGGAGCATCACCTCACTGTCTGGCAGCAGATTGGCAAAATAGTTGCTGACCTTCTCGCCTTTCAACGGCAGATTCTGCAGATTGAACGGCAATGACAACGACAACGGCCGACCCACATCGGCCCTGACCCAATCAGTGTCGTAAGCCAGCTCGCTCGCCCCTTGAGCCGTGATCGTCCACCCGCCCACGCGGACGCCATTGCTCCAGATGGACAGGCTACGGCTGTGAGACCGGCGACCCGTGTCACCACTCGGCCAGGTTGGTTGAGACTGAAGCGCTGCCTCGCCGACCCAATGACAGCTCCAGATCCAGCACTGCGCACCAGGCAAGCAGTTGCTGGGCACTGAGTTCGTGCGCATTCTGCTCAAGATGAGAAACCCTGGACTGACTGAGGCCGATTCGTGCGGCCAGCGCCGCCTGGGTCAAGACCTTCGCTTTACGCTCGGCCTGCAGTATCGCCCCTAGCTGAGCTGTGGTGAGGATCGGGTCCGGGATCCGCGTCATGGTAGTATCTGAAATTCAAATAAAACGAAAATACCCGAATATCAGATAAACGTCAAACATATGAAATACAGATACCTCGTCGAGAGAGCAAGCGGTCGGCTGCCTGAGCCCGGCAGCGCCTGGCTCGTAACGTCTTCATGAGACGCCTCCAGCCACGAGCATCAGGATCGGCGGCAAGCGCCAGAATAGTCGGGATGGACTCGAACGGGCTGGTACGTCACAATGCCGTACAAAGAAGATCGAGCTACGCGATCAGCCGACGGCTGGTCTTCTCTGAAACGATTGAATCAACATGAACGATCTCACATCTTCTGCCTTTGTCCCAAGACTGACCGTGATGGTGGACTATGGCGGTGCGCCCTTTCTATGGTTGGTCGATGACGAAGAGCAGGCGGGTGTCGGCTTGAGTATTGCCAACGGGCATTACCAGGATGAATCATCCCCACTATCCGATGGGCTCTGGCAAAGGTTCGCAGACTG
Organism: Lautropia sp.; assembly: GCA_030528325.1. GTDB lineage: Bacteria > Pseudomonadota > Gammaproteobacteria > Burkholderiales > Burkholderiaceae_E > Lautropia. The sequence goes on along the minus strand of JAUMZD010000005.1, from coordinate 7,079 downwards.
GGCGATCGAGTTCGACCGAACCCAGTTCTACGCCAGCGATTTCAATGCTGACGAATGGGATTGGCCTGCCTTTCATGCACGAGGCAGAGACCTGACCCGCTGCCTGAAGGAAGAAGTAGGGGATGCGTATCATGTCATCTACGAAAAATCTGCCGAAGATCCCGACATGCTGATCGACGAAAGAGTCGAGATCCTTGCTGACGGAAGGTGGATCCCATGGCCGCCCCACAGAACCTTGCAGGCCTGCGCGAGAGCAGGCGTCCAGGCATTCAGAAACGGACGTTGGAACTGCTGAAAGCGGGTGGACGCACTGCTTCGCGCCGGTTGATGACCGACATGGCTCCTGGGAGCTTGGGGCTTTCATCGTCGAGTTCATCGATGAACGGTGCATGCTGCCAACGCGTGGAGAAGGCCACTCAACCCAATTCTGCGCGCTTGAAGGCCCTTACCTGCTCGGTGATGGCCCGCTCGGTCGGAAGTCTTTCGATGGAGGAGGCCCCGAAGAACCCGTTGATGCCGGGCATGCGAGCGAGCGCCGCTGCCACATTCTCAGGTTCATCGAAAGGCCCGCCATGGCAGATCACGATCAGATCCTCCCGAACGCTGCGGCCCGCTTCGGCAATTTCCATCGCCAATGCGATGGCCTCATCCAGACTGAGTGCCACACCGGCACCGATCGTGCCGGCCGTGGTCAGTCCGACATGCGCCACCAGCTGGTCCGCCCCCGCCTTGGCCATTTCCTTGGCCTGCGTTGCATCAAAGACATAGGGAGAAGAGAAGAAATCCTGACGGTGTGCTTCGGCCACCATCTCGATTTCCTTGTCATAGCCCATGCCGGTGGCTTCCAGGTTCGCGCGGAAATTGCCGTCGATCAGACCAACCGTCGGAAAGTTCTGAACCCCCGAAAAACCCGCCTCTTTCAACTGGGCGATGAAGCGCGGCATCAGCCTGAATGGATCCGTACCGCATACACCTGCCAGCACCGGGGTGTGTTTCACGATCGGCAGGACTTCTGCCGCCATGTCCATCACGATCGCGTTGGCATCCCCATAGGGCATCAGCCCGGCCAGAGAACCGCGCCCTGCCATCCGGTAGCGCCCGGAGTTGTAGATGATGATGAGATCAGCCCCACCAGCCTCTGCGAGCTTCGCCGAGATGCCTGTGCCCGCACCACAGCCCACGATGGGCGAACGCCTGGCAATCTGCTCGGCCAGATGACGGATGACCTGCTGTCGTGACATGGCCATGTTGGTTCTCCTTTCTGGTTTGTCTACGGTTGAGTCTGCTGTCACATTCAGTCATGATCACGGCGAATCCGGGTGCTGGCATTCGGGCTGCCGAAGCAGCTGCAACATCTGCCTGGAAACCGCCGCCGCAAAAGCGGGGTCATTGATGTGGGAATCCACTTCCTTCACCGGAATATCCGCCCTCACCCCTTCACGAATGGCGTCGAAGCACGCCCGATCAGCTTCGGGATCATGAAATTCCCTTGAAACATCGTCAAGCAGGGAAACACCCCGTTTGGGAATGAGTACCGCCACCGGCCCCCTGGCAGCGTTGGCAGCCTCCGCGATACGTCTGCCGATCTCCCGGTTTTCCTCAACATTGGTTCGCATCAGGGTCACGTTGGGATTCCAGCGATACAGATGTCTGGCCCGATATTTATCAGGTACCGTATCAATCCCCCAGAAATTCACCATGTCCACGCAGCCGGGCACCAGTACGGTCGGCACGCCCTTGTTCGGCGCCGCCTGGCAACGCCTGGGACCGGCATCCATCACACCGCCGCAAAGGTTGTCAGCCAGCTCCGTGGTGGTGATGTCCAGAACACCGTCAAACATCCCCTGCTCGACCAGATCCTCCATCGTCCTGCCGCCCGTACCGGTGGCATGAAACACCAGTACCTCATAGCCTTCACCCTCGAGCGCCTCCTTCACGGCCGTCACGCACGGGGTGCTGCTGCCGAACATCGAGGCAGCCAGCAAGGGGCGTTCCTCTTCGCGCCCGGTTCTCACCGCTTCGCCCTTCATCATGCCCACCATCGCCCTGGCCGCGTTGGCATAGATCATCCGGCTGATCCGGTTCAGCCCCGATACATCGACAATCGACGGAAAGAAAACGATGTCCTTTCCCCCCGAATACGCGCTCACATCACCCCCACCCACCGTGGATACCATGATCTTGGGGACACCGACCGGCAACTCGCGCATCGCAGCCGTGGCTACCGCGGTACCACCAGTCCCGCCCATGCCGAAGACGGCCGCCACTTCCCCGGCCTGCGAGAGCCTGCGAGTGAGTACGGCCGCACCCTGCGTCATCACCTGCATGGCCAGGCTCTTGTGCGCACCGGATTGAAAATCTGCAATATCCGCACCGCCAGCCCTCGCCACCTCTGCCCGGCCGATGTCGGGTGTCAGTTTCGGCTCCCCCAGAACCCCCACATCCATCACGGTCGTGGGTACCCTGGCCCGACGCAGGATATCCCGAACGAAGCGAAAATCATCCCCCTTCGTGTCCATGGCCCCAAGAATCAGTACGTTCCCCTGCATGACCGCCTCCGTCTCCGTTGCCTTCCCCTGCATGGCCCCGCGTACACGCAGCAGCCATCGCCACACCGGATGAGACAAGAATCTCTTTGTGAGACCACAGTCTCATTCTGGATTGAGCGTATCATGCTTGCCCTTGAAAACCGGGAGCGTGTGGGCATGAAATCAGGGAAACCCCCAGGCAGGCGGCACCATTCAGAGCAATCCCCCCGTGGCGGCATCAAGGCCGCCACGAGGGGATTGCTGCTGGAAAGCGCGGTTGAGCTGATGCAGGACGGCGATGTCCCGTCGCTGTCCGACGTGGCCAGAAAGGCAGGCGTATCCCGCGCGACAGCCTACCGATACTTTCCGAGCCGCAGCATGCTCATCACCGCTGTCGTCGACCATTCCCTCGGCCCGGTACGCAGGTATTCATCGACGCAAACCGACGGCCGCAGGCGCGTGGAAGAATTGTTCACCTCCACCTTCCCCCGCTTCAAGGATTTTGAAGCCCAGATGAGGGCTGCCCTGCAACTGTCGCTGGAACACTGGGCGCAGGAACGCGCCGGCACGCTGGAAGAGGAGCCCTATCGCCGGGGGCACCGCATCGGCATCCTTGGCCAGGCCGTAGCCCCACTGCAAGGCAAACTGAATCCCGGACAACTGGATCGCCTGCAGAAAGCCCTCTCGGTCATCTACGGCATCGAACCCTACGTCATCCTCAAGGACATTTGGGGCGCAAATGACCAGGAAACGGAGAGCATTGCGCTGTGGATGGCGAATGCACTGGTGACGGCCAGCCTGCTCGAAGCCGATGCGGCAGAACACAGGCCCACTCACAACGTGCCATGAACCTGTTGCCTCCTGTAGCCATGTCTTCACCTTCGGGGCCATGATCCCCCGCTCTGCCGACATTGGTGCTATAGTGCAGCACGAAAGTCATTCAGAGCAAACTGCCATGCCAGCCACACTTTCCCTGCCCACCATCAAGACCGTTGGCGCCAACGGGCAGATCTCTCTTGGCAAACAGTACGCCGGACGACAGGTGCTCGTGGAAGAACAGGAACCCGGTGTCTGGCTGGTTCGCACGGCTAGCGTGATTCCCGACAATGAACGCTGGCTGCATGCGCCCGAGGCGGCTGCCAATCTGCGGGAAGCTCTGGCCTGGGCGAACAAGCATCAGGCCAGTGATGCCCAAGCCGATCAGATCCTGCAAAGCCTGCGGGAGGAGGCATGAGCAGTTCAGCAGACCCTGTCGTGCGGCTTGACCTGAACAACCCGGTCTTCCAGCGCGACCTGTTCGGCTTGCAAAAGCACGAGCGTCATGCGGCGCTGGACACGCTATCCAAACTGCGTCGGCTCATGTGGGCGCAGGTGCATCGGGACAAAGGGCTTCGCTGGGAAAAGATCATCAGCGTGAAACCACCGCCAGGCGTCCCCGCCCTGTACAGCCTGCGGATCACCCAGGCACGACGGGCGGTCGCTTACCGGGACGGTGATTTCATCCGGTTGCTGGCGATTCCACGGGATCACGACGTCAATCTTGCCTTGAGAACGCTTGTTCAATTGCGCCAGGAAGAAACCCTCCGCTCATGGCGAGGAAAACTGCGGTGGGATGGTGATCTGGAAGGCATGCGCCTCGATGCCGACACCAAGGACTCCTTCCAGGCCATTCACGGCATGCTCAAAGGCCGGACGAATGGTGCCCAGCTGAGCATCGACCAGATCAACGACGCCATCGCCGATGGCGCCGCGCAGGCCGACGCTGGCAACCAATGAAGCTCTCCGCCAACACCCACGTGCTGCTGCGCGCCATTGTGGCCGATGATGAAGCACAGAGTGCCCGCGCCACCCCTATATGCCCTTCCAGGGGTTGATGACCGTCACGCCAGCGGCTTCATAGGGAGACGTGTCGCGTGATGCCACGATGAAGCCGCGTGATGCAGCAAGAGCAGCGATATAGCCGTCTGGTGTCGGAAAACCGCGACCACTGATCCGGGCTGTCACGGCCAACTCGGCATAGTGACGCGCTGCGTCCGTATCGAACGGCAGAACCCGTTCCTTGAACAGTTCCAGAAGTTCGTGCAGCGCCCGATCGAGCATGTTCTTGCGCTTGCCCGCCGGCAGTGCCCGGATGCCGAACAGCAACTCGGCCAACGTCACGCTTGACAGATACAGCGTTTCCGCCGCCTGCTGATTCAACCAGGCTCTGACCACTGCGTCTGGTTTCGGCCTCATGGCCTCGGAAACCACGTTGGTATCCAGGACGATCATTCAGTCGAACCGCAACGGTTGTGCCGGCATCCTGTCGCGAACACGGTCGAAAACGGCCAGATCCTCATTGGTCAAACCGATCTTGCGACCGATGTCGGACAGGGCATCCCCGACACGTATCCGCTTTTCCGGCTTTACCGCGGCCGCCAGAATCTCGCGAACCTCCGCCTCCGTACTGCGACCGTGCCGGGCCGCTTGCACGCGCAAGGCGCGGTGCACATCATCAGGCACATTCCGTACTGTCAAGACGGCCATGGTTCATAACCCTTCATCTGCTTTCAATGACTGCAATCATATATAGATGCTGTCACTCAGGCAAGCATCTAGCGCCATGCGGATGATGTAATGATCCAGCATTCATCAGGACCGGCAGCAACCGCCGGGATGCACGGGCTGGACTGGGACGAGCTTGTACGGCATCATTCCGTACAAAGGAGATTCCCAATGAATGCCATCACTGCCCGGCTCGACCTGCGCCTGAGCCCTGCCGATAAGCAACGCATCGTCAAGGCTGCCACGCTACGGGGGCTGCCCGTTTCCACCTTCGTTCGCAGCACCCTGTTGCGAGAGGCAGAAACCGCCCTGGCCGCTGAAGCTGCCCACCGGTTGTCCGAAGCCGAGACCCACCACTTCCTGGCCGCACTGGACGCGCCGTTTCAACCCAACTCAAGGCTGCAAAATGCCATGAACCGCGCCACCAGCCTGACCGAACAAGCTGAACACACGAACCGGTCTGCCTCACGCTCATGAGCTTGCGCATCTTGCCGCTGAACCCCCGCGTCCATGATCGGCGCACGTTCTCATGTGGCGTTCCTGCGCTGGATACCTACCTGCAAGAACGCGCTGGACAGCATCAACGCGACGGCATCGCCACCACTCACGTGCTGGTGGACGACACGGCGCCCACCCGGATTCTGGGATACTCCAGTCTGAGCGCAGCCCAGCTGCACCTGAGCCAACTGCAGGAAGCCGATCGCAAGCGCCTGCCCGCCTACCCGGTGCCCGCCATTCGCATGGGCCGACTGGCCGTGGCTACCGACGAGCAAGGCAAGGGCCACGGCCAACTGCTGGTGGGACATGTGGTCAACCTTGCCCAACAGACACGCCAGACACTGGGCGTGCGCGTACTGATCGTGGATGCCAAGGATGAACGCGCTGCCGTCTTCTACCTGTCGTTCGGCTTCCGCCGAACCAGCGACGAGGGTTTGTCCCTTTACCTGACCTTGCCGAATCCGGCCAGTGATGGCGGATAGGACAGACGGGAAAGAAGCCTCCCCCTGGCTGTCAGGCATGACACGGAATAACATCCAAGAGCCGATGCCCCCCATACGCACCGCTTGTCAGCGATGCAAGCTTAGCCGATGGCCGCCCTCCCTATGAGCATGCATCGACAGCCATCCGGGGATATCAACCCTCTCGGGATCAGCAGGCATGATCGTTGTCGGCTCCAGTGTCTGGATCGACCACTTCAATGGCAAAGTCACCCCATGCACTGAACGGCTGGACGCCCTGCTCGGACATCAGCCGCCCTGCCTTGGCGACCTGATCTGGGTGCTGGATCGCAGTTACGGTGTGAAACGGGCCGACATTGCCGCCGCCATCCGCCTGCTGCTCGACACCCGGAACGTGCATGCCGACAAGGCTGCCGTGGCAGCAGGTCTGGCCATGCTCGATGCCGATGGAGATTTCGCCGATGGCATCATCGCCCATGAAGGCAGCTGGCAGGGAGCAGAGGTTTTCGTTTCCTTTGACCGCAAGGCCGTATCGCTGCTGAACGCGCGAGGGGTTGCGGCACGGTTGCTTTGAAAGACTGCCTCATCGTTGCGTCAGTGAGCTCACAAAACCCCTCTGGACACCTTTGGTCGTATCGACCATAGTGATCATTTCGACCAACATGATCGGAGGTGGGCATGATCACCGAAGTCAGTGCCGTCAATTTCCGCCAGAACCTGGGCGAAATGCTCAACCAGGTTCAGTACCGCAACGACAGCATCATCATCAAGAAAGATGGCAAGCCCGTTGCTGCCCTGGTGGATGCGGAACTTTTTGAACGCATCCGCAGGATGAACGAGCGCTTCGATGCACTCAGCCGCCGCATCAGCGATGCTTGGGCAGACATTCCCGAGATCGAAGGCATCTCAGAGATTGAAGCAGCCATCGCTGCCGAAAGGACCTCCCGCTGATGTCCAGACTGGTGGTGGTGCTGGATACCAATGTCCTGGTATCAGCCCCCCATGTCAGACTAGTTGTCGCCCCGATAGGATCCACAATCAGGGGGTG
>JAUMZD010000004.1 GCA_030528325.1 Lautropia sp. | reverse complement strand
CATTCTTCAAGGTGGGCTGCTGGGGTTCAAGGTGGGGCGCACCGGATGTTTACCGATACAGTCCTCAAGGCTCGCGCCTTTCAGCAGGCTCGTGGCCAGAAACTGCATGATGAAGGCATCCCACTCGGGCTTGTTGCCCCAGTAATGGCCGATGATGTGCTCACAGCCGGCAAGCTGCGTTTTTTCGTGCAGTGCCACCGAGAACGAAAACTGCTCGATCAGCCGGCGCGTGCAATCGGTGGCGCACATCTCGTCGCACAACTGCAGGGCCAGTTGCACCGTTTCCGCCGCCCGGCTCGCAGGCAGTGCAATCACGCCGGCATTCCACATCGGGGTCTCGGCCGCCATCGTCACGCCGGCAAAGGTCTTGCCGGCAAGCGACTGGTGCATCCGCTTCAGCGTCCGGTTCGTGTTGCTGCCCAGCCCTTCCTCGAAGAGATGCATGTACCCTGCCCCTGCATCGAGCTGGGCCACCATCCCGTCCAGCTCCGTAGCCAGGAAGGTATCGGAATCCACATACATCAGATGCTGGTCAGGGTAGCGTGCCACGGCCAGCTCGACGGCCTTGATCTTGACGCGCCAGAAAAACTGGTAAGGCGCCTGCCATTCGGAGAGCGTCTGCTGGTCGATGGTGATGACCTCGACCCGATCGGCCAGAAAGCGATAGAAATCCGGCCGGTCGGTGATGACGATGGCCCGGTCGATGGCAGGATCCTTCAGGAAGCTCAGGATGGCAAAGACGGCCTGATAATGATTTTCGACCTTGTCACCGAAGGTCAGCAGCAACAGATTCATGGCAATCGCTGGATGATCCGGCGTTTGGCCTGCCACGCCGCTTCGGGCAAGGCAGCCCATCGGTACTTCCAGTAGGTGCCCTGCGCACTGAGCCAGGCCAGCGTCAGTCCATGGCGGCCATCGAGGAAGCCTGCGCGCAGCAGGTAGCCCCGAACGAAGGACCAGCCACCGTGCAGGAACGCCTTCATCACGCCGCCGGCATGGCGATCACGGAGTTTCTCGGCCCCCAGCCACGAATAACTGAGCAGTTTGCAGCGCGCATCATCCAGCGAATCGACACTGTCATGCAGCAGCACGCCGTCGAGCAGCTGCGTGCGCCCATGGCAGATCAGACGCTCATGCACGCGGTCATCGGAAAAACGGCCACACGTGCGCTCGAACAGGCGCAGCACGCGATCATTGCCCCACAGCCCGTGGCGGATGACCTGCCCACAGAAGCTGCTGCTGCGCCGGAGCCAGTAAGCGGTGACGGCATCCGGTCGCCCTGCCGCCCCGGCGGCGGCCGGCTGCATGAACGCAGGCTGGCCGGCACGGTCAGCCCGCTCAACCGATGGCTGGTGAGTGTCAGGATCTGGCCGGCGCGCTGCGGCTGGCGGCCCATCATGCGCCCGGAGCACCAGCAGGATTTCTTCGGCCAGCGCCGGAGACAATTGCTCATCGGCATCCAGCGACAGAACCCAGCGATGGCGGCAGCGCGCCAGCGCCCGGTTCTTCTGCGGCCCGAAACCGGGCCAGTCCGTTTCCTCGACCTCGGCCCCCAGACGCCGGGCGATCGCCACCGTATCGTCGGTACTGCCCGAATCCAGCACGACGATCTGGTCGGCAAAGGCCACGCTGTTCAGGCAGGCCTCGATTCGATGGGCTTCATTCTTGGCGATGATGGCGACCGACAGCCCGCCGGGCACGGACAGCTGCTCAGGCATGATGACTCCCCCGGACAGTGCTGGAAACGGTGGCGGGTGAACCACTGGCTGCCATCAGCCAGGCGGACAGCAACAGGTAGGCCAGCATAGAGATCTGGCGCTCGAACATCGCGTCGGTGAGTGAATAGGCACTGAAAGCCGTGCTCAACATGACGAGCGCCAGCGCGGCATCCGGTTGCTGACCGGCCAGAAACCGCCGTACGCCGGCGACCACCGGCCCGATGAAGAACAGCAGAATCACCAGCAGGCCCGGTATGCCCGCACCAGCAAAGGCGGCCAGATATTCATTGTGCGCGCTACCGTACAGCACCTGCATCCCGGCCGGCAACTCACCCGCCGCACGCTGTCTCTCCAGTTCATCGACAAAGCCATCGAGGCCGACCCCGGTCAGCGGGGCATGCAGACCGGCACGCCAGGCCACGCCCCACAGGGCCAGCCGCTGACCGACCTCGCTGTTCTGGTCGCCGGACTGGAATCGCTCGATCTGCGGGCCGATATCAGCAAAACGCGGTGCCATCCACTGGGCTGCGCCCAGCAGTACGGCCGCCCCCAGCAGGGCTGCCATCAGCCCCCGCCATCGGGGCGAACGGCTCGGACGGGAGGCAGGGTCGGCGCGATGCACGTCCGCCTGATGCCGTCGCCGTTCACGCCGGCGCAGATAGAGCAGCAGGATCAGCATCCACAGGGCCAGCGCCACACCCAGCACGCCACCCCGCGCCTGGGCCATGCCCAGGGCTGCCACGCCAGCCGCACAGCCGAGCACGCCGAGCACCTTGCGCCAGCGGGACTCGTCCGCGCCATCGACCAGCATCAGCAGTGAGAACAGACCCAGCATGCCGGCCAGATCACCGAACTTGATGGCACCGTTGCCCAGCCTGCCCGCCCCCAGATGCCCATAGGGCCGCTGGATGTCGAGCCCGAAGAACTGCCAGGCGGCCAGCGCACAGGCACCGATCGCCCCGACGGCCGCCGCCGGAAAAAGCCAGACACGTGGCGAGGGCGCGGCTCTGGGCACGAGCGACAACAGAACACCTGCGGTCAGCAGGCACATCAGCAACTGGTCGGCGTCCCTCGATGCCAGCAGGCCGCCCAGGATCTGGGCCAGCACCAGTGCGGCATAACCCAGCAGCGGCACCAGCAATGCCCGACTCTCGCGAATCCGCTGGCCGATCGGCGGGCAGGCCCGCCACTGACTGCCCAGGATGGCCGTGAGACAGACCAGCGCCGCCAACGACGACTGCACCTTGGGCAATGCGAGCAACGTGACGAGGTAAAGGGCCAGCAGGCCATGACTTGCCATCACCATCGGGCTCACCCTCACCTCCCCCGCGGCGGATCGTAGCGGTCGGAGGCCGAACGCTGCGCCAGTCCCTGCACGGCCGTGATGGCACCCTGCCTGCCCGCCTGCCTGGCCCGGATCTCGTTGCGTTCGGCCGCATCCCGAGCTGCCTCCGGGTGCCAGAGGTGCAATACCGTGGTGCCAAAACGTCCGCTCTTCAGGCGCCCACCCAGATTGAACCACCGCAGCACCAGATCGGTGTCCTCGAAGCCCCAGCCCACGATCTCTTCCTCGAAACCGTTCAGGGTCAGCATGTCTTCCCGCCACAGGGCCACATTGCAGGTCTTGAAACGCTTCCAGGGCCGGCCCTTCCATCGGCGCCACCACTGCCCCGGCAAATGCAGCAACCCCCAGGGGCGGTTCACCTGCTGGAAGACCCAGGCCCTGACCCATGCCCACCAGCGCCAATGCACCGGATCGGCCTGCCGCGCCTCGACCCGCCTGGTCAGGGCCTGGCTGAGCAGCACCCGGTTGCCGGCCACGGCATAACCTGATTCGGCCAGGCGCTGATGCGTGGCGATGAAATCCGGCCTCATCAGGCAGTCACCGTCGACGAATATCAACAGATCCCCCCGGGCATCACGAATCGCCCGATTGCGTGACGCACTGAGGCGAAAGCCCTCATCCGGCTGCCAGCAATGCACGAGCCGCTCACCGAAGTGCTCACGCCAGGTCGCCACGACCCGGGCGGTTTCCAGACCCGAACCATCGTCGGCCACGAGCACCTGAAGCGGCTGCACCGTCTGCGCTGCCACGCTGGCCAGCACCTGATCGAGTGCCAGTGGCCGCTGGTAAGTGGAGATGATCAGCGAGACGGAGGGCAGTGTCTGCGCCCCCGCCGGAATGACGGCCGGCGCACTCATTCGGTCAACGCTCCTCCAGCATGAAGCCGGGCATAGATGCCCCCCTGCGCCATCAGCTCGGCGTGGGAGCCGGACTCGACGATCCGGCCGGCATCGAGCACGAGGATGCGATCGGCCTTTTCGATGGTGGAGAGCCGGTGCGCGATGATCAGCGTGGTCTGGTTGTGCAGCAGCCGGTCGAGCGCGGCCTGGACGTAGCGCTCGGATTCGTTGTCCAGCGCCGAGGTGGCCTCATCCAGCACGAGCACCGGCGCCTTCTTCAACAGCGCACGGGCAATGGAGAGCCGCTGCCGCTGGCCACCGGAGAGGCGGATACCGTTGTCCCCGATCACGGTATGGATGCCATCGGGCAGGCTGTCGACGAACTCGGTCAGGTAGGCGGCCTCCAGCGCCGCGCGCACCTCGGCCTCCGTGGCCCCACGGCGTGCGCCATAGGCCACATTGTTGGCGATGGTGTCATTGAAGAGCATCACCTGCTGGCTGACCCAGGCGATCTGCTGGCGCAGGCTGTGAAGGGTCAGCGACTCGATCGGGATGCCATCGAGCAGGATTCGACCTTCCGTCACCGGATGGAACCGGGGCAACAGGTTGGCAAGCGTCGTCTTGCCGCCACCCGAGCCTCCCACGAGGGCCACCGTTTCACCCGGCCTGATATGCAGGTCGATGTTCTTCAGGGCCAGCGCACTGCTGCCCTCGTAGCCGAAGCTCACGCCCTCGAAACGTAGCTCGCCCTGGGCGCGCTCGATGGTCTGCGTGCCCCGATCCTCCTCCACCGGCTCGTCGATGAAGCGGAACACCGCATCGGCCGCGGCCAGCGCCCGTTGCAGCTGGCCGTTCACATCGGCCAGATGCTTCAGCGGGGCGAGGATCATCAGCATCGCGGTCAGGAAGGACACGAAGCCCCCGACCGTCGTGCGGTCCTGCTGCGACTGGTACAACGCGATGGCGATGACCAGCGCCACGGCGATGGCAGCCATGATCTGCGTGATCGGCACGATCAGCGACTGCGCGACGGTCATCCGGCGCGCGAAGGCGCGCAACTGCCTGCTGGCCGAAGCGAAGCGGGCACTCTCGTGGGCCTGCCCCTCGTAGACCTTGATGACGGGGTTGCCGTGGATGGCTTCACCGACCACGCCGGTCAGCTCACCGGTGTAGCGGATCTGCTCGCCCGAGAGCCGCCGCATCCGCCGGGAGAAGCTGCCCACGGCCAGGGCCACCATCGGGATCAGCACGAGCGCGATGATCGTGAGCTGCCAGTTCAGGTACAGCAGCCAGCCCAGCAGGCCGATGATGACGACCGTATCCCGCACCATGATGACGAGCACACTGGAGAGCGACTGGGTCACGTTCTGCACGTCACTGACCAGCCGGGCGATGACGGTGCCGGCCGCATTGACCGAGAAGAAGCGTACCGGCATACGAACGAGCCGGTCGAACATCTGCTGCCGAAGGTCGTACAGCACCCGGTTCGAAACCTCACTCATCGCATAGTTCATCGTGAAGGTGAACACGCCACGCGCCATGAAGAGACCGATGATCATCAGCGGTGCCATCCACATCAGCTTGGCATCGCCCTGCTCCCCGAAGCCGTCATCGAGCAGAATCTGCATGATGGCAGGCAGGGCAGGCTCGGTCAGTGCCGTCAGGATCATCCCGATCACGCCGATGCCGAACTGCCGCCAGTGCGGCTTCACGTAACGGAACAGCCGTCGCATCAGCGCACGGTCGCTGCGGGCGGTGCTCTCATCCTGCGCCCGGGCATCCATCTGGCGCTGGGCGTCCGACAGGCCTTCGGGCGGCCTGGATGCCGGATCAGGCCTTGCCGACGCTTCCCGATGCCCCCCTGACGAAAGGGTACCCGTGGACGCTGGCCCGGGGGCCGCGGCGTCACGCGGAGGCTGCCCCGGTGCATCGGTGTGTGCGGTCTGCGAGGCCGGGGCTGAAGGCTTCGGGCCCTGGGCCACGGAACCGCGGGAAGACGTCGCCAGCGGCGACGTATCCTCAGGCCCGGATTCGGTGATCTTCTCTGTCAACGGTGTGTGTCCACTCATCGGTAGCGCATTTCAACCCGAGCCTCGGTCAGCCAGCTGCGCAGGCCGGCCAGCAGGGCATCATCCGGGCGCACGGCCCATTCCTGTCCCAGCCGCAATGCGGCACTGGCCACATCGCTGCAGTAATCGATTTCCACGAGGCAGCCCTCTCCTTCGCTGCCATCCACCCGGTAGGGCGACAGCAGTGCCTTCAACCGCTCGGCGGCATCGGGCGCCTTCGCGATGGTGAGCTTCAGCGAGCGCGCATGTTCGGCCCGGGCCTGACCCAGATCCAGGATGCGCTCGACGGACAGGCGGTACTCGGGTCTGTCCTCCTCTTCCTTCGGTCGCCGGGCCTCTTTCCCCCCTTCACCATCCTTGGGTGGTGGCGGACGGTTCTTCGAGAGCTTGGCCTGAACGACGATCACTTCGTCCTCGCGCAACAGGTGCTTGAACCGGTCCCAGGTCTCGGGGAAGACGGCCAGCTCCTCGCTGCCGGTGCCATCGTCCACGATCACCCGCACCATCTTGCCGCGGCGGGTCATCGCCGTGGACAGGCTGGTGATGACGCCGGCGATCGTGACCGGGATGGCGCCGAACTGCTTGCCCACCATCTTTTCCAGATCGCCGAGCCGGGTCTTCACGAAGCAGCGCACCTCGTCACGGCTCACGTCGAACAGGTGACCGGTCAGGTAGTAGCCAAGGGCTGTCTTCTCCTCCAGCAGCCGCTGGCGCATGCCCCACGGCTCATGCGGCACCCACTCGCGAACCGGCGTACCACCTTCCTCCAGAAAATCATCGCCGAACAGACCGCCCTGCCCCGCCGCCTGCTCGCGCGCGCGCTGCTCGGCCGCCTCGGTGGCCTGCGAAACGTTGGCCAGCAGCTTCGCGCGGTCATTTTCCAGCCGATCGAAGGCACCTGCCCGGATCAGGGCCTCGATCGAACGCCGGTTGATCAGCTTGCGGTCGATACGCTCGCAGAAGTCGAACAGGTCGATGAAGGGGCCGCCCTGGCTGCGCACCTCGATGATGTTCTCGATGGCCGACTGGCCCAGACCCTTGATGCCCCCCAGCCCGTAGCGGATGGCACGCGGCCCGGCCGGCTCGAAACGGTAGTTCGATTCGTTGATGTCCGGTGGCTGCACCTCGACCTGGTTGTGCTGCGCATCACGCACGAAGATCTCGACCTTGTCCGTGTCGTCCATGTCCGACGACAGCGTGGCAGCCATGAACTCGGCCGGATAGTGCGCTTTCAGCCAGGCCGTCTGGTAGGTGACCACGGCATAGGCGGCCGTGTGCGACTTGTTGAAGCCGTACTCGGCAAACTTCTCCATCAGGTCGAAGAGCTGGCTGGCCAGATCCAGATCCTGCCCGAGCTTCGTCGCGCCCTCCATGAAGATCTGGCGCTGCTTGGCCATTTCCTCGGGCTTCTTCTTGCCCATCGCCCGGCGAAGCAGATCGGCGCCACCCAGCGTGTAGCCGGCGATGATCTGCGAGATCTGCATCACCTGTTCCTGATAGACGATGACGCCGTAGGTCGGGTTCAGGCAGTCTTCCAGATCCGGGTGGGGGATGTCGATGTCCTGCTCACCACGCTTTCGCAGGATGAAATCGTCCACCATGCCCGATCCCAGCGGGCCCGGCCGGTAGAGCGCCAGCACGGCGATGATGTCCTCGAAACGGTCGGGCTTGAGCTTGCGCAGCAGCTTCTTCATGCCGTCCGATTCCACCTGGAAGATGGCCACCGTGTTGCCATCCTGCAGGATCTTGTAGGCCCCCTTGTCCTCGAAGCCCAGCTCCTCGAGCACGAGCGCTTCCTTGCCCTCGGCTTTCCGGCGGGCGTTCACATAGTCGACCGCCAGATCGATGATGGTCAGGTTTCGAAGGCCCAGGAAGTCGAACTTGACGAGGCCGACCGCCTCGACATCATCCTTGTCGTACTGGCTGACGACCGAGGTGGTGCCCGGCGCCTGATAGAGCGGACAGAAATCCGTGAGCTTGCCCGGAGCGATCAGCACGCCCCCGGCGTGCATGCCGATGTTGCGGGTCAGGTCTTCGAGTGGACGTGCCAGCTCGAACAGCTCGGCCACCTCTTCCTCGTTGGCCAGCCGCTCGGCCAGGATCGGCTCGGCCTTCAGCGCCTTGTCGAGCGACAGCGGCTTGGCCTGCTCGATCGGGATCAGCTTCGAGAGCTGGTCACAGAAGTTGTAGGGCATGTCCAGCACGCGGCCCGCGTCACGGATCACGGCCTTGCTGGCCATCGTGCCGAAGGTGGCGATCTGCGAGACGGCGTCATGGCCGTACTTGCGCCGCACGTAGTCGATGACCTTGCCCCGGTTGTCCTGACAGAAGTCGATGTCGAAGTCGGGCATCGACACCCGCTCCGGGTTCAGGAAGCGCTCGAAGAGCAGCGCATAGGGCAGCGGATCGAGATCGGTGATGCCGAGCGCAAAGGCCACGAGCGAACCCGCACCCGACCCCCGGCCCGGCCCCACCGGCACACCGTTCTGCTTGGCCCACTGGATGAAATCCGCCACGATCAGGAAGTAGCCGGGAAAGCCCATGCCGATGATCGTGTCGCACTCGCGCTTCAGGCGCTCATCGTATTCAGGCTGCTTCTCGGCGCGCACGGCCGGATCGGGGTAGAGCTTGTCCAGCCGGCGCGCCAGACCCTCGGCCGCCAGCTGTCGCAGATAATCCTCGATGCTCATGCCGTCCGGCGTCGGATACACCGGCAGCTGCGGGTTGCCGAGCGTCAGCGTGACCGCGCAGCGCCGGGCGATCTCGACACTGTTGGCCAGGGCCTCGGGCAGATCGGCGAACAGCGCCATCATCTCGGCGCGCGTCTTGAAATACTGTTCGGGCGTGAAGCGGCGCACCCGCTTCGGGTCGGCCAGCACCTCAGCTTCGGCAATGCAGACCCTGGCCTCGTGCGCCCGGAATTCATCCGCCTGCAGGAACTGGATCGGGTGCGTGGCCACCAGCGGCAGGCCCAGGTCGGCCGCCAGCCGGGCAGTCAGGCGGGTGCAACTCTCGGCATCGGCCGAATCATCCCGCTGCACTTCCAGATAGAAGGCGTCCGGAAAGGCAGCCGCCAGCCGTTGCGCTGCCGCCACGGCCCTGGCCGACTGGCCGGCCAGCAGATGCTGGCCCACCTCGCCATGCGCCGCGCCCGACAGCGCGATCAGGCCCTGGGTCTGCCCGGCCACCAGCCAGTCCGGATGCAGCTCGGCGTGGCCCTTGTACTCGTTTTCCAGCCAGCCGCGCGAGATCAGCTCACAGAGCCGGCGATAGCCCTCGTTGTTGCGGGCGATCAGCAGCATCCGGTAGGGGCGATCACGGTTCTCGAGGTTCGAGATCCAGACGTCCATCGCGCAGATGGGCTGCACGCCCTTGCCCGAGGCCTTCTTGTAGAACTTGACCCAGCCGAACAGGTTGGAGGCGTCCGAGATCGCCAGCGCCGGCTGTTCATCGGCCACGGCCGCCGCCACCGCGTCGTCGATACGCACGATCGAATCCAGCACCGAATACTCGGTGCGCAGCCGCAGGTGCACGAAGCCCGGACCATCGGTAACCTCGGCATCCGTCCGGGTAGAAGCAGCGGTATCAAGGGTTTCGACCAGGGCAGTCACGGGTTCAGGTTTGTCGCATGATGAAAAAGAAGGCGCCACCATTGGTCGCCTCGCGCTTGTTGCGCACAATCTTTCCATTGTAAGCGCTGCACCTGTCCGCCACATACGATCAACCACGCGGCACGGACAGTGTCAGTGCATAATACGGGCAATGCATGGCGAGGAGCTTGGGCGGCAGGAAAGTCCAACGACCGTTCGGCATCCGTGCTGATCAGGGACTTCATGCGCAGTTACATCCAGCATGCCGATATCTCGTCTACCTCCTCGCTTCCCCCATCATGTCAAGCGCCTACCTGAACCTCGCCGCCTATCACTTCGCTGACCTCTGCGACCTGCCCGAACTGCGCAGCCACCTGCTGGCCGAGGGCCGCAAGGCGGACATGCGCGGCACCATCCTGCTGACCCCTGAAGGCATCAACATCATGCTGAGCGGCCCGCTCGAATCGGCCCGCACCTTCAAGGACGTGCTGCGGGCCATTCCCGGGCTGGCCGACCTGCACATCAAGGAAAGCCTCTCGGACGAACAGAGCTTCAACCGCTACCTGGTCAAGATCAAGAAAGAGACGATCACCTTCCGGCAGCCCCAAATCCGCCCGGCCGATGGCCGCGCCGCCACCGTTTCCCCCGAAACCCTGGCGCGCTGGCTCGACGAAGGCCGCGATGATGACGGGCGAGAGATCGCCATCATCGACACCCGCAACGATTTCGAAGTGCAGGTCGGCCAGTTTCACGGAGCCATCAACCCGCATATCCACAAGTTCACCGAGCTGCCCGAGGCGCTGGAGCCGCACCGCCCGGCGCTGGCCGGCAAGCGGGTCGTCACCTACTGCACGGGCGGCATCCGTTGCGAGAAAGCGGCGCTCTGGATGGCCGAAAACGGCTATGAGAACGTGGTGCAGCTCGATGGCGGCATCCTCGACTATTTCGAGAAAACGGGCGGCAAACACTGGGACGGCGAACTGTTCGTCTTCGACCGACGCGTCTCGCTCACCACCGAGCTGAAGCCCGGCAGCTGGGAGCAGGATTTCGACACCCGGGAAGTCCGTCAGGTCGAGAGCGCCGGCGCAGCATGAGGCGGGTTTCCGCCGCCTGCTGCAAGCAGCCATGCCCCCGCCCGTCGTCCCATCTCCGCAGTCCTGTTCCGTCGACGCTTGCCCTGACCCAGCCGTGCCCTCGGGCGAAGGCCCCAGCGGACGCTCTCCCTCCGGCAGAGAGGGCTTGAAAATCCGCCACGCCGCCCCATCCTGGTACGATGCCGTTTTCACCGGCCCCCTCAATCCCCTTTCCCGTTCTTCATGGCCACCACCCTGACCGTCACCCTCTGGATCATCTCCGCGACGCTGATCGTCGCCGGCCTCGTCGGCACCGTGCTGCCGGCGCTGCCCGGCGTGGCCTTCATCTTCGGCGGCATCCTGCTGGGCGCCTGGATCGATGATTTCACCGTCGTCAGTACCGGCACCGTCATCGCCTGCGGCGTGATCGCGGCCGTGGCCTGGGGTGTCGAATACGTGGCGGGCATCATGGGCGCGAAGAAGGTCGGTGCCAGCCGTGAAGCCATCATCGGCTCGCTGATCGGCACCCTGGCCGGGATCTTCACCGGCCTGTGGGGATTGCTCTTCATGCCGCTGCTGGGCGCGGCCATCGGTCAGTACATCGTGGATCGCGACCTGATGCGAGCCCGCCATGTGGGCGTGGCCACCTGGCTGGGCATGGTCATCGGCATGCTGGCGAAGATCGCCCTGAGCTTCCTGATGATCGGTGTATTCATCGTAGCCCTGTTCACGCCCTGACCAGCCGCCCAACCGCCAAACCTGCCACCCGGCCCACCAAGCCCCCCAACCAGCCCAGCATCCCGGGCGGAGCCCCCGGTCATGCGGTACATCATCCAGGTGCTGATCCACCGGGGCAGAAGCTCGCCCCGAACAGACCTCGGCCTTCAAGCCCCTCAGCTTTTCAGCCGCGCCGCCACCTGCACCACGCGCTGACCATAAGCCCGGGCAGTGGCCAGATCCCCGGCCGGCGGCTCGATGTCCGCCGGCACGTTGCCTGCCTGGGCAGCCACACCGATCGACGCGCCCAGCCGGTTGAGCTGATCCGGCGCACCGGCCGGATGACCCGGCATCATGCCGAGGCCGACCCAGATCATGCCGTGCTGCATACCGAAGTTCATCAGGTACTGCAAGCTCGCATGCTTGTCGCCGCACATGTTGATCGAGCAGGTGAAGCCACCGGCCACCTTGTTCTTCCACCCCTGCACGCCCCAGACCGCGGAGCTGGCATCCGCAAAGGCCTTGAAGGGGGCCGACACGCCGCCCATGTAAGTTGGCGCCCCGAAGACGATGGCATCGGCAGCGGCGAGCTGCTGCCAACCCTGCTCGTCGATGAGAGAGACATCCAGCAGAACGGCCTCCACCACAACAGCGCCATTCCCGCCGGCGGCGCGTGCGCCTTCCGCAATAGCCTCGGCCAGCTTGCGCGTGTGCCCATAACCCGAATGAAACGCCACCACCAGCTTTGTCATCTTCCGCTATCCTTGCCTGCGATACATTTCCGACCCGGCAAGTATGACACGCAAGGCCCCCTACATCGGCCGTTTCGCCCCTTCTCCCAGTGGCCCGCTGCACGCCGGCTCCATCGTCGCGGCACTTGCCAGCTATCTGGATGCCAAGGCCCACGATGGCCTGTGGCTGCTGCGGATCGAGGATATCGACCCGCCTCGTGTCGAAGCAGGTGCCGACGCCCGCATCCGGCATCAGCTTCGCTTCCTTGGCCTGAACTGGGACGCTCCACCGTGGTACCAGTCTGCGCGGGTCGATCGCTATCAGGCCGCCTTCGAGACACTGCGGCAACAGGGGCGAATCTATGGCTGCGGCTGCACGCGCCGTGAAATTGCCGCAGCGTGGGCACAAAGAAAAGCCCCTCAGACTCAGCAACAGCCAGAAGCAGCCCCCCGCAGGCAAGCACTACAACTCTCGGAGCCAGCACCGGCCTGGCATGAAAAAACGCAGCGACGAGACAGACATGACCAGAGCCCGGCTCACGTCAACAGGCCGGAAAGCACCTCTCCCGCACATGGAAGGGCCAGAAAAAACGCTGTCATCAAACATTCTGCATTCAATCAGACTCCCATACTGCCGGGTGCCGTCGTCGGTACCGATGAAACACCCTATCTGGGCACCTGCCGGCATGGCCTGCCCTCCGGTCGGCACGCCCGAGCCTGGCGGTTCCGGGTGAGTGACGAACACGTGGCATTCGAGGATCGCTGGCTCGGCCCGCAACATCAGCACCCGATCAAAGACTGCGGTGATTTTGTATTACGCAGGGCCGATGGCGTCTGGGCCTATCAGCTGGCCGTCGTGGTGGATGATGCCGAGGCTGGTGTGACCGACATCGTACGAGGTGCCGACCTGCTCAGTTCCACAGGCAGACAGATACTGCTGCAAAAAGCGCTCGGCTATGCCACGCCGCGCTACACGCACCTGCCTCTACTGATGGGAGAAAACGGCCAGAAACTGTCGAAGCAGAATGGCGCGCCCGGCATCGACAGCACCGGCCGCGTGGATGCCGTGGACATTCTGAATGATGCATGCAGGCTTCTCGGTCTGCGGCAACCCGGCTCGCGTGACCCCGTCGTCTGGCTGACTGCCGCCACCGAACAATGGCGACGATGGATCAAGCGCCAAGTACCTGCGGCAGACCCGGGCTTACAGTCTTGACCAGCAGACCTAGGCGGCAGGAAAGTCACCCCGCTCCGCCCAACAGCACGGCAAGCTTGCGTACAGGACGACGTCCCGCCCCGACGATGCCCGGCTGACGTTTCAAGGCTTGCGCCACCCGGGCACCATCAGCGCCCCCTGCCGGCGCAGTCTCCGTCGACGGCACATACACATACGGCGCATGGAACAGCGGATCGTCGGCGAGCGGCCGTGCAGCCCCTTGCCGCCCGCCCCGCTCGGCATGACGGCCGGGCCCACGCCCACCGAAAGCCCCATCCCCCCGATCGACGCGACCACGACGCCCGGCACCCCGGTCGTCCCGATCACGTCCCCGGCCGCGCGCCGTTGGCGGGGCGATCAGCGACGTCGCCAGCGCCTCCACCTTCAGCGAACGCTTCGTCAGCTTCTCGATCTCGGCCAGCGCCTTCTGGTCGCGCGCACTCATCAGCGACAGCGCCATGCCGGACGCACCTGCACGACCCGTGCGGCCGATGCGATGCACATAGTCTTCGGGCGAATGCGGCAGATCGTAGTTGATGACGGCCGGCAGCTCGGCAATGTCCAGACCCCGGGCTGCCACGTCCGTGGCGACCAGCACCTTGATGCTGCCCTGCTTGAAGCCTTCCAGCGTCTGAAGCCGTTCCTGCTGCGATTTGTCACCGTGGATGGCCTCGGCCTGCAAACCCTCCTTCTGCAACTGGCGCGCCAGACGCCCCGCGCCGATCTTCGTGTTCGAGAACACGATGACCTGCTCGATCTGACGCTCGCGGATGAGCCAGGCCACCGCGTCACGCTTCAGGTCATCGGATTCCACACGGTACACCGTCTGCTCGACGTTCTCGGCCAGCGTGTTGGGCCGGGCCACCTCGATCAGTTTCGGGTTGTTGAGAAAGCGCTTGGCCAGCTTGCGGATCTCGTCCGAGAAGGTGGCCGAGAACATCAGGTTCTGACGCCGCGGCGACAGCAGGTTGATGATGCGCTGGATGTCGGGCAGGAAACCCATGTCGAGCATGCGGTCGGCCTCATCCAGCACCAGCAGCTGCACCTGCGACAGGTTCACCGACTTCTGCTGCACATGATCAAGCAGGCGCCCAGGCGTCGCGATCAGGATTTCGACCCCCTGACGCAGGGCGGTCATCTGCGGCTGCATGTCCACGCCGCCGAACACGGCGGCCGAACGTAGCGGCGTGAAGCGGCAATAACCCTTCACGTTGTCGTGGATCTGGTCGGCCAGTTCCCGGGTGGGCGCGATGATCAGCGCCCGCACCGGATGCCGGGCCGGCGATGCACTGTGACTGGCCGTCGGCATCAGCGCATGGATGATCGGCAGCGAGAAACCGGCCGTCTTGCCCGTGCCGGTCTGGGCGGCCGCCATCACATCCTGGCCAGTCATCACGACCGGGATCGCTGCCGCCTGAATGGGCGTGGGCCGGGTATAACCGGCCTCGGTGATGGCGCGAAGAATGTCAGGATGCAGGCCGAAGTCGCTGAACAGCGGCAAGGCGGCCTCGGACACGCTGGTGGTTCCATCCACTGCCTGCCCGGCTGCCGCAGGTGAGGGCTTTGCCTCAGGGGGCGCTGATGTCAGGGCATCATCCATTGCCGCGGCAGCGACAGCAGCAGTGGCGGGCGCGGACGGTTCGTCGGCGGAATGTGCGGCCACAGGCTGGCCGTCAGCGCCCTTGGGCGCTTGATCAGTTGACAACGTCATCCAATGATTGTAACTGATCGAAGCTCAAAAACACCCCACCGCCTGGGCGATCAGCCCACCATCAGCCCACCATCTTCTCGGGCCGAACCCATTCGTCGAACTGTGCTTCGGTCACATAACCCAGCGCCAGCGCGGAGGCCTTCAGCGTCGTGCCTTCCTTGTGCGCCTTCTTGGCGATCTGGGCGGCCTTGTCGTAACCGATGTGCGGGTTCAGCGCCGTCACCAGCATCAGCGACTGTTCCATCAGCTGACCGATCCGCTGGTGGTTCGGCTCGATGCCGATGGCGCAATTGTCGTTGAAGCTGCGGGCGCCATCGGCCAGCAGGCGTACCGACTGCAGCAGGTTGTGCACGATCATCGGGCGATAGACGTTCAGCTCGAAGTTGCCCGAGGCACCACCCACGTTCACGGCCACGTCGTTGCCGAAGACCTGGGCGCAGGCCATCGTCAGCGCTTCGCACTGGGTCGGGTTGACCTTGCCCGGCATGATCGAGCTGCCCGGCTCGTTCTCGGGAATGGTCAGCTCACCCAGACCCGAACGCGGGCCACTGGCCAGCCAGCGCACATCGTTGGCCAGCTTGAAGAGCGAGGCGGCGATCGTCTTCAGCACACCATGCATGTGAACCTGCGCATCGGCCGCGGCCAGCGCCTCGAACTTGTTGGGCGCAGTCTTGAAAGGCACGCCCGTCAGCCGGGCGATTTCCTCTGCCACCTTCACGGCAAACTCGGGGTGAGCGTTCAGGCCCGTGCCCACGGCGGTGCCGCCCTGTGCCAGCTCTTCCAGATGGGGCAATGCATCGTCCAGATGCTTCAGGCCATGATTCAGCTGGGCAACATAGCCCGAAAATTCCTGGCCCAGCGTCAGCGGAGTGGCATCCTGCAGGTGGGTACGGCCGATCTTCACGATATCCCTGAAGGCTTCGGACTTGGCTTTCAGGGTGTCACGCAGCTGCGTCAGCGACGGCATCAGGTTCTCGCGGATGGCCACGGCCACGGCCACGTTCATCGCGGTCGGGAACACGTCGTTCGAGGACTGGCCACGGTTCACGTCGTCATTCGGGTGAATCTTGCGCGACTCGCCCCGCTCGCCGCCCATCAGCTCGCTGCCCCGGTTGGCCAGCACCTCGTTCAGGTTCATGTTCGTCTGGGTGCCCGAGCCCGTCTGCCAGACGGCCAGCGGGAATTCGCCATCATGCTTGCCCGCCAGCACCTCATCGGCCGCGGCCTCGATGGCACGGGCCTTGTCGGCCGCCAGCTGGCCCAATGCGGCGTTCACCGTGGCGGCCGCGCGCTTGACCGTGGCCAGCGCACGGATCAGCTCCGGCGACTGCTTTTCGGTCGAGATCTTGAAGTTCTGCAGCGAACGCTGCGTTTGCGCGCCCCACAGGCGGTCGGCGGGAACGGCAATGTCGCCGAAGGTGTCGCGTTCCATGCGAACGGCGTCAGACATGAGGATGCTCCTTCCTTGGTTCTTGATCGATACGGAACACGGCCCACCGGCAGCGCTTGCCCGGCAGCCGCAGACAAATATTACATTCCGTACTATAGAAGCCATCGGCGGGATGGGCAAACGCGCCCCGAACCCCGCTCGGACATCGCACCCTTCAGATGAACCGGCACAAGCCGGCTCAGCGCGGCAGCGTGATGTAATCCTCCAGCGCGAAGACCGGCCGGGAGTCCATCCAGTTCTTCACCACGAAGGACAATGGCCTGTCGCCCCACCCCATGGCCAGACCGAAGGCGCAGATCTGCTCGAACGTGAACTGCGAGCCGACGATGGCACTGGGTTCGAGCCCCAGCATCTCCGTATCGGCATCGGGGGCATCCATCTTCTCCCCCATGCCCGCCCTCGCAGACACGGCCGAGCCGGGTTTTCCGACTCCCTGATGTCGCGCCGCGTCGGCCGCACCCCGTCGGACGCCCCGTTCCCCGGTGCCGTCAACTGCCCCCTGGGCGACTTCGGGGCACGCGGCAGCAGGCAGCGCGGCCAGACCGGATGGATCCGGATGGAAAGAGGAGGAAGAACCTTGCGTGGCGTCGGGCATCATGGCTTCGGGCTGTCCGCCCGTCACAGCAGTTGGAACGGTGTATAGCCTATCCGCCCCGACCTGCACGCCCGATGATGAAGACCGCTACCGGTCAGCCGAAACAGACTGACGGCAAACGCGAACAACACTGCCCTGAAAACCGCATGGGAGGCCAGACGACGACGAGGCGATCCATCACCCTTCATCGGCAAAAGACAACCACCGGTCCTGAAACCGGCCCCCTGGCACCGTGAAAGGCGCACAATCATCTCACCGGACAGCGAATCGATTACCACGCTGTCATGGGGTTTCTTTCTCTCCTGAGCTTGGATTGGCGGGTTGGTTCATCTGGATGGACAACCCGCTTTTTTTTCGCCCTTGGAGCCTGGTTCTGCCCTTGAAGCCTGATTCGAACCGGGAAGCGGCACCGGAAAGCCCCCCGATCGGAAAGCCCCCTGCCTCCCTGTCACTCCGCCCGGGCCGCAGGAATCTCCACCGTTCGCGTCTTGCCGTTCTGTCCCGGGAAATCGGCGAGCAAGGCCTCGATCAGGCCCGGCATCTGCGGTGCGATGGCAGCCGACTCGGCCTGCGTGACGATGGTGGATTCATACAGGCGACTGCCAACCGACGGCGCACGATCCGGCCCCGGCTGGATCTGATGGATGAACAGTTGCAGCTGGTGCCGGTAATAGGTCGTCACCGACGATGAGCCACCAATCGGTACGCCAATGCCAATCCCCCAACCTGTCCGGTAGCCGCCTCCGACCCCCACGGAGACCCGGCTGGATGTGCCCTGGCTTTCCGACGTGGACGTGCTTGCCGAATCGTAGTCGAAGCTGACCGCCAGATCGGCCTCCGACAGGCCGGATACCGGAACCAGACCATGCTTTTGCAGACCGGCACGAACAGCCCCGGCATAGTTCGAGAAAGCCAGGCTGTCCCGCTGGGCGGCCAGCGGCTGGATCACGAAACGCTTGCCAGCCCATGCCTGCGCGGTGACGCCGGACTGGTGAAAGGTGGTGATCTGGGCCTGCTGGGGCGTGGCACACCCTCCGAGCACCAGACCCACCAGCAGTGCGGCCGACAGATTCCGGGGCAGACGGTGGATCATGGCGTGCTCAACCCTCATCATCCTCGCTCACCAGAAACTCTTCCGAACGTCGCCCACTGTCGATGTGCGCCTTCAGCCAGTTCGGTGTCTTGCCACGGCCCGTCCAGGTATTGCCTTCTTCATCCCGGTAGCGGATGGGCACGGGCTTGCGTGATACCGCGCCCGTTGGACGCCCCCGACGGGAACGCACCACAGACGGTGCGGACAGGACGTCCGCACCAGCGGCGGCAGC
This sequence comes from Lautropia sp., assembly GCA_030528325.1. Lineage (GTDB taxonomy): Bacteria > Pseudomonadota > Gammaproteobacteria > Burkholderiales > Burkholderiaceae_E > Lautropia. The sequence continues at coordinate 97,445 of JAUMZD010000004.1, read as the reverse complement.
GCGACGCCCACGCCGTGCCGGCGCCTCCGAGAACAGTTCCGCAGGCGTCAGGTCATATTGAATGATCTGCTGACGGATACGCTCGATGACGCCCTTCTTTTCACGATTCTTGATGGCGTCAGCCTGCTTTTGCAGCTTGGCGATTTGGCGGTTGAGATCGATCAGGGAAGTCATCGAAGTAAATATCCTTTAATGAAGAACCTGCCTGAAGAATACGCCAATTCTACCCGATTGATCACCCATCAGCGGTTATACAGGGTAATTACCCTAATCGCCAATTGTATAAAAACAAAGCGTTTCATTAACAAAAGCTGCACACTTCCGGAATATGCTGGGGTTATCCATCAGCCTCGGAACGGGGTTCAGCACCCTGCCCTGCAGACCGCCTGCCCCTGAGGAGCCTGGGCGGTAGGAATCGCGAAGGCGAAAATCGGCCCCGTCGGGCACAGTTTGTGCCCGATTCGCCGCCCCATAGCGGGTGCCATGGGGCAAGAAGCGGGTGCAACATGGGCCGGCGCGGCCGGTTTGCAGCCCGCGACTTTCCTACCGCCCAAGCTCCTAGAGCGTGTTATGCACTTATTCGTCCCCGCGCTGGCCCCAAAACCGCGTGTTGACAAGGCGCCACGCGCCGGTAAGGCTGGCTGCCTTATCAAGCGTGGCAACGCCGGCAACGCGCGGTTTTGGGGCCAGCCCGGAGGGAAAGCCCCTCTGGGCGCGCAGCACTGCGTTGCCAACCCCTTGAAGCCATTGAGGATTCTGCGGGCTTGGCGCCTTGTTCTGCACGCCCAGAGGGGCTTTCGCGGGGACGAATAAGTGCATGACACGCTCTAGAGACCGTCAGCCCAACGGCGGACATGCGTGTCAGGGCAGAAGGCCCGGCAGGATATCTGACGCCCGGTCGAAAGCGTCGGGCCACGCTCTAAGGGCCATGAAAGGCCACGGGCATGACAGGCCGCGGACATCATGCGATGCCGGGAAAGGCGAAAAGGGAGGGAGGAAGCGGAGACAACCCGCCGGACGGTAGCGGCCCCGGCAGAAGATGGTGGGCCGTGTTGGGCTCGAACCAACGACCAAAGGATTATGAGTCCTCTGCTCTGACCAACTGAGCTAACGGCCCATCCGTTCCCGTGACGGGAATCAGAAGATTATGGCACACCCTGGCGCTCCCGCAGGGCTTTTGCATGCCCCCACGCCCAAAGCCTGCATCATTCTGCCAACGGCAGGCATCCCTGCTATGCTGCCGCCCCTGCATCGGGTGCGGCGACCAACATGCAACCGGCATCTCGCCGCCCCCGCAGGCCAGTCCTGCCCCTCTCCCCGCACCACCATATCGGGCCTGGTGCAAACGCAGATCAGGCCGACAGGGATCAGGCAGGGCCGCCATTGCCCCTCCCGCTTCACTTCACCGTCGTCTTATGCCATTACCGCTGGAACAACGTCTTGCCGCCGAACTTGCCATCCGTCCCCAACAGGTGCTGGCCACCATCGGACTGCTGGATGAAGGCGCCACCGTCCCCTTCATCGCCCGCTACCGAAAGGAAGTGACGGGGAACCTGGATGACACGCAGCTTCGGGTGCTTGCCGAGCGACTGACCTATCTGCGCGAACTGGATCAGCGCCGCCAGGCCATCATCGATTCGATCAACGAACAGGGCAAGATGACGCCCGAGCTGGCCCGGCGCATCGACGAGGCAGACAGCAAACAGCGCCTGGAAGATCTCTATGCGCCCTACAAGCCAAAGCGCCGCACGAAGGCACAGATCGCACGCGAGGCCGGCCTCGAACCACTGGCCGACCTGCTGCTGAGCAACCCGCAGCTCAAGCCCGAGGAAGAAGCCGCCGCCTTCCTGAAGCCCGCCTTCAGCACGCCCGATGGCGACAACCCCGGCGTGGCCGATGCCAAGGCGGCGCTGGATGGCGCCCGCCAGATCCTGATGGAGCGATTTGCCGAAGATGCCGATCTGGTCGGCCGGCTGCGCGAGCGCATCCAGACCCAGGGCGTGCTGATCTCGAAGGTCGCCGATGGCAAGGCCGATCAGGGCGCGAAGTTTGCCGACTACTTCGATTATCAGGAGCCGCTTGCCGAGATCCCCTCGCACCGCGCCCTCGCGCTGCTGCGTGGCCGGCGCGAGGAAGTGCTGCAGCTCTCGCTGAAGCTGCCCGAGGAAATCGAGGCCACCGACGGCCCGGGCTGGTGCGAACAGCAGATCGCCAGCCGCGCCGGCATCAGCAACCAGGGACGCCCCGCCGATGCCTGGCTGATGCAGAGCGTGCGCTGGACCTGGCAGATCAAGCTAGCCTGGCAGATCGAGACCGAGCTGATCACGGCGCTGCGCGAGAAAGCCGAAGAAGAAGCCATCCGCGTCTTCGGCCTGAACGTGAAGGACCTGCTGCTGGCCGCGCCGGCCGGCCGCCGGGTCACGATGGGTCTGGATCCCGGGCTGCGCACCGGTGTGAAGGTGGCCGTGGTGGACGACACGGGCAAGCTGGTGGCCACCACCACCATCTACCCGCATGCCCCGCGCAACGACCACGATGGCTCGCTCGCCACGCTGGCGAAACTCTGCGCCACCCACGGCGTGGCGCTGGTGGCCATCGGCAACGGCACGGCCTCACGCGAGACCGACAGGCTGGTCGCTGAGCTGATCCGCGCCCGGCCCGAGCTGAAGCTGACGAAGGCCGTCGTGTCCGAAGCCGGTGCCTCGGTGTACTCGGCCTCCGAGCTGGCGGCGCTGGAATTTCCGGATCTGGATGTCAGCCTGCGTGGCGCCGTCTCGATCGCCCGGCGTCTTCAGGATCCGCTGGCCGAGCTGGTCAAGATCGAACCCAAGGCGATCGGTGTCGGCCAGTATCAGCATGATGTGAGCCAGACCCGTCTGGCCAAGGCCCTCGATGCCGTCGTCGAGGATTGCGTGAACGGCGTGGGCGTGGACCTGAACACGGCCAGCGTGCCGCTGCTCACCCGCATCGCCGGCCTGGGCCGCTCGCTGGCCGAGAACATCGTCCGGCACCGCGACCAGAACGGCCCCTTCCCCAACCGTAAGGCCCTGCTCGACGTGAGCCGGCTGGGTGCGAAGGCCTTCCAGCAGTCGGCGGGCTTCCTGCGCATCCAGGGCGGCGACAACCCACTGGACGCCTCGGCCGTCCACCCGGAGGCCTATCCGGTGGTCGAGAAGATGCTGAACGACCTGAAACTCGGCATCCGGGACGTGGTCGGACACCGTGATGTGATCTCGAAACTGGATCCCGAGCGCTACACCGACGAGCGCTTCGGCCTGCCCACCATCCGTGACATCCTGAAGGAGCTGGAGAAGCCGGGCCGTGATCCGCGCCCCGAGTTCAAGACCGCCACCTTCAAGGAAGGGGTCGAGCGGCTGGAAGACCTGCAACCCGGCATGACACTGGAAGGGGTCGTCACCAATGTGGCCAATTTCGGTGCCTTCGTGGACATCGGCGTGCACCAGGACGGCCTTGTCCACATCTCGGCGCTGTCCGAGAACTTCGTGAAAGACCCCCATCAGGTCGTCAAGACCGGGGATCTGGTTCGGGTCAAGGTGCTGGACGTGGACATCAAGCGCCAGCGGATCGCGTTGACGATGCGGATGTCGGACACGCCCGGCGCACGCGGCGACACAGGCCCGGGCGGCAACGGCCCGCGTGGCGTCCAGGGGCCGCGCCAGGGCCGGCGTGACGGAGGTGGCGCCCGCCCTGCCCGACAGCCGGAACAGGGCCAGAGCGCCCTGGCGATGGCCTTCGCCTCGGCACGGAACAAATCACGCTGAGGAGATTGGGCGGCAGGAAAGTCGCGGGCTGGAAACCGGCCGCCCAGGCTCCTGAGGCAACCGGAGGAAGGCGCTGCTGGCGGGCGCTCAACCCTCCGTCACCAGCCGTGCATGGCCGGGCACACGCAGCAGGGAGAGCAGCGCCGGCAACTGCCGGCGCAGCAGCAGCAACACCAGCACGACTGGCAGCAGCACCATCCAGGCCGCAGCGGCCAGCACATGCCACTCGGTCGAATAGCCCCCCGGATCACCCGGTGACAAGGCGGCCACCGACTCGGACAGCAGCACGACCGCCGGCGGCCAGACGGCCGACCCCAGCACGCGGGCGAACAGGAACTCCATCCAGCTCATCAGGAAACAGGCCAGCAGCGCCACCCACACGCCGCCGCGAATGGCCGGCAGCAGCACTCGCCACAGGAAGTGCATGAAACCGAAGCCATCACGCATCGCCATCTCGTCCAGGCTGGGCGGCACCCGGGACAGGCTGCTGACCAGCACCCAGACCGCCACCGGCACTGCATACACCAGATGGGCCACCCCGACGGCAGCCGGCAGGCCCTGCCAGCCCAGCAGCTCGTTGATCTGGACCATCGGCAGGGCCAGCACCACCGCCGGCATCATCAGGCCGATCATCATCAGCGTCGCCATCAGCCTGTCTCCCGCCAGCATCCGGCGTGACCAGGAATAGGCCATCGGCAGGGCCAGCAGCACGGCGATCACTGCCGTGGCAGCAGCGCGCAGCGCCGTCCTCACCAGACTCATGCGCCAGACCGGATCATCCAGCACCGCCATGAAATGGCCGAGCCCCAGGAAGTGCCCGCCATCGGGCAGATCCGTCAGCAACGCAACCCCTGCCAGCCATGCGAGCGGCAACGCCAGAAACACGAAACCGATCCCCAGAGCCAGCAGACGGAAGCACGACAGCAGGCCACGCCTCGCGTTGCCGAACTGCACGTCGCCCCCCCGTTCGTGGGCACCGGGCCGCGCTTGCGCCAGAGGGTAACGCGTGCCACGCCCCACCAGAAACAGCAGAGCCACCATCAGCGGCAACACCAGTATCACCTGCCAGATCGCCATGTAGGCACCCAGAATCGGCACGGCGGCCGGACCGATGTGCTCGGCCGACGACAGCAGTGAAGGCAACAGCCAGGAAAGCGGTGCCTGCCCGGGCACCACCATCAACAGTGCCTCCAGCCCCTCGACGCCATTCATCATCGACGCCATCGCACCATCCTTGACGACGGCCAGCAGATGGAACAGATCCACGTCGATGATCACGCCGGCCAGCAACCTGAAGAGCACACCCAGCAGCAGCATCCGGCGCAGGGCAGGCCATTCGAGCAACCGGAACACATGCCAGGCCGTGCCACCATCGAAACGCACGGCGTCATACCGGATGCGCTCGATGGTTCTCAGGCGGGCATAGGCAAGCAGCGCAAACAGCGGCACCCACTGCCACAGATCCCTCAGCAGATGAAGCAGCAGGCTGTCCGGGTCATGCAGCCCCGTGACCGCCAGTGCCCGGCCTATCCGTTCCGAGCCGAACCAGGCATCCAGAACCGCCAGACCCACATCCGGATTGAGCATCAGCTGCCAGCTCATGATCGAAACCACCAGCGGCGTCAACAGCACCAGCATCAGCAACGCACACCAGATGCTGGCCATCGAACCCTGAACAGGCAGCCACCGGGCCAGCATCAGGCCCAGCACCACCTCGAGCATCACCGCGAGCCCCAGCCTGGCCACCTGCGCGCCCATCTGATGCTGCACGATCTCGTCACGCCACAACAGGTTCCCCAGCTGATACACCTCCTGCAGCGTCTCCGGTGACAGCGAGAACAGCAGCTGCAGCAGCATCGCCAGTGGCAGCAGCCACAGCACCATCAGGCTGACGGAGCCGGGCAAGACCAGCCAGACGGGAAACCAGCGCTCCCGATGCAAGGCACTCATTACTGAATCAGTCTCCCGTCCACGAAAAAGAGGCTGTGCCGATTGATCAGCTGGAGCGAAAGCCGCCGCCCCGCCTCCGGGCCCCCTGAACACGCCGCCAGATCATAGGCCTGGGGATCATCCACCGGCACCAGTGCCGTGATGTTCACATCCGTCCCGGGCAGCACGGCGTGCACCTTCATCCTGGTGCCATGATCCTCGATCCGCTGAACCATCACTTCCATGCAGCCGTCCTGTCCGGGGCGGCCCAACCCGACGTTCTCGGCCCGGATCGCCAGCTCGATGCGCCCCTTCGGAAACTGCCCCTGCTGCTCCGAAAGCCACAGATCCAGCTGGGGGGGACGCGGCTCCTGCAACGGCAGGCCGGCAAATCGTGCCTCACCCTGATCCAGACGGCACGGCACCACATTCAGATTCCGCCCACCCAGCCAGCGGGCCACGGCCAGCGTGCGGGGATACTGGACGAATTCGGCAGGACGACCCTGCTGCAGGATGCGCCCGCCTTCCAGCATCAGCCACTCATCCCCCATGCCCATCACATCGGCCCGCCCGGACGTGCTCAGTACGATGCACAGGCGCCGGCTGCGCTGCAACTGCCGCAAGGCCCCGACCACACGGCGGCGGGCTTCCTGGTCCAGCACATGCAGCGCATTGTCCAGCAGCAACAGGGCCAGATCCTGACGCACCAGCGCGCGTCCCAGCGCCACCCGCTGTGCCGTGGAGGCCGGCAGGGAACCCGCCGGCCTGTTCGAACAATCGAGCAGCCCCAGCAGCGAACAGATCTCCGTCACCTGCGCCCGGATCTGTTCATCCAGAAGCCCCTGACGCTGCAATGGAAAAGCCAGATTCTCATAGACCGTCAGATGCCCGTACACGACAGGGACGGCAGGCACCAGCGCCACACGACGGTCGCGGGCACGCATCCGCGTCACATCCACCCCATCGAGGACGATCTGGCCACGACGAGGGCGGACCAGGCCTGCCAGCGCCTGAAGCAGGATCGACTTGCCCGCCCCCTCGTCGCCGAAGACCGTACACATGCTGCCCTCGTCCAGCATCAGCTCGATGTCGCGCAGCCCCGGCCCGCGCCTGCCTGAAAACCACCGGCTCAGCGCCGGGCCGCCACCCACATCCAGCGAGGAAACCCTCAAGAACGCCATGTCCTATGCTCCCTCAGCGCAGGGCAAAAATGGTCGTGACCTGATCGGGCGGCATCCCGTCATCCAGATCTTCCCGGCGCCTGACGCGGCTGGCCCGCTCCATCGCACGTTCAGGCTGTTGCACCAGTGCACCGGCCCCGTCGAACAGGTACAGCGCCCCCGGATCGACATAGAGCATGACCGTCTCGCCCGGTGATGGACGAAAGACCGATGGCATCGAGACCATCAGCGGGCCCGTACGTCCCCGGCATGCCAGACGGGTGCCCTTGACGCTGCACCAGACCTGCTCGACCCGTGCCTGAAGGCACAGATCACCCAGGCCACCCTGCAAACGCAGGTCTTCCGGCCGGATGCCGACCAGCACGTTCGGATCTTCCACCATCAGCGGGGCAATCAGCGGCACGCCAGGACCATGCTCGATCATCACGGTGTGCTGCTGCAGAACCCCACGCAGCAGGTTGATCGGCGGATCACCGAACACACGCGCCACATTGAGTGAAACCGGCTTCATCAGCACGTCGATGGCATAGGCCTCCTGCTGCTGAAGCCTGCCCTGCGCCATGACCGCCGTCGCGCCCCCGAAAGCCAGCGCGACCTGACTGCTGCGGCAACCGACCACGGTCGCGATCCCGTGCTGCCAGGCTGCCGCGCAGATACCGGGCAGATCGTCCAGAAACAGGGCAGCCTCGCTGTCCGACAGGCCCTCCAGCGGATCATCGAGCAGCAGCAAGGCGGGACGGGTCGCCATCGCCCGGGCCAGCGCCAGACGCCGCTGTCCCAGCGGAGACAGCTCGTCAGGCATCAGATCCAGACACTCGCCCAGCCCGACCTCGTGGGCCAGCATGATCACCTGCTCTTCCACCTGGCGTGCATGCGCCAGCCGGAAGGGCACCGCGATATTGCCCCAGACGGAAAAGTTCGGGTAATTGGTGCTGCGAGCATGGATCAGGGCCACCTGCGTGGTACGCATGCCGTTGAGCACCACCTCACGCCCGTGAATCTGCAACCGCCCGGCATGAGGGCGCAACTGCCCTGCCAGCACCCGGAACAGCACCGACTTGCCGGCCCCCGCCGGCCCGACGATCACCAGCGGCGAGCCCAGCGGCACATCCAGCGACAGGGCCCTCAGTACGTCCCGTCCACCATCCCGCAAGCACACCCGATCACAGCGAATCGTCATGACACGGCCAGCTCAGGGCTGCCATGGCCCTTGAAAATCCGGGGAACGAGGCACAGGGAAGACACGGAATAACGTCGGTTGATTAAACAGATATAGGCATTGCATCACATTACAGAACAAAAAGTGATGTTTGGCAACTTTGGATACAAATTGCCCGAAGGCCGAACCGGCACAATGCGACGCCCCCTGTCCGGCATGGAACATGGCATCATCATGGTCTGATCCAGCCATGCCACCCGATTCAACAGGAAGACACATCATGCGTTGGCAAGACGGACGAGAAAGCAGCAACATCGAAGACCGGCGTGGCCGGGGAGGACGCCGGGGCGGCGGGCTGCCGCTGGGAGGCGGCCGGCTCGGCATCGGCACCATCATCGCCATCGTGATCGGCGGCTGGCTGTTCGGGATCAACCCGCTGACCCTGCTCGGCATTCTCGGCGGCGCCGACATGGTGGCGCCCCAGGCAGAATACACCCGCCCTGCCCCGCAGGGCGGGCAGCCCGGAAGCGCGGCCCCATCCGGTCAGGCCGATGAGGCCCGGCGCTTCGTCTCGGTCGTGCTGGCCAGCACCGAGGATGTGTGGCAGAAGATCTTCCAGCAGTCGGGCGCCCGGTACTCGCCCCCCACCCTGACGCTCTTCACGCAGGCCACCCCCACCGCCTGCGGCACGGGCCAGGCCGGCGCCGGCCCCTTCTACTGCCCGGCCGACCGGAAGATCTACATCGACCTCTCCTTCTTTCGCGTGCTCCAACGCCAGCTGGGCGCCAGCGGCGACACGGCCGAAGCCTATGTCATCGCCCACGAGGTCGGCCATCACGTCCAGAACCTGACGGGTACCCTGCAAAAGATGGAGCAGGCCCGCCGCCAGATGAGCGAGCGGCAGTACAACGCCTTGTCCGTGCGGCTCGAGTTGCAGGCCGACTGCTATGCCGGCATCTGGGCCCACCACTCACAGCAGGCCCGGCAGTGGTTCGACCCCTCCGACATCCAGGAAGCGATGAATGCGGCGACTGCCGTGGGAGACGACAACATCCAGCGCCGCACCCAGGGTCATGTCCACCAGGAAAGCTTCACCCACGGCAGCTCACAGCAGCGGCTGACCTGGTTCCGCATCGGCTACGAGACCGGGTCGGTGGCACGGTGCGACACCTTTGCCCAGGCGCAGCCCTGATCCATCGGCGGCATCCTGCTCACCCGGCGCCTCAGGCGCCCGGGCGCTTGGGGGCAGCACCACTCAACGGTCAGGAACCGCCGGATCGAACGGTCGTGTCCGTGTTCAGCCGGCCGGTGCTGTTGTCGACATCCGGCAGGGACAGCTCCCGCCACCACCAGCGTGCAGGCGGATCGACCCGCACACAGGTGGTCTTGGCGCTGGTGGCCGATTCGATCACGTTTCTGAGACTGTTCGGCGGACATGATGGCGTCGGCCTGGCCGCCTGGGTGCAGTTCCGGGTACTGCACGGTGCCGGTGGCGCCTCACCCAGAATGACCGAACTGCCCTTCCAGTCCTCGACCTGCCAACCGGCAATGGTCTTGTCCTTCGCATCGATCACCCCGTTCTGATCCGTGTCGATCAACGACTTCGTGCTCATCCGGCCAGACAGGGGGTCGACCACCAGCGTGAACGAAGGCGTGTTGATCTCGTCCATGCAAGGCAGGCTTTCCTCCTTCACGAAGGGCGTCATCATCTCGAACAGGGCCAGCCCGGACAGCATCTGGGCCGGCACGATGCTGCGCTGCCCTCCCCCCGGGATCTGGCTCTGATCGATCCGCCAGCCCCGGTCGACCCGCCAGTTCAGAAGCCGGTTGGCGGCGTCATCCGGCGGAATCGTCGCATACCCATCCGCCAGAACCACCCGACGCTTCTTCACCGTCGAGGCCGGAATCGTCGTCGCCTTCGCCCAGACACGCTCGCCCTGTCCATTCACCGACAGCACGGCCTGATCCCACAGACCATACAAGGCCTCCACCGGCGCCGCGCCTTTCCTGGGCGGACGATTGTCCCCCTCCTCGAACAGCTTGCCGGTGCCCACCAGCACCATCTGCCCCCCATGCGGATGGGAGACCAGCGTGGGCGCCACCACGATGGGGCGATTGTCCGCCGTCGTGAACAGCGGTTTGCCACCAAAGGCCACCTGCCAGTCGCTCACACGGGTCGAGACCAGGTCGAACTTCCACAGATTGCCATTCAGGTCGCCGGCATAAGCCCCCGTGATGACGTGATTGCCATCACGAACGAGCCGAACCCCGCCCAGACCGTTGGCAGACGCACCACCCGCCGCCTTCGGCCCCAGTTTGGCCAGCACCTTGCCGGTGGCCAGCTCCACGACGAACAGCTTCGGCTTGCCTGACCTGCTCTCATAACCGTTGCCAAAGACGACCACCCAGCGCCCATCCGCCAGCACGCCGATATCCGGACGCTGCAACACATGCCCCAGATCATCGTCCTGCGCGGCATCGATCTCCCACATCACCGAGCGAGCCCCCAGCCCCTGGTCATTCGCCCGGGTATTGGTGACGTCCAGCGCGAACACGGCTGCCGGCCCCGCACCAGTGGTACCGACCAGCACGTTGGCCCAGGCACCGTTCAGGTAGGCATCCCCCTCGATCAGCGGCCCATCCATCAGGAAGCGCGGCTTGAACGACGAGGTGCTCGACCGGGCCATCTCCCGAAGCACGGCATGCGGTGCATAAGCAAAACGCTCGACGCCGCAATCCGCGTCGAAAGCATGCAGGAAGCCGTCATTGGCGCCGACGAAGACCAGACCCGGCCGGGTGCCCTGGCCATTGGCCCGACAATCCGGCCCGCGACTGGACACCTTGCCTGGTGTCGGCAGGCTGTCAGCGATCTTGCGACGCACGAATTCCCGATAGGTGCTCGCCCCCGAGGCCTTGTTCCCGGGGAACGTGGCCGGCAGAAAGCGGTAACCGCGATCATGATCCGCACCAATGTACAGGGGAGAGGAATGAACGATATGCCCCAGGAGCCCCCCCTGGGCGCCCTGGCAGGCCGGCCCCTCGGTGCCAGCACCACAGGATGCCGACAGCTTCGGCCGCTCGCGGACACGGAACGGCTTGCCCGTGCCTTCCTGCGACGCATCTCCGCGCAGATAATTCACCAGCAGGCTTCCCTGGTTGTTGCCGTCGCTCAGCCCGGCCCCTTCCAGCAAGGCCCGACGCAACGGCTGCGGCCAGTTGCCCGACCACTGGAAAGGCAGCGCCTTCGAGCCGGTGGTCGCGCCCGTACCGACGAACATCCGCCGGTTGGCCGGCGAAGGCAGTTTCTTCACGGCGCTCCAGATCTCCTCGCCCTGCGCGCCGTTTTCATCCAGCGCGTAAGCCTTCAGATCGCCGAACCACTTCCGGGTCTGGAAGGAAGGCACGAACTTCTTGTTGCCGGCCTGAAGCGTGGACGACTGCACGCCGATGCCGTTCGGGTTGCCATCCGTGCCCTTGATCCGGCCCAGCACCCCCTTGAGCTGCTCCAGAAACTGATGGCTGTCCTTCACGTCCAGATACCCGCCCCGGCCATTGACCCCGGCGTGCCACAGGTCATCCGTGGCCTTGCGCGTATCCGGCTGAACCTTCTCTGGCCAGTGCTTCTGGCCATTCACCAGCGCCGGCCAGTCAGCCTTCTTCAGCGTGCCTTCCACCCCGAAACCCATCGTGAAGGTGGTCATGTTCTGCCAGAAGGACGGGTTCTCGATCCCGCCCACCCCATCCTCGACGAGGGGAATCTCGTTGGGCAGGTCCGTCCGGAGGTCGGTCTTCCAGTAATAGGCCGCATAATCAGCCAACGAACCTTTTGCCTTGCCCTTGAAGGGTGCCCTGGGCTGGTACTGATAGCGCCGTTTTTCACCCTGGGCGTTCTCAAGCCCCTCGATCAAATCCCCCTCTACGTTGTCGGCCTCCAGATTGAAGTCCTCCTGCCGTTCACCGGGCCGGTCATAGCTGAAGTTGTATTCGCCATCCGTCATCAGGATGTGATACGAACGACGGCAGCTGAGGTGCGGCCTCGAATCCCCCGTCCCCGGTTTCCAGGACCACGGGCCCCTTTCGTCGGCACGTTTGTAATACTCGCCGGCCGCCTGCATCGCACGCATCAACGGGGTGCCGCCATCCCCCGTCATGCCGTTCAGCCAGCGGAAGAACCCCGCGCGGTGATCCCCCTCGAATCGCCGCACCCCTTTCTCGATCACCTTGGTCGGGATGCCGTCCACCTCGGTGGCACTGGATTTGTTGATGCGACCATAACCGACCCGAACGTTGGGCTTCACCGCCTCGGCAAAGGCCAGACCGACCGAGGCGATGGCCACATGCATCCGCGTGCGGTGGTACTGGAACCAGTTGGCAAAGTTCCTGTACTCCTCCTCCTTCGAGCAGGTGATGACCTTGGAAGCCTCACCATCACCCGGTTTCACCTTGCAATCCGTACGCGTGCCCCAGGGGCGTTTGAAACTCTGATGTTCATCGATGGCCACCCGGGTGAAATGAGATACCTGGTCACCGCGCAGATAGTTGCCGTCAGGCCCCTTCTTCAGCTCGTAATAGGTGGCCGGTTTCACATGCGTGATCGAGGCATCCCCCGTGCAGGGTGTTGTCGTGACGGACAGATCCGTGTAGGTCTTGATCGGCGGTCTGGGGCTGGTACAGACCTTGTACTGTCCTACCGGATGCTCCCCTCTGAGATTGAGCGTCAATTGACTGAACTCTTTCCGGCGGTGACCCACGTGATAGATGGCCTTCCCGGGATCGGCGTCCGGCATCGCCGCCCCTTTCTCATCCCGCCAGGGCTGATAGGTGATCTCCGGGTTGTAATAGAGTGCATTCACCTGGGCCGAGCGCTGGCGAACCCCCAGCAGATGTCGATCATCCGTGCCGGCCAGCCCTTCGACGATGTAGATGCCATAGGGGCGCTGCCCTTCCGGCAGATTGGCGCCGCGCTCACCGATCCGGCCTTTCGGCTCACCCGGATGATAGGCAAAGATGTGCTTGTGTTCGCCACACCCATCCGGCGAGACTGCGCAATCCTTCGAGAAGACCAGCCGGGGATCCGGATCCGGCAGGTAATTGAACATCATCGAACCCGAATCATCGAGCACGAACATCAGGTTCGGTTCGACCGGCTCCTTGTCCTTGATGATCAACGGCTCCTGCGCCATGCGGGCATGCGCCGCGCTACCCAGCATGGCCGAGGACATCAGCCAGAGGGCTGTCCGAATGAGGCGAACCGGCAGACGCCGTCGCCACTGAGCTGATGCCGCCAGCCCTGAGCCGGGCAGAGAGTTCATCGTCAACATTCCCGATCCTGCTTGTCTGAAGGTTTTTCTTTTCCCAAGATTTCCGACAACATCCGGCCATGACGATCGTGCTTCATCGGCACGAGGTCATGCCTCGCGTGCCCATCCGCCGACGGGCACGACTCACAGGCCTTTACCGCACAGGCCTTCATCGTCAAGGTGCAGCGGCAGGCGGATCATTCAGACGCCCCGTACTGTTGTCCACATCCGGCAGTGACAGTTCGCGCCACCACCATCTCGACGGCGCCGGCACTTCGACACAGATCGTCGTTCCCTGCGTCACATTCTGCGCACTGTTCATCAGCATGCCGGGCGGACACAGGCCAGGTCTGACCAACTGGCTGCAGTTGCCCTCCGTGCAAGGTGCTGCCGAACGTGCCTGCGACAGCGCAGGGGGCGGCTCGGTCAGAACCACCGAACGCCCTGTCCAGTCATCCAGCGCCCAGCCCCCCACGGCCTTGTCCTTCCCATTCACGGCACCGTCGCCATTGGTGTCGATCACCGCCTTCGTCATCATCCGCCCCGACAACGGATCGAGCAGCAGGTTGAAGGCCGGCGTGTTCATCGTGACACGACAGGCCAGGTTCACGTCCGACTCATCGATCACCGGACTCATGGTCTCGAACAGCACCAGTCCCGACACCAGTTGCGGGGCAACGATGTTGCGCTGCCCCTGCTCCCTGATCATGTCCAGCGCGACCCGCCAGCCACGCTCCGTGCGCCAGTCGAGAATCCGGTTGCGGGCATCATCCGGCGCCAGCGTCGCGTACCGGCCCTCGGCATCCATCGTCACCTGACGCTGTCGCACGGCCCTGGCATCGATCGTCGTTCCCCCTTCCTTCCAGACCGTCCTGCCACGATCATCCCTGCCCAGCTGCTCGTTGTCCCACAACCCGTACACGGACTCCTGATCACGTGTGTCGTTGTCTCCCTCATCGAACAGCTTGCCCGTGCCAACCAGCACCATCATGCCGCCCAGCGGATGCGACACCGTCGCCGGTGCGGCCGTCAACGGTCTCCCGTCCTGCACGACGAACAGCGGTTTGCCCCCGAAGGACACTTTCCACTCAGAGGATTTGTCCGAGGCAAGATCGAATTTCCAGACATTGCCCTGCAAGTCGCCGGCATACGCCCCCGTGATGACCTGATTGCCGTCCCGGATCAGCCGAACCCCGCCCAGACCATTCGGACGCTGCGCATTGCCCCGGCCCGTGTCCAGCCTGGCGAGGACCTGCCCGGTCTTCAGGTTCAGCACGAAAAGCTGCGCACGCCCGGACTGGCTTTCATACCCGTTGCCCAGAACCGCCACCCAGGAGCCATCACGGGTCACACCGATCTCTGGCGTGGCCAGCACATGTCCGATCTCCGGCTGCGCCGCCGCATCCACCTCCCAGAGCACGCTTCGGGCGTTCAGCCCGGTTCCGGGACGGGTATCCGTCACATCGAGCGCGAAGATGGCCCGCGGGCCAGCGCCGGTCGTGCCCAGCAGCACATTGCGCCATTTGCCATCCCACCAGGCATCCGCTTCCAGCAACGGCCCATCCATCATCAGGCGATGACGGGCATCCGTCCTGGAAAGACGCGCCATCTCGACGGCAACGGCACGCGGCACATAACCATAGGTTTCCACACCGGTGGCCGCATCGAAGGCGTGCAGAATGCCATCATTGCTTCCGACGAAGACCTGTCCGGGTCGTGTCCGGCTCGCTGCCTTGGCCGTCAGATAGGCCCGGTACTGTGTGGCGCCGGAAGCCCTGCCCGGTGCGAACTCTCGCGGCAGGTATTGATATCCCCGGTCGATGGCGGCGCCGACATACACCGGCGGCGAATGAACGATGTGCCCCAGCAAGCCGTTTCGCCGCCGGAAACGTCCGTTCTCCTCATCCACCTTCTCGCCCCGGAAGTAGGCGATCAGGCGCTCGCCCATCGCGGCATCCGACAGGCCGGCTGCTCCAAGCAGCTCACGCCTGAGTTCGGACGACAACGCATTGCCCCAGCGCAGCGGGGTGGTACCCGGTCCCGATCGATACCCATTGCCCACGAACAGATACCGCTGATCCGGCTTCGGGATGTTCTCCGACGCACGCCATTGCGCCTCCCCCTGGGTGCCGTCCGCGCCCAGGGCATAAGCCGTCAGATCCCCCACCCACAGCCCCGTCTTGAAAGACGGCACAAATTTCTGATTGCCTGCCTGCAAGGCTTGCGAACTGACCGACACCCCACTGGTGCTGCCCTGACGTGCCACGATCTTGCTCAACACCCGGTTGACCGAGTTGAAGAAACCGCTTCCGTTTTGCACGCTGAGGTACTCTCCGCGCGAGTTGACGGCCGCATGCCAGAGATCATCGATCGTTTCGATTTCCCCTTCCTCGATCGGCGACGGCCAGGATGTCGTGCCCGCCTTCAGTGCCGGCCAGTCACCCTGGTCGTCACTCTGCTCCCCGGGATTCCCGTCCGAGGTACTGGATGCCGGCGGCACCAGCTTGCCCCCCACGCCGAAGCTCAGCGTATACATCGACAGATGCTGCCAGAACGCCGGATTTTCCGCGTCGGCCGGCACGTCATTGCGCAGATCCGGGCGCAGATCCCGATTCCAGAAATACATGCTGAAATCAGCCAGGGTTCTGCTGGCCTCACTCCGATAGGGGGGACCCGGCTGATACTGCCAGACCGAACCATCCGGCCGCGTGATCACCGGCCCGCTCACATTGTCGACTTCCAGATCGTGCCAATCCTTCAGCGTCTTTTCGGTATCGTTGTACAGCCCATCCGTCATCAGCAGATGATAGGAACGTCGGCAACTGATGTGGGGGGCCCGCTCATTCGAACCGGGTCGTGCAGACCATGGGCCGCTGTCATCGCGACGGAGAAAATAATTGCCCACCACCCGCGTTGCCTCCAGCAACGGGGTCGAGCCACTGGAAATCTGGTTGTTCAGCCATTCAAAGAAGGCCTTGCGCTCATGTCCGTTGAAAAGACGCACGCCGCGCTCGATCACGGAGGTCTCGACACCGTCGATGGCGGCTTCATCCGTCTGATTGATGCGACCATAGCCCACCCGGATCCCCGGCGGCAGATTCGCAAAGGCCCGGCCCACGGAGGCGATGGCCACATGCATCCGTGTCCGGTGATACTGATACCAGTTGGCAAAGTTCTGATATTCCTGCGCCTGCGTGCAGAGACGACGCTGATTGCCCTGAGGCGCGCACTCGGTTCGCCCTGGCCCCCGCTCGAAACTGGTGTGATCCTTGATCGATACCCGCCGGTAATGGGCCATCGTGTTCTTCTGGGTTTCGTCCGGATCCTTGGGGCCGATGTAATCGTAGTAGGTGGCTGGCGCCACATGGGTCGCCCCCGGCAGCTCGGGACACGGCTCCCTGTATTCCCGGTCGGGCCTTTTGCCGGCACAGATTCGCAGCTTCGCCCGGGGCTGATTCCCGATCAGATTGACACGGATATCCTTCGTGCCTTCTTCCTGCCCGCCCGCCTGATAGTTCCAGTGCACATAGGCGGCGCTGGGATCGGCATCCGGCAGGGATTTGAAAACCGGTTCGCCCTTGCTGTTCACCCCGACCGAGGCGGGGTCGATCCACGGCAGATAGCGGACTTCCGGATCGTAATAGATCCTGTTGATGGCAGCCGACCTGCGGCGCGCACCGATCACCGTGACATCATCGGTCGGCAGAACCCCCTGCACGTGATAGACGTACACGGAGGGCTCCATCGGATGATAGGCGAAGACATGCCCGCCCAGCTCGTTGTCCGGCACGAAGTTGTACGACATCGAACCAGAATCGTCGAGCGTGAACATCAGGTTCGGCTCGACCACCGGCTGCTCTTTCACGATCAGGGATTCCTGCGCCAGCCTGGCGTGAGCACCCGACGAGCACAGTGCCAGCGCGAACAGGCACACAGCCTGCCCCAACGCCCCGGTGCGCACCTTCCCAGCGCGTTTCTCTGGCACCGAAAGGCGCCGCGCTTCAACCGCGTCGATGGCCGTCATGACATGCCCCCTGTCTGCCCGGTGGTGAACCCTGTGCATGGCCGATCAGCGCCAGCAGGCCTCGGCACTCATGGCCCCACCCTTTCCCCGGACGCCGTTCTGCGTGCCGCGCCGCCCGACATTGTCCAGCAGCAGCGTCCCGCAGGCATCGTTCTTCACGGGGGTGGCGCTCAGCTGATAGCTGGTCGGACTGGAACGGACGATGGCGATGTTGTAGCGCGCAGCCCCCGTGCGCGGCGAGCGCTTCAACGAATCCGGCAAGGCCACGGCCGTTTTCCCATCCCGCTGGAAATCATAGGCATTGTGCAGTGAATAGAAACGCTGCATGAACTGTGCCGCTTCCAGCAGCTGCGCCCTGGCCTCGGCACGATTGGCCCGCTGGACATAATCGAAATACGATGGCACGGCGATGGCCGACAGGATGCCCACGATGGCCAGTGCGATCATGATCTCGATCAGGGTGAAACCGCGGCTCGTGTCACGGCGGCCCGGCTTGAGGGTCGATGTCTTCATTTGATGGCCCTGATCATCGATTGCAGACGGACTTCGGCGCCCACTGCGGACTGATAGTCGTAATCATTTTTCCAGCTCAATTTCTTTGGTGGCTGATAGTCCGGACTGAAACCGCGTGCGGTGATCCGGTACAGCACGACCCGCTTCGGATCGAAGCCACGGGATTCCACCGTGACCGTTCCCTGCCTCGGCGGGGATACATCCCGCCATTGCTCCAGCGTGAAGTGGCGAACCAGGCACCTGGGGTGATGCTTGAGGTTGGCCGGCAGGTTCAGCGCTTCAGCCGGTGGCAGGAAATGGCTGGCGTTCCATGTTTCTTCGTCCATCCATTCCTGGCGTGGCTGCTGACCGGTCAGCATCGTCACGCGCTCCGGGTTGCTGATCACCTGTTCCTCGCAGTATTTCAGGGCTGCTTCGGCAGCCTGGAAGGCAAGCGAGCGCTGACGCAGGTTCGTGCCGATCATGTCGGATGTCATCGACATGCGGAACGCCACCGCGGCCCCCACCCCCATGATGGCCAGCATGACCAGTGCAATGATCATGATGAAGCCCTGCTGTGACACGCTCGCCGACAGTCTCATGACGGATCGTTCGCTCATGGTGTTCCTCCTGTCGACACGGCCAGATCTCCGATCTTGTTGCGCACGGCCACCGTCATCGAAAAGGCCTGCCGCAGGCGGCGGTCATTGACCTGCCGAACCTGCCCCTCGCAATCGACGTAGGGGGTATTCGCTTCCTCGTTCACGTTGTCGTCACTGCGCATGACCAGGCAGAGCTGCACCGAATTGACGGTGCACCACGAGTTCTCCGGCATCGTCCCCGGCGAGCAATCACGATCGAGCTGATCGGCGGTGCGATACATCGCCGTCCGTCCCGACAGACTGCGTTCATCGAAGGGCTTGTTCGTCCCCTGGGCCTGGGGGTTCAGCTCTGACAGGCCATAGCGGATCCGGAACTGGTCGACATTGTCCGCCAGCAGCTGTTCCTTGCCCGCCTGGACGTTCGAGCGGCAATACAGGCCCGGATTGCCCGACAGCGTATTCCGGGTCTTGATGTAGAAGATCTCCTGGATTTCATCGGCCTGGATGGCGGCGACCGCCTTGACCCGATCCGGATCAACCTTGGTGTCCCCTGGTGCATTGGCCGACGCCGCTGCCAGCAATGCAGCCGTCTGGGCGTCCACCACCGCATTGCCCAGGCAATCCCAGTTCCGCCCGCCTTCCACCGGCTGGAAGCGCAACGCCAGCGCATCACTGTTGCCCGCCTTGCTGTCCGCGCAACGCAGGTCGGCCCATGCGGCACCAGGGTCGGCAAAACCATGCCGGCATCCCAGCAGCGAGCTGCCGCCATCGGCGAAGACATCACTGGCCACGACCTCGGAGTCCGGCGTGCTGAAACCCGACATCCTCACATGCTCGGCCAACTGGATCATCGCGAGGTTGCCCTCATCATGGCCGGTGGACTTCACTTCCTGGCGGCGTCCTGACGCACTCGTGTTGGTCACGGTGTACATCACGGCCGCCATCACCATCAGTCCGACCGACACCGAGATCATCATCTCGATCATCGAAAAGCCTGACTGCTCACGACCGGCCGTCGGCAAAACCGGGCGTGATGCTTTCCTGAAACCTGCGTTCACAGCCGAACTCCCAGAAACTGACATTGCGTGGTGGCTTCGAGACGGCCGGCACCCGCAGGGCACTGGGCCGAGGTGGACAAGGCCTGATTGCCCTTGCCTCCCGCCTGAGGATCCGTCCCCAGTTGATGCGGCTGCTGCCACAGAATCCAGATGCTCAGACGCCCACCCGAGCCGGATTCGACATACATGTCCCCGCCCGGCAGCATGGTCCGGACGAAACGGCGGAAAGCCACCCGGTCATAGTCGGCCATCTGCCCTGCCGTGCACACGACCCCTTTGGCGGCACAATCCACCGGCGCAGGACGAATCGGATCCCCGGGGGCATAGTGCTGACGGAAGGCATAATGCTGGTATTCCCCCACATTGGCGCGTGCCCGGTCGGCATAATCCAGCCCGAGCTGCGTCGCCATGTTCCGGAATTCGGCCGTCTGCTGAAAGCTCATCGATTTGGTCACGGCCCAAAGCATCGACAGCATCCCGACCGACATGATGATCACCGACACCAGCACCTCGATCAGCGATGACCCCTGCTGGCCGGCCACACCGCGTGCTGTCCTTCGATGGAAACTCAGCATGATTTCCTGCTCCCCAGGTCACTCAGAACCCCGGTATCGCTGACGCACATCGTGCGTTTCAGGCGCGCATAGGAGGGGTCTTTTTCCGGCAGGGGGGGACGGAATTCGAAGCGCCGCAGCCCCCCGCTTTTCAGCACCCCGTTGGGGCGGAAACGGATCGCATCACGGGCATCCGCCATGATCGACCCACCGCCCTGCACGCGCTGTTGCACCCGGATGTACTGATCGCGTCTTTCGACCGAGCCCCGTTCCTGCGTGCCCATGAAGATCAGATAGCCTTTGGCCCATTCCGAGGAACTCGCGGCACAATTGGGATACCTGTCATTCGGATTGTGTGTCGGACACATCGAGACCTCACGGCCCCGTTTCATCGCTTCGGAACGCGCCAGGCGCATGGCGGCGCCCAGCTCGCTGATCTGTGCCGAGATGGCGCGACGCAGGGTGAAATCCCTGAAACTCGGCATGGCAATCGCCGCGATGATGCCGAACATCGCCATGACGACCAGCAGCTCCACCAGGCTGAAACCTGCGGCATGTTGCGATGACTTCATGATCCCCCGACCAGAACGGAAAGCCGCCGGGCAATCGAAGGCCCGGATACAGGATGGCAGTCTGGAACAGGTACCCACGGCCTGCCAATTCTGGCTGGACGAGCGGCCGTTGGCCGTTTACTGATGGCGCCCGGGTGAGCACCTCATGTCACCTGCGGATACGCCCTTGCCCGCTGATCACGGCAACGAAAAACCCCGGCCGACCGAATCGGTACCGGGGTTCGATGCCCGCCTGAGCCCTGAGGAGCCTGGGTGCTTGGGCCATGACGAGCTGATCAGCACCAGCAAGGCACTGGCGGACAGACCATGCTCAAGCAGAACCCGCCCGTCAGGCGCAGCTCTGCCCGAGGGATGTCATGCACTCACTGCCCTTCGAGGAAGCTCTTCAGCTTGTCTGCACGGCTGGGATGACGCAGCTTGCGCAACGCCTTCGCCTCGATCTGACGGATCCGCTCACGGGTCACGTCGAACTGCTTGCCCACCTCTTCGAGCGTGTGGTCGGTGCTCATCTCGACGCCGAAACGCATGCGCAGCACTTTTGCCTCACGCGGGGTCAGCGAATCCAGCACTTCCTTCACCACATCCCGCATCGAGTCGTGCAGGGCGGCATCGGATGGGGCCAGCGTGGTCGTGTCCTCAATGAAATCGCCCAGGTGGGAATCGTCGTCGTCCCCGATCGGCGTCTCCATCGAGATCGGCTCCTTCGCGATCTTCAGGATCTTGCGGATCTTCTCTTCCGGCATGTCCATCTTCTCGGCCAGCGTGGCGGGATCGGGCTCCTGCCCGGTTTCCTGCAGGATCTGGCGGCTGATCCGGTTCATCTTGTTGATCGTCTCGATCATGTGAACCGGAATGCGGATGGTGCGGGCCTGATCGGCGATGGAGCGGGTGATGGCCTGACGGATCCACCACGTCGCATAGGTCGAGAACTTGAAGCCGCGACGGAACTCGAACTTGTCGACGGCCTTCATCAGGCCGACGTTGCCCTCCTGGATCAGGTCGAGGAACTGGAGGCCCCGGTTCGTGTACTTCTTCGCGATCGAGATCACCAGACGCAGGTTGGCCTCCGTCATCTCGCGCTTGGCCTTGCGGGCCTTCATCTCGCCCATGGCCATCCGCTTGTTGATCTCCTTCAGATCAGGCAGCGGCAGCACGATGCGGGTCTGAAGGTCGATCAGCTTCTGCTGGAGATCCTGGATGTCGGGAATGGCTCGGGTCAGCACATCCGCATAACGGGGCTTCGTCGCCAGCTCGGACTCGACCCAGCCCAGGTTCGTCTCATTGCCGGGAAAGCTCTGGATGAAATGCCCACGATCCATGCCGACCCGGTTGACGCAGATGTCGAGAATGGTGCGCTCGACGGTGCGAACCTCATCGACCTGCGCGCGCAGCATGTCGCACAGCTTTTCGACCACCTTGGCCGTGAAACGGATGGACATCAGCTCCGTCTGGATGGCCTCCCGCGCCGCCAGATAGGGCTCGGACTTGTAGCCCTCGGTCTCGAGCGCCTGCCTCATCTGCTCGAACGAAGCCGCCACCCGGTCGAAACGGGCCAGGGCCTCATCCTTCAGCTCTTCGAGCTTGGCCGCGTTGATCGCCGAGACGCTGTCCTCATCGTCATCGTCGTCACTCTGGGCCGGGCCGAAGGACATTTCCTCGTCGGCCTCCGGGTCGAGCAGGCCATCGACCAGCTCATCGACACGGATCTGCTTCGCGCGGATCTTTTCTGCCTGTTCGAGAACCTCGGCGATGGTCGTCGGGCAGGCCGAGATGGCGTGCATCATGTCCTTCAGACCTTCCTCGATCTTCTTGGCAATGACGATCTCGCCCTCCCGGGTCAGCAGCTCGACCGACCCCATTTCGCGCATGTACATGCGCACCGGATCGGTGGTTCGGCCAAATTCCGAATCGACCGACGACAGCGCGGCTTCCGCCTCTTCCTCGGTGTCATCATCCGACGAGGTGACGGTTCGATCATTCAGCAGCAACGAGTCGGCGTCCGGCGCCTGCTCGTACACCGAGATGCCCATGTCACTGAAGGTGCCGATGAACGAGTCGATGGCCTCGATTTCGGTCAGCCCTTCGGGCAGGTGGTCGTTGATCTCGGCGTAGGTGACGAAGCCACGTTCCTTGCCCAGCTTGATCAGCTGCTTCAGACGGGCCCGGCGAGCTTCCATCTCTTCTTCGGTCACGCCCTGCTTGGTACTGGCCAGCGCATCCTTGATCAGCGCCTTCTCGCGCGAGCGCTTGTCACGGCTGCGACCCTTGGGCGCCGACACGACTTCATCGGCGCCGTCATCGACATCGTCAAGATCGGTGTCGTCATCGTCACCGGACATCATCTCGTAGTCGTCACCAGCCTCGAAGCTGTCGTCATCGTCCATGACCTCGGCCTTGGCGGCGCCTTTCTTCTTGCCGCCAGCCTTGCGGGCAGGCTTCTTGGCAGCCCCATCGGCCTTCCTGGCCTTGGGCGCCGCGGTCTTGGCCGTCGTCTTGCGCGTGCGCGTCGCCTTTTTGGGTTTCTCTTCGGCCCCGTCGGTCACGGCAGCGTCAGCTACCCCGGTTTCTTCCAGATCTGCAGTCTTTGCTGTGTTTTTTGCCACGTGTATTCCTGCCTCGCCAGACAGCATGGCCATGGGCACGGGATCCGACGCCTGCCTGCGTCGACGCCTTCCCGCGGCCCTGCCGCGCTTGTCCTGCTGTGTTTGTGTCGTTCGCCCGCGGCGCCTGCCTGCGATGGCGCCGAACGGACATCTTCTGCCTGATTCGCCCTGAATCCCGAAACCCGCTGGGCCGGGGTGTCCCTGATCCGATGATCCTCTCCGGCATCGCCGTCCATGGCCTCTTGCCGCTCTGTGGTCGGACACGCCCGAATGCCCTGCGCCTTCAGCACCCTCCTGAAACATACCGCCGGCAACCCGCCCTGGGCCACCAGCGCTGCCACTCACCTGCCCCTGCAGGCGAGCCGCCTGAAACAACCTTTTATCATATCAGCCGCCCATCCTGTCGAACAAAGTTTAGAGCGTGTTATGCACTTATTCGTCCCCGCGCTGGCCCCAAAACCGCGGGCTGACAAGGCGCCACGCTCTACGTTAAGCCCTCCAATTCTGCGGAAAGACGTTGTTTCAACGCCTCCACTGCTCCATATCTTGTCGCCACCCCCGGTTTATCAAGCCCTTCGGCGATCAGGCGGACACTTTCCTGCCTGGCGCCTGCCAGCCGAAGCCGGCAGATCCCGTTCTGATAGCTGGCGCGTGCCTCTTCGAGGGTCATGGATGCCTGAATGCCGGCATCGGCCGC
Source organism: Lautropia sp. (assembly GCA_030528325.1). Classification (GTDB taxonomy): domain Bacteria; phylum Pseudomonadota; class Gammaproteobacteria; order Burkholderiales; family Burkholderiaceae_E; genus Lautropia. The sequence goes on along the minus strand of JAUMZD010000004.1, from coordinate 73,492 downwards.
GTCCTGCGCCTCGAGAAAGGCGGCCATGTCGGGGGCCTGCTCCCGCGCGGCCAGCAGCACACCGGCAAAGTGTGCGCCTGCCGGCAGGGATGCCAGGAGGGCATGCCAGCGCAACAGCTCGGCAGGCACGAATTCGGTCTCCGGCACCGGCTCCCGCGCCAATGCCGGGTGATAGGCCAGCAGCAGGCACAGCTGCTGCGCCAGCGTGGGCCGTGACGGTCGCACCCGACCCGCAAAGCCCTCCATCCCGCCGGCACGCTGCCAGGGCTGTCGCCGCTCCCGCGCGTCCCGGCGCCCGGTGAAGCCGCCTCCATGGGAACCATCACGCCGGGGCGCTCCGCCACGCCAATCAGCCGGGTTGCGGCGTTCGTGCGGCTGCCAGGCCGCCTGCTGCCGACGGGGCGACAGCGCCCCCTGTCCGGCCTCCGGCCAGTCCCGGCCCTCTGGCTGCCGGGCGGGCGGCATGCCGCTTCGCAACGTCCCTGCGGCCTGCGGATCCGGGACGGAAGGCAGCTCTGGCTCGCCATAACCGGCAAACGTGTAGGCTGCGTTCGGGTCATCTTCTTCATGGACGGACATCGGCCCTGACCCGCCGTCGACGCCGGTGCCTGCCGACGGATGATCCATGCCCGACATGACCCCTTCCACCCGCCGTGACAAGCCCCGGTCGGTCGATGGGCGGCCCGACGATGACGACCACGATCCACGGGCCCGCTGGTCGTCGCGGCGGCCTGTCCCTCCGCCCGGTCGGGACGGTTGCCGGACACGCAGCCCACAGTAGGCAAAGAGATCTTCCGCTTGCAGACCGAGACGCGCCGCCATCTCCATGACGATCTGGGTTCGAAGCGCGATGTCGGGCATCTGGACGACCAGGGGCTTCAGCGCAGCCTGCATCTGTGCCCGGCCTTCGGGGGTATCGATATCCACGCGGCCCATCAGCTCGCGCATCATGAAGGACGACAGCGGCAGGGCCTCACGCATCAGCCGATCGAACTCGGCCAGCCCGTGCGCCTGGACATAACTGTCCGGGTCATGCTCGGGCGGCAGGAACAGAAACTTCAGGCGCCTGGTATCGGTCAGCAGTGGCAACGCGTTCTCCAGCGCACGCCAGGCTGCACGTCGGCCGGCCGAATCGCCATCGAAGCAGAAGATCACTTCATCGCTGAGGCGGTTGAGCTTCGCCAGATGTTCCGTGGTCATGGCCGTCCCCAGCGTGGCCACCGCATGGCGGCAGCCATGCTGGTGAAGCATCACGACGTCCATGTAGCCTTCGACCACCAGCACTTTCTGTTCGGCACGAATGGCTTCACGCCCTTCGTACAGTCCGTACAGCTCGCGTCGCTTCGAGAAAAGGGGCCCTTCGGGCGAGTTCAGATACTTCGGCTCCCCCTGCCCGATGACGCGGCCACCGAAACCGATGACCTGCCCCCGCGGGTTCCGGATGGGAAACATGATCCGCTCCCGGAAACGGTCGTAACGTCTGCCTTCGTCACCGGCAATGACCAGACCGCATGCCTCGGCCTCTGCGGCGGCATAGTCAGGCAGCACGCCATCTAGGTTTCGCCAGCCAGCGGGCGCATAACCCAGCCCGAAGGTCCGGGCTGTTTCTCCGGTCAGCCCGCGCTGCTTCAGATACCCGACGGCCGCCGGGGTTTCCTTCAGACGCTGCCGGTAATAGGCGGCTGCCTGTTCGAGCCACTGGGACAGCGATTTGTTCCTGCTGTGCTTCCGGGCGTCTTCCGGGCGACCTTCCTGCGGGACGACCAGACCGGCTTCGTCAGCCAGTTCGCGCACTGCATCGACGAAGCCAAGGCCATGATGCTCCATCATGAAGCTGATGGCAGAGCCATGCGCGCCGCAGCCGAAGCAGTGATAGAACTGCTTGGCGGGAGAGACGGAGAAGGAAGGGGTTTTCTCGTTGTGGAAGGGGCATAGGCCCTGCAGGTTGGCGCCCGCCTTCTTCAGCTTCACGGCACGGCCCACCACATCGACGATGTCAATGCGGGCCAGCAGCTCCTGAATGAACGATTGCGGAATCAAGCGCCAAAGACCTCGACCTTAGAGCGTGTTGTGAACCTGTTTGCCCCCACGCAGCCCCAAAACCCTGTGCGGAGGAGGCGCCACGCACCGGTAAGGTCGGCGCGGCCTGTCAGGCGAGACGACGCCGGCAACACGCGGTTCCGGGCCGAGCCGGAGGAAAAGCCCGGGCGATGGGCCTCCGCCGATCGTCAACCCGCCAGCTTGCCGCGCACCCTGGCCGATACCGCGGCCAGATCGGCCTGACCGGCGAGCTGCGCCTTCACGATCGCCATGACCTTGCCCATGTCGGCCATGCCGGCAGCGCCCGTCTGCTGGATGGCGGCCTGCACCACGGCCTCGATCCGTGCATCATCGGCCTGCGCCGGACGGTAGGTGTCGAGCACGGCCAGTTCGATGCGCTCCTGTTCGGCCAGCTCGTTGCGACCAGCCTTCTCGAACTGCTCGATGGCGTCACGACGCTGCTTGACCAGCTTCTCGATGATGGCCAGAACCTGGGCATCATCCAGCGTGATCCGCTCGTCGACTTCCTTCTGCTTGATGGCTGCCATCAGCAGACGCAAGGCCCCCAGACGTTCCCGCTCACGGGCTCGCATCGCGGCCTTCATGTCCGCATCGATACGCGCCTTCAACGTGGCAGGCTCTGCCGCGGCAGCTGGATTGCTGTTGGTCTGCTCCATGAAACTGGATTCCGTGAGAATGATGACAACAGATATGCGACACCGTCAGCCACAGACGGGCTGAGGTGTTGGGACTGCTGTTTTATGTGAGCCCGAACCGGAAAGGCATCAAGCCTGCCAGCACAGGGTCTGACCACATGCTGAGAACAAACGGTCTGACAAGACCTGCCATCGGAAAGCCCAACCCGGAAGCAGACCGGGCACGAACCCCGAGGCATGAAGAAAACCTGCCGATGATCACAAGCCGGCAGCGGGCGTGAAAGCCTGGCCCCACTGGCCTGCCAGGGCGCCAGACGCACCAACTGGCTATCGATCAGACAAGACGGCCAGGAAGACCGAAGTCTGCCTGGCCAGTACAACCCGAAACGCGCCTGACCGATGAGCCAGAGGCTCAGGCAGGCAACCCGCAGGGATCAGTACTTTTTCTTGGGCAGCATCTGGCTACGCAGGCGCTTGTGATGACGCTTGACGGCAGCCGACTTCTTGCGTTTGCGCTCAGCGGTGGGTTTTTCATAAAACTCCCGAGCGCGCAGCTCGGTCAGCAGCCCGGTCTTCTCGATGGTTCGCTTGAAGCGCCGCAGGGCAACGTCAAACGGCTCGTTTTCCTTGACTCGGACCAATGGCATGAAAAAACCTTCCCTGAAACGTTGTGAAAATAAATGTGCTTATAGCAATCCCATCATTATAGCGCGTTGCCAATTTGCTTGCCAAGCGCCTGCTGCTCCCCATCCTCTCAGGGATAACGCGCATCGGCTCCCCATCATCACGCCGGCCATCTCCCTCGCCGTCAACCGGCGAGGATGGCGCTGGCCGCGGCATGGGCCGAAGACCAGGCCCACTGGAAGTTGTAGCCACCGAGCCAGCCTGTCACGTCCACCGCCTCTCCGATCCAGTAACTGCCCGGCACCTGACGGGCCTGCATCGTTCGGGGATCGAGTGCCGAGGTCGCCACACCGCCCACGCTGACCTCGGCCTTGCGATAACCTTCCGTGCCGGCAGGCATCACGGGCCAGGCTTTCAGCGCCTGCACGAGCGTTCTCAGGCGGCCGTCGGCCACCTCGGCCAGACGCATCCCGTTGTGCAGGCCCTTCAGCCCCGAAAACCTCGCCGGCAGCATCGGCGTGGCGGCCGACAGCCAGATCCTGCCCAGACGCGACGGCAACAGGGCCGACAGCACGCTGCCGAGTTGCTGGCGCTGGGGCTGCGCGCCCAGCCGTTGCCGCATCTCTTCGGGCAGCGCCAGCGTATCAGCTGAGCTGCCGGCCTTCAGGGCCACCAGCACCTCATCACCCTTCAGCATCGGCAACAGGTCGATCACGATGCACTGGCCGGGCTGCCAGTAACTCGATATCTGCAAGGCAGCCGGCCCCGACAGGCCGCGATGCGTGAACAGCAGATCCTCGTCGAAGGCAGGTGGCGCAAGGGACTTCCTGCGTGCCCCGGCAGCGGACGCAGCATCGGGTGCTGCCAGCGAGATGGACACCGGCAGGGATACCCCCGACAGGGCGCGGAACGGCTCCCATCCGGCGGCGGTCAGCGTGAGCGGCACCAGCCCGGGCCGGTGCGGCACCGTCTCGAGCCCCCATCGTTCTGCCAGCCGCCAGGCGTAGTCCGTTGCCCCGATGGCCGGGATGGACAGTCCACCAGTCGCCACCACCAGCGACGGCGCATGGAAGACCCCGGGCGCATCATCCGTGCGGCCGGCGCAGCCGCCCGCACGCGGGGACGCCCGGCCCTCAGGCGAGGCGCCGGCCACGGGCCGCGACACATCGAGCCGAAAGCCCCCGGACTCGCGCGCCACGGTCTGAACCGACACCGGAAACCGGATATCGACCTGCCCCGCCTCACACCCGGCCAGCAGCAGGTCGATGATCTGCTGACTGGGCCCGTCACAGAACAGCTGACCCAGATGCTTCTCGTGATAGCGGATGCCCGCCGCGCGAACCTTCCCGATGAAACGCGCCGGCGGGTGAGCCCGCAACGCATGCTGGACGAAACGGGCATCGCCCGAGGTGACATAGCGGCGGTGATCACCGGCATTGACGTTCGTGAAATTGCAGCGTCCGCCCCCGGAGATGCGGATCTTCTCGCCGATCCGTCGGGCATGATCGAGCAGCAGCACCCGCTTGCCGCCCTGCCCCAGCAGCCCCGCACAGTACAACCCGGCCGCACCGGCCCCGACCACGATCACGTCAAAGGATTTCGTCACCACACCCAGCACCCAGGCTCGCAGAACCCGTCATTCATCCGGAATGCGCCCGATGATAGCCCGCCCAAAGCTCCTGGGAGCTTGGGGCGAACAAGTTCATGACAGGCTCTATCATTAGGGCCTGTTCCAAGGCACCCACTCCCTCTCCCCCATGCTGGTACTCGGCATCGAATCCTCCTGCGACGAAACCGGCGTCGCACTCTATGACACGGAAGCCGGTCTGCTGGCCCAGGCGCTGCACTCGCAGGCCGACATGCATGAGCGCTACGGCGGCGTGGTTCCCGAGCTGGCCTCACGGGATCATATCGAACGGCTGACGCCGCTGATCGAAGGCGTGATGGATGATGCGGGCAAGCCGCTCGAGGCCATCGACGCCATTGCCTACACCCAGGGGCCGGGGCTGGCCGGGGCGCTGCTCGTCGGCGCCTCCGTGGCGTCGGCCCTGGCCTTCTCGCTCGACAAGCCGGTCATCGGCATCCACCACCTGGAAGGCCACCTGCTGTCGCCGCTGCTGTCGGCCACGCCCCCCGACTTCCCCTTCGTGGCCCTGCTGGTCTCCGGCGGACACACGCAGTTGCTGCGGGTCGATGGACTCGGGCAGTACACGCTGCTGGGTGAAACGGTCGATGATGCAGCCGGCGAAGCCTTCGACAAGAGCGCCAAGCTGCTCGACCTTGGCTATCCGGGCGGCCCCGCCCTCTCGAAGCTGGCTGCCAGTGCAGGCGACCCGGATCGTCCCGGTGCCCCGGCATTCAGGCTGCCACGTCCCAAACTCAAGAGCGACGACCTCGACTTCAGCTTCAGTGGCCTGAAGACGGCCGTGCTGACCCAGGTAAAGAAAGGGCTGCCCGATGAGCACCGGGCCGACCTGGCCCGCGAGGTGGAAGAAGCCATCACGGATGTGCTGGTTGGCAAGTCGCTGAAGGCGCTGGAAGCCACCGGCCTCGACCGGCTCGTGATCTCGGGCGGTGTCAGCGCCAATCACCGGCTGCGTGCCAAGCTGGCCGAAGCCAGCGCCCGGCTCGCCCGACAGGGGAAGACGCTGGACATCCATTTCCCCGAGCTGGCGCTCTGCACCGACAACGGCGCCATGATCGCCTTCGCCGGTGCGAAGCGGCTGGCGGCCCGGGCACCGACACGGGGCCCGCTGCACTTCGACGTGCACCCGCGCTGGCCGCTGGAAAGCCTTCCCGCCGCCTGACCCGGCCGCCCGCTGGCGCCGGATATCAGCGGAACATCAGCGGCGCTTGCGCCCCTGATGACCGTGATGGTGCTGGTTGCCGTCGTGGCGACCCTGCTTGCGGTGGCGGTGACCTCCATGATGGCCGTGATGGGGCCGGGCCCCGGCTGTCCCGGCCGCAACCGGCGCGGCGGCAGCCGCTTTCTTCCTGCTTCCAATCCTGCTTTCCTGCCCGGCCAGCAGCTTGTTGATGTTGCTGCGGTGCCGCCAGATCAGCAGCAGGCTCATGATCAGCACGATCAGCGTCGACGCGTCGATGCCGTAGAGCAGCCCCCAGTAGATGGGCGCCAGACCGGCTGCCACCAGCGCCGCCAGTGACGAATACTTCGTCGTGAACGCCACCGCCAGCCAGGTACCCAGCACCATCAGGCCATGCACGGGGTTCAGGGCCATCAGCACACCGGCCGCGGTCGCCACCCCCTTGCCACCGGCGAAACGGTGAAAGACCGGGAACAGATGCCCGAGAAAGGCTGCCAGCCCCACCCCCATCACCGCCAGTGGTGTCAGGCCCAGCGCCGGCGCCAGCCACCTGGCCAGCAGCACGGCCAGCACGCCCTTGCCCACATCGCCCAGCAGCGTGAAGAGAGCGGCCTTCCGGTTGCCGGTACGCAACACGTTGGTGGCCCCCGGATTGCCCGAGCCATAGGTATGCGGGTCGGCCAGGCCCATCAGGCGACTGACGACCACGGCAAAGGAAACAGAACCGATCAGATAGGCCACCAGCCAGACCAGCGCCTGTGTGAGCAAGGAAGCGGAATCCATGACGAGTATCCAGAATGAGAGCATTTCCCGGAAAGAAGTCTACCCCGGCCATTCGCTGCCGGGGAGCGTCCGGGGGAAACCCTCCGCTGTCGTCTCCATGCGCCATCGACAGCCCCATCGACATGGGCATCGGGTAACTGGGCCAGCGCGGGGACGAATAAGTTCATAACACGCTCTAGGAGCCTGGGCGGCAGGAATCGCGAAGGCGAAAATCGGCCCCGCCGAGCACAGTTTGTGCCCGATTCGCCGCCCCATAGCCGGTGCCATGGGGCAAGAAGCGGGAGCAAAATGGGCCGGCGCGGCCGGTTTGCAACCCGCGACTTTCCTGCCGCCCAAGCTCCTAGCCCCTCGGATGATGCCGGGCGTGCAGGCTCTTCAGCCGCGCCCGCGCCACATGGGTATAGATCTGGGTGGTGGAAATGTCGGCATGGCCGAGCAGAACCTGCACCACCCGCAGATCGGCCCCGTGATTGAGCAGGTGGGTGGCAAAGGCATGACGCAGCGTATGTGGTGACAGCGGTGCGGTGATGCCGGCTGCCTGCGCATGGCGACGGATCAGGTACCAGAACATCTGGCGGGTCATGCCACCGCCCCGCTGGGTGACGAACACCTCATCGGCCAGTTGCCCGACCAGCAGGCGCCCCCGCGCCTCGGCCAGATAACGGACGAGCCAGGCCCGTGCCTCTTCCCCCAGCGGCACCAGCCGCTCCTTCGAGCCCTTGCCCATGACGCGGACCAGGCCGTCGACCATCGACACCTCCACCATCCTGAGCTGGACCAGCTCGGATACCCGAAGGCCCGTCGCGTACAGCACTTCCAGCATCGTCCTGTCCCGCAGTCCCAGCGCCGTGTTCACGTCCGGCGCGGCCAGCAGGGCCTCGACCTGCGACTCGGACAGCGACGAGGGGAAGCGGGCCGGCTGACGCATCGCCTGTATCCGGACGGTCGGGTCGTCGGTACGCTGCTGCTCCCGGAGCAGGTAACGGTAATAGCGCCGGATGACGGTCAGGCGCCGGTTGGCCGAGCTGGGCTTCGAATGCCCGTGGCTATCCGCCATGTAGGCCAGCAGATCGGCCTCCCCGGCCTCTGGCAGCGACACGGCCCTGGCCGGCAGCGCCAGCCAGCGTGCCAGCTGGCTCAGGTCGCGCCGGTAGGCCATCAGCGTGTTCTTCGACAGCCCATCTTCCAGCCAGATCGCATCACAGAATGCCTGGATCGAGTGCTGGGCCGCCTCGAGTCGCGCAACGACGGCACCGGTCTCGCCGGCAGACATCATGGCCTGCTCTTCCTTCATGCCTCCCCCATCCTCCGGTTCTCTTCGACCTGCCGGCGGCCGACATGAGACCATTGCATCAACCCCTGCCCCGGACGGGGGCTCCAGGAGCCTGGGCGCACAATCCCAACCACCCTTTTCAGGCAAGTTCTTTGGCAAAAAAGCAACAATGAACGCATCGGAATTGCAACACCACTCACTGCCCGACGAGCGGCAAACCGACCGCTGGGGCCGGGCGCTGGCCGCAGCCCTGCCCGAACAAAGCCTTGTCAAACAAGCATTTGTCATCACCCTGCAGGGCGATCTGGGTGCAGGGAAAACCACGCTGGCCCGCAGCATCCTTCAGGCTCTGGGTGTTACAGGCCGGATCAAGAGCCCGACCTATCCGCTCGTCGAATTTTATAATCTTCCCAAGTACCCAGCCTACCACTTTGATTTATATAGGTTCTCTTCACCCGATCAGTGGTTCGACGCCGGCTTCGACGACATCTTCGCCGGCCCGGGCCTGATGCTGGTCGAATGGCCGGACAAGGCAGCCGGCGCCATGCCGGCCGCCGATCTTGATATCCGGATCGAAGTTGCCGATATAGACGCAGACGGAACACCCGACGACACACGCCACATCATTGCCACCGCCCACAGCACGCCAGCCCGACAATGCCTGACGACACTTTCCAAGCACCTCGCCAACGACGCCGACGGCTCCTGAAGCTGGGACTGTCCACGCCCCTGCTGCTGCCCTTCACGGCCGCACACGGGGTCAGCGTGTCCGCATCCAGGACGGCTGGCGTGGCGGCGGTTCGTATCTGGCCCGCCCGTGAATACACACGCGTCACGCTGGAGCTGGGCAGCCTGGTTCCCTTCAAGGCACGGATGATCGACAACCCCCACCGGGTCATGATCGATCTGAGCGGATTACGCGTGGAAGATAAGGTTCGCGAGCTGCTGGCCAAGGTCAAGGCCCATGACCCTTACATCCGTCAGGTTCGCGTCGGGCAGTTCGACCCGCAGACCATGCGGATCGTGTTCGACCTGAAGCAGCCGGTGAACCCGCAGGTCTTCACGCTGAAACCGACCGGCAACTACCAGCACAGACTGGTGCTCGATTTCTACCCGAAGCACCAGATCGATCCTCTGGAGCAGCTGATCGCGCAGCAGGATGCACGATCACGCCAGCTGGCGCAGGCGCCAGCCAGACCGAAGGACAAGGGAGCCGCCCACAAGGGCGACACCCAGCCCCCCCGGAAAAGTGAACGATCACGCAGCAAGCAGGCCCCGGAGGCGACCCGCACCTTCACGGTAGCGCTGGATCCGGGCCACGGCGGCGAGGATCCGGGCGCCATCGGGCCCAAAGGCACCTATGAAAAGGATGTCGTGCTGGCCATCGGGCAGCGCGTGCACAAGCTGCTGGCCCGGGAAAAGAACATGCGGGTCGTGCTGACCCGCGACGGTGATTATTTCGTGCCACTGGCCAAGCGGGTCTCCAAGGCACGTGCCGTGCGGGCCGACCTCTTCGTCTCGATTCACGCCGATGCCTTCATCAGGCCCGAGGCTCGCGGCTCCTCCGTCTATGTCCTGTCCAGCACCGGCGCCAGCAGCCTGGGCGCGAAGTGGCTGGCGAAACGCGAGAACAGATCCGACCTGATCGGTGGCATCAACATCAGGACGAGCCTGCCCGAGACCGCGAATCTGCTGATGGATCTCTACACCACCTCGCAGATCCGCGACAGCCGCGCCCTGGCAAAGCTGATGCTGAGCGAACTGGGCCAGATCGGCAACCTGCACAAGACGAGTGTCGAACAGGCCAATTTTGCCGTGCTTCGCTCACCGGACGTGCCCTCGGTGCTGGTGGAAACCGCTTTCATCAGCAACCCGGACGAAGAAAAACGGCTGCGCAATCCGAAATATCAGGATGAACTGGCACGGGCCATCGCCAAGGGCATTCTGGATTACAGGAAGGCCAACCCGCCGGGGCCTCGCGGCAAGATTTCCTGACCTCATCCGGATCGGACGCCCGCCACAGACAACGGAAGGCAGCGAGCCGCCGGACACCCTTTCCAGGGTGCCCGGCAGGCCCGCTGCCTGCCATCATCTCACGCGTTCAGCGATCAGGCGTCCTGCACACCCACTTTCTGGCCACGGCCGATACCCACATAGCGGAAGCCCATGTCGAACATCGCTTCAGGCTGATACTGGTTGCGGCCATCGATGATCACCGGACTCTTCATCCGGTCGTGCAGCTGCTCGAAATCCGGCGAGCGGAAAGACGGCCATTCCGTCACCAGCACCAGCGCGTCGGCGCCGTCGAGCGCCTCGTACTGTTCGCTGGCAAAGATCAGCTGTCCGGAGGTCTGGGCCTCGGCCGGCAGCACACGACTGGCGGTTTCGGTCGCCACCGGATCGAAGGCCCGAACTCGTGCGCCCGCAGCGACCAGTGCCTCGATCAGGGGAATGCTCGGGGCCTCACGCATGTCATCCGTACCCGGTTTGAAGGCCAGCCCCCAGACGGCGATGGTCTTGCCCGACAGGTCTCCGCCCAGCTCCTCGCTCACCTTCTCGAACAGACGGCTTTTCTGGTGACGGTTGCGGGCCTCGACCGCATTGAGCAGATGGGGTTCGTACCCCGACGCCTCTGCCATGCTGGCCAGCGCACGGACATCCTTCGGGAAGCAGGAGCCACCGTAGCCCGGGCCGGGGAAGATGAAGCGATGCCCGATGCGCTGATCCGTACCGATGCCCAGGCGCACATTCTCCACGTCCACTTCCAGCCTCTCGCACAGCCCCGCAATTTCGTTCATGAACGAAATACGGGTTGCCAGCATCGCATTGGCCGCATATTTGGTCATCTCGGCATCGCGAACCCCCATGAAGATCAGGCGGGCCCCGTCATGAACGAAGGGCTCGTAGATCATGCTCATCGTCTGGCGTGCACGTCCACCGGCAACGCCCAGGACGATCCGATCCGGGTGCATGAAATCCTCGATGGCCACACCTTCCTTCAGGAACTCGGGGTTCGAGACCACGTCGAAGTCGATGCTGAGACCACGCTTCTCCAGCTCGGCCTCGACCACGGCCCGCACCTTCTCGGCGGTGCCCACCGGCACGGTCGACTTGTTGATGATCGTCGAGGTGCGATCCATGTTCATGCCGATCTCACGAGCCACGGCCAGCACATGCCGGAGGTCTGCCGAACCATCCTCATCCGGTGGCGTACCCACGGCGATGCAATAGACATCGGCCTGTTTCATCGCCTCCGGCAACGACGTGCTGAAGTCGAGGCGCCCATCGCGCTGATTGCGCAGCACCATGTCTTCCAGACCCGGTTCGTAGATGGGCAGGACGCCCTTCCTCAGACCAGCGATCTTTTCCTCACTGACATCCACGCAGGTGACGTGATGTCCCATCTCTGCAAAACATGCGCCGGAAACCAGCCCGACATAGCCTGCACCAACAACGACCAGTTTCATTCCCTTTACCTTTTTTTTTCCAATCAGAACCATTGATGCCGTCCGCTGAATGAATCGGACGACGAACTCATCCTGCAAATCGCTTCCACCGTTCAACGCGGCAACCGGAGGGTGATTTGCAACCCCCCCAGACCACTTCGACCCAGATCGATCGTGCCGCCGTAGGTCTCGGCGATGTCACAGGCAATGGCCAGTCCCAGCCCACTGCCTTCGATACTTTCGTCAAACCTCAATCCGCGCCGCTTGGCACGGGAAATCTCATCCTCATTCAGGCCGGTGCCGTCATCGCCGATCAGGATCTCGAGCGTGCCGCCGCCACGGGCTGCGGCCCCGCCCCTGGCACAGGCTGGATCCTCCAGCCAGCCGACCTCGACCTCGACCCGGCTCCTGGCCCACTTCCCGGCATTGTCCAGCAGATTGCCGAGCATTTCCTCCAGATCCGTCTGCTCGCCCCGCCAGAAGACCTCACCGGGCATGATCAACTGCCACTGCAACTGCCGGTTGGCGTGCAGCTTCTGCATCAGGCTCATCAGACCCTGCATGCATTCGTTCACGTTGATCCGGCGCCGGTCGCCTGCCCCACTGCCCGCCCGCGACAGATGGCGCTCGATCAGCTGATACATCGCGCCAACCTGCTTGCGAACCGTATCGGCATCGGCCGACGTGCCGACGGCATCTGCCGACAGGATCGCCAGCGGCTTTTTCAGGGCATGACTCAGATCCGCTGCATAACCGCGCGAACGGGAGACGATTCTGGCGTTGCGCTCCAGCACTTCGTCAATTTCGGCTGCCAGCGGATCCAGATCCGGCCCATAACCCTTGCCCACCCGGTTGTCGTCGCCTTCATGAATACGGCTCAAGGCCGCATGCAGACGGCGCAACGGACGCAGGCCCACGCGCACCTGCAGGATCATGCCGAGCAGCAGCACGGTCGACAGGCCAGCCAGAAGCATCATCAGGATGCGATCGATCCTTGCCAGTTCCGCCCGCGTGTTCTCGCCCGGCCCGAACACGTACAACCGGTATTCCTGACCTTCGATCACCACCCGCCGCTGGATGCCGATCAACAGCTCCTGTCTCGGGCCCGTCAGCTGATACAGATCCGGGTATCCTTCGAGGGCAGCAGCCCCCTGCACATTCAGGCTGCTGTCCCAGAGGGAACGGGAGCGTTCGATCTGCACACCTTTTTCCAGCTGCCAGTACCAGCCCGAAAAGATGGAACGGAATTCGTCATGCACCAGTCGGCTGTCGAGCACGATCTGTCCATCGACACCGGGCAGGAAGCCGGCCGCGATCCGGTCGGCCCGCTCATCGATGCCTCCCTGAACGCTGCGCAGCACCGTGCGGTGAAGCTGCCAGTGCAGGAGCACCCCTCCGATACCGGTGCTACCGAGCACGACGACCATGCCCAGCACGACCAGCCGCGACGCCAGATCGACCTTGCCGAAAACGTTCATGTCGTCTCACGCGAAGCCAGCTGCTCATCCGATGTTTCCGGCGCCACCAGCGAGAAGCCCAGACCACGGATCGTCTTCAGCATCGGACACCCGAGCTTGCGACGGATTCGCCCGACCAGCACGTCCAGCGTGTTCGAATCGGGGTCACAATCCCTGGCATACACATGCTCACAGATCTCGCTGCGGCTGATCACGGCCCCGCCGCGGTGCATCAGATAGGCCAGGATCCGCTGCTCCTGGGCCGTCAGCACGAGACGACGGCCATCCAGCGTGAAGCGCCCCTGGTTAGAGTCATACTCCAGCGGCCCGATCTTCAGCACAGGATCGGCATGACCGTGAGAGCGACGCAACAGCGCACGCAGGCGCAGCACGACCTCTTCATGCAGGAACGGCTTGGTCAGGTAATCATCGGCCCCGGCGCCGAAACCGGCCAGCTTGTCGCTCCAGCGGCCACGGCCGGTCAGGATCAGCACGGGAAAATTATTGCCCTGCTGACGCCATTGCGTCAGCACCGAAATGCCGTCCAGCCCCGGCAGGCCCAGATCGAGCACGGCCGCATCATAGACCTCGGTACATCCCAGAAAGGATGCCTCATTGCCGTCGGTGGCCACTTCGGCCACCATGCCGGCTTCATCCAGAACCGCTGCCAGGCTACTCGCCAGCTCACGATCATCCTCAACGATCAGCACACGCATCAGCGGATCTCCATTTCCTCTTCGCTGAACACCCGACCCGTGACGGCATCGACCCAGATTTCCGTCAGACGACCATCGTTCAGCACCAGGTCGACTTCGTAGAACGGCCGCTCATGGCGGTCATATTTCAGTTCGGCTTCCAGCACCGAACCCGGATAGGCACGATTGAGCCTGTCGAGCAGATCCGGCAGCGGCATCATCTTCACCGACGGGCGTGTCCGATCGATGCCCGAGACCAGATCACCCCTGGCCGTATCCAGAAAAATGCTGCGGATTTCGCCGTCTTCCTGCAGGACACGTACCTGATACAGGTTCTTCTGACCCAGGTTATCCTTCAGGTCCACGTCGATCACGCGGCCCGGATGCCGGGCGAGCACCTTGCGAAGCATCTCCGGCAGCGGCACCTTGGCCTGCGTCAGCTGCACATCCACTTCCTGACCCGTCACGGCATCGATGTGGATCTCGCGACGCCGGTTCTGCTCATCGAGCATCTTGACCTCATAGACATGGCGCCCCCCGGGCTCCCGCTCGAGCTCGACATCCAGCACCCGCCCGGCGTGCTTCTTCTGGACTACAGTCAGAATGTCCGCCAGCGGTTTGTAGCGCCCTGTCATCACGGCACGTCGCACGTCCTCATGGTCCGCAGCCACGCCGGTGCCCGGCGTGAAACTGAGGGCCAGCAAGGCCACGGAAAAAGGAAACAGCCATGTCTTCATGAACGCAATCGTAGCCAATAGCACCTAAATGTTCCGTGAACCGGAGCGTCAAAAAAGATTTACCCACAATAAGCGACAATGAGACCGTTTTCATGAACCGGTTCATGAACGGATCCGGTTCGTTCATTCTTTCCTGCCCCAACAGCGCATTATCGGATTTTCATGACAATCTCACCTTCTGACCAGCCGAAGCCCCGCATCGCGCTCTATTCACACGACACGATGGGCCTCGGCCACATCCGACGCAATACGCTGCTGGCGCAGACGCTGATCAAGCCGCCGCTGTCAGCCGATGTGCTGCTCATCTCCGGCATCCGCGAGTCCGGCGCCTATCCGATGCCCAAGGGCATCGACAGCATCACCCTGCCGGCCTATCAGAAGCTGCCCGATGGCAGCTACAAGTCCCGATCGCTGGACATCGACGTCGAACGGCTGATCCGGCTGCGGGCGGGCGCCATCAGCGCCACGCTGTCGGCCTTCGAGCCCGACCTGCTGATCGTGGACAACGTGCCCCGTGGCGCCATGGACGAGCTGACCGAACCGCTGGAAAAACTGCGGGACAGCAAGACCCGTATCGTGCTGGGCCTTCGGGACATCATCGATACACCGGACGTGGTGGCCCGCCAGTGGAACAAGCACGACAGCTTCCGCTTCGTCCAGGAGCATTTCGACGCCATCTGGATCTATGGCGACACCCGCCTCTACGACACGGCCCGTGCCTACGGACTGGACCGGATCGAGGGAACCCGTGTCGTCAATGTGGGTTATCTGGATCCCACGGCGCGGATGCTGCCGCCCACGCCCGGCACCGCACGCCAGAAGCCCTACGCCCTGTGTGTGCTGGGTGGCGGACAGGATGGCTTCTCGGTGGCCGAAGCCTTTGCCCGGGCCCAGCTGCCCCGTGGCTGGGAAGGCGTGATCGTGACGGGCTCGATGATGCCAGCCGCTGCACGTGAACGTCTGCTGGAACTGACGGCCTCGCGCCCCGAGATCGACGTCTTCGACTTCGTGAACGAACCCCTGCAACTGCTGCGTGGTGCCGAGGCCGTCGTGGCCATGGCCGGTTACAACACCACGATGGAAGTGCTGGCGCTGAACAAGCGGGCCATGCTGGTACCCCGGGTCACACCGCGTGCCGAACAGTGGCTGCGTGCCAGCCGGCTGGCCGAACTGGGGCTGGTGAACTGTGTTCACCCGGATGCGCTCAGCGCCGACACGCTGGGTGCCTGGCTCGCCGCCGGCCAGAACCTCCCTCCCCCGGCTAGCCGCAGCCTCGATTTCAACGGACTGCAACGGGTGGCCGAACAGGCTGCCGAGCTGCTGTCCCTTCCTTCACCCTCACCGGAACTCTGACCATGAAGGCCAATACACCCCCCCCGAAGATCGGCTATGTGCTCAAGCGATACCCACGCTTCTCCGAGACCTTCGTCGTCAACGAGATCCTGGCCCTGGAGGCCGCTGGCGTCGACGTCGAGATCTTCGCACTCGGGCCCGTACAGGAAACCCATTTCCAGGAGGCCATCGCCCGGGTGAAGGCCCCCGTGCGCCGGGTACGTCACCAGTTTCACGACCCGATGCTGTTCTGGCAGCTGCTGGTCGAGGCCCGCCAGGCATTGCCCGGCTTCCGCACGCACGCCGACATGGCCGATCATTACGACGCCTACACCGTGGGCCAGGCACTGGTGCTCGCCATGAAAGCCCGCCAGCAGGGCATCCAGCATTTTCATGCCCATTTCGGCACACAGGCAGCCACCATCGCCCGCCTGGCCGGCGCCTTCGCCGACATCCCCTACAGCTTCACGGCACACGCCAAGGACATCTACCACCAGTACGATGAACCGGTGGAACTGGATCTGAAGATCCGGGACGCCGCCTTCACCGTCACGGTGTCCGATTACAACCTGCGCCATCTGCGCGAGACCTTCGGCGCCACCCCCGGCAACAGCCATCGCATCTACAACGGGCTGGATCTGGGCCGTTTCCCGTACCAACCACCCGCGCCCAACAGCCGTCACATCATGGCGGTGGGCCGACTGGTCGAGAAGAAGGGCTTTCCGACACTGATCGAGGCGATGGCCCTGCTTCGGGACCGGGGCATCGACTGCCATTGCACGCTGATCGGAGATGGGCCGCTGAGAGGCGAACTGAAGGCCCGCGCGGCCGAGCTGAATCTGCAGGATCGGGTCAGCCTGCCCGGGCCCAAGACGCAGGCACAGGTCATCCAGATGCTTCGGGAGGCCGTGATGATGGTGGCGCCCTCGATCATCAGCAAGGGCGGCGACCGGGATGGGCTGCCGACGATTCTGGTCGAAGCCATGGCACTGGGCGTGCCCTGCATCTCGACCGACGTCGTGGGCATTCCCGAGCTGATCCAGCACGAACACACCGGCCTGTGCATCCCACCCAATGACCCGACGGCACTGGCCGACGCCATGGCGAGGCTCCTGGATGACGGCAGCCTTCGCCAGTTCCTCAGCAAGCAGGCACGCGATCTGGTCGAGAGCGACTACGACGTGCATCGCAACACCCGGCAACTGCGGGATCTCTTCCAGCAAAGCATCCAGGCACACGCATGAAACATATCGCTTATCTCTGTGCCGACCCCGGCATCCCGGTATTCGGCACCAAGGGCGCCTCGATCCATGTACAGGAGGTGACGCGCGCCCTGCTGAAAGCTGGCCACCGTGTCACGCTGTTCGCAACCCGCTTCGATGGCGACCGGCCACCGGGTCTGGAGAAGCTCGCGTGCGTCGAACTGCCCGCCCTGCCCAAGGGAGAGGCCGAAGCACGCGCCCGGGCCGCCCTGGATACACGTGACACGATCTTCCAGCGTCTGTCGGAAGCCGGGCCATTCGATCTGGTCTACGAGCGCTACTCCCTGTGGAGCGATGTGGGCATGCGCTGGGCCCGTCAGACCGGCGTGCCGGGCATTCTGGAAGTGAACGCCCCGCTCATCGAAGAACAGCGGACACACCGTCAGCTGGTTCTGCCCGACGAGGCCGAGGCCGTGGCCACGAGCGCCTTCGGACAGGCTTCGGCGATGATCGCCGTCTCTCCCGGTGTGGCGCAGTACCTGGAGAAACGCCCCGAAGCACGCGGGCGCGTTCATGTCGTGGCCAATGGCGTCAATCCGGCCGCCTTCTCCGAAGCAACCGACCTTCGGGAGGCCCGTCAGAAGGCCACGGGCGGCCGGGAAACCGTCATCGGCTTTCTAGGCACGCTCAAGCCCTGGCATGGGCTGCCGACCCTCGTGGATGCCTTTGCGCTGCTGAACCGTCAGCATCCCGACACCCGGCTGCTGATCGTCGGTGACGGACCGGGCCGCGCCGACATGACGGCACAGCTCGAGGCCCATGGGCTGCTCGCCCGCACCCGCTTCAGCGGCGCCGTCCAGCCTGCCGACGTACCAGGCCTGCTGGCGTCGATGGACATCGCCACGGCGCCCTACCCTCAGCAGCAGGATTTCTATTTCTCGCCGCTGAAAATCTACGAATACCTGGCGGCCGGACTGCCCGTGGTCACCACCCGGGTCGGTCACCTGGATCAGGTCGTGCAGCACGGGCAGGACGGTCTGCTCGTGGCGCCCGACGATCCGGCCGACATGGCGGACGCACTGGCCAGGCTGGTGACGGATCCCGCCCTTCGCCTCCAGATGGGCCGCACCGGCCGACAGAGGATCGAGACAGCCCACAGCTGGGATGCCGTCGTCCGTCAAATTCTTGATATTGCCGAAAACTCGTGAAATCGAACCAGCCCCCTATCCACGACAAGCCGATTCGCCGCATCTGGCGACGCTTCCGCCCTTATCTGAAAGGACAGGGCATGCTGATGGCCGGCTCACTGGCTGCCCTGCTCTGCATGACGCTGATGCGTCTGCTGGAGCCGTGGCCGCTCGCTTTCGTGGTGGACCATGTGCTGGAGAAAAGCCGCAGTGGCAACACCACGCTGCCACTGGGCCTGGACATGATCGAGCTGGTGTGGCTGAGCGCCGGCGCCATCATCGTGTTCGCGGCGCTGCGCGCACTGGGCGGTTACCTGTCGACCATCGGATTCGCGCGTATCGGCACCTCGGTGCTCAGCAAGGTACGCAACGACCTGTATGTCAAACTGCTTCGCCTGTCCCTGGCCTTTCACCAGCGTCAGCGCAGCGGCGACCTGACGCTGCGGCTGATCAACGATGTGTCCCAGCTGAAGGAAGTGACCGTGTCGGCCCTGTTGCCGATGATGGCCAACATCTTCATCCTGCTGGGGATGTTCATCGTCATGTTCGTGCTGAACTGGCGACTGGCACTGTTCTCGCTGATTCCGCTGCCGCTGATGTGGCTGTCGGCCCGGCGCAGCAGCCGGCTGATCCATGAGGCCAGCCGTCGCCAGCGGAGCCGGGAAGGTGCGCTGGCCTCGACGGCCTCGGAATCCATGTCGGCCATCAGAACCGTGCAGTCACTGGCGCTGGAGGATGGTTTCAGCCAGGCCTTCCGCGGCGGAGACGGTCAGGCCATGAGTGCGGATCTCAGCACGAAACGGCTGTCGGCCGCACTGGAACGCTCGATCGACCTGTTGGTGGCCTGCGCGACCGCACTCGTGCTGTGGCAGGGCGCGCTTCAGGTCATGGCCGGCGCGCTGAGCGCCGGGGATCTGCTGGTGTTCATTTCGTACCTGAAGAACTCGATGCGTCCGGTACGCGAGTACGCGAAATATGCAGGTCGCCTGTCGAAGGCGCTGGCCTCGGGCGAGCGCATCGCCGACATCCTGGAAGAGCCGAACGACATCGTCGACGCGCCCGATGCAAAACCTGCACCTGCCTTCCGTGGTCAGGTTCACTTCAGCGGGCTGCACTTTGCCTATGACCCGACCAATGGGCCGAAGATCTTCGATGGACTGGATCTGCGACTCGAAGCGGGTGAGCATGTGGCCATCGTCGGCCCTTCCGGCACGGGCAAATCCACGCTGGCCACCCTGCTGCTTCGCCTGTACGAACCCCAGCAGGGCAGCATCCGGATCGACGGCCAGGACATCCGTGACTGGCAGATGGCCACGGTTCGTCCCCAGATCGGTCTGCTGCCGCAGGACACGCTGCTGTTTGCCGCCAGCATCCGGGACAACCTGTCCTGCGCCGCCAACCGGGATGTCAGCGACGCCGAGATCGAGGCTGCTGCGCGGCAGGCCAATGCACATGACTTCATCATGGCGATGCCCGACGGTTACGACACGATCGTGGGCGAACGGGGAGCCACCCTGTCCGGCGGACAGCGACAGCGGCTCGCCATCGCCCGGGTGGCCCTGCGCCAATGCCCGATCCTGATCCTGGATGAGCCCACCACCGGGCTGGACCGCCACAGTGAAACCGTCGTCCGCCATGCCATCCAGGATCTGATTCGGGAGCGAACCGCCCTGATGGTCACGCACGATCTGGATCTGGCAGCCACGGCCGATCGGATCGTCTTCCTGGAGAAGGGACGGATTGCCGAAAGTGGCACCCATGCCGAGCTGCTCGGCAGGAATGGCCCCTATGCCGCCCTGTGGCGCATGCACCGTCAGGCAGTCTCGAAGACGGTCGAGGCAGACGTCAGGGGGTGATCCGATGCTGAGTCCTGCCGACGACGCACTTGCACGCAGGGACCCGAGCCTGCCCGGCCTCGGCCTGCTGCTGGACGATGAGGCGCTGACCGACGCCCTCCGGCAGTCTGCCCAGGGACAGCTCGTTGCCCGGGCGAGGGTTGCCTACCTGCGTTACAAGCCGGCCACCAGCTGCATGGCTGCGGTTCTGATCGAGGACCACCTCGGCCGTACCCGACACGCCGTCGCGAAAGCCCTGCCCGCGGGCGGCCGTGACTGGGCCTGGCAGCGCCGGCGACTGGTGAAGCGTGCCCAGGAGGATGGCGCCTTTTCTGCCGCCCTGATCGAGGAGGCCGCCCTGCTGGTGGCCTCGCCCGAACATGACCGTCGGATCACCGCGCTGTTCCAGTTTTTCTTCAAAAGCCGTCAGCAGCTGGGCCCGGGTCTGGACCAGGCGCGCCCCGACACCCTGCCGCTGATGCTGTCGCCCGCGCTGGCGCCGCTCACCATCGGCCGTGAGCCGGAGCACGTCGAGTGCCAGATCCTGCGCTACAAGCCGGAAAGGCGTCTGGTGGCGCTGCTGCGTCATCAGGATCAGGTGCTGGGCCTGCTGCGCGCCTGCACCCACGCCGACTTCAGTACCACGCTGGCCGGTGCCAGGCTGGGTCAACAGCTCAATGGCCCGCGCCTGCTGGGCGAGGATGCGTCGCACGACTGTCTGGTCACGGGCTGGATCGAGGGCGAGAGCCTGCACCCCGGCCCGCAGACGCCGGCGCCGGATGCGCAGACCTTCCGCGACATCGGCCAGCTGCTGGCCCGGATTCACCAGTCCGGCATCGCGCACCCGGTGCAACGCCCCCGCCAGACCGACATCGAGGCCGTCCGGCAGGCAGCCGACACCATCAGCCTGCTTCACCCGGCCGTGGCCGCGGATGTGCGTGCGCTTCAGCGCCGGATCAGTGATGCACTGCGGCAGGCCGACTGCCCAAGCTGCCTGAACCACGGCGACCTGTCGCTGGAGCAGATCGTGCGGGAGCCGTCGGGTTCGCTGCGGCTGATCGACTGGGACAGTGCCAGCATCGGTTCGCCGGCAGCCGACTTCGGTTCGCTGCTGGCCAGGCTGTGCCTTCAGGAGCTGGATGGAATACTGCCGGTGGACACGCATCAGGTCGCCCTGGTGAACATGCTCCAGCACTACCCGATTCCTTCCTCGCTGACGACCGACACCTTCGTGAAACTGGTGAAATGGCATACCGTCGCCGGTCTGCTTCGCCTGATTCCCGAAGGTTTCCGAAAACGGCGTGCCAACTGGCTCGAGTTCATGACGCACGCCCTGACCCTGACATACCGGATGGCAGACCAGACAGACAACCCCCAAATCCCGATCCAGACACCGCCGGCCTCCCACCCGCTCGGCGAGCTCGGGCCGATCCAGGATGCGGCCCGGATGAAGGCGCCGCTCGCCCAGGCCCTGAACCTGCCGGAGGACAGCTTCGATCTGCAACCCGTCCGACTGCTGCGCCACAAGCCCGGCCGACGCGCCCTGCTGCAATACGTGCTGGATTTCGGATCACAACAGCCCTCATGGACGCTGATCGGCAAATGGCGGGCCAAGGGCGTGGACAGGCACGGTTTCAGTGTCCAGCGAGGCTTCCAGGAACAGGGCTTCGACATGCCCGGCCTGTCCGTGCCGGAAGCGCTGGCCATGCTGCCCGAGCACCAGCTCTGGCTTCAGCGCCGGTGCGCCGGGCAGATGGCGACGACCCTGCTGGGCCCGGATGCCCCCCGGGAGCTGTCGGCGCGACTGGGACGGGCCATCGCATCCCTGCACAACGCCGATGTCCCCACCCGACGGCACTGGACACTGACCGACGAACTGCGGATGCTGGAAGACCGGCTGCAGCAGGCGGCCCGCATCCGCCCGGCCTGGGCCGGCCGCATCGAGACATTGATGCGCGAGATCGAGGGCCTGGCGTCACGGATGCCCGCCAACCCCGTGACGGGCATCCACCGGGACTGCTACCCCGACCAGATCCTGATCGATGGTGACAGCATGATCTGGCTGGATCTGGATCTCTATGCCGAGGGAGACCCCGCGCTGGACGTGGGCAATTTCATCGCCCACATGATCGAACATGCGCTGCGTTTTCATGACAACCCCAACGTGCTGTCCGCTCATCAGCAGACGCTTCGGGAAGCTTTCCTCGCACACAGCCAGCACACCATCAGCGCCGAATCGATCGAGGCCTGGATCACGATCTCGCTGGCCCGGCACATCTTCATTTCAACGCAGTTTGCCGACCGCCAGCACACCACGGCGCAGCTGCTGACGCTTTGCGAGACCCGGCTCGGGGTGGTGCCCGCCCTCAGTGCCTGAATCGTCCCATAACCCTGCGGCCTGCTGCGGCTGTACAGCAGGAAAGCAGGAAGTGGCCGAACATCAGGAAAACAGAATACGTTGTTACCCATCTTCTGGGAGGAAGACCATGTCCAAACCGTTTCACCTCGACACGCCCCCTTCGGGCCACCGGCGACAGGCCACCCCGCCTCATCGCCGGCTGCCGCTGATCGCCGCCATGCTGGTGGGTCTGGGCCTCGGCACACAGGCCGTGGCACAGGGCACCTTCTCGGACGCCATCGCCCGCGCAAAGGACGTCAACCTCAAGGAAGTGCAGGCGCCCGGCCTGTACCTGAAGCCACAGCTCGAGCTGGAAATCGAAACACTGCGCAACCGCCGGCTGGAACGCGACGACATCCGCCGTACCGACAAGTACAAGCCTGCCGCCATTCTGGGTCTGCGCTGGCAGGGCGATGGACGCTGGTCGCTGGTCAACGAGACCGAGCTGCGCTATGACACCGAGTATGAAACCCGCGACGGCACCTCGAACCGCTCCCGCCTGAACATCAACCAGCTCTACGGCGAAGCCCAGCTCCCCGAGTGGAACAGCGCCGTCCGCATCGGCCGGTGGGCGATCGAGGATGAACGCGAATGGCTGGTCGATACCGAGCTGGACGGTGTCCAGTACCTGTACCAGCGCGATGACTGGCAGGCCACGGCCTTCGCCGCCCGCGAGAACCGCTGGAATCGCGACCTTCTGCACGACTCCCGTGGGGACAACACCAACTTCATCGGCCTGATGGGCGCCTACGACCTGGGTGACAAGCATCATCTGGCACTGAAGATCATGGCCCAGCGCAACGGTGACGATGATCTGCGATTGACGCATTACTCGTTCGGTTCCTTCGCCACGCCCCGGAAGGGCCCGTTCCAGCACTGGGCCTTCGTGAGCCTCGTCGACGGCAAGGATCAGGGCCGCAAGGTTCGTGGTCAGGCCCTGGATGTGGGCGGCACCTGGATGCTCTCCTCCGATGGCTGGCAGCCGCGGGTGACGCTCGGCTACGCCTGGGGTAGCGGCAGCGACGGAGAGGCTGGCACCGACAAGAACCATCGCCAGACCGGGCTGCAGGGCAACGAGGGCCGGTTCGGCGGCCAGGCCTCGTTCAAGATCTACGGCGATACGCTGGATCCGATCCTCTCCAACCTGCATATCCTGACGGCCGGCGTCGGCATGGCACCCGGCAAGAACAGCTCGGTGGATCTCGTGTATCACCACTATCGTCAGGACAAGACCGGCGACCTGCTGGGCAGCAACCTGCGCCCGCGTGCCGATCTGAAGACCGGACGGCAACTGGGCAACGCACTGGACGTGATCTGGGGCTGGCGCATGAACAGCCGGCTGAAACTTGAAGCGGCCGCAGGCATGTTCCAACCCGATGACCGCTTCCGCAGCGGCCGCGGCGCCAACGCCGGTTCCGCGAGCACGGCTTACTCGGCATGGCTCGAGGTCAAGTACCGGCTGCAGTGAGACAGGCATGGGGCATGCCGTCCTGCATGCCCTGTCCATCACGGTCTTCTCGGCTCAGAACCGGCTCATGACACCTGCTCGTCATGAGCCGCACAAAGCTAGGAGCTTGGGCGGTAGGAATCGCGACGGCGAAAATCGGCCCCGCCGAGCACAGTTTGTGCCCGATTCGCCGCCCCATAGCCGGTGCTATGGGGCAAGAAGCGGGTGCAAAATGGGCCGGCGCGGCCGGTTTGCAGCCCGCGACTTTCCTGCCGCCCAAGCTCCTAGGGGGCGATGACCGGCAGGTGTCTGCCGGCACCGCCCCGATGAAAAAAGGGCTGGCGCACGATTTCGTGACGCCAACCCATGTCGTCCGGAGGCCGTTGCAGGCCTCATCGCAACATCACTCGGCCACCACCGCCTTGTTCTTCGACTTGAACAGGGTGTGACGCAGCACCTCGAACACGGCCGGCAGGCCCGGGATGATGATCATCGCGAGCGTCACCCACGAGAAATTCTCCTTCACCCAGCCGGTATTGCCGATCAGATAACCCAGACCCGACAGGCTGATGACCCACACCAGCGCACCCACCACGTTGTACGTGGCGAACTTGCTGTAAGTCATGTCGGCCACGCCGGCCACGAAGGGCGCAAAGGTTCGGATGAAGGGCATGAAGCGGGCCACGATGATGGTGATGCCGCCGTGCTTCTCGTAGAAGGCATGGGTGCGATCGAAGGCCGCCCGGTTGAAGAAACGGCTGTCTTCCCAGCTGAAGACCTTGGGGCCGAAATAACGCCCGACCGAATAATTGACGGCGTCACCGAGAATGGCCGCGATCACCAGCAGGAACATCAGCAGGCCCAGATCCAGCCCCCCGACGGCCGCGATGGCACCTGCCACGAACAGCAGCGAATCGCCGGGCAGGAAAGGCATCACGACGAGCCCGGTTTCGACGAAGATGATGGCGAACATCAGGGCATAGACCCAGGGGCCATAGTTCTGGACCACCACTTCGAGGTGCTTGTCCAGATGCAGGAAGATGTCGATGAGGGTGGAAAAATCCATAAGGGGAAGGCAGGAACGGAAGAAGAAACAGCCTGTGCTGCGAAAAGTCGTCCCGTTCGGACGGGCCGCGGCCGGGCAGAACGGGGCGCAGGGAGCGGGAGAAGGGTCGCCAGCCGGACGGCCCTCGGGGCATGGCATGCTGCTGGGGCCACCACGCGGAAGCGGTCTGTCGGTGTCAGGGCCTTCGGCTTCCATGAACGGAAAGCCCCACCGGCGCAGCGATGTGTGGCGATGGCGTGGCCGGGTGCCGAGGCGTTGGCCTTGCGATGCCCGGGCCATGCCGTGGACAACGTGCCGGGCCGAGCGGCAGCGCGACATTCGGGCCACAGTTTAACCGAGCATGCCCGAAACACAGCGCTAAACCCTGTGAACCGTTGTGCCGTCCCTATAATGACGCATTCCCCACCGATGCCATGCCTGTCACGGCCTTATGCCCCCCAGCCAGTTCTCCCTGCCCGCCGCCCCTGCCGACAGCACCGGACGTGCCCCACGCCGCCCGATCGCCCTGCTGCCCGATGTGCTGATCAGCCAGATCGCGGCTGGCGAGGTCATCGAACGGCCCGCCTCGGTCATCAAGGAACTGCTGGAAAACGCGCTGGACGCCGGTGCCACGCAGCTGGAGCTCCGTCTGGAAGAAGGCGGACTTCGCCGCCTGCAGATCACGGACAATGGGTGTGGCATTACCCGGGATCAGCTGCCGCTGGCCCTCACCCGTCATGCCACCAGCAAGATCCGCTCGCTGGACGAGCTGGAGCATGTGATGTCACTGGGCTTCCGGGGCGAGGCGCTGGCCTCGATCGCCGCCGTGGCCCGGGTCGTGCTGAGCAGCCGTCCACTCGATGCCGAGCACGGCTGGAAGGTGGACGTGAAGCCGGGTCAGCCGACCCCCGAGGCCGTGCCTGCCGCCATTTCTCCCGGCACCGTCATCGAGATCATCGACCTGTTCTCGGCCACCCCGGCCCGACGCAAGTTCCTGAAGGCCCCGGCCACGGAAGGCGCACACTGTCTGGAGATGATCCGGCGGGTCGCGATGGCCGTGCCCGGCGTGAGTTTCGTGGTGCACCAGGATGGCAGGGAGGTACGCCGCTGGCCGGCCACCAGCCTCGAAGCCCGGATCGAGACATTGCTGGGCGATGGCAGCCCACTGCTTCGGATCGAGGCCGAAACCGGCCCCGCCCGGCTGCAGGGCTTCGTCGGCGAACCGGACAGCGCCCGCGCCCGCTCCGACCGGCAGTACCTGTTCATCAATGGCCGCTTTGTGCGCGACCGGATGCTGGCCCAGGCCATCCGGCAGGCCTTCCGCGACCGCCTTCATGGCGAACGCTATCCGGTCTTTGCCCTGTTCCTCGACATCGACCCGACCCTGGTCGATGCCAACGTGCACCCGGCCAAGACGGAGGTGCGCTTTCGTGACCCCTCGGCCGTGCGCTCGCTGGTCTATCACGCCGTCGAGAAGGCCCTGCAGAGCCAGCATGCCCAAGGCGGTGGCGCCAGCCAGAACAGCCGCACGATCAGCCTGGGCGAGTTAGCCGGGCGACCAGGCCTGCCGGCAGGCGACAGAAGCCGCCCCGGCAGCCTCGCCACGAATCATGGGCCGACCTCACGCCCGCAGGGATGGGGATCGGCTCAGGCTCAGGCTCAGGCGGCCAGTCTGACCTTTCAGGCCCCGACGCTCAAGCGGGTCGGGCGGGCAGACGACATCGAGGTGTCCGCCCCTTCAGCCCGGACGGCACCGGCACCTTCCGTCCCCACCGCCGCCATCTGGAAGCAGGCCGAACTGCGCACCGTGCGGCCCGCCCCCGAACAGACCGGCGCAGAAGCCTCACCCGGCAACGCGGATGACAGGACGACAGATCCGCAGACGACGCCGGCCTGGCCGGAGGGTGCCATCCCGGGCGGCGCACGATCAGGCAGCGCCCCTGATCAGGACGAAGCCGTGTCCGGGTTATCCCCATCGGTACCCCAGCTGAACGAAGATCGTGCGGTCTGGACACCGGCGCCATCCAGGCCAGACCCCGCTTCCCGCACCTGGCCGACACAGCCACAGCAGCAGGCAGAACCTCGGCATCACGCAGGGGCAGCGGCGGAAGCAGAAGCGACAGGATCACCAGCCACGCCTGAGGCGCTGACGCAGACGCAGACACTGCCGCCCGCGCCAAACCGGCAAGCATCCGGCACACAGGCCGGCGGAGAGGATGAAACGCTGGCCCAGGTGCCGCCGATGGGCTATGCACTGGCGCAGCTGCACGGCATCTACCTGCTGTCGCAGACGGCCGACGGAATGATCATCGTCGACATCCATGCAGCCCACGAGCGGATCACGCTGGAGCGGCTCAAGCGTGCCCGCCGGGACAAACCGCTGGTCTCGCAGCCGTTACTGATTCCGGCCGTGTTCAAGGCAACGGAACTGGAAGCCGCGATCGTGGCCGATGAAGGCGAGGCCATGGCTGAACTGGGCATCCAGCTGGAAGCACGTTCGGCCGACACCATCGCCGTGCTGAGCGTGCCGGCGCTGCTGTACCGGGCCGACCCCGAACGACTGGCCCGCGAGGTGCTGGCCGCCTGGCAGGCCCCCTCCCGTCACGATGCGGTCGAAAAACGTCTCGACCGTCTGCTGGCCACGATGGCCTGCCACGGTTCGGTGCGCGCCAACCGGGCACTGACCCTGCCGGAGATGAACGCCCTGCTGCGCGACATGGAACAGACACCCGATGCCGATTTCTGCAACCACGGCCGTCCGACGTGGTTCCGGTTGACGATGGCGGAGCTGGACAAATGGTTCATGCGGGGACAATGAATCCGATGCATGATGAAGGCCCGGGAGCTTGGGCAGCAGGCATCGCGACGGCAAAAATCGGCCCCGCCGGGCACCGTTTGCGTCCGATGCGCGCCCTGATGATCCTGGGCCCCACCGCCTCCGGCAAGACGGCACTGGCGCTGGGGGTGGCCCGACATTTGCCGGTGGAAATCATCAGCGTCGATTCCGCGCTGGTCTACCGGGGCATGGACATCGGCACCGCCAAACCGTCGGCCGAAGAACGTGATCAGGCCCCTCATCACCTGATCGACATCCGGGAACCCGCCGACAGCTACAGTGCCGCCGAATTCGCCTCGGACGCCTGGCGGCTGATTGGCGAGATCGAGGCACGTGGCAGGCTGCCGCTGCTGGTAGGTGGCACCATGCTGTATGCCCGCAGCCTGCTGCACCCCATGGATGATCTGCCGGGGGCCAACCCCACGATACGCGCCCGGCTGGATGCCGAAGCCGCCGAACATGGCTGGCCGCATCTGCATCAGCGCCTGCACGAGCTGGATGCTCCCACGGCGGAACGGCTGGCCCCGAATGATGCCCAGCGCATCCAGCGGGCGCTGGAAATCATCGAGATCACCGGTCGGCCGGTGTCCGAGCTTCAGCAGGCCGGACAGAAACCCCGCCCCCACCCCGATCTGCGCATCATCAGCCTCGAACCCGGCAACCGCCAGCAACTGCACGAACGCATCGCCCAGCGCTTCGACCAGATGCTGACGGCCGGCTTCATCGACGAAGTGAAAAGGCTTTATCAGCGCCCGGAACTACACGCCGAGCTGCCTGCCATGCGGGCAGTCGGCTATCGGCAGGTCTGGCAGATGCTGGCCGGCGAGCGCTCAGCCGAGAGCCTGCGCGAAGCCGGCATCGCCGCCACCCGCCAGCTGGCCAAGCGTCAGCTGACCTGGCTGCGCGCCATGCCCGTGGACTTGCGGCTGGATTGCCTGCTGCCAGCCGACACCCTGCTGTCAGCAACCCTGGCTTTCATCGAGCAACAGGGCCGGCGCTCACATGGCCATTGATACGTTGCCCATGCCCGGTGCATGAATGAGTACGGTCGAAACGTCGGATCAGGGCGACTGGGGTTTTATTACCTGAATCCTCCAGCAGCACGAGCCGAACCTGCGCCGCGTCGATTCCCGCCTTGAGCGCCAGCTTCATGACCAGCACCTCGCCACGTGTCACGCTCCGGTTGTCTCCCACACTGGGAAACTTGCCAATGGCGAGACGCCCCGCCTCATCGATGATCGTACTCTTCGGGCGCATTCCCCCCAGCGAGGTCCCTCTGCCCTGTAAATAGCGAAGATCCTCCGTGCTTTCCTGCCCCCGTTCAACGGCACGGGTTGCCTGATACACACGGGACAGCTCGATCAGTGGAGGTGTTCGCCGTCTGCCTTCCTCAGCAGCCTGTTGCCACGCCCCTTCTCCCTGCCGTCGCAAACGTAAAGCCCCAACCCGGCTGAAATCATCCACCCCCAGCAGATAATCCAGCTCCGTCAGTGCAGGCAGCGAAGCATCGTGCTTTCGCCTTTTCACATGCGCCCTGGCGATGACACGACGCCCCCATGCGTCTGGCGCCGTATCGGCCAATGCGCCATGAAAGACGGAGTCGTCAGGCGTGGCAGCCTTGTGCGCCTGATAGCCGGGCAACCATTGCAGATCTGCCGAAACATTGAAGGTAGCGGGATGCTCAAGCCAGCGATGGTCATAGGCGAAGGCGCAATGCTCCCGCCTACCCTGGCGGTGATAGACGAGCGTGCCGACCGGGGAAGCCCCCTCTCCCAGCGCTACGTCCAGAACCTGCCGTACGGCCGTACTCTCAGCTTTCACCATCCTTGAGGCTCACGGTTCTTCAGGGGGCGTACACGTTTCGGCAAACGCTCATCGACCAGTGCGAGACCGATCGGGTCATTCGCGGTATCCAAGAGGTCTTCCAGTGACTTGATCTCGCCAAAGACATGCAAGGCTTGCGCATAAAAGTGGATCGGCAGCTTGATATCCCCTTTCTCCATGCGTCTGACGGTCGATAGCGACGCGCCCATCCGCCCGGCCAGAGAAGCCTGTGTAAAACGGCGACGGCGCCTTGCCAGGGCGATATCTGCTCCCAGCTTGCGAATGGCCCTCTCCACGGGCAGTGGTGGCGATTGACGAGTGACGTCCACGTTAACACTCCCTCCAGAGTCATAAATCATGATAAAGACTCCAAACAGAACACTTAGAGCAAAAACCCAAGTTCCCAGGCCTGCTGGGCGTGCATAACGTCATCTCCTCGTACAGCAGGACACGACCAGGCGCGGGCATCCCCAAGAGCCTCACGGAGCTTGGCAGCACCATGCGGCGATCATCAGACAGGCAAGCGCTGCCTGATCCGTGTGGCCAGCGCCTCGATACCTGCATCCGACAGCTCATCGGCCTCGAAGCGGTGACGGCCCTGCCAATGGACGAAGTTGCGGCCGAGCGAACGCTGGTATTGCGGGTCGTAGTGACGGCTCATCAGCTCGGCAAACAGCTCACCCAGGTTCCCCTCGGCGGCCCAGGCCTTCCAGCGGTTGACGGTTTCGTGCCCCTGCAGGGTCACGAAGCGGCCGAGCGTATCACCCAGCTTCATGTCTTCATCCCCCAGATAGGCATAGTCGCGCAGCAGGAAGTCCAGCCGCACGGCCGGCTCGGCCACGATCTCGACCAGCTCGGTCGAGGCACGCAGGTGCGCGACCAGCTCCAGCGGCAGGCTGATGAGCCCGATCCGCGCACTTTCACTCTCGGTGAACACCGGACGACTCAGGTCGAAGCCCTGCAGTACCGTATAGAGGTTGGTCTCGAACTGCTTCTGCGAGGGCTGAGGACAACCGGGCCAGGCGCCCAGCATCGAGCCCTTGTGCCGGGCCATGCCTTCCAGATCGAGCACCTGGGCTCCCTGACGGGTCAGGGCCTGCAGGATGCGCGTCTTGGCCGTGCCGGTCTGGCCGCACAGCACGACAAGCCGCAGGCCCGGGATCAGTTTCGGCAGCTGTTCGACCACATAACGGCGAAAGGCCTTGTAGCCGCCCCTCAGCTGCTGGGCATCCCAGCCCGTCATGCGCAACCATGTCACCATCGAACCGCTTCGCATGCCGCCTCGCCAGCAGTAGACCAGCGGTCGCCAGCTCTCGGGTCTGTCGGCAAAGGCCGTTTCCCAGTGTCGCGCCAGATTGGCAGCCACCATCGCCGCACCGACCCGCCTTGCCTCGAAGGCGCTCTGCTGCTTGTAGATCGTGCCGACGATCCGGCGCTCCTCGTCATCGAGCACCGGATGATTGAAGGCACCCGGCAGATGATCCAGCGCATATTCGGCAGGCGAGCGAGCGTCGATCAGCGTGTCGAAATCGCCGATGGCCTCGACCCCCACAGGGCCACGATGGTTGCTCATGGAAAGATGATGGTTCTGGCGGAAACGGGAAGACCACCAGTATAGAGCGAGTGCATGCCCCGCCCGATTCCCCAGCCACCAGCGTGGACGATACCGGCAGCAGCGAAAAAGGCGAGGGAAGCCGGGGGAAACGGCAGAAGACGATGGCGGAGGGAAATGGGAGTCGAACCCACCCGGCGACGCATGGCGCCACCCACCGGGTTTGAAGCCCGGCCGACCCACCGGGATCGTGTTCCCTCCGGTGAAGAGCCCGCGATTGTGACACAGCCTGCGATTGTGACACGAGCAGCCGGTTTTGCCTGCCCTGACGGGGCTGGCCGCAACAGGCAAGCGTACGCTTCCGGGGGGATGGCGGGTTGGGGTTTGGCTTTGCCCTGCCCCGGCAACCGCACTGCCCCTGCCCGATATCGGCGAGCATCAAATGATCATCAGATCACTTGCAGCAGCCCGCATCAAAATATATATTTAAAATATATACAAGGAGAACGTGCGATGCAGACAGCCAAACTGTTCTGGAGCGGCAATTCCCAGGCCGTCCGCCTGCCCAAGGAATTCCGTTTCGCAGGCCATGAAGTGCGCATTCAGCGCCGGGGACGGCAAGTGATTCTGGAGCCGGTGGAAACGGACTGGGCGTGGCTGGATGAGCTGGGAGAGCCTGATCCCAGCCTGGAAAGTGCCATTCAGGTCTTACGCGATGAGCCTGAACAGGAGCGGAACTGGGATGTCTTCAGATGACAGCCCGCCCACGCCAGGCAGCTTTTACCGTTATAGGAACAAACACTTACTTGGCTTTCCATGAAATACCTGCTCGACACCAATGCGGTCATCGCCGTCCTGAACAGGAACAACACCTTCATCAGCGCGATGAAACAGCATGCTCCGGCCGATATCGGCCTGTCGGCCATCAGCTGGTTTGAGCTTCATTACGGGGCCCATAAAAGTCAGCGAGTAACCGAAAACCTGACGAAACTCAGCAAATTGCGCTTCCAGATTCTTCCTTTCGATCCTGCTGCAGCCGACATGGCCGGCCGCATCCGGGCCGATCTGGAACGCCGGGGCAGTCCCATCGGTGGTTTCGACACCCTGATTGCCGGACACGCGCTGTCACGCGGGCTGACGCTGATCACCCACAACCTGCGTGAATTCAGGCGTGTCGAGGGGTTGTCCGTCGAAAACTGGCAATAGCGCATGTCAGGAACGGATTTACCCCATACTGGCAATACGATGCGGTACGTCCCGGAAGCGCTTTCGCGGCGAAAACGGACATGTTCATGACAGGCGCCAGCCTGAACGCGCCCAGGAGGGGCGCAGCCCCGGCCAGGAGCATCAACCGTCCCGGAACAGCCGGCTCTCCGGGCGAAGCAGATGCTCGTCACCCACACGGCGACAGAGGCCGATCCGGTCGAAGAACTCCAGCACCTGCACGGCCCGCTTGCGGCCCAGGCCACTGGCATCACGGAAACGGGCGACGGTCACGGAGGGGCGGGTTGCCCCTGCCTGTCGTTCGTTGTCGATCAGGCTGCGGAACAGATAGCCCAATGCGGTGGTCGTAGCCGTGTCCTGATACAGATCCTTCACGATCTGGTGGACACGCCCGCTGCGTGACAGGCGAGCCATGGCTGCGCGCATGCTGGCAGGCGACTCGCCGATCCGCTCGGCCAGATCCCTGATCCAGGCCCCCTGGGCGCCCGCCTCTTCAAGTGCAGGCATGATCTTCTGCATCAGGGCCTCGTCCCGGGCTGCCAGCTCGATGCCCTGCCCCGGCAGATGGACGAAGGCGCCCGTCATCCCGACCTCTCCCGCCTTCAACAGCGCGTCGAGCACGGCACGCCATGTTGCTTCGTCCAGCCGGCTTCGGGTCAGCCGACGCAGACGCCCGGCATCCGGCCCCAGCTCATCCGGCCACTGCTGGTGAAAGTCCGCGAGCGTTGCCTGCACCCGTTCACGCACGCCCTGCCAGGCCGCCTCTCCCATGATCAGCCACGGTGACAGGCGATGATATGCACTGCCCTTGAGCGGTTGCTCGAAGGCACGGATCTCCGCCAGCCCGAAACGCTGCCGCCAATCCTCCAGGTTCAGGCCACCACCGAGCGAAGCCAGAAGGCCTGCCAGTCTGGACGGCCATGCCGGCTGCTGCAGCGCGGCCAGCGTCCGCAGGCGCTGGGGTGTGCGCCGGTAGCGCACGGGCGCCCGCACATCCAGCACCTGCCCGCCGGCCAGCACCCGCTGGCCCGAAGCATCGCGCAGGATCAGCCGCTCGCCGTGCCAGGCAGCCACAGGCTGTGGCAGCAGCAGCTGCACCAGTCCTGTCTGTCCGGGCGCGAGAGCATCCCGATCCAGCACGGCCACCGAGGCTTCGCTCATCGTGGTGCCCAGATGCAGATGCACCCTGGCGCCGCTTTTGAGCGGCCGCGTTTCGGCTGACCACAGTTGCAACTGCACATCGAAACGGTCGGTGGCGACCGACAGCCCCGGCTGCACCAGCCAGTCACCCCGTTTCAGGGCATCACGCGAGACGCCCGCCAGACCGATCGCACAGCGCTGGCCGGCACGGGCTTCATCGACCTTACGATTCTGCGCGTGCAGCGAACGCACGCGCAGGCCACGCAACGAACCCGGCGCCTGATCCAGCAGATCACCTACCTTCACCCGGCCCGCATGCACGGTACCGGTGACGACCGTGCCCGTGCCGTCGAGACTGAACACGCGATCGATGGCCAGGCGAAATCCTCTGTCAGGCACCGTCGAGCCATCCGGTGAAGCCGCGGCTGCGACCGTTTCCGTCGCAGCAGGTGCCATGCCGGATGGCAACCCAAGCGCTTCCCGACACAACAGGTCGCGCAGGGCCTCGACCCCCTCCCCCGATACCGCCGACACGGGCAGGATGGGAACACCGGCCAGCGAAGTGCCCGAGAGCAGCGCCTCGATCCCGGCTCGCACCGCCGACACGCGCGCTGCATCGACCCGGTCGATTTTCGTGAGCGCCACCGCACCACGCTGGACTCCGAGGAGCGACAGAACCGCCAGATGCTCACGGGTCTGCGGCATCACGCCGTCATCGGCTGCCACCAGCAACAGGCCAAAATCGATGCCGGTGGCGCCAGCGATCATCGTGTGGACAAGTTTTTCATGGCCGGGCACGTCGATGAAGCCGATGCTGGCCTGCGTCTGCGAGCCATCTGCATCCGCCGGCGCGGCCCCGGCCGGCATGAAGGCATAGCCCAGCTCGATACTCATGCCGCGCTGCTTCTCTTCGGGCAGGCGATCCGTATCGGTACCGGTCAGCGCCTTCACCAGCGTGCTCTTTCCGTGGTCGATATGCCCGGCGGTGCCGATGATCATCCAGCAGTCTCCTCATGGTGCAGGGTTGCGCCCTGATATCAGCTCACGCGCAACGCGGCCAGCTGAACCGAGAACATCATTTCGTCAGCCGCATCCAGACAGCGCAAATCCAGTCTCAACGCATCATCGGCGATGCGGCCGATCACGGGTTGGGACAGCGTTCGCAGCGCAGCTGACAGCACCTTCAGATGACGGCCGGCACGCTTGCCATCAGCACGGCGCACGACACAACCGTAGCTCGGCAACACATCGACCGGCAGCGCGCCGCTGCCGATCTGGCTGAACATCGGTTCGACCGTCACCGTCCAGCGCTCGCCCAGCGCCTGTTGCAGGGCCGGCTGCACACGCAGGCATTGCTGATGGATGTCGGCCTGCGGCCGCGTCAGCAGTCGCAGCGTGGTGAGCCGTTCCTGCAACCGCTCGGGACTCAGGTATAGCCGCAACAGCGGTTCGATGGCGGCCAGCGTCAGCTTGCCGACCCGCAAGGCGCGCTTGAGCGGATTTTTCTTGATGCGGGCGATCAGATCACGCCGACCGACGATAAAACCGGCCTGCGGGCCGCCCAACAGCTTGTCTCCGCTGAAGCTGACCAGATCGGCGCCCGCTGCGATGCTCTCCTGAACCGTGGTTTCGTGCGGCAGTCCCCACTGGGTGAAATCGACCAGACTGCCACTACCCAGATCGACAGCCAGCGGCAGCCCTGCCTGACGGGCAATATCAGCCACCTGACTTTCAGGCGCGGAACGTGTGAAGCCTTCGACCGAATAGTTGCTGGTGTGGACTTTCATCAGCATGGCCGTGCGAGGCCCGATCGCATCCCGGTAATCGGCCGGGTGCGTGCGGTTGGTAGTGCCGACCTCTTTCAGTTTTGCACCAGCACGCGACATGATGTCCGGAATCCGGAAGGCGCCGCCGATCTCGACCAGTTCTCCCCGGGACACGATCACCTCCCTGCCCCGCGCCAGCGTGTTCAGCATCAGCAGGACGGCGGCCGCGTTGTTGTTGACGAGAGTGGCGTCCTCGGCTCCCGTGATCTCGCGCAACAACCCCGCCACGAGGTCGTCCCGGTCGCCTCGCGCACCGGTGTTCAGATCGAATTCCAGATTGCAGGGCGAACGCATGGCCAGCATCACGGCCTGCACGACCTCCTCCGGCATCTGCGTGCGACCCAGATTCGTATGCAGCACCGTGCCCGTCAGATTGAAGACGGGCCTCAGGCGGGGCGCCAGCTTGCGGACTACGGCCGCCTCGATGACCGGCAACCACGATGCCTCGTCGTCCCTGGCGGGCAGCACGGATGAATCCGACTGAGCACACGATCCAGGCTCCGACGCCTGCACGGCAACGGCTGACACACCATCATTCGCCGCCGGATCGTGCGTCCTGCGCTGAGCCCTGTCCTTGCACAGCTCGGCTCGCCGTTCGGCCAGCAGATCACGGATCACGCCGACGGTCAGTGCATGACCATGGACAGCCACCAGGTTCTGGACGCCGCGAAGCTGCAACAGGGCATCGACCGAAGGCAGATGCACGCGTCCTGCGGCAGCGGGGTTGGAAGAACGGGGTTTAGCAGCGTCAGGCAGCGTCGACATGGCGGGAATCAGCCCTCTTATGGTTCGTCAGTCCGCTTCGGCGTTCATGATCAGGAAAGGATTCAGGCCGGCACGGGCATGCCCTTCCTCACCCATCAGGATGTCCAGCGCGAGCGTCGCGAGATCATCCGACAGCGCTTCGATGGCATGATCCTTCTGCAGGTCGAAAAGCTTCCGGTAACTGCCACAACTGCTGCACAGTTCGGCCATGCAGGCCACGGCGGCTTCCTCGTCAACCTGGGGCTGATCGGCATCGGCAAGGCGCCGATAGCTGATGCCCTTGGTCGAGGCACAATTACTGCACTTGACCCGAACCATGTGCCATTCGGTGGCACAGACACCGCAATGCAGATAGCGCAGGCCGGCGCTCTGACCATCGATGCGGATGATGCTGGCAACCGGATGGCTGCTGCAGACGGGGCAGACCGTGGGCGGATCGACGTAGGGCATCTTGCCCGGATCGAGCACGGCCGCCTTTGCCGTCATCGCCACCTGCAGGGCGGCCATGACGAAGGGGGCTTTCACCCGTCGGGATTCATTGAGCGGTGCGGCCATCAGCACGGCATCGACGAGCTGCATCAGCCCCCGCCCGTCCATCTGGCGCAATTCGTCCATCTGGAGACGCTGAAATTCCGTGTGCTCGCCAGACTTCTCCAGCTCGTCGAGCAGCGCATGCAGGACGGGCAGGAGGTCGCCACAGGTCTCGGCCGACACCTGCCACAGCGGCATGGCATGCGTCTGCGCACGCAGGTAGGTCTCGTCAGCCGGCTGTGCCGCTTCGGGCAACCCCTTGAAGAGCTGATGCTGGGCATCCATCAGGCGGGCCACATAGCGCAGGAAATCCGCCATCGGGCTGCCTTCGGCCAGATGGCGCAACCGGGCAGCCCGGTCCAGAAAAAGACTGCCCGGCTGAGGCAGACGAATACGGGGGAAGGCGGTGCGATCGAGCGCTTCGATCTCACCCGGTTGCAGAATGCGTTGCATGACGGAAATCCTGAGGACAGGAGACGGGTAAGAGGGGGATCATAGCCGGGATGGGCAGCAGCCGGAACCGCCATCCCGCCAAAGCCCTGCCCCGCTGCCCGAATGGCCGCCACGCAGCGGGACGGATGAGGCCCCCGGGCAACGGTGCGCCGATAGGTGAAGAACGCGACGCGGCGTCCGCGTGGGCTTGTCCAGAGGGGCTGGCCCCTCGGCAGGCGCCCGGGTTCTATAATGAAGGCAATACATCACGGGCGCGTGTGAAGCCGCTTCCACGCCCCCGACCATTGCCAGTGCCCGAACGGCCCTGGCCGAACCGAAAACCGAATCCAGCGAGCCGCCGAGACACGGCACGCCTCCGGACGACTGCACGAATGGCCACCCAGACCAAGAACTTCTCGGTAAACACGCCCCCCGCCGAACTGCTGGCGCATTTCGTTCCCTTCCTCAAGATTGCCCACCAGATCCCGGGGCGTGTGCGCTTCAAGTTCAGCACCAGCGCGGCCAACGGCGTCAGGTTCGATGCGCCGGACAAGGGTGGCGATGCCCTGAGCGAGGTGCTCGGCCAGACCCGTGGCATCAGGGACATCAGCTGGAATCTGCTGGCCCGCTCCTGTACGATCAGCTACGACCCCCAGGTCATCCCGGACAGCGCCTGGGTGGATCTGCTGGCAGGCAGGAACAGCCCTGCGGCCGAGACGCTTCATGCCATTCTGGATGAAACCCATGTTCACCTACGCCAATCCGCGACCCGTTGACCCTCGCGGAGCCTCCGTGCCCCAGGCACTGACCACCGCGCTGCTGCACGAACTGTCCGCCCAGCAGTTCCATCAGTCCGTCATGATGGCCTTCGGCGCCGTCGATCCGTTTCCCGCACTGGCTCAGGCCAGCTCGCTTCGCCTGCAGACGCTGGTGTCCCTCGCCCGGCGCCATGGCGTGCCGCTGCCACCACCGCCCCCCAACCGCACACCGGTCATGCCGGGCTGGCGCATCAATCTGGAACGTGCGCAGTTCGGCTGCGTGTCCTCGGCCAGCCTTTACCAGCAGCTGATCGCCAGTGTGCCCGATCCGGCCCTGCGCGCCACCTTCCAGCGCTTCCAGACAGAGCTGATGACCCGACAGCTCCCGGCCCTGCAACGTGCCTGGCAGGCAGCAGCCGACCGCGAGCGCTATCACGCCATGCAGGGGGTGGATGCCGATCAGGCTTATCACTCGCATGGCCTGATAGGTGATACGGTTGAACAGCTGCTGGCGCTGCTGACACGTCAGGGGGGCTTTTTCGGGCTGGCCGGCACCCTCCTGCGCGCCGCACACCCCGCACTGGTGGCCGGCGCCTTCACGGGCAGCGCTGCGGTTCAGGGCGTTCGCCTTCGCCGCCAGCTTGCCGCTGCCAGCAAGACATTCACTCAGGAGGACTGATCCATGTTGCCCTTGCTTCCTTTCGTGGCCGGCATCGCCGCCGGCGCCGCCGCCTCCGAACTCTGGCGCCGTGGAGCCGTGCAAAAAGGCTTCAATACTGCCAGTGACAAGATCCGTTCGGCTGCCAGCAGCAGCATGGAAAGCGTCCGGCAGACCGGTGCCCAGCTGCGTGAGACCGTGAGCGACCGGCTCCAGAAGGCCTGGCCCGGCCGTGACGAGCCGGAAATCGTGTTGCGCAAGCCTTCCGGCAACGGCCCAGCCCGTCAGGCAGCCCGCTCGGCCCGCGCCCACGCCAGGGCCACCTCGACGGCCGCTTCCCGGGTCGCAGCCCGCCAGCGTCGCGCCGTCCGCCACCAGGCGGCCTCCGCCGGCCGCTCCCCGGCTGCCGGCAAGCCAGCCCCTGCGATCAAACGTACCCGCAAGACCAAAGCCTGATCACGATGAACACCCGTTTTCCGAGGCCGATGGCCTACGGTTGCCATAGCATCGCCCCCGGTGCACTGCAGCCGCCCCGACCACGCTTCCCCTGCCCGGTACAGCCGGCGCAACGCGTGGCAAACCGGCGGCTCACCGACGAATTCATTCGCGGCAGCATCAGCACCGGCATTCTGGCTGCGCTGCAGGGGCGGGGGCAGCGCGCCCCCCTGTCGGTCGACCAGCGCACCCTGCGGCTGGCCCTGCAGGGCGGGGCCGCGCTGGCCGCGGGCACGGCTGCCGTTCAGGCCGTCCGGCAGGGTCAGCATGGCCGCGCGCTTGTGGCGGTGGCTGCAGGTGCAGCCGTCGTGGCAGCCGCCGAACACTTTCTCAAGGAACCAGCATTGTTGAAGGAGTCCTCCGATGGGCAAGAAGAACAAGAAGGATAAATCCGCGTACCAGCAGGCGATGTACCAGCAGCCCATGCCCCCGGGGGCTGGCTGGCAGGAAGACAACGCCTGGAACCCGCAGTACCAGTCACAGAATCCGTGGATGGATGCGAACGCCTACGGCATGCCACCCGGCGGCCACCCGGGTCATGGCTATGGTTACGGTTATGGCATGCCGCCCGGCGCCCCCTACGGGGCCGGAGCCAGCCAGGGCAATGCCTTCCCCGGCGCTCAGGCAGCCAGCTTCGGGGCGCCACACGGTGCCGGCGTGCTCGGCTGGCTCGGCAATCGCCAGATGGAACAGTTCATTCTGGGCCTGCTGCTGGGCGGTGCAGCCGCCTATGTCCTGGGAGATCCCGAGAAACGTGCCCGCCTGATCCGCATGGGCATGAAGCTCTATGCCGGTGTGGCAGGCAGTGTCGAGGAGTTCAAGGAACAGATTGCCGACCTGAAGGCCGAAGTGGCGGCCGAACAGGGCGCCGATTTCGAACCCTGAATGCCGAACCGGGACGCCGGTGTCACGGATTCCGCTGCCATGCCACTGTCATCCGTCCCCGCCCCGTCACGCCCATCGGCCCCGCTGATGGCTGCCCGAACCCCTGCGTGACATGCCGCCCCCGGGCACGGGGTGCAAGTCTCTCTCCCGTCAGGATTGACCCGATGCCGACGCCTGCCGTTGTCCGTCTTTTCGCCTCGCTGACACTTGTTCACCAGACCCCCTCGCGGGTGCGCTACCGTTATCGTCTTCGTGAGGGGCTTCAACCGCTCTCTCCCCAGGCGCTCGAGCGTCTGGCGCAGGACCTGCCCGGGGTCGTTCAGGTACGGCTGAACACGAAAGCCAGCTCCATCGCCCTCCAGTTCCAGCGCAACCAGACCAATGAGCAGAAGCTGGCGGCCGCGCTACTGGCCCTGCCGGCAGCCGTGGCGACGGGAGCCTGCGGCGCTGCCGTGGGCGCGGCTGCCGACGGCGGAGCCTCGGACAATCCGCTGGGAGCAGCAGGCGAGGTTCTGGCGAGCGGCGCCCTGCTGCTCACCAGCCGTGCCAATCTGCCCGCCGCCCTTCGGGAGCCGGCCACGCTGGCCGTCTCGGCCCCCCTGTACATCGAGGCCATCAAGGATCTGTTCACCGAAGGCCTTAACTCGCATGTGCTCGAAGCGCTGGCCGTGGCCATTTCCACCGCCAGTGGCGACCGGCTGGCCGCCAACACGACCCTCTTCATGCTGGCGCTGGGCGAGTACCTCGAACACTCCATCGCCCGCCGCTCCGACGACCTGCTCAAACACCTGCTTCACCCCGAGATGGAGCAGGTCTGGATCGAACGGGACGGACAGGAGGAACTGGTCGACGCCGATCAGGTCGGGATCGGTGACACGGTCGTCTGCCCTGCCGGCAACCTGATTCCGGTCGATGGCACGGTGCTGAGCGGCGAAGCCATGGTCAACGAGGCCAGCATGACCGGCGAGAGCGTGCCGGTACCCCGCAAGCGGGGAGACACCGTGCTGTCGGGTACCGTCGTCGAGGAA
Organism: Lautropia sp.; assembly: GCA_030528325.1. Lineage (GTDB taxonomy): Bacteria > Pseudomonadota > Gammaproteobacteria > Burkholderiales > Burkholderiaceae_E > Lautropia. The sequence goes on along the minus strand of JAUMZD010000004.1, from coordinate 32,556 downwards.
GGCCGCCTTCGCGTCTATGCCGAACGGGTCGGCACCGGGACGGCCAGTGCCCGCATCGCCAACTACGTGCAGCACGCCCTTCAGGTGAAGAGTGGCACGCAGCTGTCGGCCTCCCGCCTGGCCGACCGGCTGGTACCCGGAGTTCTGGGACTGGGCGTGCTGAGCTGGCTGCTGTCGGGCGACTGGCGTCGTGCGGCGGCAGTCCTCCAGGCGGACTATGCCTGCGCGCTGAAGCTGGCCACCCCGGTGGCCTTCAAGTCCGCCATGTATTCGGCGGGCAAGCGTGGACTGCTGTTCAAGGGCGCCGATGCGCTCGAGCGGCTGGCCGAGGCCGACACCTTCGTGTTCGACAAGACCGGCACACTGACCACCGGCCAGCTGAGCGTGACCGATGTGCTGTCCTTCGACGAAGACTTCGACGAGGAAGACGTGATCGACCTGGCCGCCTCGGTCGAAGAGCATTATTTCCACCCGATGGCGATGGCGGTGGTGCAGACTGCCCGCGAGCGCGGCGGGCGGCATTTCGACCATGGCGAGGTTAGCTTTCTGGCAGCACACGGCGTCACCAGCGTCGTCCAGGGCAAGCCGATCGTCGTCGGCTCGCGCCACTTCATCCAGGATCATGAGCAGATCTCGATCGAGCCTCACCGGGAGGAAATCGACGCGCTGCTGGCCGAAGGCAAGACGCTGCTGTACATCGGCCTGGGCGGCAAGCTGCTCGGCGTCATCGGGCTGAAGGACAGCGTCCGCCACAACACGGCACAAACCATCGCCCGCCTTAGGGCACAGGGCGTCAAGCGCATCCTGATGCTGACGGGAGATCACATCGATCGTGCAGCCGAGCTTGCGGCCGAGCTTCAGCTGGACGATTTCCGTGCCGAGCTGATGCCCGAGGACAAGGCTTCCGTGCTGGCCGAGCTGACGGCCGAGGGCGCAAAAATCGCCTTCGTGGGCGATGGCATGAACGATGCACCGGCACTGGCCGGCGCGCACGTCGGTATCGCGATGGAGCGCGGGGCCGATCTGGCCCGCCTGACTTCGGACATCGCCCTGCTGGAAGACGACATTGCCCGCGTGGCCGATGCGAAGACCCTGGCCAACGCCACGATGCGCCACATCGACAGCAACTTCAAGCTGACCGTCGTGGCGAATACCGGCATTCTGGCCGCCGCTGCCACCGGCAGCCTGAGCCCGATCGCCTCATCGGTGATGCACAACGGCAGCACGATCGCCATCCTGCTGAACGCGCTGCGCGGCGGGCTGGCAGCAGGCCGGGACGCAAGCGGTGGCCAGCGCGGCAGCGAGTGAATTCATCACACGCCCTGGCCGGCCTATCTGAACAGCGATTTCCGGTGGATGGCCGGCATCAGGATCCGGCACATCCTACTGGGGATACCGGCCGCTGAGGCCTATAATAAGTCTTACCATTGACTTACCTGCCGTGAAGCATGGCCATGAATTCATCGCCGGTAACCACCCGGCTTTCCACCAAAGGCCAGATCGTGTTGCCCAGCCGTATCCGGCGCGCGCATCAGTGGCGTGCCGGCACCGAGTTCACACTGGAAGAACACCCTGACGGGCTACTGCTGAAACCCGTTGCCGTCCCTGTGGACCCCCCGCTGGACATCAACGAGGTGGCCGGCATGTTGAAGCCCCGTCGTCCGCCCGTCAGCCTGTCCGACATGGAGGCGGCCATCATTCGGGAAGCCAGGGAGCGCCATGCTCGCGGTCGATACTAACGTCGTCGTCCGGTTTCTGGTCAATGATGACGCCCGGCAACATGAACGTGCGGTCGCCCTCTTCAGGGCTCATGAAGTCTGGCTGAGCAAAACCGTACTTCTTGAAAGTGAATGGGTTCTGCGCAGCGCATTCGGTTTTGAAGCCAAGGAAATCGCCCAGGCCTTCGAGCATCTGCTCCGCCTGCCCAGCGTGAGCTGCGAAAACAGGCATGTGCTGTCAGCCGCCATCGACGCACTTCGACACGGGATGGACTTTGCCGACGCGCTTCACCTTCAGGCAGCCCGTCACGCTGACTGTGATGAAGGTTTCAGCACCTTCGACAGGAAATTCATCGCCCGGGTCACGCGACGGTGGCCCGACGTTCGGGTCAGTCAGCCACCCTCGGTGTAGACGCCAGGCTTTCTGGCCGCGCCCACTGCCGCAGAGGTAAGGGCCCGCCGCCGGCCTGCCCGTTCTGGCCGGCCTATCTGAACAGCGATTTCCGGTGGATGGCCAGATGAACGCCCAGCAGGCCGACGAAGGCGCTGCCGGTCACGGCATGGCCTTTTTTCGAGCCTGCTGCCACCAGCCCCAGCGATGAGCCCAGGCTGAGCAGCATGCCCTGCTTCGCCACCTGATTGGCGATCTTGCGCCAGTTGCGTTTGTGGACGCGCTCACTCCCCCTGGGGGATGGCGTCGCCTCACCCCGCTGTTCGGCCTGCAGCGCCCACCATCCTTTCCACGGCCCCTCGTCCGGGGCACCGGTCTTGACAGACTGCTCTGCCTGCTGCCCTGGCGCCTCTCCCCCGGTCTGCATGGGCGCCCGGGCAGCACGCTGCCCGGCACCCTCGACCAGAACGGGGGTTCCTCCCGACGTACCCGGCATACCCGACACATCCGGCACATCGGCCCGGCAGACCGGGAGATGCTGGTCGAGCAGCACCTGCAATCTGCCCAGCACTTCGGGCTGCGGCAAGCGGACCGGATCGTACTGGATCAGCAGGCTGCCGACGCGTGCGTTGGATCTGACGGACACGACGCCGGGTTGCACCTGCAGGCGCCGTTGCAGGCCATCCAGGCCAGCCGGCGAACGAAGGCGCTCCCCCCGAAGACGGATCCGGCCCAGAATGCGGGATGCAAGAAGATCGTTCATCATGAAAATGAGAAAGGCTTTTCAGCTCATTCCGGATTCTAGAGCGTATCGCGCACTCGCTCATGTCGGTGTGAACGCCTGTGCCTGTGCCGGGTCTGGGAAACGGGGCGGATGAAGCTCTGGCTCCATCCGCCCCGCTGACCCTTTTCCCGGACGCCCGAAGCGCAGGAAAGACCCGTCCGAAGACGATGCCCGGTGACGATGAATCACATCCTCATGAGTTGTCGCCCGTCATCTTCCGATACCAGGCACGATGGTGCTGCTTGGCCCAGGCGCGGGTGACCGTGCCATAGAACATGGCGCGGATCGTGCCCCGCGTCCAGATGGCGGCGTAGACGTGCAGGATGATCAGCAGGATCATGCCGACGGCTGCGGCCGCATGCACGACCGAAGCCAGGCGGATCCAGAAGATCGGCACATCGACCATGCTGCGCCACATCGCCACCCCGGAGGCGGTGAGCGCCAGCATGCAGATCGCCAGCCCCCAGAACAGCAGCTTCTGGCCCCCGTTGTACTTGCCCTGCTCGGGCATGTCGTGGTCATCGCCGTCGACCATCTTGCGGATTTCCTTCAGCCAGGCGATGTCACGCTTCTGGATGAGGTTCAGCTTCCAGAAACGGAAGAACATCATCAGAAAGCCCAGTGCCATCACCACCCCGATGTACGGATGCAGGATCCGTGTCCAGGGGCCGCCACCAAAAAGCTGCGTGAGCGGGAAGAAGGCCGGATGAAAGAAGGCCAGCCCGGAGAGCGCCAGCAGGATGAAACAGATGCCGACGATCCAGTGATTGACCCGCTCACTGGCGGTATACCGAACGAGATCGCGTGGATTGCGTTGCATGCTTATACCTCCTTGCCGTCTTGACGGGCCGACGATGCCTGCTTGTCGAGAACCTGACGGGCCTCGGCCGCCTGTTCGGCGAGCGTGTCGACGGCCTGCGCCAGCCGTGAGCCGGCTGCCTCGGCATCCTTGCGTTCCATTTCATCCTCCAGTTCCTTCGAGACCTCGTTCGGCCCCTTGGTGATGTAGTGGAACAGACTGCCCAGAGCGGCAGCCCCCATGGCCACCATCGCCAGCGGCTTCGAGATCCCCTTCCACAGGCTCACCAACGGGTTGATGGTGGGCGCATCCGGCAGGTTCGCGTACAGCGACGGCTTGTCGGCATGGTGCAGCACGTACATGACGTGCGTGCCGCCCACCCCGGCCGGGTCATACAGACCCGCCTTGTCGTAGCCACGGCGCTTCAGGTCGGTGATGCGGGTCTCGGCATGATCCTTCATCGCCTTCTTCGTGCCGAACATGATCGCCCCGGTCGGACAGGTCTTGACGCAGGCGGGCTCCAGGCCGACCGAGACCCGGTCGGAGCAGAGCGTGCACTTGTACGCCTTGTTGTCCTTCTTGGAGATGCGCGGCACGTTGAACGGGCAGCCGGTGACACAGTAGCCGCAGCCGATGCACTTTTCCTCGTGGAAATCGACGATGCCGTTCGTGTACTGAACGATGGCACCGGGCGAGGGACAGGCCTTCAGACAGCCCGGATCCTCACAGTGCATGCAGCCATCCTTGCGGATCAGCCACTCCAGGTTGCCGGTTTCCTCGTTCTCGTACTCGGTGTACCGCATCACCGTCCAGGCGTTGGCGGTCATGTCGGCCGGGTTGTCGTAGGTGCCGTGGCACTGGCCCACGACCTGCACGCCGTAGGCGGTCTGCTCGACCTCCTCGCGCAGGTCGTTCCATTCCATGCACGCCGACTGGCACGCCTTGCAACCGATGCACTTGGAGACATCGATCAGCTTGGCGATCTCGCCCGAACGCGGTTCACGGATCTGCGGCGGTGGCGTGGTGGTGGCCGACAGCCGCTTGATATCAAGAGATTGCAATGCCATCGTGCGCTCCTCAGATCTTCTCGACTTTCACGAGGAAAGTCTTGAATTCGGGGGTATTGGTATTGCCGTCGCCCACGAAAGGCGTCAGCGTGTTGGCCAGGAAGCCCGGCTTGGTCACACCCTTGAAGCCCCAGTGGATCGGAATGCCCACATGATGGATCGTCTTGCCGTCGATCTTCAGCGCCCGCAGACGCTTCGTCACGACCGCCACGGCCTTGATGTAGCCCCGCTTGGACGACACCTTGACCCGATCACCGGCCTTGATGCCGATCTCGTTGGCCAGCGCCTCACCGATCTCCACGAACTGTTCGGGCTGCGTCATGGCATTGACCAGCGCGTGCTTCGTCCAGTAGTGGAAATGCTCGGTCAGGCGGTAGGTGGTGCCCACATGCGGGAACTCGTCCGGCTTGCCGAAGGTCTCCCAGATGTGCGGGAACACACGGGCCGCCGGCGACGAGGTCGCCTTCGGATTGTTCCGGTACATCGGGTTGTAGCCGAGCGGCGTGTCGAAGGGCTCGTAGTGCGTCGGGAACGGCCCCTCGTTCATCCGGCCACGGGCAAAGAAGCGCGCCACGCCTTCCGGGTTCATGATGAACGGCCCCATGCCGGCTGCCGGCGCGATGGTGGCGCCATAGTCGGGGATGTCGGCCCCCTCCCATTTGCTGCCATTCCATTCGACCAGCTTGCGCAGCGGGTTGAAGGCCTTGCCCTTCAGGTCGGCCGACGCCCGGTTGTACAGCACGCGGCGGTTGGCCGGCCAGGCCCAGGCCCAGCCCAGCGTGTTGCCGATGCCGGTGGGATCCGAGTTGTCCCGGCGGCCCATCTGGTTGCCGGCCTCCGTCCAGGAGCCCGCCCAGATCCAGCAGCCGCTGGCCGTCGAGCCATCGTCGCGCAGCTCGGCAAAGCCCGCCACCTGCTCACCTGCCTTGCGGATCAGCTTGCCCGGATCCTTCAGGTCGTAGACATCCTTGAGCGCACGGCCGTTGTATTCCCTGGCTGCCTCTTCCGAGGTCGGGTGATATGGGTCGGCGTATTCGGCCCAGTGCAGGTTGACGATCGGGTCAGGGAACACCCCGCCCTCTTTTTCGTAGAGCGCCTTCAACCGCAGGTGCAGGTTCGACATGATGAAGATGTCGGTATGCGCCTCACCCGGCGGTTCGGCCGCCTTCCAGTGCCACTGCAACACACGCGACGAGCTGACGACGGCGCCGTCTTCCTCGGCAAAGCAGGTCGTCGGCAGGCGGAAGACCTCGGTCTGGATCGAGGCCGTGTCGACATCGTTGTACTCGCCGAAATTGCGCCAGAACTCGGACGTCTCGGTGGCCAGCGGATCCATCACCACCAGGAACTTCAGCTTCGACAGGCCATCCCGCACACGGTGGCTGTTGGACAGCGCCGCGATGGGGTTGAAGCCCTGCGCCAGATAGCCGTTGACCTTGCCCTCGTTCATGAGGTCGAAGATCTGGAGCATGTCGTACTCGCGATCCAGCTTGGGCAGGTAATCGTAGTTCCAGTTGTTCTCAGCCGTGGCCTTGTCGCCATACCAGGACTTCATCAGGCTGACATGGAACTTCGGATAGTGCTGCCAGTAGCTCATCTGCCCGGGCCGCAACGGCTTTTGCGTGCGCTTGGCGATGTACTCGGCATAGTTCTGCTCCGCCTCGCGCGGCAGGCTGAGATAGCCCGGCAGGCTGGCCGACAGCAGTCCCAGATCGGTCAGACCCTGAATGTTGGAGTGCCCGCGCAGGGCGTTCATGCCACCGCCGGCCACGCCGATGTTGCCACACAGCAACTGCACCATGGCGGCACAGCGCAGGATCTGCGCCCCGATCGAGTGCTGCGTCCAGCCCAGCGCATACATGATCGTGGCGGCACGACCGACCACCGCCGTCGACGCGAACTGCTCGGCCACATGCAGGAACTTGTCCTGTGGCGTGCCGCACACCCGCTCCACCGCTTCCGGCGTGTAGGTGGCGTAGTGCTGCTTCATCAGCTGGTAGACGCAACGCGGGTGCTGCAAGGTGGGATCGGTACGGACATAGCCGTCCTCACCCCGCTCGTATTCCCAGCTGGTCTTGTCGTAGGTGCGCTTCTCTTCGTCGTACCCCGAGAAGATGCCTTCGGTGAACGCGAAGTCTTCCCGAACGATGAAGGAAAAGTCGGTGTAGTTGAGCACGTATTCATGGTGAATTTTGTCGTGCGTCAACAGGTAATTGATGATGCCGCCCAGGAACACGATATCGCTGCCCGAGCGGATGGGGGCATAGAAATCGGCAACCGAGGCTGAACGGTTGAAACGCGGATCGACCACCATGAAGTGCGCGTTGTTGTGCGCCTTCGCTTCGGTCACCCACTTGAATCCACAGGGATGCGCTTCTGCGGCATTGCCGCCCATGATCAGGATGACATCGGCGTTCTTGATGTCAACCCAATGGTTCGTCATCGCACCACGGCCAAACGTCGGGGCAAGACCTGCCACCGTCGGGCCGTGTCAGACACGAGCCTGGTTGTCGAGCGCCAGAAGCCCCCAGCTGCGGGCCACCTTGTGAGTGATGTAACCGGCTTCGTTGCTGGCGGCTGACGCACACAGCATGCCGGTGGACGTCCATCGGTTGACCAGCTTGCCATCGGCCGTCTTCTGGACGAAATGGGCGTCGCGATCGTCCTTCAGCAGCCGGGCGATGCGATCGAGCGCCTCGTTCCACGAGATGCGCTGCCACTTGTCGGAACCCGGCGCCCGGTATTCGGGATACAGCAGCCGGTTCGGGCTGTTGACGAAATCCAGCAGGCCCGCACCTTTCGGACAGAGCGTGCCGCGGTTGACGGGGTGGTCGGGGTCGCCTTCGACATGGATGACCGAGCGGCTGGCATTCATGCCAGTGCCCTGCGCATACATCAGAATGCCGCAACCGACCGAACAGTAGGTGCATGTCTGGCGGGCAACCGAGGTGGAGGCCAGCTTGAACTGTCGGACTTCCGCCATGACCTCGGTGGGCGAGAAGCCCATCACCGCCATGCTGGAAGAAGCCAGCGCCGTCCCCGTCACCTTGAAGAACTGCCGCCGGGAGATCTGCTCCATGGCAATACCTTTCAGGAAGGGATAACAAGGAACCCGCGTTGACCCCGGCCGACACAGCGCCTTCCGCAACGCGGGCGGAAACTGTACATCTATACCACACTCAGGGGTAAAACACTGCAAACCGCCCGGACACGGGCCGACTGGCCGGTCAGGCGGCGCTGGCCACCGGCAAGACCCAAACAGATGAGGCGCCAGAGGCAGTTTTTTACCCGGATCGCAGGAAGCTAGCCGTTGTCAGCCCACCACGGTGGCTGCCTCTCCTTCGGCGCGAGGACGGATCTCGCCCAGCTCGAACACCTGCTCTCCGGCCTCGGTCAGTGCCTTCGTGACCGCTGACACATCCGCTGGCGAGACGGCCAGCACCATGCCGATGCCGCAATTGAAGACCCGATTCATCTCATGCGCGTCGATGCCGCCCTGCTGCTGCAACCAGTCGAAAATGACGGGGCGTGTCCAGGAGCCGGCCTGGATGTCGGCCATCAGCTTCGGGGGCAGCATGCGCGGCACGTTCTCTAGCAGACCACCGCCCGTGATGTGTGCGAGACCGTGAATCGGCTGGGCCTCGTCACGCAGCAGCGGCAGCAGCGAACGGACGTAGATGCGCGTGGGCGCCATCACATGCTCGGCCAGCGGCTTGCCGGCCAGCGGCTGTTGCAGCGCCTTCGCCGATACCTCGCCCACCGCCTTCTCGATCACCTTGCGGATCAGCGAGTAACCATTGGAATGCGGCCCTGACGAGGCCAGACCCAGCAGGATGTCACCCACCTGGATGCGGCTGCCATCGATGATCTGCGAGCGCTCGACCACCCCGACGGCAAAACCGGCCAGATCGTATTCGCCATCCGGATACATGCCGGGCATCTCGGCCGTTTCACCGCCCAGCAGCGCGCATCCCGACTGTTCGCACCCGGCGGCCACCCCGCCGATCACGGCGGCGCCCGTGTCCACGTCCAGCTTGCCACAGGCGAAGTAGTCGAGGAAGAACAGCGGCTCGGCGCCCTGAACGAGGATGTCGTTGACACTCATCGCCACCAGATCGATCCCGATGGTGCCGTGGTGATTCAGCAGGAAGGCCAGCTTCAGCTTCGTGCCCACGCCGTCGGTACCCGACACCAGCACCGGCTCCCGGTAGCTGGCCGGCACCTGGAACAGCCCGCCGAAGCCACCGATGCCCGACAGCAGCCCGGGACGGCGTGTGCGCGCCGCCAGCGGCTTGATCCGTTCGACCAGCGCGTCGCCGGCGTCGATGTCCACACCTGCATCGCGATAAGAAAGTCCTTTACCCTGAGTATCTGCCATTGCGTCCTCGTGCGCGCTGATTCCTGCCGGCCGGCTGACGAAGCCACCCGATGTCCGGCTGCCAGGCCCCCTGCCCGGCTCGATTCCGCGATTCTAGAGCGTGTTCTCACCGTTGCATCGAAGTGTTATGATTAGCCATGTTAGCTAATTGGGCCGCCTTGGAGCTTGGGTGGCAGGAGTCGCGACGGCGAAAAACGGCCCCGCCGAGCACGGTTTGCAGCCCGCGACTTTCCTGCCGCCCAAGCTCCTGGAACGAGGAAACAAGGATGCAAGTTACCGTACATGCTGCCAAGACCCAGCTATCACGCCTGATCGACGCCGCCCTGGCTGGCGAAGAAGTGATCATCGCTCGGGGCAAGGATCCCGTGATCCGGCTGACGCCCATTCCCAGACAACCCTTCAAGCTTGACATCCTGCCGGCAGACACTTTGGGGAACTGCCCTGATTTTCTGGAGCCCATGGATGAGCGAGCCCTGTCCGACTGGGAAAACCCGGCATGAGAGTCCTGCTGGATACTCATGCCTGGGCCTGGTCATTGACCCAAAGCCATCATCTCTCACCAACGGCCCGCCAAGCCCTCTCCGATACAAATGGTGTGCTTGTCAGCACCATCAGCTTATTTGAAATCGGCCAGAAAGTGCGACTCGGCAAATGGCCGGAAATGGTGCCCCATCTGTCTCGATTACCCGATCTGCTCAAGGAACAGGGGGGCAGATTTTTACCACTGAGCGCTGAAGCCAGCCTGCTGGCCGCGACGCTCGACTGGGCCCATCGTGATCCATTCGACCGATTCATCGCCGCCACCGCCATCACCGAACGGCTGCCGCTCATCTCCATCGACGGCATTTTCGATGAACTTGCCGGGCACCCCCGATGGATGCGACGGATCTGGTGAAGCCTCTCAAGCGGCCTTGGCGCAGATGCTTCCGACAGGTTTACGCTCCTTCCCCCATCGGGCCAATATCATCGAGAGCAACGAGGACATCAACCATCCGCGAGATGTCGAGGGCCTCTGATGCGGGCCTTGCCCGATGTCAATGTCCTGAACCGACAGGCAGAACACACCAGGAGCTTGGGCGATGTTCTGCCTGTCTCAGGACACATCAGAACTGGGTGATGCAGGTTGCGTCCAGATCCGTCCCAAACAGGGTTTCCTTGTGCTGATGGATACGAATCTGATCCGACTTGCGGGTATCCACGGTCAATCTGAAACGTTTGAAACCAAAGCCACTCTCACCCTCGAGCAACAGGTTCCAGTGAGAGGTACCTGCCGGTTTCTCGTACGTGATGCGACCGCCGCCATCCAGCCTGAATGGTCCCACTGAAGCCGAGCCGTTCACAAAGCTGACATGACCATCACTGGTCAACGTCGTCGAACAAGACGCCCCCGTTCCTGCGTCGACGCCGTAATACGTCCCTGCAGCACACCACCAGAAGTTGCTGTCATTGGACGTGATGGTGAAACACTGTTCTCGAAGCTGTTTTGCCCGCTTCAGGCCTTCATCACGATTTCTGCCAGAAGTGAGGTCTTCATGGACGCGAGGATTCTTCCAATCGGAGTGTTGGGAGGCCACCGGGTCTTGCAACGCAGCCGGAGGCAATGGAACCCGCCTTGGGCTTTCCTCTCCCCCTCCACCACAAGCGGCCAGCAACAGCCCTAAACTCAGCAGGAACGCCTTCCTGGCGGCTTCAGCAGCCCCCCCCCCCCTCGCAGGGAGACCTCGCCAGCCATCGCGGTTCTGGCGCCTTGGGGAGGCATGTTCAGATCATCTGGGATGAACATCTTTTTCATGACTCTCGTCCAGTTACAGGTCAGCAACCCATCCCGGGTTACCAGTGACAGGCCATCCACGCCGAGTCGCCGGACTTTCAGGCACGATGGCCTGTCGATCTTAGTTAGCGCCAGATGCTCAGCCGATACCACAACTTCCCCGGTGGCATACCGGAGCCGTCAAACGGAGGGCATGTGCCGGACGATCATCGCCCACCGGGCTGCAACAGGTAAAATCCCCGGATGCCATCCCCCGCCCCTGCCCAGACCAGCGTCATGTCTTCGCCCCAACCCACCGACCAGCTGACGCTGGACTTCGGCCCGCCGCCGCCGCCCAGTCTCGACAACTTCGTCGCGGGCAACAACCTCGAATGCCTGGTGACGCTGCGCGCGCTGGCGGACAGTCTGCTGCAGGGCGAGGCGCCCGCCCAGCGGGTCATCTACATCTGGGGGCCGGCCGGTTCGGGCAAGAGCCATCTGGCCCAGGCGCTGGAGAGCCTGAAGTGCTCCCGGCTGCTGGTGGTCGATGATGTCGACACCTACAGCAAGGAGCGGCAGCGCACCCTGTTCCATCGTTTCAACGCCCTGGTCGACAAGCCGGATCAGGCCCTGGTCGTGTTCGGCAACCAGCCACCGGCGCACCTGAAGAAGATGCTGCCCGAGCTGGTCAGCCGGCTGAGCTGGGGCATGGTGTTCGGGCTGGAACCGCTCAACGACGAGGCGTTGGCAACGGGTATCGCCCAGGTGGCGAACGAGCGCGGCCTGACCTTCGGCGCCGATCTCAGCACCTACCTGCTGAGGCACACCCGGCGCGACATGGCCAGCCTGAAAGCCATTCTGGACGGACTGGACCGACTCGCATGGGAACGCAAGCGCCCGCTGACCCTTGCCCTGCTGCGGGACTACCTGCAACAGGAACGCAGGCAGGCGGAAAAAGCCAGAGCCTGAGCCCCACAGCGGGCGCGTCGTGTGCCTGTCTGCCCGCAGGAAAAAGCCCCGCAACCAATCGCGGGGCTTTTTCCTGCGGGCTCGATCCGATGGGGCCTGACGACCGGGCGACGGCGAGGTAAGCAGCGCCCCCCGGGGTCATGAACGCATCAGTCGGTCGCCCACAACAGGATGGCGAGCAGCTGCGGCAGGATGATCCGCAGGAACATCACCATCGGATACACGGTGGCATAGGACAGGGCCGCTGCGCCATTGTTTTCCTTGATGGCGTTGGCGAAGGCCAGCGCCGGCGGATCGGTCATCGAGCCGGAGAGCAGACCACACAGGGTCAGATAGTTGATCTTGCCGTGGATGCGGGCCACGACGCCGGCCACCATCAGCGGGATCAGCGTGATCAGTGCCCCGTAAAAAATCCAGGCAAGACCATCGCTGCTCAGCAGGGTCTCGAAAAAGTGGCCCCCGGCCTTGATGCCGACCACGGCCAGGAACATGACGATGCCGATCTCCCGCAGCGCCAGGTTCGCGCTGGGCGGCATGAACCAGTACAGGCGCCCCAGCCCTCCGATCCGGGCAAGCACGAGTGCCACCACCAAGGGACCACCAGCCAGCCCGAGCTTGAGCGCCACCGGAAAGCCCGGCATGTAAATCGGGATGGATCCCAGCAGCACGCCCAGACCGATCCCGATGAAGATCGGCAGCATCTGCACCTGCTGAAGTTTCTGCTGGGCATTGCCGATCAGGGCCATGACGACCTCGATGTCTTCCTGTCGGCCGACGAGGTTGACCACGTCACCGAACTGGAGGCTCATCTCGCTGTTGGGCACCAGCTCGACCCCGGCCCGGTTCAGACGGGACAGCACCACATCGTATTTGCCTTGCAGGCGCAGATGACGGATTTTCTTGCCGAAGACCTTTTCATTCGTGACGACCGCCCGGACGGAGCGGAACTCAGTCCCCTTGGTCGACACCGAAACATCGACCTCCTCGCCCAGGATCAGCTGCATCTTGCGCAGGATGGCAGGCTTGCCGACCAGGTGCAGCACATCGCCCAGCTTCAGCACCGTCTCCAGCTTCGGCACGATCAGCTCGTCGCCCCGCTTCAGGCGTGAGTAGATCACGTCGTTTCGCTCGAATTCGAGAATTTCCTTGACCTGCAACCCGTCCAGATTGTGGTTGGTGAGCTTGACGTTGATGCTCTCCAGACCGGATTTGCGCCGCTTGCTTTCGGACTCGAAAGCCTCGGCCTCCTGATCGACATCGATCTTGAAAATGATGCGGATCAGCCACATGGCCAGCAGGATGCCGATGATGCCGAACGGGTAGGCAATGGCATAGCCCATGCCCATCACCTCCGTCACTTCCGGCCCCGCCAGCTCCCGCAGCACCTGCTGGCCCGCCCCCAGCGACGGGGTGTTGGTGACCGCGCCGGAGAAAATGCCCAGAATGACCGGCAGTGGCACATCGAAAATCTTGTGGATCAGCACCACCAGTACGCCACTCAAGGCCACGATCAGCGCGGCAAAGGCATTGAGCTTCAGGCCGGAGTGCCGCAACGATGCGAAGAAACCGGGGCCGACCTGGATCCCGATCGTGTAGACGAACAGGATCAGGCCGAATTCCTGAATGAAGTGAAGCGTGTGGGCATCGAGCGTCACGCCGAACTTGTGCATGAAGTGGGACACCAGGATCCCACCAAACAACACCCCACCAATGCCGAGCCCCACACCGCGGAACTTGACATGCCCGATGGCAAGCCCCAGCACGGCCACGAGGGACAGCAGTGTGATGGTGAGTGCGATTTCGCTCATCACGGCCTCTTCTTTTATGTCGGGAAAGGAGCATCCGGATTTTAACAAAGCCGATTTTCATACCTGCCAAAGCTGGCATGCACGAGTTGGCCAGCGGCCGTTTTCAGCGACATGGTCGGCATGGGTGCGACAACACCGAGACACTGCACCACCGGCCCCCGGCAGGCAGCTTCCCCTTTTCCCCCGCTATCAATCCGGTCGACAATAGCCCGTTTCGCGGCGCAGCCGCTGACCGTTCTACTGGGGCTCCCATGAAATTCGAGGATTACCGTCAATACGATGCCACCGGCCTGGCCGAGCTGATTCGCCAGCGAGAAGTCTCCCCCGCCGAGGTGATGCAGGCCGCACTGACACGACTGGATGAGGTGAATCCCAGACTGAACCTGCTGGCCCAGGATCTGCGCGACCGGCTGGATCAGGCCGACCCGCCCGCCCACGATGAATCGGCCCCGCTGGCCGGGGTTCCTTTCATGCTGAAAGACCTGCTGGCCGACCTGGCCGGCGCGCCGACGATGGCCGGCTCCCGCATGATGAAAAACAAGGAGGCTCGCCGGAACAGCGTACTGACCCAGGCCTATCTGGACGCGGGCCTGCGCATCTTCGGCAAGACCACCACGCCCGAATTCGGGCTTTACCCGTGCACGGCCTCCGACTGCCACGGCACGACACGCAATCCCTGGGACCTGGATCACACGCCGGGTGGCAGCAGCGGCGGTTCGGCCGCTGCCGTCGCGGCCGGTATCGTGCCGGCGGCGCATGGGGGCGACGGCGGCGGCTCGATCCGCCTGCCTGCCCATAACTGTGGTGTCTTCGGCCTGAAACCCAGCCGGGGCCGAAGCAGTTTCCTGCCCGGCAGCCAGGATGTCTGGCTGGGCATGGTATCCGAGCACGCCCTGACCCGAAGCGTCCGTGACAGCGCCCTGCTGCTCGAAATCGCCGCCAGGACTCAGCATCAATCGATCTATGCCTGTCCCCCTGCGCCCGCTTTCACCGAAGTGATCCGGCAGCCCCCGGCCCGCCTGAAGATTGCCGTGCACCGAAGCCCCTGGCTCGGTGGCGAGAACGACGAAGGAACGACGCGCGCCTTCGAGCACAGCATCAGGCTGCTGGAAAAGGCCGGGCACCACCTGGAGGAGGCCTCGCCCGACTTCACGGAACCCGAGACACTGGGCAGCGCGATGCGGATCATCGTGTCCGCCGAAATCGCCAAGATCCGGCATGTGTACCGCCACCTGAGCGGCCAGAAGCTCCATCACTCACAGGTGGAAGCCGCCACCTGGGCCCTGATGGTTCAGGGCGACCAGATCAGCGCTGGGAAAATGAGCTGGGCGCGCGATCTGCTGCTGCGTCAGGGCATGGCCACCTCACGTTTTTTCGCGCAGTACGACATGCTGATGACGCCAGTCTGCCCACAGACGACGCCCCGTGTCGGCGAGCTGCGCCCATCCCTGCTGGAGCAGCGACTCGTGCGGCAGCTCTTCGGCGTGCTGAGGCTGGGCTGGCTGATCGGCCGGCGGAATCCGGCCATCGAGAAAGCCAGCCAGCAGGCGCTGCAGTACGTCGGCTACACCGCCCCCTTCAATTTCAGCGGCAATCCGGCGATGAGCGTGCCGCTCTACTGGCATGAAGGCCTGCCGGTCGGCACACAGTTCGCTGCCGCACATGGGCGGGAAGACCTGCTGCTGCAACTGGCCGCCGAGCTGGAACAGCAGCAGCCCTGGGCCATGCGTGAGCCCACCTTCCGTTCGGGCAGGGCACCCGCAGAACACGAGCAGGAGCTTGGGCGGTAGGAATCGCGACGGCGAAAATCGGCCCCGCCGAGCACGGTTCGTGCCCGATTCGCCGCCCCATAGCCGGTGCCATGGGGCAAGAAGCGGGTGCAAAATGAGCCGGCGCGGCCGGTTTGCAGCCCGCGACTTTCCTGCCGTCCAAGCTCCTCGCCCATCCCGACTGTCCTGACAGACAGGACGCAGCCAGCACCTCCTGGCCACAATGGCTCGCCCACGGGCTCGTCGGGCATCTGGTTCGACCACAAACGGTAACGATGGACGCTGGTATCAGGAACACCACACAAGTCCGGGCAAGGGACACGCTGAACAGGCCCCGTGAGGCGACGGGCCCTGTTCAGCGTGTCCCGAGGGTTCATCCGGGCCAAAACACGCTTTAGAATCGGGCCATGAAACGACTAGCGCTGTTCGACCTCGATCACACCCTGCTGCCGATCGACTCCGACAATGAATGGGGACGCTTCCTGTGCCGCACAGGCCGCATCGCCGACCCCGATGCCTTCCGCGCGCAGATCAACGCCTTTTTCGAGCAGTACAAGGCAGGCCAGCTCGATCCTGTCGAACATCTTCGTTTCGTCCTCAGCGCCTTTGCCAACCGGCCGGCCGCCGAGATCGAGGGCTGGCGGCAGGCCTTCATCGACACCGTCGTCAGGCCCGTGGTCACCGACGAGGCACGGGCACTGGTGCAGAAGCACCTCGATGCCGGTGACCTGTGTGCCATCGTCACCGCCACCAACAGTTTCGTCACCACACCGATCGCCCCGCTCTTCGGTGTCGAACATCTGCTGGGCGCCGAAGGCGAACAGCAGGAAGGTATCTATACCGGCAACCCGAGGCCGGATGTCACCATCACCTTCCAGGCCGGCAAACTGGTGCGTATCCGGGAATGGCTGGCCGGCCAGGGGCTTGATCTCGATGATTTCGACGAAATCTGGGCCTACTCCGACTCGCGTAACGATCTGCCGATGCTGGAGCAGGCCACCCACCCGGTTGCCGTGAACCCTGACGCCACGCTGCGTCAGATCGCAACCAAGCGTGGCTGGCCTATTATCGACCTATTCCATCTGACATAAGCACGTGCTTGACCGACTGATTGACTGGATGTTTGGCCGACCTGGCCGCCCATCACCACGAGCGCGCCAGCGTCCCTCTCACGCCGCCACGCTCGATGTGCGCACGCACCCTGCCCATGCGCTGGGCATTTCCAACCGAGAGATATCCAGTGCCGCCATGCGCACCTGCGAGGCCCTGCAGAAGGCCGGCTACAAGGCCTACGTCGTGGGCGGTGGCGTGCGAGACCTGCTGCTGGGGCTTCGGCCCAAGGACTTCGATGTCGCCACCGATGCATCGCCCGAAACGGTGCAATCGATTTTCCGCCGTGCCCGCGTGGTCGGCCGGCGTTTCCGCATCGTGCACGTCATGTTCGGCCGCGAAACGATCGAGGTCACGACCTTCCGCGCCGCCCAGACCAATGCCCAGACCGACGAGCATGGCCGGATGCTGAACGACAACGTGTTCGGCTCCCGCGACGAGGACGCCAGCCGTCGTGATTTCACGGTCAACGCCCTCTACTACGACCCGATCGCCGAGATCGTCGTCGACCCGCTCGGCGGTGTCGAAGACCTGCGCGAGCGGGTGCTGCGGATGATCGGCGACCCGGAAACCCGCTATCGCGAGGATCCGGTGCGGATGCTGCGCACGGTGCGCTTCGCGGCCAAGCTCGATTTCTATGTCGATCCGCCCACGCTGGCACCGATCCGTGAGCTGGCTCCCCTGCTCGAGAATGTGCCACCGGCCCGGCTGTTCGACGAGATCCTGAAGCTGCTGGAAAGCGGCCAGGGCCTGGCCTGCATCCGTCGCCTGCGGCAGGAGGGCTTGCATCACGGCGTGCTGCCACTGCTCGACCAGCTTTTCGAGACGGATGAAGCCTTCATCACCGAAGCCATGACCCGTACCGACGCCCGCGTGCGTCAGGGCAAGTCGATCTCGCCCAGCTTCCTGTTCGCCGCCCTGCTGTGGCCACAGGTGCGGGTTCGCTGGCACAAGATCCACGCCGAAGGCGAACATCTGTTCCCTGCCCTGCATACCGCCATCGACAGCGTGCTGGATGAGCAGGGCACGAAGCTCTCGCTGCAGCGCCGCTATCAGGCCGACATGCGCGAGATCTGGGTGATGCAGCCTAGACTGGAAAAGCGCGGCCGTGGCGCCTATGCCCTGCTTTCGCACATGCGCTTCCGGGCCGCTTTCGATTTCCTGCTGCTGCGCTGTGCCTCGGAAGAGATCGACCCGCTGGTCGGCCAGTGGTGGGCCGAGTTCATCGACGCCGACAACGCCCACCGGGACCACCTCGTCCAGAGTCTGGGCAGCCTCGGGCAGAAGAGCAGGCGCCGCCGCCGCCGCGGGCCGAAGAAACAGGCAGCCATGCTGGCCAGCCTGCCGCCAGCGGACGCAGTACAACCGCCCGCCCCATGACAGGGCAGCCGACGGAAAGCGCCCGTTCACCTGCCAGGCAGGCAGGCGGAACGGATGCCGGCCAGCCTGCGTGGGTGGGCCTCGGCGCGAACCTCCCCAGCCATGCCGGTGACCCGGCCGAAACGCTCTCACAGGCCGTGGCCACCATCTCGGCGCTGCCGGGCGCAACGCTTCTGGCCGCCTCCTCGCGATATCGCAGCAGCCCGGTCGACTCGGATGGGCCGCAATACTGCAATCAGGTCATCCGCATCCGCACCACGCTCGGTGCCGACGCGCTGCTGCGTGCCTTGCAGGACATCGAACAGGCTTTCGGACGACAGCGCCCCTACCGGAACGCGCCGCGAACGCTGGACCTGGATCTGCTGCTGTACGCGGATGAGCAGCGAGACGGTGACGTTCTGACCCTGCCCCACCCCCGCATGCACGAACGGCTGTTCGTGCTGATGCCGCTGGCCGAGATCGACCCGGACATCGAGATTCCAGGGCACGGACGGGTCAGTGCCCTGCTGGCGACGCTGTCCGCCAGCACCACGGGCCAGTTCTGCGAAGCCCTGCCTGCGCCCTGACGGCGCGCCCGGACAGACCGGGCGAAAGCCCGAACCATCCGGCGCGTCAGACGCCCGCCCCCGGCGTCCCCCACGAAGCACTGCGAAACGCCGGCACAGGGAGCGGGACGCCGGCTCGGCTCAATATCCGTCCGGATTCTGCGACTGCCAGCGCCAGCTGTCTGCACACATCTGGGCCAGATCGCGTTCGGCCCGCCAGCCGAGCTTCTCGGCTGCCAGCGTCGGATCGGCATAGCACTGGGCGATATCGCCCGGGCGCCGATCCACGATCTGGTACGGAATCTTCTGCCCGCTGGCCTCTTCGAAAGCCTTCACGATGTCGAGTACCGAATAGCCGGTACCCGTCCCCAGATTCACCGTCCAGGCGCCCGGCTCGAGCATCACCCGCTCGAGCGCGGCCAGATGCCCAAGCGCCAGATCGACCACATGGATGTAATCGCGCACGCCAGTCCCATCGGGCGTCGGGTAATCCCCCCCGAAGACGGACAGCATCGGCCGCTTGCCAACCGCCACCTGCGTCACGAAAGGCATCAGGTTGTTCGGAATGCCTTTCGGGTCTTCGCCGATACGGCCGGACGGATGCGCGCCCACCGGATTGAAGTAGCGCAACACCCCGATGGCCCAGGCCGGATTGGCCACCGCCAGATCACCAAGGATATGCTCGATGTGCCACTTGGTTCGCCCATACGGGTTGGTCGGGCCGGTCGGGAAATCTTCCCGGATCGGCACCGAAGCCGGATCACCGTAGACGGTGGCCGAGGAACTGAAGACGAAACGCCGGGCCCCTGCGGCCTCCAGACACTCCAGCAGCACGATCGTGCCACTGACGTTGTTCCGGTAGTAGGCTAGCGGCTTGGCCACCGACTCACCCACAGCCTTGAAACCGGCGAAATGGATGGTGGCATCGATCGGGTGTTTCGACAGCAGGTCGGTGACCAGAGCCCGATCGCCCACGTCGCCTTCCACCACCACTGGCGCACGCCCCGCCAGCTCGGTGATGCGCTCGACCACCTTCGGCGTGCTGTTGCTGAAATCGTCGAGGATGACGACGTTCTGCCCTGCCTTGAGCAGCTCGACCACCGTGTGGGAGCCGATGTAACCGGCACCGCCGGTAACGAGTAAGGTGCTGTTCTTTTTCATAGGCTGCCATTTTCCCACAAGCTGACCGGAAAGCAGGCCAAAGCCCTCCCCGTCCGGAAGCCCACCGGCGGACAGGGCATGCTAGGGATACTCTGAACAAGTCCACGCGGACGCCGCATCCCCAAAACGGGCGCATGCCTGCGTTGGCATTTGTCGTCAATAGCACCACTATTGACGACCCATGCCGCCTTGTCCTGCATCCCGTTTCGGGGCGCGTCGCCTCACGGGACTTGTTCAGAGTATCCCTAGAGCGTGTTCGTCCTGCGACTGGCTATCATTGGGCTCCACCCTTGATGAACGAAACATGAACGCAGCCGTCTCTGCCCCTGCCCGAATCCTGATCGTCGAGGACGAAGCTGCCATCCGTGAGCTGCTGGTCGTCAACCTGACCCATGCGGGCCACACGGTCATCGAAGCGGTCGATGCCGCCGAAGCCATCCGGCAGATCGAGGTGCAGCGCCCGGATCTGCTGGTGCTGGACTGGATGCTGCCGGATGTCCCCGGCACCGATCTGGCCCGACAGCTGCGATCGGCCCCTGCCACCCAGGACCTGCCGATCATCATGCTGACCGCCCGTGGACAGGAAGGCGACCGACTCTACGGCTTCGACGCCGGGGTGGACGATTACGTCAGCAAGCCCTTTTCACCGCGGGAGTTGCTGGCACGCATCCGGGCGCTGCTCAGGCGCGCCGGTAACGACGGCGAGCCGGCCTCGCCCCCTGCCCTCGACATCGCCGGCCTGACGCTCGAACCCGACAACTTCCGGGTTTTGGCCCACGGTCAGCCGCTGAAGCTGGGCCCCACCGAATACCGGCTACTCCAGCAGCTGATGCAGCACCCGGATCGCGTTCGCTCGCGCACCCAGCTGCTCGACGCCGTCTGGGGCAATGACGCCAGCATCGGGGAACGCACCGTCGATGTACACATCCGCCGCCTCCGGCTGGCGCTGCAGCCGGGCGGACACGACCGCCTGATCGAGACCGTGCGCGGCGGCGGCTACCGCATGCTGCCCAGGCTGCCCGAATCATGATGTTCCTGCGCTGGCACACGCTCGCCCTGCTGGCCGCCGCCATGCTCACGGCGGTGCTGCTGCATGCCCGCGGCCAGTCGGGCCTGGCCCTCGGCTGGCTGATGTTCTGCCTGATCGTCCACGTGCTGCACCACAGCTGGCATCGCCATGTCCTGCTGCGCTGGGCCCGCGACCCGCGCCAGTTCGACCTGCCTGCCGGCCGCGGGATCTGGCCGGAGATCCATGCGCTGCTGCGCCACCAGCTGCGCGAGGAAACCGTCGAACGCCATCTGGCCCAGCTCGACCGGCAGCAGCTCCGGCTGGCCGTCGATCTGCTGCCGGACGCCCTGATCGTGCTGGATGACCGCAAGCGGATGCACTGGCGCAATCGTGCTGCGGCCGAGCTTTTCGGCCTGCCGGACGAGGCCCTGCCCATCGACCAGCTGATCCGGGCCGACGACCTGATTCGCTACCTGAATGCCAACGGCTTCCACCAGCCGCTCACGTTGAGACTGCCCGAACATCCGGGACACGTGTTCATGCTGCGGGTTCGCCAGACACCGGAAGCCTGGCGCCTGCTGATCTGCACCGACGTGACCGAGCGCTTCAACATGGAAACCATGCAGCGTGATTTCGTGGCCAACGTCTCGCATGAGCTGCGCACCCCGCTGACCGTCATCAACGGCACGCTGGAAACCCTGATCGATCTCGACCTGCCCCGAGAGCAGCAGCAGAAACACCTGCACTCGGCGCGCCGGCAGGGCGAAGCCATGTTCCGACTGGCCAACGAACTGCTGACCCTCTCCGCCCTCGGCAATGCCAGCCTGCGCCGGCCCGATGAGCACATCGACATGCAGGCCATGCTCGACGAACTGGTGAGCGAGGCGCGCACCCTGTCGGCCGGCCGGCAGCAGATCACCCTGCACTGCGAACCCGACATCCGGCTGTACGGCGTGGCCGACGAGATCCGGAGCGCCGTGCGCAACCTGCTGACGAATGCCATCCGTTACACACCGGAAGGCGGCCGGATCGACGTCCTCTGGCAGATGCATGAGCACCAGGCCGAACTGAGCGTGACCGATACCGGTATCGGCATCGCGGAAGAGCACCTGCCACGGCTGGGCGAGCGCTTCTATCGGGTCGATGCCAGCCGCTCGCGTGGCTCGGGGGGGACGGGCCTGGGGCTGGCGATCGTCCGGCAGGTGGCCGAACGCCATGAAGCCACCTTCAGATGCACGAGCCGGCCCGGCCACGGCTCCTGCTTCCGGCTGATCTGGCCGGCCGACCGGGTCAGATCAGACTGAGGAACTCGCGGCGCAGGCTGGCGTTTCTGAGGAACGAGCCGCGCATGACGGAGGATGTCATCTGGCTCTCGTCCTTCACGCCGCGCCAGTGCATGCAGAAATGGTCGGCCTTCATCACGACGGCCAGCCCATCGGGCAGCAGGCAGCGCTCCAGCTCGTCGGCCAGCGTCTTGACCGCCTCTTCCTGGATCTGCGGACGGCTCATGATCCAGTCGGCCAGCCGGGCATACTTCGACAGGCCGATCAGATTCGAATCCGCGCTGGGCAGCACCCCGACCCACAACCTGCCCATGATCGGGCACAAATGGTGCGAGCAGGCCGAACGGACGGTGATCGGCCCGACCACCAGCAACTCGTTCAGCTTCTCGACATTCGGGAATTCCGTCATGGCCGGCGCCGGCCGGTAACGGCCCGCAAAGACCTCGTTCAGATACATCTTCGCCACGCGACGGGCCGTATCCTGCGTGTTGTGGTCGGCCGAGGTGTCGATGACGAGGGACTGCAACAGGGCCTCGACCCGCCCGGCCACTTCGGCCTGCAGCGCGGCCCGTTCCTCATCCGACTCGATGAAGGCCGCGATGTTGTCGTTGGCATGAAAGCGCTGACCGGCCGCCTGGATGCGCTCACGGATCACGACCGACATCGGCCGCCCTTCCGTGGCAGGCTCCGTATCGTGCGAAGAAGCCAGGGCCTTGTTCTGGGGGTCCGGGGTGGGTGTCATCCGTCAGTTCTCCGTGTGATGCGGGGATGAAAGCAGGTCGTCCTCGTCGAACAGATGACCGCCGCGGCGCAGCTTGGTCACCAGATAACGCTGGTTGTGCGGGTTCACGCCGCCCTTGACCGCCTCGCGATCGATGACCTCGATGCCGGCCGCCCGAAGGGCCGCGATCTTGGCGGGGTTGTTCGTCAGCAGGTTGATGCGCCGGCACCCCAGTGCCTGCAACATGGCTCCCGCCACCTCGAAATGGCGCTCATCCATCCTGAAACCCAGCGCCTGATTGGCATCCAGTGTATCCAGACCCTGATCCTGGCGCACATATGCCCGCAATTTGTTGGCCAGGCCGATGCCCCGCCCCTCCTGGGACAGATACAGCACGATGCCCCCACCACTGGCCGCCAGACGGGCGACCGTACCGCGAAGCTGATCGCCACAGTCGCAGCGCAGACTGCCGAACAGATCCCCCGTCAGACAGGACGAGTGCAGCCGCACACGAACCGGCGCGTCAGCGGCCAGATCCGGGTTGCCCACCACCACCGCCACATGCTCGAACTCGCTGTCCTGCTCGCGAAACAGCACGAAACGGCTGTCGGCATCGTCGGCCAGCGGCACCGGCGCGGCGCTGACCTGCGTGAGCCGCACCGGACGCGCCCGGGCGTGGGTCAGCACCTGCGCGGCATCGACGGACAGCACCATCCCCAGCCAGTCGACCAGAGCCGGTTCGGCCGACAGGTCATCGGGCAGCGCCAGACCCAGCACGGCCGGCGCCAGTCGGCCCTGACGCGCCAGCGCCAGTGCAGCGGCGGCTGCAGGCCAGGCTGCCTGCGAGGTCGTGACGGCAGCCAGCTGGCCGGCTGCCCGCTCGGGCGTCCCGCCTTCGCACTGCACGTCCAGCCCTGCCCAGTGCCACAGGGTTTCGACCGCCGGCGCCGGAACCAGATCCAGCACCAGCTCGAAGGGCAACTCGACACCCGGCCTCTCCCATGCAGCCGGGGCTTCCCCGGCAGGGACGCCATCCATCCTGCTCGCAGGGGCTGGTGCCGCGGCGTCATGACTGCCGCGACCCAGCTCCCCGACGGCCGGCGACATCGCCTCGGCCATCTGCCCGCTGACGATTGCCTCGGGCACCCCGAGAGACATGGCCCGCTGCGCCGACAGGAACAGTTGCCAGCGACCGGGCACCTGCTGCAGCTGCTGCCAGGAAGCGGGCGTCAGGGTTTCGACCGCAACGAAAAGCCAGCGCGAACGCCCTGCCGCCTGGATCAGAAGACAGCGGCCACGGCGAAGCTCGGTCAGGGCCCGATCGACGCACAGTGATGCCTGCTGGAGCCGCCATTCGGGCGGCGATGGAAGCTGAAAACGCATGGCCCGCATTGTAGGCTGGCTGCCCTGTCTCCGCTATCGGCGCTTTGTGCAAAACAGCAAGCCGGCAGCACGGGAAAGCTGCCACTGCTTCAGCCATGTCGAGGGCATGGACTTGTTTGCGTATTCCAATACGAATCGTTAGTATTATCGCGCTGATAAATCCTAACAGCGACACGCTGGGCAGCTGGAAGTTCACCCTTCCTTTCCCGGCTTTGCCCTACGGGGATGTCGCCCGACACGCTGGAGCCGGTCATCACCTGTCGCGCCAACCAGTTGCATGATAGTCATCGGGCCGTCACCCCTCACAGACCAAGCGCCTGACTGACGATGGCTGGCTGCAACCATGGCCTGCCGGCATCCGGTGTGCCTGACGCTCGCAGGATGCGGCCCTCACCGACCCCTTTCTTCCTTGCCTGTCTGAGTGAAACCACCATCCGCTCATCCGTCACCTCCAACGCAGCCGGAAACCGAATCGTCCCCCGATAGACCGGATGCCGAACGTACGCCGCTGCTGAGCGCCCTGGCCGGCGACCTGCCCACCGGCAAGAACTGGCAGCTGCTGCCCGTCGTCACCGGCGTGGCCCTCGTGCATGCACTGGGCATCATGGCCCTGGGCAAGGCCGATACCGTGCCCGTCGCGGGCGGTGACGACATGCCCGTCTACGTCGAGCTGATCACCGAAGCACCGAAGCCCGCCGTGATTCCGCAGCCGGTCGAACCGCCCCCGCCGCCGCCACCCGAGCCAGAGCCGGAACCCGAACCGGAGCCCGTGGTGGCCGAACCACCGCCGGCACCACCGCCCGAACCGCCGGTTTACGAGGTGAAAAAGCCCAAACCCAAACCAAAACCGAAGCCCAAGCCGAAACCCAAACCGCCCGAACCACCGCCGCCGGCCCCCGAGCCGCCGCCCGAGGCACCGCCAGCCCCCCCGGCACCACCGGTGGAAGGCGAGCCCAATGCCCCGCCGGATGCCATTCCGCAACAGGCCTCCGGCCGGCCAGGGCCGTCCAGCGCACCGGTAGACCTCGGCTCGAAGGCCGTGAGCTACCTGCGCCCCCCCAGGCTGAACTATCCGGCCTTCTCCAAGCGCGCCGGAGAGACCGGCAAGGTGTCACTGCGCGTGCTGATCAACGAAAAAGGCATGCCGATCAGCATCGAGATCAAGGAATCATCCGGCTATCCCAGGCTGGACGATGCCGCCATCGCAGCGCTCCGCAAGGCCCTTTTCAGTCCCCACATCGAGAATGGCGTGCCCAGACAGGCCTATGCCATCGTCCCATTCGTCTTTGAACTGGAGTAATTGAACGTGAACGAACCCACCTCCCTGGGCTTTGCCCACTTCATCGCGCAGAGCGATATGGTCAGCAAGTCGCTCCTCGTGGTGCTGGTGCTGATGTCCGTGGTGTCCTGGACGTTGATCATCTCCAAGGGCATCGCCCAACTGATCCGCCGCTCGCGCTCGGAACGCTTCCTGAAGATGTTCTGGGAGGCCCCCTCGCTGGAAGCCGTACAGCAGGAAATCGGCAAGACCGGCATCCGTGACCCCTTCTCGCGCCTGACCGCCAACGCCATGCAGGCCCAGGCCCACTACACCCGCTACGGCACCTCGAAGCTGGCCGAAGCCGGCAGCAACCGCGACTTTCTCACCCGCACCATCAAGAAGGTGCTGGACGAGGAGACCGTGCGCCAGGAAGATGGCCTGACCATCCTGGCCACCGTGGGCTCGACCGCACCCTTCGTCGGCCTGTTCGGCACCGTCTGGGGCGTCTATCATGCACTGGTGGCCATCGGCCTGTCCGGCTCGGGTTCGCTCGACAGGGTGGCAGGTCCGGTGGGCGAGGCACTGATCATGACCGGTCTGGGTCTGGCCGTGGCCCTGCCGGCCGTCATGGGCTACAACTGGCTGACCCGTACCAACCGTGTGCTGTTCGCCAAGCTCGACTCCTTTGCCTTCGAGCTGTTCGCCTTCCTGTCTTCCGGCCAGACCCTGCGCGGCCAAGCCCGCAACGGCCACGCACCGGACGACGTCCGCTGACCCCGCCCATCGACTCCAGAGGATTGCATCATGGCCTTCGCCAGTTTCGATTCCAAAAACAGCAACTCGCCGATGGGCGAGATCAACATGGTGCCGCTCATCGACGTGATGCTGGTGCTGCTGGTGATCTTCATCGTGACCGCACCCCTACTGACGCATTCCGTCAACCTGGCGCTGCCGCGTGCGACCACGACCGAAACGGACAACAAGCCCCCCAAGATCGATTTTTCGATCGATGCGGACGGCAACCTCTTTTGGGGATCCGAACCCATCAGTCGGGAGGATGCGGCCGAGCGCTTCAAGCAGGCAGGCCAGGAGAACCCGCAACCCGCCGTACATCTGCGCGCCGACGAGAACACGCCGTATCGTTACGTGGCCCAGACCATCGTCGATGCCTCGAAGGCCGGCCTCTCCAAGGTGGGCTTCATCAGCAAGCCGGAGGATCAGGAATGATCCTTTTTCAGGAGTGATCCTTTCCAGACGAACAGGGCCGCCAGGCCCTTTTTTCATGATGGAAACACCACGAATCCTGCCCCTGACCCCGCTCATGCCCCGACACCACCGGCCGTGGAGGCACTGGCCTCACAAGTCACGGGCTGACAGGCGCTTACCCGAGAGGCGAGCCTTTCAGGCCATTACCCATGAAAAAATAAAGTTTTTAATGATATTGATTTCTCTTTGCATAAAATATTGGCACGACCCATGATGCCCCCTCTTCGGATGCACCCGTGCCTGCGTTATACCGGCAGGCGCGTGTCGACCTGTCCTGTCGATACTTGCGTCAGGTGCGCCATTCAACCCCTTCATTCACTGTCCAAGAACATGCTGAACATTCGCCCTGTTGCAACTCGATCGCTGCTGGCAGCCGCGCTGGCTGTCCTGTCCCTGTCTGCCGCCCATGCCGCCCAGAAGGAAATCACCGACATCCAGGGACGGACCGTCAGGATCGAGTCCCCTTCCAAGCGCGTCCTGCTGGCCTTCTACTTCGAAGACTACATGGCCGTCGGCTCGGAAAAGGCCTTCGACAACGTCGTGGGCATCTCGCGCGAAGCCTGGGAAGGCTGGCGTCCGGCCAATTGGAAGCTGTTCGTCCAGCACCGCCCCTCACTGAATGACATCCCCGACGTCGGTGAAGTCGAAGTCCAGAATTTCTCGGTCGAGAAGGCGCTGTCGCTGAAACCGGATGTGATCGTGCTGGCCAAATGGCAGTACCTCGCTCTCGGCCCGGACGTCGAACGCCTCGAACGATCGGGCATTCCCGTGGTGGTCATCGACTACAACGACCAGGATCTGAAAAACCACCTGAGCAGCACACTGATTCTGGGCGAGATCACAGGACAGCAGGAACGTGCGAAAAAGATCGCCGACGAGTACAAGGCCGCCATCGACACGATCACGAGCCGCATCGAGAAGGCGGGCCGTCCGAAACCGAAGGTCTATATCGAATTCGGTGACAAGGGCCCGTCGGAATACAGCTTCAGCTACGGCAAGAACATGTGGGGCCCGATGGTCCAGACGGCTGGCGGCGACAACATCGCTGCCCCCTTCGTCGAATACTGGGGTCCGCTGAACCCCGAGCAGGTGCTGGCCTCCCGTCCGGATATCGTGCTGATTTCCGGTACGGAAAAGAAAAAGAACCCGAGCGCGATGCTGATCGGCCAAGGTGTGGATCGGGCCGAGTCGGTCAAGCGCCTCGAAGCCTTCACCAAACGTGCTGGCTGGTCCGATCTGCCTGCCGTCAGGAACAAGGCCATCTACGGGGTCTATCAGGGCGCCTCGCGCAGCATCACCGACTACTCGTCGATCCAGTACATCGCCAAGGTGGCTTACCCGGATCTGTTCAAGGACCTGAACCCCGAAGCCAATTACATCGACTTCTACAAGCGCTACCTGCCGGTCGTGCCGAGCGGCACCTTCTACACCGGCCTGGATGGCAAGTGAGCCTGACACACTGATGAATGCCCCCGCCCCAGACGACAGCGCCCAATGGCAGCAGGCGCTGACCACGCAGCGAAAACGCGAATCGCGCCGGCTGCGCTGGCTGATCGCTCTGTTGATGGTGCTGGTCGTGACCCTGCTGCTCGACATCGTGACCGGCCCCTCCCTGATGCCGCTGGCCGATGTCATCAGCACCCTCTTCAAACCCGAGGACGCCTCGGCCGGCACCCGGGCCATCATCTGGGACATCCGTCTGCCGATCGCGCTGATGGCCATCGTCGTCGGTGCCGCCCTGGGCCTGGGCGGCGCCGAAATGCAGACGCTGCTCGACAACCCGCTGGCCAGCCCCTACACGCTGGGCCTGGCCGCTGCCTCCGGCCTCGGTGCAGCCCTTGGGCTGCACGCCGACGTGCTGGGCCTGTCGATCGAGCCGCTGATCGCCGTGCCGCTGGGCGCCTTCGTCATGTGCATGCTGGCTGCCTCGATCCTTTTCGGCATCGCCATGTTCCGGCAGGTGAACGCCCAGACACTGATCCTGGCCGGTATCGCCCTGCTCTTTCTCTTCCAGTCGCTGCTGTCGCTGCTGCAATTCATGTCGTCACCCGAGCTGAACCAGCAGATCCTGTTCTGGCTGTTCGGCAACCTCTCACGAAGCACCTGGAGCGCCCTGGCCATCACCACGGTCGTCACCATCATCTGCACCATCTTCCTGATGCAGGATGCCTGGAAACTGACCGCGCTTCGTCTGGGCGTGGATGTGGCGAAACTTCGCCTGAAAACCCTCGTGCTCGTGGCCCTGCTCACGTCCACCGCCATCAGTTTCGTGGGCGTCATCGGCTTCATCGGGCTGGTATCCCCTCATATCGCCCGGATGCTGGTGGGCGAAGACCAGCGCTTCTTCATTCCGCTGTCGATGCTCTGTGGTGCCGTCATGCTGTCGGCGGCTTCCGTGCTGTCCAAAACGCTGATTCCAGGCGCCCTGTTTCCGGTCGGCGTGGTCACGGCCATCATCGGCGTGCCCTTCTTCTTCTACCTGATCCTGGGCTGGAGGCGTGGTCATGCTTGAAGTCGAGAACTTGCATCTCTACGCAGGCACGCACCCGGTAGCCGCCGGTTACTCGGTCGATTTCCACCCTGGCGAAGTCACGGCCATCATCGGCCCGAACGGCTGCGGCAAGACGAGCCTGATGCGCTCGCTATTCGGCGAGCTGAGCCCCTCGGCCGGCCACATCCGCCTCAACGGCGACGACATCCGCAACAGCCGGCTGCCGGCCTGGCGACAACGCTTCGGCTACATGCCGCAGGACACACGTCTCGATCTTGATCTGAGCACGCTGGAGGTCGTGATGCTCGGGCGGCTCGACCGGCTGGGCATGCGGGTGGATGACGACACCGTCATGGCGGCGCTGAAGGCCCTGGATTCGGTCGGCCTGATGCACATCGCCGAACGGCCGATTCATGCACTCAGCGGCGGCCAGCGCCAGATGGCCCTCTTTGCCCAGGTACTGCTGCGCACCCCTGAAGTGATGATGCTGGACGAGCCGGTCAGCGCCCTCGACATGCGCTATCAGGTCGTGCTGATGGATCACCTGCACCGCCAGACCCGTGAACAGAACTGGATCACCATCACGATCCTTCACGACCTGAACCTGGCCGCCCAGTACGCCGACCGGCTGATCGTGCTGGCCGACGGCAAGCTGCAGGCCTACGGAGCGCCGGCCGAAGTCATCTCGGCCGAACTGATCCACCGACTCTACGAAGTGGACGTGGACGTTCAGCTCGACCGTTTCGGCCACCCGCACATCCGCACCATCCGCTACCAGAGCGACGGCACGGCCGAAACGGCCCGAATGGAGACGGCCTGACCCCATGAAAACGACTCCATCATCAGCCAACAAATAGTTTGTTCGCTGATGAAAACTTTCTTTGTTCCGGACGCCATCATGAAGAAAAGCACTGCTTCCCTGATCATCGCCCTCAGCGCACTGGCGACCACTGCCTCATCGGCCTTCGCCGCCGAGCATACCGTCAGGATGCTGAACAACGGCAAGGATGGCGGCATGGTGTTCGAGCCCGCCTTCCTGGAAGTGGCCGTCGGCGACACCGTGACCTTCGAGCCAACCAATTCCGGTCACCAGGTGCGATCACTGGCCATTCCCGATGGCGTCACGCCCTGGAAGAGCCCCCTCGATGAGCGATTCACCGTCACCATCGACAAGGAAGGTCTGTACTTCTATGACTGCCCGCCGCACCTCATGATGGCCATGATCGGCATGATCCAGGCCGGCAAGGCCACGAACCGCGAAGCCGTTGAGAAGGCCGTCAAGGCCAACCGGGGCCGGATGATGATGAATGGCAGGCGCGCCGACGCCCTGCTCCAGCAGATCAAATAAGCAGCAAGATGGTGAGCCCCCGGGCTCGGAGCCGGGGCCATCCGCCCGCTCAGCCCGCTCGACCGGCGGGCTTTTTTCTGCCTCGCGTGGCGGCGCGCTGCGAGACCGGCAATGGCCGCCTGCCGGCCGGCGGGCGGCCATCGGCACTCACAGCGCCATCCCGGGAAAACGCGAAGGCCCTGGCAGCGGCACCCGCACGCCGCGCAGCGCCCCCACGGGCAGCCGTACCGGCCGTGGCCATCGATCGCTCCCGTGCCAGCGGCGAACGATCGACGCGGCGGCCCATGCTGCTTTCCGCCTTCACCGGTGCGCCACGTGGCGCATCCGCCGAGGTGGCGAGCACCCACCCGGCCGACTCATCCTGGCCCAGGAGGCGCTGCAGCACCGGCATGGCCTCCTTCAGGGCTGCTGCCAGTGTATAGGGCGGATTGATGACGAACATGCCGCTGCCATACAGCCCATGCCCGTCCTCCGGAGGACGGCAGACCTGCAGGCGCACATCCAGCCAGTCTCCGGCCGGCAGGCGGGGCAACTGCTCCATCAGTAGCGCTGCCTCCCGCCGGCGCACCAGCGGATACCACAGCACCATCGTGCCCGTGGCAAAGCGCTCCAGGGCATCGAGCAGCGTGCGACGCGCGCGGCCGTAGTCCCGTTTGTCCTCATACGAAGGGTCGATCAGTACCATGCCCCGGCGGGAAACCGGCGGCAGCAACGCCTTGAGCCCCTCGAAACCGTCCTCTCCGAAAATCTGCAGCCGCCGCCCTGCCCAGGACAGGTTGCGCTGCAAGACGCGAATCTCGTTCGGATGCGCCTCGAAACAGCGCATCCGGTCCTGCGGACGCATGAACTGCAGTGCCAGCGCAGGCGAGCCCGGATACAGCATGGGCAGTCGATCGAACAGCCGCCCGCCGGCCAGTCGCTGCTGCAGGATCTGCGCTGCGGAAAAAGCTTCTTCTGCCGGTGCCGCCGGCGCCGTCAGCAGATCCTCGTGCTGCGCCTCCCGGTCCTGCGGGGTCTTCCGGACTGTTTCCCTCCGCCGCTGCTCACGCTCGTCACGCAGCGAGTGCTCGATGCCGAACCGTGCCACCGCCTGCCGGTAGTCTTCCAGCAGTGACGGCAGCTGCTTCTGCGGCCACAGCGCTGCGATCCCCCCCTGATGCTCGGCGTTCTTGCGTGCCTGCGCCGCATCGAGGCGATACAGGCCGGCGCCCGCATGGGTATCGAAGACCCAGAACGCCTTGTCCTTCTGCGCCAGATGCTGGAGCACGGCCACCAGGATGGCGTGTTTGAGCACGTCGGCATGGTTGCCGGCGTGAAAGGCGTGGCGATAGCTGAACATGAAAGCGGCATCAAAACCATGAACACATCGTTATGGTAGCCGCCCGACGGGCGGAAACATTGCTACCATCTGCCGTCTTCCATGCGGGTGCCACGAACACACATCTTCCGACCCATCCTCTGCCCCAAGCGCCTCCTAACCCTCCGCCCCTCTGTTTCTGTCGATGGAAGCCTTCCTGATCTCCACGGGCATCGTCACGCTGGCCGAAATCGGCGACAAGACACAGCTGCTGGCACTTCTTCTGGCCGCACGCTACCGGCAACCGATCCCGATCATCGTCGGCATCCTGATCGCCACGCTCGTCAATCACGCGCTGGCCGGCGCACTGGGCGCCCTGATACATGCCTGGGTCTCCCCCGACACGCTGCGATGGGTGCTGGGACTGTCGTTCCTGATCATGGCGGGCTGGATACTGATCCCGGACGATGCGCCTGCCGACGAAGTTGACAGGCACAACCGGCTTGGCGTGTTCGGCGCGACGCTGCTGGCCTTTTTTCTGGCCGAAATGGGTGACAAGACGCAGGTTGCCACCGTGGCACTGGCCATCCGCTATGACGCGATGATGGGCGTGGTGCTTGGCACCACCGCAGGCATGATGCTGGCCAACGTGCCGGCCGTACTGCTGGGCGACCGGCTTGCCAACCGGCTGCCCACGCGATGGGTTCATGCCGGCGCAGCCCTGCTGTTCGTGTTGCTGGGGATTGGCTCACTGCTCGGCATCGCGGAACAGTGGCTGGGCTGAAGGGATACTGCCGCCCAAGCGCCTCAGGCGCTTGGGCGGCAGGAATCGCGACGGCGAAAATCGGCCCCGCCGAGCACAGTTTGT
>JAUMZD010000042.1:12090-31198 GCA_030528325.1 Lautropia sp. | reverse complement strand
CTCTTACCCAATCTGACATCTACTTTTGACTGCTGTTAAAAATGGGGGGATTACCAGATCCAAGTAGCGACAGGATGGCCGATGCCGGGGTATTTCAACAGCCTGCTAAGTGGGTCAGTACAGTTTTGCTGGAGGATGACAGGATTGGCTGGATCCCTGAGGGGACTCATCAGCGAGGTCTATTCAGGTAGATAAGCCTCAACAAGACGAACCCAGATGGTTGCGCCGATGGGGATCAGTTCGTCGTTGAAATCGTAACTGGGGTTATGGAGCATGCAGGGGCCCGTACCGTGGCCATGGGCGCGGTGTTCGCCTTGGCCGTTGCCGAGGAAGAAGTAGCAGCCTGGGCGTTTCTGCAGCATGAAGGCGAAGTCTTCCGCGCCCATCGTTGGTTCAACAGGATCGATTACTTGCCCAGCGCCGAGGACGTCGACGAGAACCTGCTTCAGGAAGGAGGTTTCGTCTGGATGGTTGATGGTGGGCGGATAGTTTCGATGAAAGTCGAAGCTGGCTGTGGCGTTGAAGGCTGCGCAGAGGTTGTCGGTGATGGTTTTCATCCGGTTTTCGATGAGGTCGAGCATGTCGATCGAGAAGGTCCGGACGGTGCCACGAATGGTGGCGGTGTTGGGGATGATGTTGGTGGCATCACCGGCGTGGATTTCGGTGACAGACAGCACGGCGGCCTCGATGGGGTTTCGGTTGCGGCTGATGATGGACTGAAAGGCGTGTACGAGATGGGTGGCGGTCAGGACGGGATCGATGCCGTTCTGTGGCATGGCGGCATGGGCGCCTTTGCCGGTGATGATGATTTCAAATTCATTGGAAGAACCCATCAGCGGCCCTGCCTTGAGGCCGGCGTGTCCAACGGGTATGCCAGGCCAGTTGTGTGCGCCAAAGACAGCGTCGCAGGGGAACTTCTCGAACAGGCCATGCTCGATCATCTTCTGTGCGCCGCCGCCGCCTTCTTCGGCCGGTTGAAAGATCAGGTGGACGGTTCCGTCGAAAGATCCGTGTTCACTGAGATGGCGTGCCGCTGCCAATAGAGTGGTGGTGTGGCCATCATGGCCGCAGGCATGCATGCGCCCGGGATGTCGGGAACGGTGGGCAAATTCGTTGGCTTCCTGGAGTGGGAGCGCGTCCATGTCTGCACGCAGGCCAATGCTGCGGCTGCTCTTTCCTCGCGTGAGCGTGCCGACGACGCCGGTTCCTGCGATAGCTGTCGTCACCTGATATCCCCAGGAATGGAGGCGCTCAGCTACGAGGGTCGCTGTGCGGTGCTCCTCGTAGCCCAATTCGGGATGAGCGTGAATGTCACGTCGGATGGCCTGGAATTCCGGAAAGGTGGCGAGGATGCCGTCAATGATCTTCATCGTGCAAAGGCATAGGGGGAAACTGATTCCTGAAGAGTAGCATTCTGTGTGTCAAAGTGGCGCTGAGCAGGGGATGTTCACCGATGTTCTGATGCTTGTTGAAGTAGAGCGTGTTATGCACTTATTCGTCCTCGCGCTGGCCCGGTAATCCCCCCCAAAACTGCGGGCTGACAAGGCGCCACGCGCCGCCAAGGCTCGATGCCTTTTAAGCGGGATGGATGGGGAACGGGATTTTTTCCGTTGGCTTGTGTGTGGGGCTCTTGGTAAAAACACTGTGTTGCGCTTGCTGCAAGGCCGTCTGATGATGGGTGTCCAAGATGGAGAGGCTGGGTTATTGTCTTGGAGGAGGAGAGCCGGAGGTTTGGGATGCATGCTGGTTTGGGGATCTGGTGGGGGAGAAGGGGGAAGGACTGTTGATGGAGACGAGTGAGAGCCGTTTTTGGCTGAAGCATTACCCTGCGGGGGTTCCGGCGGATATCGATCCGGATTCGTATCGCTCATTGGCGCACCTGCTCGAAGCATCGATGACAAGTCATGCGGATAGGGAGGCGTTGGTGTGTCTGGGCCGCTCGCTGACTTATGGGGAGCTTGCGCGGCTGTCGAGGGACATGGCAGCGTGGTTGCAGTCGTTGGGGCTGCCCCTTGGCAGCCGGGTGGCGCTGATGATGCCGAACTGCCTCGCGTACGTGGTATCCCTGTTCGGGGTGCTCAGGGCAGGTCTGGCGGTGGTCAATGTCAATCCACTCTATACGCCGCGTGAGTTGCTGGTGCAGCTGAAGGATTCAGGCGCCGAGGTGATCGTCGTGCTGGAGAACTTCGGGGCGACGCTGGCGGAGGTGATGGGGGAGACGTCGGTTCGACATGTTGTGGTGGTGTCGATGGGCGACCTTCAGGGCTGGCTGAAGGGCCGTCTGATCAATTTCATGCTTCGTCGCGTGAAGAAGATGGTGCCGTCTTTCCGGATCGAGGGGGCCCGACGGTTCTCGGAGGTGATGGCACTGGGACGGCGTCTGGAATTCGAAGTGCCGGATATCGCCGGAGGAGGGGTGGCATTCCTTCAATACACGGGTGGCACGACCGGGGTTCCGAAGGGGGCGATGCTGACGCATCGGAACATGGTGGCGAACGTGTTGCAGGCTGAGGCGTGGTTCTACCCGGCCATCCGACAGGCAGGCAGGCCTGCGCCTCGGGGGCCGATGGTGTTTGCGGGATTGCTGCCGCTCTATCACGTCTATGCGTTGATGGTCTGTCTGCTGGTGAGTGTGCGTGTGGGTGGGGTGCTCGTGTTGGTGCCCAATCCCCGGGATGTCAAGGCAGTGGTCAAGGCGCTGAAGCCTCACAGGGTGGTCGTATTTCCTGGCATCAGCACGCTGTATAACCTGCTGCTGGGTGATGAGGCTTTCCGGATGTTGGACTTCTCGGATCTGCGCATCACGGTTGGGGGAGGCATGGCGGTGCCGTCGGCCGTGGCTGCGCGATGGGAGGCGGTGACAGGATGTCCGGTGTGTGAGGGTTATGGCATGTCGGAGGCGTCGCCGACCGTGAGTTGCAGCCCGACGGATACGCGGCAACATGATGGGACGGTTGGGCCGCCTCTGCCCTCGACGGAAATCAGGATCGTGGATGATGCCATGTTGGCTTTGCCGCCGGGGGAGGTGGGGGAGGTGCTGGTCAGAGGGCCGCAGGTGATGACGGGCTACTGGCGGCGTCCGGATGAAACTGCAGAGTTCATGACGCAGGACGGTTTCTTGAGGACTGGGGATATCGGCGTGATGGATCAGCGTGGTTTCCTGCGTCTGGTGGATCGAAAAAAGGATGTGATCCTGGTTTCCGGATTCAATGTGTATTCCAGTGAGATCGAAGAGGTTGTGACGAGTCATGCCGAAGTGAAGGAGTGCGCCGCTGTTGGTGTGCCAGACGAGCGTTCCGGTCAGGCGGTCAAGATCTTCGTGGTGAGAACGGATCCGTCGCTGAGCAGGCAGGCGTTGCAGGAATACTGTGCGATGCGCTTGACAGGCTACAAGCGCCCCCGGGAGATCGTGTTCGTGAAGAGCCTGCCCAAGAGTGACGTTGGCAAGGTGTTGCGTCGGGCGCTTAGGGATGGGGCTCCTGGTGTGGTGTCTGACGAGGACTGAGGCGGAAGGGCTTTACAACGGATACGCTGAACAAGTCCCGTGAGGCGCCGCTTCCCGACACGGGATGCAGGACAAGGCGGCATTTGCCGTCAATCGTGGTACTCATGTCAATAGTGGTGCTATTGACGGCAAATGCCAACGCCGGGCATGCGCCCGTGTCGGGGATGCGGCGTCCGCGTGGACTTGTTCAGAGTATCCCAAGGGTGCTGCATGCAAAAAGCCTGTCAGCTTTCCCTTGTATGGGGGAGGCTGACAGGCTTTTCAATGTCGAGAAGTCCGTGAACGGAAGCCGTGAGCTGGGGCTTCTTTGTTACGTCCCGCCTTCTTCGGGCATTTTCCGGGTAGCTGAAGCGGGAGATCAGGTGTTCACGGACAGGGCCTCTGCCATCAGTTGATCAGGCGAAGCTCCACCCGGCGGGCTTCTGCCAGAGTACCGCTGCCGGTGGTTTGTTCCGGTTTGCGCATGATGATGCGGCTGCTGCTGATACCCTGGGCGATCAGGGCGTCACGTACGGCAAAGGCACGTTTGCGAGCCAGTTCTTTGTTGAACGCCGCATTGCCTGTGGGATCATGAAAGCCGGCGACGAGAACCCGGCGCGATTCATCAGCCTTCAGCATGTCGACGACACCAGCGATTTCTGCACTGGTATCGGTTGGAAGAACGGCAGAGGCAGAAGCGAAGTGAACGACGGCCGACAGTTCACCGTTGTCGATGTTGTCGAAAGCGACGAACAAGTCGTCTGCTGTGTCAGCCACTGCTTCAGACGGGTTATGGGCTGCGGCGTGGTTGGCTTCGGCTGCGGGAGAGCCGGTGGTGCCGTGTGACTGGGCATGATGATCATGCGCTGCGTTGTCGGCATCGACTGCAGGTGCTGCTTCAAAGGGATGTACTGGCTGTGCGTTTGCCGTATCAGAGGCATCGGCGCTGGCTGCTGCAGCGTGATCCTGTTGTGCAGCCGGGACTGCGCCGACCGTCAATGCCTGTTCGTCAGTCTGAGGCTGGGGCTGGGAGACGCCCGCTTCTTTCAGTACCCAGATGATGAGCCCGATCAGCAGGGCGGCAACGGTGGTGAAAACGACCCAGAGGCCGGCTCGGGTCGTCGTGTCGTCGTCTTGTTGAGTCATGGCGAATGGTTCCTCTCTCTGGCTGCCTTAGGGGATGAATGAATGGTGTTTATTCTAGCCCGCATTCGATGGAAATCCTTGCTGCCGTTCCGTGCTTGGTTGCCAGTGCCGGAAGCATTGGTGCATGAATTTCGGGGCGTTTCCTGGCACGTGTCTGCGCCAGACCCGCTCATGAAAAAACCCCCGATTCGGAAAACCGGGGGTTTGTATCAGACCGTCAGGTGACGGTCTGGACTTCCATCAACCGGAGGTTGATCAGAAGAAGTGGCGCAGGCCCAAGGCGACACGGCGGGGCTTGACGTCGTCGCCGCCAACCTTATGTTTGCCCAAGCCAACGGCACCGTACAGGAAGGTGCGCTTGCTCAGACCGTGGTTGTAGGTCAGACCCACACCGTCGCGGTTGTTGTCGTCACCCTGCGGATCGATGCGGGTGAACGAGGCGTACAGCGTACCGCTGTCGGACAC
Source organism: Lautropia sp. (assembly GCA_030528325.1). GTDB lineage: Bacteria > Pseudomonadota > Gammaproteobacteria > Burkholderiales > Burkholderiaceae_E > Lautropia. Next base: position 26,103 of record JAUMZD010000042.1, on the reverse strand, counting down.
CTTGACACTGGCGGACAGGTGAGCGTTCTTGTCCTTGACGTTGGCGCCAGTGACCGGTTTGGTCTGTCCTTGAGCGAAGGCAACACCGATACCGAAGCGGCCGAATTCGGCGCCCAGCGAGGCAGCCAGCTGATTGATGCTCTTGACGTTGTTGATCTCGGCACCGTCGATGGTCTGGTAACCAACACCCAGCTTGATCGGACCCCAGGACCCGATACCAGCCACGCCCAGCACGTCGTTCAGCTTGTTGAAGTCTTCACCGGCGGTGGCAGCGGCTTCACCGGCAGCGTAGGCTGCAACCAGGGTGAAACCACCCAGCTCGGGCGACTGGTAGCTGACGGCGTTGTTGACGCGGACGGCATACCCGAAGTCGCCGCTGCTGTGGTACCAGCTCTGACCGGTCATGTCACCCGGCTGCAGCGCTGCGTGAACCGGGGTGTACTGGCGACCGAAGCGGACGGTACCGAAGCCGCCACCCAGGCCAACCCACGACTGACCACGCCAGAAGGTGCCTGCGGTGTGTGCAGCGCCGGTGTCAGCGGTCAGGCGGTGCTCCAGGTTGAACAGGGCTTTCAGGCCGTTACCCAGATCTTCCGAGCCGACGATGGCAAAGCGCGAGCCGCCATACAGGCCGTCGGTGAGCTTCAGGTCGCCCTTGGAACCACCATTGGCATCCTTGTTCAGGCTTTCGAGCGAAACATCGACGCTACCGGTCAGCTGAACACTGGTCTGAGCTTGGGCGAACGCGGGCAGGGCTGCCGCAACGGCCAGCGCAACAAGCGATTTTTTCATTGGTCAATCTCCTAAGTTTCTGGACTCGATCGGTTACGACCGTTGCTTGGCGCGTTACCGAAATCGAAACTCCCCGAGGCTTGCTCGGTGGGAAGTTGAAACTATTGTCCCTAAATTCGGGAAGGGATCAAAGAATCCGGGGGGAGACGGTGGCGAAAACGACGCGATTGTTGTGTTTTGGATACACAGATGTCTGAGCGGTGGCTCCTGGGGCATGGATGGCAGGCGCTTCGGGACGACCTGCAAACGGGGCTCGGTGTCTGATTGACATCGTGAAGGCGGCGGTTGGGGGGATCTATCGGTTGGACAGAGCGTTCCATGGCGCTGCCAGCATAGGAGAAACCCTCGGTTTGGGGGTTTGCACTGCAAAGAATGAGCAGGTGTGCGCACTTTGAGGACAAAGAGTCGGCACAATACCGCATCGTTTTCGTTCATCCGGATGGGGGCGGGCAACCTGCGATCCGGTCGTGGGGTGCCCGCGGGGTTCTCAGCTGGACGTCTTGCCTGCCTGTTCGCCGGTGAGGTCGTCGATGATCTCCCAGGTGATGCCGACCCGGGCGCTGTGAGCCAGCATGGCGGTGGCCGAGCAGTACTTGTCATGTGACAGCTTGATGGCGCGCTCGACATGATGGGGGTTCAGCTGTCGGCCCCGGACGATGAAGTGGAAGTCGATGCGGGTGAATACCTTGGGATCGGTGTCTGCCCGCTCGCTGTCGATCCGGACTTCGCAGCCGCGGATATCATGCCGTCCTTTCCTGAGGATGAGGACGACATCGTAGGCGGTGCAGCCGCCGGTACCGGCCAGCAGCAGCTCCATGGGGCGGGGCGCGAGGTTTTCGCCGCCGCCCTCAGGGGCGCCGTCCATGCCGACGAGGTGGCCGCTGCCCGTGCTGGCGATGAAACGCATGGTGCCGGGGCCCATCCACTGGATACTGGTTTTCATGATGATGAGATTGAAAATAGTTGAGGTTGGTCGAGTCGTGACTGAGTGACGTGCGCCGTCCTGCCGGGCATGGTTCTCGCATGAGCAGGCGCCAGTCGCCGGTGTGTGTACACCTTGCGGGCGAGGGGGCTTCGCGCCAGGCGCGTAGGTTGAATGTGGTTGGTTAGTTTAATGAGGGAGAAGGTATGGGTGTTCTATATACGTTCCTGGCAACCTTACCGATTTTCACGGTATTCCTGTTGCTGGTGGTGATGCGCTTGTCGGTGAAGCTGTCGATGGGGGTGGCCTATCTGGTCACGGCCCTGCTGGCGCTTTTCGTCTGGAAGGCCGACGCCAGTGTGGTGGCCGCGGCCACGGTCAATGGCGTGATCGTGTCGTTGACGATCCTGTTCATCATCTTCGGGGCGATCCTGCTGCTGAACACGCTGAAGGAGAGTGGCGCGATCAAGTCGATCCGGCAGGGCTTCATGGACATCTCGCCCGACCGTCGGGTGCAGGTGATCATCGTGGCCTGGCTGTTCGGTTCGCTGGTGGAGGGGGCCTCCGGCTTCGGGACGCCGTCCGCCGTTGGTGCGCCGCTGCTGCTGGCGCTGGGCTTCCCGGCCATGGCCTGCGTGATGGCCGTGCTGGTGATCCAGTCGACGCCCGTGTCCTTTGGTGCGGTGGGTACCCCGATGCTCCTCGGGGTGATGACGGGCATCAACAAGGGGGATGTGGCCACGGCCATCGAACCGGCGACGGTCGAGCAGTATCTGATGCAGATCGTGGGCAATGTGGGCTTTCTGCATGCCGCGGTGGGTGTGCTGATCCCGCTGATCCTGGCAGGCATGCTGACCCGTTTCTTCGGTGAGAAGCGCTCCTTCGTCGAGGGCCTGAAGGCCTGGCCGTTTGCGCTCTTTGCCGGTCTGGCCTTCACGGTACCCTACTATCTGGTGGCCCGGTTCCTCGGCCCCGAGTTCCCGTCGATGGTCGGTGGCTTCCTCGGCCTGATGATCGTGGTACCGGTGGCCAAGCGGGGCTGGTTCGTGCCGAAAGAAACCTTTGATTTCCCGGCGCGCTCCAATTGGGATGCTCACTGGGTCGGTTCGATCACGGAAGACCACTCCGATGACGCCAAGCCGGCTTTCTCGGTGTTCCGGGCTTTCTCCCCGTATCTGCTGGTGATGATCGCGCTGATCATGACCCGGACCATTCCGGAACTGAAAGCTTTCCTGACCGGCCCGTTGACGACCGTGACGTTGCCCAACCTGTTTGGCACGTCGATCAGCAGCAAGGTACAGCTGGCCTATTCGCCGGGATCGATCCTGATCCTCGTGTCGATCCTCTGCATGGCGATCTTCGGCATGAGCTTCCGTTCCTTTGCCCGTGGCTGGGCGCGTTCGGGTGGGACGATGATCGCGGCGGCACCGGCACTGCTGCTGGCCGTGCCCATGGTGCAGGTGTTCATCAACTCCGGCTCGGCCGACATGAGCGCACCGGGCGCCATGGCGAGCATGCCGATCGTGCTGGCCCAGAGCGCTGCCAACTGGTTCAGCGGTGCCTGGCCGAACGTGTCGCCCTGGGTGGGGGCACTGGGGGCCTTCATCGCCGGCTCGAACACGGTCAGCAACATGATGTTCTCCTACTTCCAGTTCTCGACGGCCACGCAGATCGGTCTCGGTGTGGATGCCGCATCGGTGGTCGTGGCGCTGCAGGCCATTGGTGGGGCTGCCGGGAACATGATTTCGGTGCACAATGTGGTGGCTGCGGCCGCCGTGGTCGGCCTGCTCAACCGTGAGGGTGAGGTCATCCGCAAGACGCTGGTGCCGATGGTGTTCTACGTGATCCAGGCCGGTTTCATCGGTCAGGCACTGATCAGTGGCGCCATGCACTGGTGGGGTGCTGCTGCCGTCTGGGCAGTGGTGTTCCTGGGGCTGATGAGCGTGACGGGTGGCCGCAAGGCTTGAGAGCACGATCAACAAGGTGGCGGGCGGCCCTCGGGCACCCCGCCGGCGGCATGGTGCCGGGGTGTCGTGCCTCGGCTTCGGCTTTTTGACTAAAGCCTTTCGCTGAGGCTATAATCAGCGGCTTTCCGAATCGAAGTTCATTACCGGGCACGGCATGGGCGTGTTTTCACGCTGGCATTGCTCGGGCAGCGGATTCATCGATCGCGTTTCTGGAGGTTGTGTTGCCTGCCAGTTCGCCCACATGGCCGCCACACACTTCGGCACATACCCCCAATAACAGGTGGCGTTTTTTGCGTCAGGCAACATGAAGACTTTCTCTGCTAAAGCACACGAGGTTCAGCGCGACTGGTATGTCGTCGATGGTACGGATCGCGTGCTGGGCCGTCTCGCAGCCGAGATTGCCCGTCGCTTGCGTGGCAAGCACAAGCCCGAATTCACGCCGCATGTCGACACGGGTGATTACATCGTCGTCGTCAATGCTTCCCGTATTCGTGTGACGGGAACCAAGGCTGAAGACAAGGTTTATCACCGTCACAGCGGTTACCCTGGTGGCATCTCGTCCACGACCTTCGAGAAGATGCAGGCCCGTTTCCCCGGCCGTGCGCTCGAGAAGGCCGTCAAGGGCATGCTGCCGAAAGGCCCGCTGGGCTATGCGATGATCAAGAAGCTGAAGGTGTATGCGGATGACAACCATCCCCACGCCGCCCAGCAACCCAAGCCCTTGAACTTCTGAATCCAGAGAGGCAGATCAAGATGATCGGCGAATACAACTACGGCACTGGCCGTCGCAAGACTTCTGTCGCTCGGGTGTTCATCCGTCGCGGCGCTGGCAAGATCACCGTCAACGGCCGTGATCTGGACCAATATTTTTCTCGTGAGAGCGGTCGCATGATCGTTCGCCAGCCGCTGGCAGTGGCCGATGTGGCCAACGATTTCGATATCCGTGTCAACGTGCACGGTGGCGGCGAGTCGGGTCAGGCTGGTGCGGTTCGTCACGGCATCACCCGTGCCCTGATCGATTTCGACGAGACGCTGAAGCCCGCCCTGTCGTCGGCGGGTCTGGTGACTCGTGACGCCCGTGAGGTTGAGCGCAAGAAGGTCGGCTTCCGCAAGGCACGTCGGCGCAAGCAGTTCTCGAAGCGCTGATATGGCGCGCTCCGGTATCGCGCGGCACTGGCTCGTGTCGGTATCGGACATATCATGTTGGCAAGGGGCGCGCAGGCGCCCTTTGTCGTGTCTGCTGCCCGCGTGGACTTGATCAGAGTATCCTCAAGGGCTGCTTGCAAGTCAGGATGGCAGGGACGGTATGAAGCAACATCGGCAAAAGAAGCCTGTTCACCGGATTGGCCGGGGTGCCTTGGTCGAAGGCACCATCCGGTTTTCAGGCCGGCTGGATATCGAAGGTCGGGTTACCGGTTCGGTCATTGCGGAAGATGGGCGAAGCAGTGCGGTGAGGATTGCACCTGGCGGTCACGTCGAGGGAGACATCGAGGCGGGGGTGGTTCAGGTGGCCGGTACGGTCAGTGGTCCGATCCGGGCCTTCAAGAGACTGTATGTGCAGGCTGGTGCCCGTCTGGATGGTGACTTGATGTACCGGGATCTGCAGCTGGAATTTGGTGCACTGGTAACAGGGTCTCTCAAATCATGCGATAGTGATGAGGTAGCCTTGAAACTGGTGGCCGTTGGTCGCAAATAAGGCGTTTGGGCGGAAAGCACTTCCGTCTGATGGTTCAGGATTGGAGAATGCGGTGTGCGCAGCCGGTGAGCGTGCTGGCGCGTTCGGCCTTGTTCAGGAGTAGATAGCGAATGTCTGACGTTACAGAAATGCCCGCTCCCCTGCTGTTTACCGACAGTGCAGCGATGAAGGTCGCAGAGCTGATTGCCGAGGAAGGCAATCCGGATCTGAAGTTGCGTGTATTCGTGCAGGGGGGGGGGTGCTCCGGTTTTCAGTATGGTTTCACCTTCGATGAGGAAGTGGCCGATGATGACACGGTGATGGAGAAGAATGGGGTTCAGTTGCTGATCGACGCGATGAGCTATCAGTATCTGATCGGCGCCGAGATCGATTACAAGGATGACTTGCAGGGGGCACAGTTCGTGATCAAGAATCCGAACGCAACGACAACCTGCGGTTGTGGTTCGTCATTCTCGGCAGGTTGATCGGCTTGTCGAGGTAGGCGGGATCGGGGCAGGGTAGCTGCCGTCCGTTTGGGCCATGGGGTCTTTTGGTTGGGGGGGGGGGGGGTCGGGTGGGGCGTTGTTCGGGTGTGTTTTGTGCGGCACCCCCCCCGCCCCTGTTTTCTGATCCCCCGCCTCCCTGCTGCTCAGCTCACGCGGACGGGGATCTTCAGGTAGGGAACACCGTTGCTCTCTGCGGGGGGCAAGCGCCCGGCGCGGATGTTCACCTGAATCGATGGGAGCAGAAGCGCGGGCGCAGGCAGGGTCGCATCGCGCTCTTCCCGCATCCTCACGAAGGCCTCCTCTTCGACGCCGTTGCCCACATGGATGTTGTGGGTGCGTTCTTCCGCGACGGTGGTTTCCCAGGCGTAAATGTCGCGGCCTGCCGCCTTGTAGTCGTGGCAGAGGAAGAGCCGGGTTTCCGGCGGCAGCGAGAGCAGTCGCTGGATGGAACGGAACAGGGTACGGGCGCTGCCGCCGGGGAAGTCGGTGCGTGCAGTGCCGTAGTCCGGCATGAACAGGGTGTCCCCCACGAAAACGGCATCGCCGATGAGATAGGACACACAGGCAGGTGTGTGGCCCGGCGTATGCAGAACCTCGATGGTCAGCTCGCCCAGGGGAAGTTTGTCTCCATCTTTCAGGAGACGGTCGAACTCGCTGCCATGGCATGAGACGTCGCTCGTGTTGAAGACACGGCTGAAAATGTCCTGTACATCGCGGATATGCTCGCCGATGGCGACCGGCGCCCCTGTCTCTTCCCGGATGAACGGTGCGGCGCTGAGATGATCGGCATGGGCATGGGTTTCCAGTACCCAGGTGATGTTCAGGCCCTCGCCGCGTGCCGTTGCCAGCAGGTGTTCGGCAGATCTTGTGGATGCCTTGCCGCTGCGGTGGTCATAATCCAGGACGGGATCGATCACGGCCGCGTGTTTCGTTCCGGGGTCCGATACCAGATAAGTGATGGTGTTGGTGGCCTCGTCGAAGAATGCTTGAATGTGGGGCTGGGACGGCATGTCTGACTCCATGTATCAGGCAGGGAATACGGTTCAATATAAGAATATACTAAATTAGTATTGCTTGATGTCATGGCCAGTGCCGACTAAGATACCGGCACGTCAATCGGTTTGGCAGAGGCAATCCGTGGATTCGATGGTATCGGGCTGTGGGTTCTGGGAGGCGAGGTCGTTTGCCGGGCCTTTTTGCAGGGGGTTTTCATGAGCGGACGGCGCCTGCCTGTAAGGCTCATGGCTGCGATACAAGGCTGGCTGCCGATTCTCGCCTGGGGGCGTGTCTACGACCGTCAGCAGTTGTCGGCAGACATGCTGGCCGCGGGCATCGTCACGCTGATGTTGATCCCGCAGAGCCTGGCCTATGCGATGCTGGCAGGTCTGCCGCCGCAGGCGGGCCTCTACGCCAGCATGCTGCCTTTGCTGGCCTACGCCGTCTTCGGTAGCAGCCGCACATTGGCGGTCGGTCCCGCGGCGGTCACGTCGCTGATGACGGCGGCCGCTGTCGGCCAGGTGGTTGCCGTGGGTGAGGATGCGTGGGCAGCTGCGCTGGTGCTGGCCTTGTTGTCCGGGCTGGTGCTGATCATGATGGGTGTGTTGCGCCTGGGCTGGCTTGCCAGCTACCTGAGTCATCCGGTCGTGTCCGGTTTCGTTTCTGCTTCGGCTGTGCTGATCGCCTTGAGTCAGGTGAAGCACCTGCTCGGGATCAGGGCGTCGGGAGATACGGTGCTCGAGCTGGTTCCTGCGTTGTGGCGCGCATTGCCCCTGAGCAATGGTTTCACGATGGCGCTTGGTCTGCTTGCACTGGTTTTCCTGTGGTGGTCGCGGAGCAGGCTCAAGCCGTGGTTGAGGCGGATGGGAGTGGGGACGCACACATCGGATGCCCTGGCGAAGGCAGGGCCGGTGGTGGCGATCATCCTGACGACGTGGGCCGTGTGGTACTGGGATCTGGTTGAACGCGGTGTGCAGGTTGTGGGTGAAGTGCCGCAAGGCTTGCCGCCTTTGACGATACCTGCCTGGGACCCCTCGTTGTGGCGCGAGCTGCTCGTGCCTGCGTTGCTGTTGAGCGTGGTGGGCTTCGTCGAGTCGATTTCGGTGGGGCAGACGCTGGCGGCCAAACGGCGTCAGCGCATCGAACCCGACCAGGAGCTGGTGGCGCTGGGGGCCAGCAATGTGGCGGCTGCCTTCACGGGCGGGCTGCCGGTCACGGGAGGGTTTTCGCGTTCGGTGGTCAATTTCGATGCGGGAGCGCAGACGCCAGCGGCTGGTATCCTGACGGCCTTCGGCATCCTGATGGCAACCTTGCTGTTCACGCCGTTGTTGCATTATCTGCCGCAGGCGACGCTCGCGGCCACGATCATGGTGGCCGTCCTGTCACTGCTAGATCCAGGCATGTTCCGGCAAACCTGGCGATATTCCCGATTCGATTTCAGCGTGGTGGTGGTCACGTTCGGCATGACCCTGGTGGTCGGTGTCGAGGCAGGGCTGATGGCAGGGGTGGGCGTGTCGTTGATGCTGCATCTGTATCGCAGCAGCAGACCCCATGTGGCGGTGGTGGGGCAGGTGCCGGGGACGGAGCATTTCCGGAACGTGCGGCGTCATGCCGTTCGTACCAGCCCCCGGGTGCTGGGGTTGCGGGTGGATGAAAGCCTCTATTTTGCCAATACGCGCTTTCTGGAGGACAGGATCAACGAGGCGGTGGCGGATCAGCCCCGGTTGCAGCATGTGGTGCTGCTGTGCTCGGCGATCAACGATATCGATGCCAGCGCGCTGGCAAGTCTGGAGGTCATCGAAGCGAGGTTGCGTGAGGCAGGGGTTCGGCTTCACCTGTCGGAAGTGAAAGGGCCTGTCATGGACAGGCTGGCGCGAAGTAACTTTCTCGAGCGTCTGGGCGGTCAGGTGTATCTGACGCATTACCAGGCCATGCAGGATCTGGCGCCGGAGAGTCTGATCAGCGGCGGGCAGGCAGTCAGGGAGGACTGCTGAGCCGTCGTACAGGCAACGTGTCCGTTGTGCCTCCCGTCAGTTCGGCTATCTCTGTTGGCTGGCAGCAGCTATTGGCGCTGGTTCGAGGCCACCGCGGGTGGCGCCTTGTGGCGGGCACCCAGAATGACCGACTGGCGGGCACCCGTGATGCTTGTCAGCTCGATGGGCTGGTGGTGAACCCGTTGGCGGGCCAGCCAGGCAAAGCCGGTGGCTTCGACCATCTGTGGGTGAATGCCCAGCGCTGCGGTGGTTTCGATGCGTGTTCGTTCGCCGACGGCAGCCTGTATCTGTGCGAGCAGGTGTGGGTTTTCTGCGCCACCGCCACAGACATAAACGGTGGAGAGCCGTTGGTTGCGGATGGCGGACGCTGTGCTTTCTGCGGTGAGCGCTGACAGCGTCGCCTGGACATCGGCAGGGGCGTATGCCGGGTTCTCGGGCAGGTGCTGCATCAGCCAGGAGAGATTGAAATGATCCCGGCCCGTGCTTTTGGGGGCGGGCAGGGCGAAGTAGGGGTCTTGCAGCAGCCTGCCCAGCAGGGCGGGGATCACCTGCCCGCTGGCAGCCCAGCGGCCACGATCGTCGAAACGGGTCTGACGGTGACGCTCGCTCCAGAGGTCGAGCAGCGTGTTGGCCGGGCCGGTGTCGAAGCCGGTGATGCGCGCTGGGGTGAGGGCGTTGTCCAGGATGCTGAGGTTGGCGATGCCTCCCAGGTTCAGGATGCCGTAGCGGCCGGACATGCCGGAGAAGACGTGGGCATGAAAGGCTGGCATCAGGGGGGCGCCCTGACCGCCCACGGCGATGTCTGCGCTGCGCAGGTCGTGGATGACATCGATGCCGGTTCGGGTGGCCAGCTGGGCGGCGTTGAGGATTTGCAGACTGTAGCCTTCGGCTGGGGCATGACGGATGGTCTGCCCATGCGCGCCGATGGCCCGCACTGCTTGCGCTGGCAGGCCGCTTTTCGTGAGCAGGTGCTGCACGCAGGCCTCATAGAGGGTGGCCAGTTCGTTGGCCGCGCGTGCAGCCTGGGTCAGTTCGTCATGAGTCGGGTGTTGCAGTCCGGCGAGCCGTTGCCTGAGCGACGCGGGCATGGGCAGGGATGCCGTTGCCAGCGGGCCGGCGAGTCGTCCATCCGGACAAAATCGGACGAGAACGCCGTCGACCCCATCCAGGCTGGTGCCGGACATCAGACCAGCGTAGATGTCGCCGGTTTCAGGGGAGAGCGCAGGGGCAGCAGGCTCGGCCATCACGCGGTGAAAGGACGGGCTTGAACGGCCTTACTCGAAGGAGGCGACCGTGACGGCCTCCTGCCAGCGCATCATGTCGATCAGCTTCTCGGCCGAGGCGCGCAGTTGCTCCTGACTGGAGGCATCCAGCGGCTGGGTGGGCTGGGGGAGCATCGTGGTCGGGTCGATCTGCTTGCCGTTGACCTGAAACTCGAAATGCAGGTGGGGGCCCGTGGCCCAGCCCGTTTGACCCACTTCGCCGATGACCTGGCCCTGCTTGACGCTGTCGCCAAGTCGCAGGTTGGGGGAGAAGCGGTGCATGTGGGCGTAGAGCGTGCTTTGCGTATCGTCGTGCTTGACGATGACGACCTTGCCATAGCCACGCTGATTGCCGATGTACTCGATGACACCGTCGCCGACCGTGCGGATCTTGGTGCCAGTGGGGGCGGCGTAGTCGACGCCCTTGTGAACACGCCAGTCACGGAAGACCGGGTGCCGACGGCCGAGCGAGAAGCCAGAGCTGATGCGGGTGTACTCGAGCGGCGAGCGCAGGAAGCGGCGCTTCAGTGCCTGGCCGTCGAAGCTGTAGTAATCACCGCCGCCGTCGGCCCGGTCGAACCAGAGGGCATCGAGGCGCTTGTCGCCCGAGACGTACTCGACGGCGAGGATGCGGCCCGGCTGGCCCTCACTGATCGACTCGGGGTCGACGAACATTTCGTAGACCAGGCGGATGCGATCCCCTTTCTTGACTTCCTTGTGGAAGTCGATGTCCGAGCCGAAGACTTCGGCGATGCGCGCCGTGATGGCCGAAGGGATGCCGGCTGTATCGGTGGCAGCGAACAGGGTGGTCTTGACCTGTGCCGAGCGGGTGACCAGACGACGCTCGAGCGGATGATCCTGCAACTGGGCCGTCCACTTGCCATGGTGGCGGCTGATCAGCAGGCGCTTGGCGACGCTCTCGCCAGCCTTGCCGAGCGGCAGCGGATAGGTGAGGCGCTGGATGCGGTTCTCGCTGTCGAGCTCGGCGTGAACCGAGGTGCCCGGCGTGAGGGCGAGCATCTTGCGTGCGGTGGGGTTGCTGCGGATGAAGTCCGTCAGGGCCTGATCCTGCTGCCCGAACTTGCGCATCAGGCTGCCGAGCGACTCACCACGGGATACCTTCACCTGGCGCAGAAAGACGCCGGAGCCTGCGGTCGGCAGGGTTTCGGGCTTGAGTGTGACGGGCTCGATGACGCGGGCGTGCGGCGGCGGCTCTTCGGTCAGCGGCGCGACGGCGAAGGCGGTCAGGGTGGCGACCGAGAGGGCGGCGCCGAGAGCAGAAGTGAGTCGTTTGCCGGGGGACGTGTGCATGCGGGCTGTCAGAATCTGGCTGCCGGGCCGTCTGCTGTCAGACAGCCGGGGGCAGAAGTGGGCTGCCGCCTGGTAGCCTCGGCTAGAATCACCGAAGTTCAGAGGCGGGTTGCCGAACTGGCCGAATCGCTGTCCCCGCTTGTCTGCCTTCGCCGTCTTCCGGCGAGCAGTGGAAGGGCGAGACTTGCCAGGGGCTTCTTGCTGCACGCCACGCATCGGCTGTCGGGTTGTAACAGCCGATGATCGGGGAATGGGTAGGCTAAGCAGCCCCTTCAGGTTGGGGACCAGGTCGAATGACCTAGATTCTAACGTCAAACGCACGACAGGAAGTCAGACTTTTGGCAGCCGTTCGCAAACAGGCTCTTACACACCCGTAACATTCTCACATTTTGGCAGTTTTATGTCCTCCAGTGATCAGTCAAAACAGACCGTCGAGCATGATTTGAACCTCATCAAGCGGGGTATCGATGAATTGCTCGTTGAAACCGAGCTTGCCGACAAGCTGCGGCGCAGTGCCGAAACCGGCAAGCCGCTGCGGGTGAAGCTCGGGCTTGACCCCACGGCGCCCGACCTTCACCTGGGGCACACGGTGGTGCTGAACAAGCTGCGGTTGCTGCAGGACCTGGGCCATCAGGTGATCTTCCTGATCGGTGACTTCACGGCTTCCATCGGCGATCCGTCCGGCCGCAATGCCACGCGTCCGCCGCTCAGTCGCGAGCAGATCGAGGACAACGCCAAGACCTACTTTGCGCAGGCCAGTCTGGTGCTCGATCCGGAGCGGACGGAGATCCGTTACAACTCGGCCTGGTGTGACGAGCTGGGCACCCGAGGCATGATTCAGCTGGCTTCACGCTATACGGTGGCCCGCATCCTGGAGCGCGATGATTTCAGCAAGCGCCTGAAGGCGAATCTGCCGATTTCGGTGCATGAAATGCTGTACCCGCTGCTGCAGGGCTACGACTCGGTGGCGCTGAAGGCCGATCTGGAGCTGGGCGGCTCGGATCAGAAGTTCAACCTGCTGGTCGGCCGCGAGCTGCAGCGCGAGTATGGGCAGGAGCCCCAGTGCGTGCTGACGATGCCGCTGCTGGAGGGGCTGGATGGCGTCGAGAAGATGTCGAAGTCCAAGGGCAATTACATCGGCATCACCGAACCGCCCAACACGATGTTTGCCAAGCTGCTGTCGCTGTCGGACGAGATGATGTGGCGCTATTTCCTGCTGCTTTCCTTCCGGCCGATGGACGAGATCGAGCGCCTGAAAGCCGAATGTGAGGCAGGTCGCAACCCGAAAGAGGCGAAAGTGATGCTGGCCAAGGAGCTGGTGGAGCGCTTTCATGGCCAAGGCGCCGCAGAGGCTGCCGAGCGGGATTTCGAGTTGCGTGCCCGGGGGGGCATCCCCGAGGATGTGCCGGAGCGTGAGCTGGGCGGGGCGCCGCTGGGCATCGTCGATGTTTTGCGGCAGACGGGCCTGGTGCCCTCCAATTCCGAAGCAGGCAGGATGCTGGCGCAGAACGGGGTGAGGGTGGATGGTTCGGTGGTGGCGGATCGGGGGCTGACACTTCCGGCGGGCACCTATGTCGTGCAGGTGGGCAAGCGCAAGTTCGTGCGGGTGCACCTGGGCTGATGGTGCAGGGAGAGGAAATGCGTCAACAAGCTCCTGGGGTGTCGGCTTCTGTTGCACCGGCCATTGTGGTCGCAGGGGCCGGTGATGGGAACGAGGCCGGCTGGGCCGTACGGCCAGCCGCCGACGAGCTTCGGCTCACGCTGGTGCGGCATGGCGAGACGGCCTGGAACATGGACCGGCGCATCCAGGGGCAACTGGATCTGCCGCTGAACGAGACCGGTGTCCAGCAGGCGCTGGCTGCAGCGGGACGGTTCCGTCCCGGCATGATCGATGTGCTCTACAGCAGCGATCTGGTGCGGGCGGCCAGCACGGCCGAGCCCATTGCCCGGGCGGCCGGCGTGCCTGTTCAGCCCGATCAGCGGTGGAGGGAGAGGCACTTCGGCGAGTTTCAGGGGTGGCGCTATCAGCAGATTGCCGATGAGCAGCCGGCCGTGTTTGCCCGGATGGAGGCCCGTGACCCGGAACAGGATCTGTCCGGGGGTGAGAGCCTGAACCGTTTCATGGCTCGCGTGAAGGCAGGGCTGGACGCACTGGTGGCGCGGCACCGCGGGCAGCGCGTGGTGATCGTCAGTCATGGCGGCGTGCTGGACTGCATCTACCGGGTGGCCACCGGTCTGCCGCTGAGTGCGCCGCGGTCCTTCCCCGTCTATAACGCCAGCCTCAATCATCTGTGCTGGTCGGGGGGGCGCTGGCACGTGACGGCCTGGGCCGATATCGCGCATCTGATGGAGAGTCGCGATGAGATCGATCCGCGTCAGCGTCGTTCTGCGGTGGCGGGCAAGGTCGGGTGAGGCCTCTCTGGCGAAACCCTGGCGGTTTGGCTAAACTCGTCAGTCCGGCCGTGACTGGCGTCGGTAGATCAACTACCAGGGAGCGACCGGGTCAGGCAGGCGCCCCCGCCCCGACCAACACCCCCCCCGCCCCCCCCCGCCCAGCCCCCCCCCCCCCCCCCCCCGCCCCGGGAGCC
>JAUMZD010000042.1:0-12080 GCA_030528325.1 Lautropia sp. | reverse complement strand
TCTCTGGCGAACCCCTGGGGGTTGGGCTAAACCGGTCTGGCCGGCCGTGACTGGGGTGGGTTGTTCAACTACCTGGTAGCGCCCGGGTCAGGCCGGCGCCAGGGCGCGACTCATCCGCGCCCTGGCGCCTGCCTGATGATCTGGATCTTCCTGCCGTCCGCCTGGGCAGGGCGTTTATGAATAGAGCATGTCATGAACCTGCTACTCTCGCTTCCGCGAATCAGTTCATCACTCGCTCCAGGCCGGGACATGCCAGCGGCAGGCTGCGCACACGGCTCTTCCATGTTCTTGCTGTCACGTCTCCGGTGACGGAGCCGTCCGTTTGTCTGGCGGCGCGTGCCGGAGGTTTCAGCGTCAACGGAGTTGCATCATCATGTTTGATCGTAAAGACACGCTGGCCCAGGTTGATCCCGCCCTGTGGGATGCCATTCAGAACGAAACCCGTCGGCAGGAGGCTCATATCGAGCTGATCGCTTCGGAAAACTACACGAGCCCGGCCGTGATGGAGGCCCAGGGCAGCCAGCTCACCAACAAGTACGCCGAAGGCTATCCGGGCAAGCGTTACTACGGTGGCTGCGAGTTCGTCGACATCGCCGAGCAGCTGGCCATCGACCGGGTCAAGCAGCTGTATGGTGCTGAGGCGGCCAACGTGCAGCCGAACTCCGGTTCGCAGGCCAACCAGGCGGTTCTTCTGGGGCTGGCTAAACCCGGCGACACCATTCTGGGCATGTCGCTGGCGATGGGTGGGCACCTGACGCATGGCTCGCCGGTCAACATGTCCGGCAAATGGTTCAACGTGGTGTCCTATGGTTTGAACGAGGCCGAGGAAATCGACTACGACCAGATGGAGCGGCTGGCGCACGAGCACAAGCCCCGCATCATCATCGCCGGGGCTTCGGCCTATTCGCTGGTGATCGACTGGGCGCGTTTTGCCCGTGTCGCGAAGGACGTGGGCGCCATCTTCATGGTCGACATGGCGCATTACGCCGGTCTGATCGCTGGTGGGGTCTATCCGAACCCCGTGCCGCACGCCGATGTGGTGACCTCGACCACGCACAAGAGCCTGCGAGGCCCGCGTGGTGGCTTCATCCTGATGAAGCCTGAGCACGAGAAAGCAATCAATTCGGCGATCTTCCCGGGGCTTCAGGGGGGGCCGCTGATGCATGTCATCGCCGGCAAGGCCGTGGCCTTCAAGGAGGCGCTGGAACCTGCCTTCAAGCAGTATCAGCAGCAGGTGGTGGAGAACGCTGCCGTACTGGCGAAGACGCTGGTGGAGAAGGGTTTCCGTATCGTGTCGGGGCGTACCGAATCGCACGTCATGCTGGTCGACCTGCGTTCGCGTGGTATCACCGGCAAGGATGCCGAGGCCGCACTGGGCAAGGCGCACATCACCGTCAACAAGAACGCCATCCCGAATGATCCGGAGAAGCCTTTCGTGACGAGCGGCATCCGTGTCGGTTCGCCGGCCATGACGACCCGGGGTTTTGGCGTGGAAGAAGCTGCGCTGGTCGGCCAGCTGATTTCCGATGTGCTGGATCGTCCGGACGACGAAGCCCATATCGCGAAGGTGCGTGAGCGGGTCGAGGCGCTGACGGCGCGTTTTCCCGTTTACGGCTGAGTCACCGACGTCATGGAGACGGGGCCCGAGGCCGGCAGGCGGGCATCCGGTGGTGTGGATTGGATGAGATAATGATGCATGCATTGTCCCTTCTGTAACCACTCCGAAACCCAGGTGATGGAAACCCGCGAGCTCGATGGCGGCGCCAGTATCCGGCGTCGCCGTCGCTGTGGTGGGTGCGATCGCCGTTTCACCACGTATGAGCGCGTCGAATTGTCGATGCCGGACGTCGTCAAGAGCGATGGTCGGCGCGTCCCCTATCAGCGGGACAAGCTCGCGTTCTCGATGAAGCTGGCGCTGCGCAAGCGCCCGGTTTCGGATGAGGCACTGAACACGGCACTGGATCAGGTCGAATCCCGGATCTTCAAGCTGGGCGCCCGCGAAATTGGATCAGCCACCATCGGTGAGCACGTGATGGACGTGCTTCGCGAGCTGGACACGGTTGCCTACATCCGTTTTGCCTCGGTCTACCGGAAGTTCGAGGACATCGAAGCCTTTGCCGACGTGATTCAGGAAATTCGCCCGACAACGGCCGATCCGTCGTCGGCGCACGCGACGGGCATCGAGGATGGTGCCATCACGCAGATCCCGGTCGATGCACCGGCCTCGAATGCCGGCAGCGGGGCTGATCAGGCAAAGGGGGGCGCCCCAAGGCCCGCCACCAAAGGAAAGGGTTGATGTATACCGAGTCGGATCGACATGCCATGCAACGGGCCATCGGCCTGGCCTGGCAGGGGGTCTACACCACCATGCCGAACCCCCGGGTTGGGTGCGTGCTCGTCAAGGATGGAGAGGTCGTCGGCGAGGGCTGGCACCGCCGTGCGGGTGAGCCGCATGCCGAAGTACTGGCGCTGGCCGAGGCCGGTGAGAGGGCTCGTGGCGCCACGGCCTACGTGACGCTGGAGCCATGTTCCCATCACGGCCGGACACCGCCCTGTTGCGACCGTCTGATCGAGGCAGGTGTGGCGCGGGTCATCGCGGCGATGGAAGACCCGAACCCGCTCGTGAACGGGCAAGGGCTGGCAAGGCTGCGTCAGGCGGGCATCGACGTGCGCTGCGGACTGATGGCTGAAGAGGCTGCCGAGCTGAACGTTGGCTTCGTGTCGCGCATGGCCCGTGGTCGCCCGTGGGTTCGCCTGAAAGTGGCCGCCTCACTGGACGGATTCACGGCGCTGCCCGATGGTGAAAGCCAGTGGATCACGGCCGAGGCCGCCAGGGCCGATGGGCATGAATGGCGTGCTCGCGCCAGTGCCATCCTGACCGGGATCGGCACGGTCAGGGCCGACGATCCATCGCTGACCGTGCGTCATGTGCCAGTCAGTCGTCAGCCTGTCCGGGTGCTGGTCGACGCCGCTCTCTCGGTCGATCCTGGTGCCAGGCTCTTCGGCCCCGGTGAGGTCTGGGTCGTGCATGCACAGCCCGTGGACGACACCGATCCCCGGCAGCAGCACCTGCGAGAGCAGGGTGTTCGCCTGCTGTCGTTGCCGGCCCCGGTGCCGGGGCGGGTGGATCTGCCCGCGCTGATGGCGGAAATGGGGCGCGCGGGATTCAATGAGCTGCACGTCGAGGCAGGCGCGCGGCTGAACGCGGCCATGCTGCAGGTGGCGTGTGTGGATGAGCTGCTGATGTATGTGGCGCCCTCCCTGCTGGGGGCGGGCATGCCGGCCTTTGCCCTGCCTGCCGTCGATGGTCTGGACCGGCGCATCCGTCTGAAATGGTTGAATGTGGCGCAGGTAGGGGAGGATCTCCGCCTGCGCCTTCAGGTCATGGGCATGGCAGAGGCCGCTCCGTCAGGGCCTCATCCCGTACCCTGACCACTCCTCGATAGGCGATCAGAACAGCATGTTTACGGGCATTGTAGCGGCGGTCGGGCAGATCAGCCGTGTGGAACCTCTGGGAGACGGGGCCGGTGTGCGCCTGCATCTGGATGCAGGCGGGCTGAATCTGGAGGATGTGGCCATTGGCGATTCGATTGCCATCTCGGGCGCCTGCATGACGGTGGTGTCACTCTCCGGGCAAGGGTTCGTGGTGGATGTGTCGGCCGAAAGCCTGCGTCGCACGCACGGGCTGGCCGAGCCGGGGCCGGTCAACCTGGAGAAGGCCATGCGCCTCGCCGACAGGGTCGGGGGGCATCTGGTCTCTGGGCACGTGGATGGCATGGGCGTCGTGCGCCGCTTCGAGCCGGTGGGCGAGAGTCACCTGCTGGAGATCCTGGCGCCTGCCGCCCTGGCCCGTTATCTGGTCTACAAGGGTTCCGTGACGGTGGATGGCGTGAGCCTGACGGTCAACCAGGTGGAGGATCTGCCGGTCGATGCAGTGCTGCAGGCGGCCTGGGGCGATCAGGCCCGCAAAGTGCTGGTGTCCCAGGGGCAAGATGGGGCAGAATGCTGTGCTTTTCAGATCAATCTGATTCCGCACACGGTGGCGGTGACGACGCTCAGGCGGCTGGTGCCGGGGGCGCTGGTGAACCTGGAAATCGACCAGGTGGCCCGTTACCTGTCGCGGATGCAGCAGGTGGACGCCCGCCAGCCGGCGCTGGCATCGGGTGATTCGGCAGTGCACGCAAACAGGGACGACAAGGCATGACCAAGGACGAAATGCAGGCGACGCTGTCCAGTACGGCGGAAATCCTGGCTGACTTCCGGGCGGGAAAGATGGTGATCCTGATCGACGATGAGGATCGGGAGAACGAGGGCGACCTGGTGATGGCGGCCGACTTCGTCACGCCGGAAGCCATCAATTTCATGGCCCGTCATGCGCGTGGTCTCGTCTGCCTGACGCTGACCGAAGAGCGCTGCCGCCAGCTGCGCCTGCCGCTGATGACGGCGGTCAACGGCACGAAGATGAGCACCAACTTCACTGTCTCGATCGAGGCGGCCGAAGGGGTGACGACAGGCATTTCAGCGGCCGATCGGGCGAAGACGATCCGGGCGGCCGTGGCACCCAACGCCCAGCCCCACGATCTGGTGCAACCCGGTCATGTGTTTCCGGTGATGGCCCGTGATGGCGGGGTGCTGATCCGTGCCGGCCACACCGAGGCAGGCTGCGACCTGGGCGCGATGACGGGGCTTACACCGGCTGCCGCCATCTGCGAGATCATGAACGAGGACGGCACGATGGCGCGCTTGCCCGATCTGCTCGTCTTTGCGAAGGAGCACGGTCTGAAGATCGGCACCATCGCCGACCTGATCGCCTACCGGAGCGCCCATGAATCGCTGGTCGAGAGAACCGGCCGGCGTCGGGTCGATACCGTGGTCGGTGAGCTGGAGCTGGTGGCCTATCGTGACAAGCCGGGCGGCCAGCCTCATCTGGCCCTCATCGTGGGCCAGCCCTCGCCGGAGCGGGAAGCCTATGTGAGAGTTCATGAGCCGTTGACGGTGCTGGATGTGCTGGGCGCTGCCAACAGCCATACCTGGGCCATCGCGCCGGCGCTCAAACGGATCAAGGCCCATGGCAATGGCGTGCTGCTGATGCTGAACTGTGCCCCGGATGCCGATGTGCTGAATGCGCAGATCGCCGCCTGGGATCGGGGCGATGGCGATGGACATGCCTCGCCCGTCAATGATTCGAGCGCCTTGCGCAATTACGGTATTGGTGCCCAGATCCTCAAGGATCTGGGCGTGGGCCGGATGAAACTGCTGACCCGCCAGCGGCGCATGCCAAGCATGGCGGGCTTCAACCTCGAGGTGACGGGTTATCTCGAGGACAGTGACGAGAACACGTCATCCCAATGACCAACAAGGGAGCAAGCAACATGAGCGTTGATCGACTGATCGGAACACAACAGGGCGATGGCCTGCGTATCGGCATCGTTTATTCCCGCTTCAACGAGGATCATTGCAACGCGCTGCTCGAGTCGTGCCTGAGCGAGCTGAAGAAGCTGGGCGTGGCCGAGGAAGACACGCTGGTTTGCAGCGTGCCGGGTGCGCTGGAAATTCCGCTGGCGCTGCTGCAGCTGGGCAATACCGGGGAGTTCGACGCGCTGATCGCCCTCGGTGCCATCGTCAAGGGAGAGACCTATCATTTCGAGGTGGTCTGCAACGAAAGCGCCGCCGGTGTGAGCCGCGTCTCGCTCGAGCTGGGCATCCCGGTCGCCAATGCGATCCTGACGACCTATGATGACGAGCAGGCGCAACAGCGCGTGCAGGTCAAGGGGGCAGAAGCTGCCCAGGTGGCGATCGAGATGGCGACGCTGGGCACCATGCTCGACAGCCTGTCGATCGGCGACGACGACATCGAGGAGTGAGACCGATGCATGCACGTTCGCCGGCCGCTGCAGCGGGCAACCGGACACGCAGCGCCAGGCGGCGTTCGCGGGAATTTGCCATGCAGGGCATCTACCAGTGGTTGCTGTCCGCCGAGGACACCGGCGCCATCCAGGCCCACATCGAGACCAGCCCCGGTTTCGAGCGGGCCGATCGCGCCCACTTCGATGCCTTGTTGCGGGGCGTGATTGCCCACGCCGCCGAGCTGGAGGCCGTGCTGCTGCCCAGCCTTGACCGGCCTCTGAACCTGCTGAGCCCGGTCGAGCGGGCCATTCTGATGCTGGCCTGCTTCGAGCTGAAACATCGCCAGGAGATTCCGTATCGCGTGGTGATCAACGAGGCGGTCGAGCTGGCGAAGAACTTTGGCGGTACCGATGGCTACAAGTACGTCAATGGCGTGCTGGATCGAATCGTGCCCACGCTGCGACCCGGCGAAACCCAGTCGGCAAGCTGACACTCCGGGCTGGCCTGGGAGCTTGGGCGGGTCATCATCCTCGTGGTGGCCGGCCTGGTTGACCGAACGGAGGCCAGAATGAATGAGTTCGAGCTGATTGCCCATTACTTTCAGCAGCAACGGGCACCGTTGCCGCCCGGTCATCCTGAATCACTGCTGCCGGATTCTCTGCCGGCAGCCCCTCAGGATGGGGGGGTTCTGCTCGGCATCGGGGACGATTGCGCCCTGCTCGATACCCTGCTGCCGGGGGAAGCGCTCGCAGTCTCATCCGACATGCTGGTGGCCGGCCGGCACTTCTTCGAGGGAACCTCGCCCGAGGCCATTGGTCACAAGGCACTGGCTGTGAACCTGTCCGATCTGGCGGCCATGGGGGCAAGGCCGGTCGGCTTCACCCTGTCCCTGGCATTGCCTGGGGTGGACGAAGGCTGGCTCTCTGCTTTCAGCCGTGGCATGCTGCGGCTGGCCAGCCGGGCTGCCTGCCCCTTGATCGGTGGCGACACGACCCGCGGGCCGCTCAACATCTGCATCACGGTCATGGGCGCCGTGCCCGTCGGACATGCGCTGCGGCGCGATGGTGCCCGGCCCGGCGACCAGGTCTGGGTCAGCGGGCCGCTGGGGGCCGCATCCCTGGCCGTCGCACAGCGCGCGGCAGGCGCGGTGGCCGCTCCCGAGGCCGCAGCACGTCTCGACTGGCCGATGCCCCGGCTGGCCGTCGGGTTGCACCTGCGTGGACTGGCCACGGCAGCGATGGATCTGTCAGACGGGCTGGCAGGGGATCTGGGTCATCTGCTGGCTGCCTCCAGCCGGCGTTGTGCCTGCCTGCTGGGCGCTGAGCTGCAGGCTTCACGGCTGCCGTGGGCCGACGTGCTGGACGGTTTGACGCCAGATCAGATGCTGCATCATGCCCTGCATGGGGGGGATGATTACGAGCTGCTGTTCACGGCGGCCCCCACCTCGCAGGCGGCCATCGAGGCGCTGGTGCCGGATGCCCGCAGGATCGGGCAGGTCGTGCCGGGACAGGGTATTCTTCTGGTTGATGGGGCCGGACAGACCCGTCCGGTCTCGCCCCGTGGACATGATCACTTCGCGTAATGGATGACAACAGAGCAGAAGACGTGACGGATCTGATTCGAGCCGATGGCACCTTCGGCAGAATCCGGCCCACGTTCGATTTCATGAAGCCCCGCCTGTCACGCTGGATCGCCTTCGGCCTGGGCAGTGGGCTGCTCGGCAGCGCACCGGGCACGGTCGGCACCCTGTTTGCGTGGATCAGTTTTGCCGCGTTGTCCCATCTGCTGGGTGACACGGGGCAGGGGATACTGATCGCGCTGGGCCTGGTGCTCGGGCACTGGGCCATTGATCGTACGGGCACCGATATCGGCGTCCATGATCACAGTGCCATCGTCTGGGACGAGATCGTGGCCTTCTGGCTGGTGCTGTGGCTCGTGCCTGCCGATTTCACGACGCAGCTGGTGGCCTTCCTGCTGTTCCGTTTCTTCGACATCGTCAAGCCGGCCCCGATCAGGGCGATCGACCAGCGCTGGCAGAACGCCACGGGCGTGCTGATGGACGACCTGTTCGCGGCGGGCTACACCGTGCTCGTCATGGCAGTGTGGGCCCGGCTGTTCGGCTGAAGAGGATGGCCGCCGGTCACACCGGTGAGTGGGCCGGAGGCTCGTATCGCAGGACACGCTCTGACAGGAAGGAAAAGATGGGCTCAACCGAAGCGCTGGGTATGGATGAACTGCGTGGGCTGGCAGAGAGGCTGGGTGAACAGGTCGCGAGCCTGGGCGGTGGCCTGATCAGCACGGCCGAATCCTGCACCGGCGGCTTGATTGCCGCGGCACTCACAGAGACCCCGGGCAGCAGCCGCTGGTTCAGCCGGGGCTACATCACCTATGCGAACCGGGCCAAGATCGAGATGCTCGGCGTGTCGCCAGACCTGCTGCAGACGCAGGGTGCCGTCAGCGAAGCCGTGGCCCGTGAGATGGCGCTGGGCGCGTTGGCCGGCGATGAGGTGATGCTCTCGATGGCGGTCAGCGGCATTGCCGGCCCGGGTGGCGGGCTGCCTGACAAACCGGTTGGCACCGTCTGCTTCGGATGGGCGCTGACGTGGCCGATGCAGGAGGCCTCGATGCCGTGGGTGCTGACCGAAACCTGCCAGTTCGATGGCGACCGTCAGACGGTACGCCACCAGACGGCAGCCCATGCCATGAGACGGGCTCTGGCCTGGCTTCAGACCCGACTGGATGATCAGCCCCTGGTAGGGTGATGCTGTCCTGGGTTCCGGGTCGAGCCATCTCCGGCGCCAGTGACTTTCCTGCCGCCCAAACTCCTCGGCGTTTGGGGCTGCTGGTGCCCGTTTTGCATCGGCCTGTGTGTTCGGCATGGGAAGCCTCCAGTCAGGCTTTGAATTAGGCCAGATGCTTCATCCTCATGATCGAAGCCACATGGCTGGCTGTTTGTACAGTATTCATGCCATAATGCGTCCATCGCGATGGATCGCACCACACAGACATCAAACACAGGATATTGCTCATGGATGACAAGGCTCGCGGCGAGAAGGCCAAAGCGCTGGCTGCCGCACTGGCTCAGATCGAAAAGCAGTTTGGAAAGGGTTCGGTCATGCGAATGGCGGATGGCGAGGTTGCGCCCGACCTGGAGGTCGTCTCCACCGGTTCGCTGGGCCTCGACATCGCACTGGGGGTAGGTGGGTTGCCGCGTGGCCGGGTGGTGGAAATCTACGGCCCCGAGTCCTCGGGCAAGACGACGCTGACCCTGCAGGTCATCGCCGAAATGCAGAAGCTCGGCGGCACCTGCGCCTTCATCGATGCCGAACATGCGCTGGACGTCCAGTATGCGGCCAAGCTCGGCGTGAAGCTGCCGGATCTGCTGATCTCGCAGCCCGATACGGGTGAGCAGGCGCTGGAAATCTGCGATGCGCTGGTGCGCTCCGGTTCGGTCGATCTGGTGGTCGTCGATTCGGTGGCAGCTCTCACGCCCCGTGCCGAGATCGAAGGTGACATGGGCGATGCGCTGCCCGGCCTGCAGGCCCGCCTGATGAGCCAGGCCCTGCGCAAGCTCACGGCCTCCATCCAGCGTACCAACACGCTGGTCATCTTCATCAACCAGATCCGCATGAAGATCGGTGTCATGTTCGGCAATCCCGAAACCACCACCGGCGGCAATGCACTGAAGTTCTATGCCTCGGTGCGTCTGGACATCCGCCGTACCGGTGCCATCAAGAAGGGCGACGAGATCATCGGCAACGAGACCCGCGTCAAGGTCGTGAAGAACAAGGTGGCGCCGCCATTCAAGAGTGCCGAGTTCGACATCCTTTACGGCGAGGGCACCTCGCGAGAAGGGGAGATCCTCGATCTGGGCGTATCGGCCGGCTTCGTCGAGAAGAGCGGGGCCTGGTACAGCTACAACGGTGAGCGCATCGGCCAGGGCAAGGACAATGCCCGTGAGTATCTGCGTGAGAAGCCCGAGATGGCGCTGGAAATCGAGAACCGCATCCGTGCTTCCCTTGGGGTGGCCGGCCGTGGCGATGCGCCATCCCCTGCTGGAGACAGCCTGCCAGCGGCAGACGAGAAGAAAGCCGCCAGGGCGCCCAGGGAGCCGAAGGACGCTGCCTGAGCGGCCGCTGAAGCGCCATGACGGACGGTTTCGACAGCTTTGAGGCATGGCGTGCCGACGAGGCGCCGGGCGGTGCGGCCGAACGTCGGGCGCTGAAGCAGCGGGCGATCGCCTTGCTCGCCCGTCGTGAGCACAGCCGTGCCGAGCTGAGGCGCAAGTTGCTGGTCTCGCCCGTGCGTGGCGGTCGCGGTCGTCGAGGCATGATCGATGACGATGAACATCTGTCCGGGCATGAGCCGGAGGACTTCGGGCTGGATCACTGCGATCAGGCCGCCGGCTCCGTCGACCCCGAGCAGGATGCTGCTGCCCGTTTCGATGAGGTGGCCGCCAGGCCGTCGGTGCGGCGTGCCGGGCTGGGCCGGGCAGTGGCACCGCGTCCGTTGCCCTCGCCCGCAGTGGTCGATTCAGTACTGGACGAGCTGGCCGAGCTCAGGCTGCTCTCCGACCGCCGGATGGCCGAAGCGCTGGTGCGTAGCGGCTCGGCCCGTTTCGGGGCCGCTCGCCTCTCCCAGAACCTTCAGCGCAAGGGGGTGGCGGAGGGCCTGATTTCGGAAGTGCTGCAGCCGCTGGCCGACAATGAGACCGAACGGGCCCGTGAGGTCTGGCAGCGGCGTTTCGGCGGTGCGCCCGTCGATATGAAGGATCGTGCCAGGCAGTACCGGTTCCTGCTGGGCCGTGGCTTTGCCAGTGCCGTGGTGTCGCGTGTGGTGCCCCCGGTGGCGGGGCGTGCGTCAGGGGACGAGGATTGGGCGGACATGGATTGAGGGCGCCCTTCATGGCAGGTGTCACTGTGTTAGCATCATCGCGGCAATGTGACCCGAAAGACCCGAGATCACCATGAAAATTCACGAGTACCAAGGTAAAGAAATCCTGAAGCGCTATGGTGTGCCGGTGCCAAGGGGCATCCCCTGCTTCAATGTCGAAGAAGCCGTCAAGGCAGCCGAGCAGCTCGGTGGCCCGGTCTGGGTGGTCAAGGCCCAGATTCATGCGGGTGGTCGTGGCAAAGGTGGTGGCGTCAAGCTGGCACGTTCGCTCGACGAAGTGCGCCAGCATGCAGACGACATCCTCGGCATGCAGTTGGTGACCCATCAGACGGGGCCGGAAGGACAGAAAGTTCGCCGGCTGCTGATCGAGGAAGGCGCGGACATCAGGAAAGAGCTCTATATCGGCATCGTCATCGACCGCCAGTCGCAGAAGATCTGCGTGATGGCCTCGAGCGAGGGCGGCATGGACATCGAGGAAGTGGCTGCCAGCACGCCGGAGAAGATCCACAAGGTGTTCTGCGATGTGGCCGCCGGCCTGACCGATGCCGAAGCCGATGACCTGGCCACCCAGATCGGCATCCCGGCCGAGAGCCTGCCGAAGGCACGCGTGGCCCTGCAGGGCCTCTACAAGGCTTTCTACGAAACCGATGCTTCGCTGGCCGAGATCAACCCACTGATCCTGACCGGCAGCGGCGATGTCATCGCGCTGGACGCGAAGCTGAACTTCGATTCCAACGCGCTCTTTCGCCACCCCGAGCTGGTCGAGATGCGCGACCTGGACGAGGAAGATCCGGCCGAGGTCGAAGCCTCCAAGTTCGATTTGGCCTACATCCAGCTGAACGGCAACATCGGTTGCCTGGTCAATGGTGCGGGTCTGGCGATGGCCACGATGGACACGATCAAGCTGTTCGGCGGTGAGCCGGCCAACTTCCTCGACGTGGGTGGTGGCGCCACCACCGAGAAAGTGACGGAGGCCTTCAAGCTGATGTTGAAGAACAAGGGTGTCGAGGCGATTCTCGTCAACATCTTTGGCGGCATCATGCGTTGCGACACCATCGCGGCAGGCGTGATCGCGGCCAGCAAGGCCGTCAACCTGAACGTGCCGCTGGTGGTTCGGATGAAGGGCACCAACGAAGACCTGGGCAAGCAGATGCTGGCCGATTCGGGTCTGCCGATCATCTCGGCAGACTCGATGGCCGATGCCGCCCGTCTGGTGGTTGCCGCGGCAGCCGGTAAATAAACAACGCCCTGAATTTCGAGGACAATCGCATGTCGATCCTAATCAACAAGGACACCAAAGTCATTACCCAGGGCATTACCGGTAAGACGGGGCAGTTTCA